>CAJUCQ010000023.1 GCA_910584905.1 uncultured Muribaculaceae bacterium
CAATACGTTCATAGTCTAATGTTTTTATAATGAACGCTTTGGCGATTCATTTGTATCTGAAATATTAATATATTAACTTAATTTTCAATCACTTCGGTAGTTTTTACCGAACCATTGAACACACACAGGTCATGAAAACGATTGCCCGCATCATTATCGCAGCAAGCATCAGCTTCGCCCTTATCGGCAGTGAAGCCGTGGCCGCCGAACGCGGCCGCAAGGAATACAACAACGGCAACCGCCAAGAGCAACCCAAACCTCAACAGCGCCCCGGCAACAACCATAACAGCGGCAACAACAAGCCGGGACGTCCCGGCAACGGCAACAGCCAAAGGCCCGACAACCGCCCCGGACACGGCAACAGCCAAAGGCCCGACAACCGTCCCGGGCACGGCAACAACCAAAGGCCCGACAACCGCCCCGGACATAATCACCGGCCTCCGCAACCGCCCCACGGGCACGCCCCGCACCGCCCGCACATGCCCGGCGGATGGACTCACTGGCGCCCCGCGCCCCCGCCTCCATCCTATCGCCCATACGCCGCATGGCCGAGGTTCTCGACCGTTTTGGGCGTGCGCTTCGGCACAAGCCTTGCTCTCACGCTAAATGCGCTCATGTCTTCAGGCTACAACGTAGTGTCAAGCCACAACAACACCGTGTATCTCCGCAACGTGCCCATGCTCGGCATATATTGGCCCGAGGCAACGCTTTGCTATACCGGCTCGGGACGCCTCTCAGGCTCGGAATTCGTAAGCTACAACAGCTACCCCGACCATGCGCTCTACAACAGCGTCTACAACACCTTGTGCGCAAACTACGGGATGCCGTACAGCACCTCCGGCATGAGCGCCGCTTGGTGGGGTCCTGAAGGACAGTATATCCGCCTGAATTATTCAAGCGGAATCGGTGTCGACGGCTATACGAGATATTACACCACTCTCAATTTCGGAATCTACTGAAGCTCCGCGTATGGCCGACAATTATCTGGAAAACAAAATGGACGAATACCGCCGGGGCGTGCTCAACGCTCCGGCGCGCCGTCGACTCACACCCTCGGGCCACGCCGGAGGGTGCGCGTCGTTTATGCCCTTCCCGCCCGGACTGCGGGTGATGGTGCTGTGCACTGAAGCGTCCGAGGAGATAATCAAGGCTCTCGTGAACGCAGGTTGCCGGGTGGCCTTTACCGGGCCGGACCGCAGCCACGGAGCGCGCGTGGCTCAAGCCTCCGGCGCGCAACACCACCCCGTCGACCCCGCGGACAGCGAAGCCGTAGAGCGCTCGCTGGAGCATCTGCGCCATAACTGGCGCGGCGAGGTTCAGGCTATCGTAAGTTTCGGAATAAGGCTTCCGTCAGGCGGCGAGGCGTATAAGGTCTTTTTCGGCAGGCGCGAGGCGTCATGCGGCTGCGACCTCGGCTTCTCCGAAGCACCCACGGCATCGGCAATCCTATGGAGCCTCTTGCCTGAAACGCGAAAGCGCCTCCACGGAGGCGTGTGGTGCGATTGACCCGCGTCGCCCGACAACGGAATGCGCCGGAATATCACCCGGCGCAAAGGGCGGCGAATTTCTCCAATTCGCGGTAGAGAGCGCTTGTCGGCAGGCCCATCACATTGTAGAAACAACCTTCGATACCCTTGATACCCACGGCGCCTATCCATTCCTGAATGCCGTATGCGCCGGCCTTGTCGTAGGGGGCGAATGTGTCGACATACAAGGCGATATCCTCCGAGCGTATGTCGGCAAAATGCACTATTGTCGAATCCGAGAAGGTGTGGCGGCGACCGCGAAAATCGCAAAGCGTCACTCCCGTAACCACCTCATGGGCGCGCCCGGAAAGGCGCCCGAGCATTTCCACGGCTTCGTCGCGGCTCCGGGGCTTGCCGAGGATAAGGCCGTCGCAGAGCACGACGGTGTCGGCCGTGACGAGGACTTCGCCGGGGGCGAGAGCCGCGAAGTCGCAGGCCTCGGATTTAATGCGCGAGAGGTAGGCCGGGACCTCGCGGTGAGCGAGCGATGAGGGATAGCTCTCGTAGACATCCGGGGGCGTTGCGCAACGGAATGCGGGCACCATCATGGCGAGAAGTTCGCGCCTGCGAGGCGAATTTGAGGCCAGCACGGGGCGCAGGCCGAAGGGCAGAGGCATTGATTTCTTATCTTCCATTTGCAAGGTCACCGTCGACGGGCCAGACGCCTTTGACTTTAAGGATTTCTTCAAGCAATTCGCGGGCCACGCCGTAGCCGCCTGCGGCTTTAGTAACAAAACGCGCGACTTGCCGACACTCGGATGCAGCATCGGCAGGAGCCACGGGGAGGCCCGCCGCGCGCATACACGGCAGGTCGGGGATGTCGTCGCCGACATAGGCCACCTCGTCAGGCGAAAGCCCGCGGGCGTCCATCCAGCGCTCAAATATAGCGAGTTTGTCGCCTGCGGCAAGATAGATGTCGTTGATGCCTATCATGGCAAAGCGCTCGCGCAGGCCGCTGGCGTCGGCGCCGGATATGATACACAGGCTGAGGGTCTGAGTGCGCGTTGCACGCACCATCGCATATCCGTCGCGCAGATTTGCCATGCGCTTGGGAATGCCGTCCTCGCCGAGGGGCACAGTAGCCGGAGAAAGCACTCCGTCGATGTCGAACACAACGGCCTTGATGCGGCTCAGGTCATATGCTATTCTGCTCATAATGCGATTTAATTATTTCGTCGGATATCTTCTGATATATCTCGGCAAGCGGGGCCGGGAGAGCCTTGACGTGCGCAGCGATTACGTCAGTGTCGCGGCGGCGCGCCGGGCCTGTCTGGGCGGCATGCGGACCCACGGCGAAAGCTTTGTCGACAGTGGCGCGGACAAGGGGTTCGATGACGCCGAGCGGATAGCCTGCTTCGTCGAGGAGACGCCTGCAACAATCCCACAAATAATTGGGGAAATTGCATCCGAGCACGCCTGCGATATGCAGGGTCTTGCGCTTTTCGGCGTCGGCATAATGCACCTCGCGGGAGAGACTCTCGGCGAGCGTTCGGGCCACGGCGGCGGCTCGCGCCGTCGCACCTTCGACAAAGAATGGCACTGAGGTCAAGTCGACAGCCACGTCTTTGGAAAAGGTCTGAAGCGGATACAGAATGCCCGCATCGGCGCTCAGCGGGAGGAGAATCTCCTGCGGCAGAGTGCCTGAAGTGTGGAGCACCACGGCGCCGGGCACGGGCGGAAGGGCGTCGACGACCTCGCGGGCGCATGAATCGGCAAGACTCAACAGCACGACGTCGGGATTGACCGCGGCAATCTCTTCCGGAGAGGCAAACGCCCGCGAGCGCACCTTGGCCGCAAGGGCCGACGCATTGGCCGGAGTGCGGCTGAACACGCCTGCAATCTCATGGCCTGCGGTGGCAAGGCCGCAGGCAAGATGGGTGGCAACGTTGCCGCTGCCTGCAACGGCTATTTTCATTCGTCGTTACGGAAGGTGCCTATATGCACTTTCTCCCAAAGAAGCTTTGAGGGGTCGACGGGGCGACGCTCCTCGTCGGGATGCCCGACGGTGAGGACGCACATCACGGGGAGGTCGGCGGGGATGCCGAGCGCTTCCTGAATCATTACCTCGGCGGGCTCGCCGTCGGCGCTGTAACGATGGCGCACCTCTACCCAGCAAGAGCCGAGACCGAGGGCCGTGGCCTGAATATGCATCATCGTGGCGGCCACAGCGGCGTCTTCGACGAAACAATCGCTTTTCGCCGGGTCGGAACACACGACGATGGCGAGAGGAGCGTTTTTGATTGACTGAGCGTAGTTGGGCTTGCAGTCGGCAAGATGCTCAAGCATCTTCTTGTCCTCGACAAGGACGAACTGCCAAGGGCGTGCGCTTTTTGACGACGGGGCCAGCAGACCGGCCTCAAGGATTGTACGGACGTCTTCGGGGCTCACCGGCTCGGCCGTATAGCGGCGGATGCTGTGTCGGCGCAGGAATAATTCGTGTACGGTTTCCATTATGATATTGAGGTTGTTTGTGTGGGTTCTCAGTTTCTATATTATACGACAAAGCCCCCGAAAAAGTTGAGGGGGCCGGGATTCGAGCGATATGGCTGATGCGGGCCTGAGGTCAGCGCCGACAGATCCACGCGCCGGGATAACGGCTGTCCAAGCCGGCCTCGGCGACTATGCGCCGGAGCGAAGCCGACGAGCTTCCGGATGCGGCGTAGACGCGAAAACGTCCTGCGTTATCGAGAATGCGGAGGTCGACGCCGTCGGCCGCACGGGCGGCAACGTAGCGCTCGGCTTCGGCGCGCGTGCTGAGCGAGGCAATGACGTAGCAGTAGCGGTCGGCGTCGCTTTCCGCGCTTACGGCCACCGCGGGGGCGGCGAGAGAGGCTTTTGCGGAAGCAAGCGAGCGGCCTTCGGGCTTGCGGCTACGCGCTGCGGCAAGCGCAAGGGTGTCAACAACCGTAGCGGCGTCGTCGTGGTTGCGCAACACAAGGACCAAGGGCGACGACGACGTGCCGGGGCGCGGGATAAGGGCCGGACGCTCCTTTGCCGGAGCGGCGAATTCAAAGCCTATCGAGGCCCTCTGAGCATCGGGAGCCGTGCGCCCGAGGGTCATGGCCACCGCAAAACCGAGCGCAAGCACAAGAGCCACGGATGCGGCGACGCGGGCGGCTCTCACCGCTCCCCTGCGCCATGCGCGGGCAACGGCTGAGGCTATCACGCGGGATTCATCATCGGGGAGAACGGCGGCCTCGGACTGCGCGGCTACAAGCGGCCTCACGGCCAAGGGCTCGAACCACTGCGCCGACGATGCGGCCTGCCTCCGGCCGACGGGCGTGAACACCACGCGACCGTCGGTCCGCGCAAGCGAACCGATGCGCCCGAGCATCACCGACGAGCCCTCGCGGAGGGCACGACGCATATCCGACGCCGCCTCATCGACGATGCGGGCAGCCTGCTCATAGGCAATGCCGCGCGAACGGGCTACCGACGAAGCAAGAGCGCCGTCGGACCGCGACAAAGCGCCATTGAACGAATACTCTACCGCCGGGGGCATAAAGCGCCCGGTCGACGCATCGAAGCACGCGGAAACGCGGCGCGACAACACGGCGCCAACCCCGGGGATGACAACACAGCCATCACCGGAGCGCAAAAGATATTCAATATGCCGGACGATTTGATTCATCACTACAAAATTAGTGTCTTTTTTTGAAACTGGCAAACCCGAGACGTTTTTTTTACAGCGACAACCGATACTCCGAATGTTAAAACCCGCCCGACGACACCCTGCGGTCGGCACGGACGACCCGACAACAAGAGTGCAAGCGGGACAATATCACAAAAAAACTTAAGATTTTAACACGTTAAAGCATTAATAGTTAATTTTAACACTCTAATTTCTTGAATTCGTTGTTATAATAGTAATTTTGTGTTGGTCTTAGTATGCCCGAAGCGCAACAAGGCTGCAAACCTTTAAAATCGAAAAAACAATTCCTTATAACGAATTAATATGAGCGACAACGTAAACATTCGCGAACTCAACGACTTGGTAGCAGGCAAGAGCGACTTTATCCGCCTGATAACACACGGCATGGACCAGACCATCGTAGGGCAGAAACACCTTGTAGAATCACTCCTCATCGCCATGCTCGCCAACGGCCATGTGCTTCTCGAAGGCGTGCCCGGCCTCGCCAAGACCCTCGCCATAAAGACCCTTTCGCAGCTGATTGATGCAAAATACAGCCGCATCCAGTTTACACCCGACCTTCTCCCTGCCGACGTCATCGGCACGATGGTTTACAGCGTTAAAAACGAGACCTTCCAAGTAAAGAAAGGTCCGATATTCGCCAATTTCATCCTCGCCGACGAAATCAACCGTGCCCCCGCCAAGGTGCAGAGCTCGCTTCTTGAAGCGATGCAGGAGCGACAGGTGACTATCGGCGACAACACCTTCCCCCTCGACGAACCCTTCCTTGTGATGGCGACACAAAACCCCGTAGAGCAGGAAGGCACCTATTCCCTACCCGAAGCGCAGGTCGACCGTTTCCTCATGAAAGTGGTCATAGGCTACCCGAGCAAGAGCGAGGAGATGACCATCATCCGCCAGAATATCTCAAATCGCAAAACTACGGTACACCCCGTAATCAAGCCCGAAGAAGTAATCGAGGCGCAGGGTATAGTCGACCGCATCTATCTTGACGAGAAAATCGAACGCTACATCGTCGACATCGTCTACGCCACGCGCACGCCCAAGGAGTACGGCCTCAACGAAATCGAACCCTACATCAGCTTCGGGGCCTCGCCGCGCGCGTCGATTTCGCTTGCCCGCGCCGCCCGCGCCTACGCTTTCATCCACCAGCGCGGCTACGTTGTGCCGGAGGACGTCATCGCCGTATGCCACGACGTGATGCGCCACCGTATCGGCCTGACCTATGAAGCCGAGGCCAACAACGTGACCACCGACATGATTATCACGGACATTCTCGACAAAGTCCAAGTGCCCTGACCCCACAAAAGCAGCCGCTTTGACCGGCGGCCATTTTACAAAACAAGATGGATTCCAACGACCTCATCAAAAAGGTCCGCAAAATCGAAATCAAGACCCGCGGACTCTCGCAGAACATCTTCGCCGGCGAATATCATTCGGCCTTCAAAGGGCGCGGCATGAGTTTCGCGGAGGTGCGGGAATATCAGTACGGCGACGACATCCGCGACATAGACTGGAACGTAACGGCGCGCCACAACAAGCCTTACGTCAAAGTCTATGAGGAAGAACGCGAGCTGACCGTGATGCTTCTCATCGACGTATCGGGCAGCCGGGCTTTCGGCGCCGAAGGTCCCGAGAAACGTCAGATGATTGCCGAAATAGCCGCGACAATCGCCTTCTCGGCAATCCAGAACAACGACAAGGTGGGAGCGCTCTTCTTCTCGGACAAGGTGGAGAAATTCATCACGCCGAAAAAAGGCCGCAAACACATTCTCTTCCTGATACGCGAGCTTCTGGACTTCACACCCGAGAACAAAGGGACTGACATCGCTCAAGCCGTGCGCTACGCTACGGACGCCCTCAAGCGCCGTTGCACGATGTTTCTTATTTCCGATTTTATTTGTTCCGCGGACTATTCAAAGCCTGTGACCGTGGCGTCGTCGCGCCACGACCTCATCGGCATTCAGGTCTACGACAAACGCGACGCGACGCTGCCCGACGTGGGCTTCATGCGCGTACGCGACCTCGAAACAGGCGCCACGCGTTGGGTCGACACGTCGTCGTCGCGCGTGCGAAAGACCTATAACAAGTGGTGGTACGAGCGCCAGCAGGCCATGAGCACCGCGCTTCGCAGCGCGAGAGTCGACTACGCGTCAGTGGCTACGGACGAAGACTACGTGCGGGCGCTGATGGCCCTCTTCAAGACCCGCGCCACGATGTGAGCCCCGCTATCAGCCCCCTCCACCGCGATAACACACAAACCTCAAGATCAAGGCTCCGGCCTCCAGACACATGAATCTGAAAGGAATATTTACGATATTTGCCATTGCAGGCGCCACGGCGGCCGCCGGCGCTCCGACGGGTATGAGCGTGACGGCGCAGGCCGACACGACCGTCGTCGAGATGGCCGACCAAGTCCACGTGCGCGTTCGCGTGACAGCGCCTGAGGGCCTCGCCGACGTGCGCCCCGCGGCCATGCCCGAAGCCGGCACGGAATATGGCGGAGTCGACATCATCAGCGTCTCCGCCGACACCCTGCGCGACACCCCCGGACGTCAGGTCTACGACTACGACCTGACGGTGCAGCCCTTCGACCCCGGGATGGTGACTCTGCCGCCTTTCGGCGCCGTAGCCGGCAACTCGCCGGACACGGCCTTCTCGGGCATCGTCACGCTGAAGGTGCTTCCGGTCGACGTCGATTCTCTTGAGACCATCAACCCGCTTGCGGCCGTGGCCGAACCTCGGACGAGGTGGTACGACTACGTCCCGTCGTGGACGCCTTGGGTGCTTCTCATCCTCGCCCTCGCCGCCCTCGCCGCGGCAGTGGTCTTCTACCTCCGACGCCGCACCGTCACCGTGACGGAGCGTCGACGCAAGCCCGTGCCTCCCTACGAGCTTGCTATTTCGCGTCTGAACGCCCTCGCCGAACAGAAACTTGCGGAAAGCGGCCACGAGAAAGCCTACTACACGGAACTCGTCGACATTCTGCGCCAGTATCTCGAAGGGCGCTTCGGCATCAACGCCATGGAGATGACCTCGCCCCAGATTGTGCGTGCCCTGCGCTCCAACGCCGAGACGCGCATGAATGCCGAAGAGATGAAGCCCGTGCTTGAAATCGCTGACTTTGTGAAGTTCGCCAAGGTGCGTCCGCTGCCCGACGACAACACCCGCGCATTCCGCCGCGCCGTGGATTTCGTCGAGAACACCAAACCTGCTCCCGTGCCTGAGGCTCAGGAGGGCGGAGACTCCGCATCAACAAAGACCGAACCCCAAAAACAAAAGTAAGCCCCATGCAATTCGCCCATCCACATATCCTTTGGCTGTTGCTCCTGCTCGTCCCGCTCGCGGGATGGTACATTTGGAAGTTGCGCAACTCACAGGCGACCATGTCAATGAGCACAACCTCGCCTTTTGCGGGGCTTCCGCGCTCGTGGAAAGAATATCTCCGCTACCTGCTCATAGCCCTGCGGCTCGGCGCGCTCGCGTGTCTCATCGTGGTGCTTGCGCGCCCGCAAATCAAAGACTCTTGGCGGACATCGTCGACGCAGGGCACCGACATCGTGCTCGCGCTCGACGTGTCGACGAGTATGCTCGCCCGCGACTTCAAGCCCGACCGCTTCGGAGCCGCCAAGGAAGTAGCCACGCGCTTCATCGCCGGCCGCGAGAGCGACAACATCGGCATCGTCATCTTTGCAGGCGAGAGCCTCACGGGGGTGCCTATGACAATCGACCGCACCCAGCTCATCAGCTACCTCCAGAATCTCAACATGAATATGCTTGAAGACGGCACGGCCATCGGCGACGGCATAGCCACGGCCCTCAACCGCCTTAAAGAGGGCAAGGCAAAGAGCAAAAGCATAATCCTCCTGACCGACGGCTCGAACAACACGGGCGTCGTGGCGCCGGTGACGGCCTCGGAAGTGGCCAAGGAACTCGGCGTGAAAATATACACCATCGGAATCGGCACAAACGGCTCGGCCCCCTACCCCACGCGCACCATGAGCGGCACCATCGAATTCACGCCGCAGCCCGTGGTAATCGATGAAGCCACGCTGCGCACCATAGCCGAGAGCACCGGCGGAAAATACTTCCGCGCCACGGGCAACCGCGTGCTCGAAGAGGTGTTTCAGGAAATCGACGCTCTCGAAAAGACCCACATGGACGTGCGCCACTTCTCGCATACGGAGGACAACTACATGCTTTGGGCATGGCTGGCGCTGGCGCTCTTCACGCTTGAGCTTGTGCTCCGCTACACGGTGCTGCGCACAATCCCCTAAGCTCCTTCAAAACTTCTCCCTTATTCCGACAATATGTTTGACTTCGCATACCCTCAATATCTTTATCTGCTGGGGCTTCCGGTAGTTGTAGCGCTCCTGTTCTGGTGGGCCCGCGTCTCCCGCAAGGCGCGTCTGCGCCGCTTCGGGCGCCTGTCGGTAATCGAAAGCCTCATGCCTGACGCCTCGCGCTACACGCCCACCGTCAAACTCGTGCTTCAGCTCTTGGCTCTGACGGCGCTCGTGATAATTGTTGCCCGCCCGCGCGCCGGCAGCAAGGAGCAGGAAACGACCTCAGCCGGCATCGAAGTGATGATTGCATTCGACGTCTCGAACTCGATGCTCGCATCGTCGAACGACGCCCCCGACGGAATTTCACGCATCGACCGCGCACGCCTTTTGCTGGAGAAGCTGCTCAACCGCCTCGACAACGACAAGGTGGGGCTTGTGGTCTTCGCCGGAGAATCGAAGATGCAACTGCCACTTACGATGGACTTCTTCAGCGCAAAGATGTATCTCAACGAACTCGTGCCGGGGATGATAAACAATCAGGGCACGTCGCTTGCGTCGGCAATAAAAATGTCTATGAACGGTTTCTCGCCCGCAAAAGACGTGCATAAAGCCATCATCCTCATCACCGACGCCGAAGACCACGAAGGCGCGGCTGTCGAGACGGCACGCATAGCGGCTGAAAACGGCATACAGGTAGACGTCATCGGCCTCGGAAGCGCCAAGGGCGCACCTATCCCCCTGCCGGGCGGCAAAGCCGGCCAATATATGACCGACATGCAGGGGCAGACCGTAATCACGGCCGTCAACGAACAGATGGGGCGCGAAATCGCCGACGCCGGCGACGGCATCTACGTCAACGGCGCCGCCTCCAACGCCCTCGACCAACTCACCGAACAGCTCGACACGCTCTCGAAATCGGAATTCCGCTCGGTAAGCTACTCGGCCGCCGCCGAACAGTTCCCGACCTTCGCTTGGATTGCTTTCATTCTCCTGATAATCGACGGATTTATGGTAGACCGCAAAATCAGCTGGCTTCGCGGCGTAAACTTCTTCACGCGCGGCAACGGCAAGAACAAAAAAACGACGGCGGCTATAATCATCCTGATGCTTGGCGGCGCGTTCACGGCCTCCGCCGAAGCCACCGACACGTCAATAAAAGCCGAGCGCAACTATATTCGCGAAGGCAACAAGGCCTACGCCGATTCCAACTGGCACGCCGCGCTCGAATCATACGAAAACGCCCTCGCGGCAAATCCGCGGAGCGTGCGCGCCGCCTACAACAAGGCCCTCGCGCTGAGCCATCTCTTCTCGGAAGACAACAAAGGCACCCAAAACGACCCACGCGTGGCGGCAACAGAGCTGTTCAATGCCGCGGCCGCGGCTGCTATAGCCGAAGAAGATATGGAAATCGCACAGCGGGCATTCTACAATCTCGGCAACATCGCCTTCAACGACGAGAACTACGACGAAGCCATCAAACGCTACAAACAGTCGCTCAGAATACGCCCCGACGACCAAGCCGCGCGGCAAAACCTGCGTCTTGCACAGCTCAAAAAGCAGGAACAGGAACAAAATCAAGACAACAAAGACAATAAAGACGACAAGCAGGACCAACAGCAGCAACAAGAGCAACAACAACAGCAGCAAGAGCAAGAACAGCAGCAGCAAGAACAGCAGCAGATGACAGGTTCAGCTCAGCAAATTCTGCAATCGATGCAGAACAAGGAAAATGCCACGCGCAAGAAAGTACAGCGTCAGGAAGCTGAACCGGCCGGACGCCCGCAGACCGACAAGCCGTGGTAAAAACAAACACAAAACACAGATTCATGACGCGTTTCAGACTATATTTCATCCTGATACTTCTGGCCATAGCCGGAAGCGCGGTTGCGACGGCGCAACAGGCGCAGTTCTCCCTCGTGCCTCCGCGGGCCGTGGTGGAGGGCCGCAACTTCAATCTCACCTTCCGCCTCACCGACGGCGAGGCCAATGCACCGGCCGCTCCGCAGCTCCCCCACTGCCGTCTGCTCTACGGCCCGTCGACGTCGACGATGCAATCGACACAGATTGTCAACGGCCGCATGTCGTCGACCTACTCCATCGACTATACATTCGTCTACCGGGCCGAAGAACCGGGCGAAGTAAACGTCCCCGAGGTGAGCATCAGCAGCGGAGGCAAGACCCTGCACTCGCGCGCGGCAAGCTTCAACATCCTTCCGGCCGACAAAAGCACCGCACACGGCTCACAAAGCGGGCCGAGCCACGTTCAGGCCGATGACTACACCACCCAGACTCCGGGCCGCGTGGACAAGGACGACCTGCTCGTGCGCGTAAGCTTCTCGAAGTCGAAAGTCTATGAGCAAGAGCCGGTGGTCGCCACGATCAAGGTCTACACCAAATACGACATCTCGTCGTTCATGGTCACGACCCAGCCGGCCTTCGAAGGCTTCCTCTGCGAAGAACTGCCCGTGACGCTGGAAATGAATCTCGAACATTTCAACGGTCAGAACTACCACACGGCTGTGCTCAAGCGCCTGCTGCTCTATCCTCAGAAAGCGGGCAAGCTCTCGGTCAACTCGGGTAAATACGACGTCACGATAGTGCAATACGAAAGCGTGAACATGGGCTTCTTCCGCACATCGCGCCCCGTCGAACGCACGCTGACGACGTCGTCCAACGCCGCGTCGCTTACGGTCGAAGCGCTCCCCGAGCCTCGTCCCGCCGCGTTCAACGGCGCTGTCGGCAAATTCACGGCGTCGGCCCGCCTCGAACCCGAACTCCTCAAAACCAACGAAGCCGCTACGTACACCTATACCGTGACGGGTACGGGCAACATCAAATTCCTCAACAGCCCCTCCATCGAATTCCCGGCAGGGGTGGACGTCTACACCCCCAAAAACGAAATCGACGCCCGCGTCGCCGGAGCCAACATGACAGGAAGCTGCTCGACGGTGTTCACCATCGTCCCGCAGGAACAAGGGGCCTTCACCATCGACGGTGTGCCCTTTGTATATTTCGATCCCGAGAAGCATAAATATGAGACTGTCGATATTCCGGCGATTCCGTTCAAGGTCGCCAAAGGCGCAGGGACGTCGTCAGCCGCATCCGAGCAGAAGACACTCAACACCCATATCAACGACATCCTTCACATCCATCAGCTCAAGGGAGGCCGCAAAGCCGCGCCGTCGTATATCGCCACGCAACCGTGGTATTGGATTGTGTTCCTTGTATTCGCCCTCGGGCTGGTAGGAGTGGTGTTCGTCTACCGCCGCAACATCAGACTCAACGCCGACGTCGCCGGACGCCGACTCGCCCGCGCCGGACGCGTGGCCGGACGCCGCCTTAAAGAAGCCCGCAAATACATGCAGGTCCGCGAAAGCGACCGCTTCTACGCCTCTCTCGCTCTCGCCCTCCGAGGCTACATCGGCGACAAACTGTCGATACCGCCGTCGCAGCTCGTGCGCGAAAACATCACCGAACGCCTCGGGGCGCGCGGCGTCAACGACGCAACGATAGCCGATGTCATCGAAGTGCTCGACACCTGCGAGATGGCCCGCTTCACCCCCATGAACACCGACACGGAAATGTCAGCAACGTACAACAAAGCCGTCGAGGCAATCAGAAACATTGAAAAATGAAAAGACCAGCAGTATCTTTCATCCTCGCGCTCGGCGTGGCGGCGGCGGCCGTGGCATCTCCCGCAGTAGCCGGCGATTCGCTCTACAACAAAGAGGAATTCAGGAATGCGGCGGAAGCCTACGAGCAATCAATAAGCGAAGAAGGCCCCGACGCCGACACCTATTATAACCTCGGGAACGCATACTACCGCACCGGACGGACGGGCAAGGCCGTCGTGGCCTACGAACGCGCACTGCGCCTGCAACCCACCCACGAAGACGCCCGGACAAACCTCGGCTTTGTCAACAGCCGCATCGAAGACCGCCCCGAAGACGACTCCGCTTTTCTTAGCAACCTGCAGAAGACGATACGCAATTCAATGAGCGCCAACGCATGGGCATGGACGGCAATGGTCCTTTTCGCCGTGCTCCTCGGAGCCATTGCGCTCTATATATTCGCCCAAAGCGTAGGTCTGCGCAAATGCGGATTCTTTGGAGGCATCGCCCTGTGTGTGCTCTTCGTCTACTCGCTTGTCACGGCGCTATCGTCGGCCGGCCACGCGCAGTCGCACGAAGAAGCCGTGGTGATTGTGCCGACAACCTACCTCAGCTCCACCCCCCGCCCCGGCAACACGGCGTCGGACCGCCTCGTAGCCATCCACGAAGGAACAAAAGTAGAAATCATCGATTCGCTATCCACGCCCGACGACCCTACGTCGCCGAAATGGTATAACGTCAAGATAAACAACAGCACAAAGGCTTGGCTGAAAGCTGTCGACGTAGAAAGAATATGACAACTGTCCGCAATATGCTTTAAAACATATAATCTTTTTTGATGAAATTCTTGTTTAATTGAAAAATTGACAGTAATTTTAGCACCATAAAAACATTCCCTATTCACTAACCCTATTAATCCCTCGATAAGCTATGACCAAAACCATCACCTTCAACGAGCTTCGTCGACTCAAAGACCGTCTCCCCGACGGCTCGATGCATCAGATTGCCGACCGTCTCAACACGACCGTACAGACCGTTCGCAACTACTTTGGCGGCTGCAACTACGACAATGGCAAGAACGCAGGTCTCCATATCGAACCGGGACCCGACGGCGGCATCGTTGTGCTGGATGACTCGACCATCTACGACATGGCCGTAGAAATCCTTCAGGCTCAGGAAGCCGCTGAATAAAGGAATGTGTTCGGGAGCCCGCGCCGTAAGGTCCGGGCTCCCGAACATTTTATATTCACCCCGTTACATTCACCCGCCGCCCTGCTCCCGCCTCCTCCCTCCCTGCGATGATAACGATAGCGATACACACCTACGAACGCGCGCTCTCGCTCCGTGCCACCCTCGAAAGCCACGGCATCCCCGTAGAGCTGACCAACGTGCTCCACGATTCGCCGGAATTCACTTCCGGCGTGCGCGTGCGCATCCCCGAGGAACAGTTGCCCCTCGCCCTCCGCATCATCGAAGGCGACGAAAGCACCCCGGCTCCGGGCAACAGCATCCTCGTGCCCGTCGATTTCAGCGAGCACTCGTTCAAGGCCGTAACCGTCGCCGCAGGCATAGCCGCGCGCCTTGAAACCCCCGTAAAACTCCTCTACAGCTATCTCGACCCATACATTGCGGGGAACCTCCAGTTTTCAGACAACATCAGCTACGAGCTCGGAGAGTCCGGCGCACGCGAAGCTATGGAAGAAGCCGGGCGCCGGCTGATGCACAACTTCCTCGAACGCGTCCACCGCGGCATCGCCGACGGGCTGATAAGCAAGGTAAAGCTTGAAAGCATCGTCGTCGAAGGTGTGCCCGAAGACGCCATCATCGAATACGCCAAAAACGAGAAGCCGCCACTAATCGTCATGGGCACCCGAGGCTCGGAACAAAAATCGCGCGAGCTTATCGGCTCCGTCACCGGCGAGGTGCTCGACGAAGGACGGTTCACGGTGCTCACCGTCCCCGACCCGACGGAAAAGGACACCCTGCTCCGCCCTGACAATATCCTCTTTCTCGGAAATCTCGACCAAAACGATATCATAGCCCTTGATACGCTTTACAGGCTGTATCCCGACATACATGCGTCGGTGACGCTGTCGTACATGTCGCGGCGGCGCGGCCTGGGCGAAACAGCCGTAAAAGCCGGGCTCAAGCGCCTCAAAACTTACTGCGACAACAACTTCTCTCGCTTCAGTTTCGAGACGGCCATGCTCCCCAAGGCATCGGAAGATGACTTCGAGAAACTCGCCGAAAAGCACAAATGCGCCCTTCTCGTTGTCCCCAACCGCCACCGCAACGCATTCTCGCGCCTGTTCAAGCCCGGCATCGCCAACCGTATCCTATTCCATACGGACCTGCCGATGCTCGTTATTCCAAAATAAATTGACACCCGTTTTCAAACCCGAATCCGGCATTTACGCGCGCTCCGAATTGTCATCCGTCGGACGCGTATGTATCCCCGTGGGCGCCGCAATCGTCATAGCCTCGGTTGTCGGAGGCGTCTATGACGCGCGCCTGTTGCTGGCAGGAATGATGGTGCTGTTCATTGTCGCGCCTATGGGCGTGCTCCTGTTGTGGCTTCGGCTCACCTCCCGCACCGACATGCGACTGCGACTGCGCCCCCAGCGCTGGGACGTCACCGACTCCCGACTTGAAATCCACTTTTTCGGCTTCGACGAAAAGGACGAAAACCCCGTAGAGAGCATGACGATTGATTTGTCTGAAATTTCGGGATTCGATACAATCGGGAGCAACTACATCGTGCGCACGAGCCTCGCCTCGGCGCAAGCCCTTGTCGTTCCGCGCGAACATCTTGACGCCAAAAGCGTTAAAACACTCAGCAATGCCGTATATTCCAATCTGCGCGCAAAAGACGACGAAGAATTGGCATAACTTTTGCGAGGTAGATGAGAAAATAAATCCCCTCTTCATGAACGAACGACTCAAAAAATTCATAAACCTCATACATCAGGACATAGACGGACGCCGCCTGCGCACGGCTCTCGCCCGCATAATGGCCTTTGCCAAAGAGCAGAATCTCCCCGACATCACAGCCGAAGCCCATGCTCTCGACCGCCGCTACTACTACATGCTGCGGAGCATGGCGCAAGGCATGCCTGACCCCGACCAAGCCCGCGAGACAGCCGCCATGCTTGAGTCAGCGCTCATTCTCGGCGAGCGCGCCTACCGCAGAGCCACGCTCGCCGACAGCGACACGCTCTACGCCTCCTACGTCCGCTATGCCTCCCTGCGCGAAGGCGAATCAGTGCCAACTCTCGCCGTGGACTTTCTGACGGAGCACGCCGCCGTACTCTCCGACCCCGGGGCCTTGCTCGACTCCGGGCGCCGCGCCCCCCTCGAACGCCTGAGCCGCGACATATTCCACAGAATATGGGTCGAATACCCGCTCGACGAAGATTCCTGCGACGCAATCCTTAACCTCATTAGCGAGGACGACATTCCGCAGGCCGACCGCGAAGCATGGCTCAGCGCCGTCACCCTCGGGCTTCTTGAAAGATACGACCCGCGGCGCTTCCGCCTGCTTGAGGAGGCCTCGCGTCTGGCGAACGTTCGCCTCAGGGCTGCGGCGCTTACCGGGCTGTTCTGGGGATGCTACCGATTCGCCTCGCTCAACGACAGCCCGGCAATCGCAGGCATACGCCGCCGGATTCAGTCAGACCCTGAATTCGCCGAAGATATGCGCACGGTCGTGTACGAATACTCGCGCCAGCTCGGCGCCGCGGCTATTGCGCGACGCGTCGAGAACGAAATTCTGCCCCGCATCAACAGCTTGGGCGCGGAAATGATGCGCCGCCTCGGCAACATTGATTTCTCGACAAAAAGCCCTGAGGAGATTCAAGAGCTTCTCGGCGGGAGCGGACTCCCCGGAATGGCCGACGAAAACGCCCGCCGCTCCATGCAGAACATCAACGACCTCGCGGAAGAAGGCGATGACGTGTTTTTCAGTTTTCTCAAACCGATGCACCATCAGAATTTTTTCAGCGACATCGCCAACTGGTGGCTGCCTTTCGACACGACCCGGAGCGAGTTCGCAGAAATCTTCGACGGCGAAGGCGCGGCTCTCGGCGAAATGTTCGACAGGCTGGGATTCATGTGCGACAGCGACAAATATGCCATTCTCATGGCCGTGGCCGCAGCCCCGCAGAGCATGCGCGCACAAAGCCTGCGCATGATGGTGGATCAATACGGAATGATTGCCGACCAGATGCCCCGGGCCGACGAAGACGCTGCCTCACGGACGGCAAACGCCATTGCCAACTACATGAAGAACGCATATCGTTTCTATCATCTATTTCGTCGCAAAGGCGAGGTGTACAATCCATTCGCACCGACTTACGGCTTCAACTCGTCGGCGGTCATAGCCGGACTTTACACTGACTACGCTTCCACCCTCGGCATTGCCGAGCGGCTTTACAAATCGGGAATCAGGCCGTTTGCGTTCCCGTTCTATCTCGGAGTGGCGTCGGCACGGATGCCTGAGGACGCCGAGACCCTGCTCCACGCATCCGACGCTGCCGACAGCGCCGAATACCGCTCGGAAGCCATCGAATGGCTCTACCGCGCGCACGAACTTGCACCCTCTCGTGAGGATATCACTCTCAAACTGGCGGAGCTGCTGGCGAAAAACGGCCGCGGACAAGAGGTGCTGAAGCTCTTCGACGGCATAGGCGAGGAAAACATCACGAGTATCCTTGCCATGAGAGTTTATGCCAATCGCCTCAGCGAGGCAGGCCGCAACGACGAAGCCCTCAATATCCTCAGCAAAGCACTCTATCTCCACCCCGACGCCGACGAAGCTTCCGCCATAAGGCTGATGCAGGGCGAAATCCATCTCCTCGACGGAAACCCGCTCGCCGTAGCCGAACTGTTTGAGAACTGCGCCACGGGCAAGGCCGACGAAGCCGCAATCCTGCGCCTGACGGGGACATCGCACCTCGCAAGCCGCGAGCCTGACAAAGCCTTCAGCGCTTATAGCCGCAGCCTGCGCACGGCAAAACCCTATGAAGAAATCGAAAAGCTTGAAGCACACGTAAACAACCATCGCCGCACACTCAAATCCGTCTACGGCATCACCGACGAGGAAATCAACGGCATGCTCGACGCGCTGAAGTATTCAATTTACGGAGACGACATACCTTTTGTGTGAAGATTTTTCGTAATTTTGCGGGTAAGATGAAACACACCATCCATACAATCTTCCTCCTCTCGGCAGCGTGCGCCGTATCGTGCGGGACATCCGCCGACAATTCCGGCCCGGCCATGAAGGCGGCCGCCGAGGCAGGGCGCCGGGATGCGTCCGAAGTAATGGCTCATCCCTCAGGCTCGATGGACCGCGAGAAAGGCGTCTTTGCCATCCGCGCCCGCGAGACAGAGTTGCGGGAGAGCGGGCTTGATTCGTGTGCAAATGCCTACGCACGCGGCGCTTACGCCGTCATCGACTCCACATTGAATGCGGAAAATGGCCTACGTTAACGTCCTTCTTCCCGTTCCCGTACAAGGGAGCTTCACCTACGCCGTCCCTGAAAGCATTCCGGCCGCCGACATACGCATCGGCTCGCGTGTGCTTGTGCCCTTCGGCGCGAGACACTTCTACACGGGCATCGTCGAGTCCACGGACGCCGTGCGTCCGCAGGGCATTAAGGCCAAAGAGATAATCAGCGTTCTCGACCCGGCCCCGATAATCCGCCACCCCCAGCTTCGCTTCTGGGAATGGATTTCGAATTACTACCTCTGCTCGCGCGGCGAAGTCTACAAGGCGGCCGTGCCTGCGGGCCTTAAGGTGGAGAGCGAGACCGTTGTGGAAATAACCCCCGACCTTGACGCAGATTCGCTCGGCGCGCTCGACGAGGCCGGAATGGCCGTGACATCGTTCCTGAGAGCGAAAGGCAAACAGCCGACGTCGGCCATAGCCAAGGAGTGCGCTCTCCCTGCGGGGAAGAGCGCCGGAAACGTTGTGGCCCGGCTTGTGGCGTCGGGGGTGCTGAGTGTCAGCGAACGTCTGCGCGAACGCTATCGCGCCGTCAGGAAGCCCTACGTGCGGCTTACGCTTCGGCGCGGAGACCATGAAGCGCTCGCCGAGGCGTTTGCGGCGGTGAAGCGCTCGCCGAGGCAAGAAGTGGCTCTCTTGAATCTCATAGGCCTGAGCGGCTTCAACCAGCCGGCAGGAATGCCCATGCGCGAAGTGAGCCTTGAAGAGCTCGGCGCACGAGCCGATGTGACTCGCGTCCACGTGAAATCCCTCGTCGACAAAGGGTTTTGCGAAATCTACGACAAAGAGATTTCGCGCTTCAGCTACGACGGTCCGTCGGGGGGTGATTTGCCCCGGCTGTCCGAAGCGCAGGAAAAGGCTTTGCGCGAGATACACCGGTCGTTTATCGACCACAACGTGACGCTCCTCCACGGCGTGACCGGCTCGGGAAAGACCGAGATTTACCTCCACCTCATCGACTACGTTCTCCGACAGGGCAATCAGGCCTTGTTTCTCGTGCCGGAAATTGCACTTACGACCCAGCTGACCAAACGCCTGCAACGCGTTTTCGGCGACAAGGTGGTAATCTACCATTCAAAATTTTCCGACAACGAACGCGTCGAGATATGGCGCAGGCTTCTTGCCTCGTCCGAACCGCTCGTCATCATCGGCGCGAGGTCGGCCGTATTTCTGCCCTTTGCCAAGCTCGGACTCGTGATTGTGGACGAAGAGCATGAGCCTTCGTACAAACAGCACGACCCCGCGCCCCGCTATAATGGCCGCGACGCCGCCACCGTGCTTGCCTCCATGCATGGGGCCAAGACCGTCTACGGCTCGGCCACGCCTACCATAGAGACCTACTACAAGGCGCAGACCGGCAAATTCGGACTCGTCAGTCTGAGCGAGCGTTATGAAGGCGCGGAGCTGCCGGAGATAGAAATCGTCGATCTCCGCACCGAGCGCAAACTCGGGCGCATGCATCAGGAGATTTTCTCGGACACGCTCCTTGAGGCCGCCGACCACACGGTGCGGAAGCGCGGCAAACAGGCAATCCTCTTCCACAACCGCCGCGGCTATGCGCCCATGGCAAGATGCAGAATGTGTCAGTTTATCCCTAAATGCGATTTCTGCGATGTTTCCCTGACCTATCACCGGCGGCTCAACACGCTATCGTGTCATTACTGCGGAGCGGTCTATCCGGTGCCGAAGGTATGCCCAAACTGCGGGGAACCGACTATCGAAATCGCCGGATTCGGCACCGAGCGCCTTGAGGACGACCTCGGCGCCGTCTTCGGCGAGGCACGTGTTGTCCGCATGGACCTTGACACGACACGCAACAAGGACGCACATTCAAAAATCATCGACGATTTTTCGGAACACAAGGCCGACATTCTCGTCGGCACGCAGATGGTAACCAAGGGCCTTGACTTCGGCCACGTAGAGCTTGTGGGCGTGCTCAATGCCGACGCACTCGTCAATTTCCCGGACTTCCGCTCGGCCGAACGCGCCTTCAACATGCTCGAACAGGTAGGCGGGCGCTCCGGCCGACGCGGCGACGGCGAGCGCGGGCGCGTCATCGTACAGACCTATACGCCCGACCACCCCGTGCTGCGCTTTGCTTCGACCCACGATTATGAGGGCTTTTATAAGACCGAACTTGAAGAGCGCCGTGCGTTCAACTACCCCCCGTTCGCGCGCATCATCAATATCTACGTAAAGCACCGCGACGCATCGACGGCCACGCGGTGCGCGGAAGCATTCGGCGCCGAGCTCCGCAGCATTCTCGGCAAGCGCGTGAGCGCGGTTCAAGAGCCCCCCGTAAGCCGCATACAAAATCTTTACATCCGAAAAATAATGCTTAAAATCGAGGCCGACGCCTCAATGACGAAGGTCAAGGAAATCCTGCGCGAGAGCTACGTGCGGCTGAGCGCCGCGCCCACAACGCGCGCCCTGACAGTCTACTACGACGTCGACCCCGTGTAGCCTCCGCGGCAATCAACTTTTCTCCCTGCCATAATCAATCCGCCCTCCTCGTTATACGCGGGGAGGGCGGATTGGTTTTCAGTTGCTGTCGGAGTCGTGTTTTTCGTCGACTTCCGTTGCTTCGACATCAATCGGGGGCGGCGTCGGACCGGTGGCCGTGGCCTCCGAGGCGGGGTCGCCGTCCTTTTTCCCGAAGAGTTCGTCGGTGCGCGACGTCCACGGACGGGGACCGAATATTTCTTTTACGTCGTCGGTGTAAATGACCTCACGGGTGATGAGCGTGTCGGCGAGGCGGCCATGACCTTCGGCATGCTTGCGCAGAAGGTCTTTGGCGCGCTCGTATTGCTCGCTGATTATACGCGACACCTCCTCGTCGATTACCTTTGCGCGCTCGTTGCTGTAAGGCTTGCTGAAGCCCATGTCCTGCCCGGTTGAATCGTAGTAGCAGAGGTTGGGCATGCGGTCACTCATGCCGTAATAAACGACCATGGCGTATGCCTGTTTGGTGACGCGCTCGAGGTCGTTTGCGGCGCCGGTGGAAATGCGTCCGAGGAAGAGTTCTTCGGCGGCACGCCCGCCGAGTGTCGCGCAGATTTCGTCGAGGAGCACCTGCGAGGGGGTAATCTGCCGCTCTTCGGGGAGATACCATGCCGCACCGAGGGCCTTCCCGCGCGGAACGATGGTCACCTTTACGAGGGGGTTGGCATATTGAAGATGCCACGACACGGTGGCGTGTCCGGCTTCATGGACGGCAATAGCCTTTTTCTCGGCATCAGTCGTGATTTTCGAGCGTTTTTCAAGTCCGCCGATAATGCGGTCGACAGCGGCCGAGAAGTCCTCTTTCGACACAAAGTCCTTGTCGTGGCGGGCGGCGATGAGGGCCGCTTCGTTGCAGACGTTCGCTATATCCGCACCCGAGAACCCGGGAGTCTGGCGGGCAAGGAGCTCGACGTCGAGGTCGGGGGCTGTCTTTACCTTGCGCAAGTGGACCTTGAATATCTCGACGCGGTCGGGGAGGTCGGGGAGGTCGACGTAAATCTGACGGTCGAATCGACCGGCGCGCATGAGGGCCTTGTCGAGGATGTCGGCGCGGTTGGTCGCGGCAAGGATAATGACGCCGCTGTTGCTTCCGAAGCCGTCCATCTCGGTCAGGAGCTGGTTAAGGGTGTTCTCGCGTTCGTCGTTTCCGCCCATTCCGGCATTTCTGCCTCGTGCGCGTCCGACGGCGTCGATTTCGTCAATAAACACAATGCAGGGGGCTTTTTCCTTGGCCTGACGGAAGAGGTCGCGCACACGCGATGCACCTACTCCGACAAACATTTCGACGAAATCGGAGCCGCTCATGGAGAAGAACGGCACGTCGGCTTCGCCGGCCACGGCCTTGGCGAGGAGGGTCTTACCTGTTCCGGGAGGGCCTACAAGGAGTGCGCCCTTGGGGATTTTGCCGCCGAGAGCGGTGTAGCGGTCGGGTTTGCGGAGGAATGACACTATTTCTTCGATTTCGGTTTTTGCCTCGGACAAGCCTGCCACGTCCTTGAAGGTGACTTTGTCGGCATTGTCTTTGTCGAAGAGCATGGCCTTTGATTTTCCGACGGAGAAAACGCCTCCGCCTCCGGGGCCACCGGCCCCGCCGCTCATGCGGCGCATCATCCATATCCAGAATCCGATAAGGAGGGCGAAGGGCAGGAAGTTGATCAGTATGCTTCCGTACGGGCTTGATTTTTCGTAGTCGACGCTGCCTGTGAAAGCGCCGTCGCTGCGCCATTGGTCGATGCGTCGCGTGAGGTCATCGGCCGAGGAGATGTTGGCGATGACGTATGCGTTCCCGACCGAGCCTTTTTCGGAGAAGTTTGTGTTTTTGAAAACTTTGCGCGCGAGAGAATCGGTAAGGAGTCCCTGCGCGGTTTTGCCGTCGGTGTTGATTATTATTTTTGTGATGCCGTGGTCTCGCTCGACAAAAGAGCAGAACTCGGTGAACGAGACTTCTTTTGTCACTTCGTTTCTGTCGAGATACACGATACCGAAAATAACGGCGAATATAATGGCATACATCCACCAGATGCTGAAACGCATTTTGAATGGCTTTGGCGGACCCGCCGGCGGGGTGTTTTTGGGAGGCATAATACTTGATTTTAAGTCGTTGTTGCGATATATCGGCCGTCGCGGTCAGTCAAGGTCGGGCACGTCGGTGATGCGGGCGTCGTTCCAAAGGTCCTCGAGCTTGTAATACTGACGGGCTTCGCGCGTGAATATGTGTACCCACATGTCGCCGTAGTCAAGGACAATCCATTCGTCGCCATCGGCGCCGTCGGCGTTGAATGGTTTTTCGCCGGCGTTTATACGCACGTAGTCGCCCACGCTTTCGGCTATGGCGCTGACCTGCTGGCGGGAAGTACCTTCGGCGATAATGAATTTACGGGCCGATGCCGAATCAATGTGCGAGAGGTCGACAACGGTGATTGCACGGCCTTTGCGTTCCTGAATTCCTTCGATAATCAATTGCTGTAAGCGGTCGGTTTCGATCATATAATGTGTGAAAGTGTATATTCCTTAATGTTTTTGTGAATGTGAATTTGCAAATTTAGTGAATTTTATTGAAGCGTACCATGCAAAAAGCGGGCCGAATACAAATGATTAACAATTATTCGTATTGCATGGTTTTCGCGGGGTCGATTCTTGCGGCCAGACGCGCCGGAAGAATCAGTATGAGCCATGCGGCGGCAACGACTCCGATATTCAGAAGGATGAATCCCCCCCATGCGAGACGGACAGGGACATACGAGAGATAGTACATCGTCGGGTCGAGGGGAATGATATGGAAGCTGTGCTGCACGATTATAAGCGTCAGCCCGACGACGTTGCCGACAATGAGGCCTATGCCTACGAGGCGCAGGGCCATCCATACGAATATGCCCGAGACGGCGCGGCCGCCCGCTCCGAGGGCACGGAGGATGCCTATGTCAGAAATGCGCTCAAGGATAAGGATAAAGAGGCTTGAAACGAGAGTGAAGCCCGCGACACACAGCATAAGGATAAAAATCACGGCTACGTTGGTGTCGAGGAGCGAGAGCCAGTTGAAATATACGGCATCGGTGCGCTCGACGCTCGTAACCGGATATATGCCCCGGAGGCGTCCTGTGGCCGAGGCCTTCGCAAGTGCGCCGTAGAGAGCTTGCGAGGCTTCTTCAATCTGTGCGGAGGGGAGGCCCCTGAGGTCGATGCGCCCGGCGTCGAGGCTGTCGCGGGAGGCGACGCGGCGCAGGAGCGCGGGAGAGGCATAGGCGACATTGGCGTCGTATTCGCCGAAATAGGATTCGTAGAGACCCGCCACGGTGTGGCGTCGCGCCTTTATATTACCGTCGACAAAGAAGTTGGAATAGACCTTGTCGCCGACTTTCAGCCCGAGCATAGACGCCACGGGGCGTGAAATCACAATAGCGTCGAATGCCTCGGGCGACGAGAAGTCGGGCCACTCGCCGTCGACGATGTTTTCCTTTTCGAATGCGAAGGGTTCGCCGTCGCCGGTATCGACAAGCTGCTGGCCGTGGAGGATTATTCCGTGGAAATCGTTGTCGGTTTTGAGTATTCCGGGCTGGCGGATGGCGAGGCGCAATTCGGCGCCGGGGACGGTTGTGCGTACAATGTCAAGGAGGACCGAGTCGGCCGTAAGCCAAGATTCGGCGGCCCCTGCTGCCGGGTCATAAAGAGGCAGAACGGTAATCTGAGCGTCGAAGCCGGTCAGTTTTCGGCGTATTTCGTCTTTAAACCCGAGTGTCACGGCGAGGCTCAGAAGAAGGACGACGAGTGCGAGCGCCACACCGGCCACGGCAATGACAGCTCCGGCATCTGACCCCGTGCCGCGGCGAAGGCGCATCCTCCGGGCAATCCAATAGGTGAGTCTCAAGGTTGCTGAAATTCTTTTTTAAACTTGTTATAAGCGCTTGCGAGGCGAGTATGATAGCCGCGGGCGGCGTACGACGGGCCGTTGTATCCTTTGGCAAAAGCGCGCCAGTCTTTTCGGCGGAGTGCGTCAAGAAGGCCCGAATTTATGATGAACTGCGCGAACATGTCGAGCTGCTCCTGCTCCGAGAACGACATGCGCTCCACGAAATCCGCAAGCGACTCGGCGCCGCAACGCTTCCAGTTGAATCCTCCGATCTGGAACATGCCCCAGAACGTGCCGTGAATAGCGGCTGTCGAATCTATGGCCATTGCAGCATCGAGGCGGGCCTGCTGGGCATGCTGATAGGAGCCGTAGCGGGCGGTGTTCGGGCGGTTGAACACGACGCGGTGTGACTTCGAGTATTTGTCGAGGTTGATTCCGCGCCTGCGGGCCATCTGACGGAAAACGGTGAGGTCGAAATTGATGACCGGCTTACCTTTCTCGTAGAAGCCCCGGTGGGTTGCTCCGGCTTCGATACTGACAACGGCCTTTATCGCCGCCGGCTCGACGCCCAGCCGCTCGGCCACGCGCCGATAGTCGACGTCGGAGAGCCGTCTCATCTTATCGGGATACACGCCAGGGATGTATGCGGCATGGACCGTATCGCCCTGAACAATGATATATGGTCGGCCGAACTCGTCGACCCCCGCACCATTGTAGGGTTCATCCTCGAATGCAATGCCGCTTACAGTCATTTTCGGCGCCTGCGCATGACAGGCCCACAGGCCTGCGCCCACGGCTGTAGCCGCAACGACCGTAATGGTCCTGGAGAAGAACTGTTTCAGGCCGGAGTTTACAGATTTCATAAAGGAGAGATTTAAGAGGGGATGAAACAAAATCATGCTCGCAGGCTCATCGGCCGCGACCGCACGCGACACGGCACGTCGCAAGGCTCCCGTAGAGACGAGCCTTGCGGGCGTGCCGCGGGCAAAGCGGTGAAGCCGGAGGCCGGGAATTCCGGCCTCCGGGATGTGGATTTTATGCCTTCAGGTCGGCAACCTTCTCAAGCGTGCGCGTGAGCTGGCCCCAGAAGCGTTCTACTGCCGGGATGTGCATGCGCTCGCCGGGAGAGTGGACGTCGCGGAGGGTCGGCCCGAAGGACACCATGTCGAGATGGGGGTACTTCTCAAGGAAGAGACCGCACTCAAGTCCGGCATGGATTGCCTTTACGGCGGGCTTGACGCCGTAAAGTTCTTCGTAGGCGTCGGAGGCGATGTGCATGATGGTCGAATTCATGTTCGGTGCCCATCCGGGGTAGCCGTCGCCGTGAGTCACCTTGGCGCCTGCGAGGCGGAACACGGCTTCAACCTGACGGGCGATGTCCCATTTACGGGATTCGACGGACGAACGCTGGCTCGTGGTGACGAGGATTTCGTCGGGAGCGGGCATCTTTACGGATGCGAGGTTGGTCGAGGTCTCGACGAGGCCTTCGAGATCGCGGCTCATCGAGATTACGCCGTGGGGAGCGGAGTAAAGGGCTTCGACGAGGCGCATGCACGTGTCGGAGTCGATGCAGAATTCCGGACGGTCGATGCTTTCGATGTCGAGAGCGAGCGTGGGTTCGATGCCCTTGTATTCGTTTTCGATGTCGGCCACGTATTTATTGAAAGCGGCGATGACCTTCTCCTTGTTCGAGGTGTGCACGCCGAATACGACGTGGGCCGCACGGGGGATGGCGTTGCGGAGGTTTCCGCCGTCGATTTCGCAAAGGCAGATTTCATGTTCGAGGCTGAGGCCGAAGAGGAAGCGGGCCACGAGCTTGTTGGCGTTAGCGCGTCCGAGATGGATGTCGCCGCCGGAGTGGCCGCCAAGGCCTTTTTCGACGTTGAACTTGAAATAATGGAAATCGGTGGGAGCAAACGAGCGCTTGTACTTGAACGTGCACGTCGTGTCGACGCCTCCGGCGCAACCGATGAAAATTTCGGCGTCATCCTCGGAGTCGAGATTGAGGAGGATGCTGCCATTGATCATGCCTTCGCCGATGTTGTTGGCGCCGGTGAGGCCGGTTTCCTCGTCGACGGTGAAGAGGGCTTCGACGGGTCCGTGAACGAGGTCTTTGTCGACCATCACCGCGAGAGCGGCGGCCATGCCTATGCCGTTGTCGGCGCCGAGGGTTGTGCCGTCGGCGCGGAGCCACTCGCCGTCAACGATAGTCGTGATGGGCGTGTTTTCAAAATCGAACGACTTGTTGTTGCTCTCGCATACCATATCCATATGCGCCTGCAACACCGTGCAGGGAGCTTGCTCCTTGCCGGGAGTGGCGGGCTTGAACATGGCGACGTTGCCGATTTCGTCGGTCTTGACTTCTATGCCGTGCTCGGCGGCAAAGTCGAGAAGGTACTTGCGGATTTTCTCCTCCTTCTTGGAGGGACGGGGCACTTGGGTGATTTGGTCGAAAATCGAGAACACCAGCGCGGGCTTGAGGTCTTTGATCGTCATATCGTTTAACGGGTCTTAAATTGTCCGAGATGTAACTCTTTCGTGGATTAATAAAGTTTTCGTAATTAGAAAAGATGTTAAATTCAAAGCTTTTCGCCCTCTAAATTACAAAATAAATTTTAGATAAGGAAAAAAATCGCGTTTTCTTTCCTATATTTGCATTGCAAAAACGCGAAAGCCCTACCATGTGTACACTCTTGCTCTCCATTCTCCTTCTCCTCGCAGCCGTAGTGCTGATGGGCGTAAAAGTGCTTTTTGTCAAGGGCGGCCGATTTCCCGAGGCCCATGCCCATGAAATAATGAACCGAGCAAAAAATAATTCTCACACCATACCAACAAAAGGTAATGACTAAAGCATCAATCACCGCCAAAGCCATCGTAGCCGGCCTCGCGCTCGGCGCCGTGGCCTGCAACCAGTCGGGCAACCAGCCCGCGGCCGTAGCCCCTGCAACCGCAAACGGCGAAAATGCCGCCACGACAATCAACATCCGCTACATCGACTACGACTCTCTTCTGAGCCAGTATACACTCGCGCAGGAAATCGCCGCTTCCTCGCAGAAACTCATGGTGCAATATCAGCAGCAGGAGCGCCAGAAGCAGCAGGAAATCCAGAACCTCGGAGCTGAAATCGAGCGCAAACAGCAGAACAACATCTATCTGTCGCAGCAGTCGTTCGAATCCGACGTAAACAATTTCAACAAGAAGCAGAACGAAGCCGCCCGCTACCTCAGCGCCCAGCAGGCTAAAATCAACAACGAGATAAACATCCAGCAGCGCCGTCTCACCGACTCCATCAACAGCTTCATCGCCGACTACAACGCCACCCGCGGCTACGACGCCATTCTTTTCCGCGAAAGCGGCGTATTCTTCAACCCCGAACTGAATATCACGGAAGAAGTGGTCAACGGTCTCAACGCCCGCTACACCGCCCCCGCAAGCGCTCCGGCAAAGAAATAATCTATCCTATATCATAATAAATTTTCGGAGCAATCCGAGCGGACCGGAAATATCCGGCAGGCTCCGGTTGCTCCGCTTTTTTATACCCACGACACACGAAAGATGAAAACCATACTTGTCATCGGAGCCGGCGCTATGGGTTCGGCGATAGTCCGCGGACTTGCTTCCGCCGGCTACCGCACCGGGGTGTTCAACCGAAGCCGCCGACGCCTCGACAGCCTCTCGTCCCTGACGGGAATCTCCATTTTCACTGACCTCGGCGAAGCCTTCACGACCATGAAGCCCGATCTCGCAGTCATTGCGCTCCCCGTCGGCGCCATCCCCGAAATCGCCGCCACGGCAAGCCGCCTTGCCCCCGAGGGCACGGCTATCGCATCGCTATCGCCAATGACCACGCTTGCGAATCTTCGCGAGCTCTTTCCGGGCCGCGAAGTCATGCGCATAATGCCCAATACAGGTATCACAAAGGGCGAATCCATGACATTCATCTGCTCTGACAACGAAATCATAGCCGCAGAGGCCGCCACGCTGTTCGGGAATATGGGCGACGCGGCCATAATACCTGAAAAAGAGATGGGCGCCGTCACGGCCCTCGCCTCCTGCGGCACGGCATTCGCCTTGCGCTACATCCGCGCATGTATGCAGGCCGGCGTGCAGATGGGGCTCGAACCCGCCGACGCCTGCCGCTATACCCTGCGGACTCTCCGCGGAGCCTGCGCCCTCCTCGACAGCGGCGACACCCACCCCGAAGCCGAAATCGACAAAGTGTGCACCCCCGGAGGGCTCACTGTCAAGGGGCTGAACACTCTCGACTGCGAAGGCTTCAGCGCCGCCGTAATAAAAGCCGTAACTGCATCTTTCAAACCATGAACAAAGCTATTCTCCTTGGCAACGTAGGCCGCGACCCGAGGATGCGCATGGCCTCCGGAACAACTATCGCCGAATTTCCGCTTGCCACAAGCGAAAAGACTCCGACAGGCGCGGAAACAACCGAGTGGCACAACATCGTGATGTGGGGACGCGCGGCGGAATTTGCAGAAAAGTATATCCGCAAAGGCTCGCGCCTGCTTGTAGAAGGCAAAATCCGCACTCGCCGATGGGAGGACGCCACTGCCATTTCACGGACAACGACTGAAATCTACGTCGACTCGTTCGAGCTTCTGCCGGGTCGAAGTCAATAACCGCGCAAATCCGCCGCTTGAGAGAGAGACCGAAATGGATATCATCGAATTCAGAGACCACTGCCTGTCTTTAGGCAATGTAATCGAAAAAACGCCCTTCGGCAAATTTTCGCCTAAATACGACTCTATCCTTGTGTTCTACGTCGCCGGACACATGTTCTGCTTCGTCGACATCGACAACTTCACATTCGTGAACCTGAAATCGACGCCGGAGGAAATCGACAGCCTGCGTATGGAACACAGCTCAATCGGCAAGCCGCTGAACATGAGCGAGCGCCACTGGATTCAGGTCGATTTCGACGGCGACATCCCCGACAGCAAAATATACGGGCTCGTCGACCGCGCATTCGCCATCGTAAAGGCAAAATACCACAAAGCCTGAGACGCGATGCCGATGTGGAACCCGTGGCACGGATGCCACAAGATAAGCGCCGGATGCCGCCACTGCTACGTCTACCGCGAGGATGCAGCCTTCGGCACGACCGTTCCGACCGCCGAGGTGCGAAAGACATCCTCGTTCAATATGCCCCTGCGGCTTGACCGCAGAAAGCAGCTGAAATTTCCCTCCGGCACGGAATTCGCGCTATGCTTCACCTCCGATTTTCTCATCGAAGAGGCCGACGGCTGGCGCCACGAAATCTGGGATATAATCCGCCGACGTCCCGACTGCCGCTTTTTTTTCTTTACCAAGCGCATCGAGCGCCTTGCCCGGTGCCTGCCTGACGACTGGGGCGAAGGATACGACAACGTGGCCATAGGCTGCACGGTCGAAAATCAAGACCGTTGCGACGCGCGTCTGCCCGTGTTTCTCTCGCTCCCGATCCGCAGGCGCATCATCGTGGCGGCTCCGCTTCTTGAGAAAATCAATCTGACAGCATACCTCGATTCAAGGCTTGTCGACGAAGTGTCCGTCGGAGGCGAGTCCGGGAAATATGCCCGTCCGCTCGATTACGACTGGGTGCTCGACCTGCACCGCCAATGCGTCGAAAAGGGCATCCCCTTCTGCTTCCATCAGACGGGGTCGTATATAATCAAGGATTCACGCATGTATCGCATCCCGAGAGAGCACCAGCACTCACAGGCCCGGAAGGCCGGACTCAACACCATCGACCACAAACTGTCAGGGGCGTGACAAAAGAAGCCGGGCCGCGGAAAATCCGCGGCCCGGAGCTGTGTTATATGTGCGGGCGGTTCACCCGAGTTCGCCGCGCATGGCATCTTCGAATACCGACAAGGCCGCTTTGGCGCCCTCGCCCATTGCCACGATAATCTGTTTGTAGGGCACATTGGTGACGTCGCCTGCGGCATATACGCCCTTCACCGACGTGCGGCATGAGCCGTCGACGATAATCTCGCCTCCGCGCGTAAGCGGCAACAAATCCTTGAAGAGCGAACTGTTCGGGACGAGACCAATCTGGACAAATACTCCGGCAACAGGATAAATCTCCTCGGCGCCCGACACGCGGTCTTTGACGCGGATGCCGGAGACGTTCTTGCCGTCGCCCTCGATTGCGAGTACCTGCGACGAAACGTGGATGTCGATATTCGCCATCGCCTTGGCCTTCTCCTGAAGCACGCCGTCGGCTTTCAGCGTGTCGAGGAACTCGAACACGTCGACGTGGGGGCACATCCCGGCGAGGTCTATCGCCGCCTCGATACCGGAGTTGCCGCCGCCGACGACGGCAACGCGTCGTCCGGCATAGAAGGGGCCGTCGCAATGCGTGCAGAAGGCCACTCCGTGGCCGATATGCTCTTCTTCGCCGGCGACGGAGAGCTTGCGCCATCCGGCTCCCGTGGCGATGACGAGTGCTCTCGCCCTAAAGGTTTCATTCCCGCAGACGAGCACCTTTTGCGGGCCTGAGATGTCGACTGAATCGGCCGTGCGGTTTTCAAAAATATCGACGGGATAACGCCCGATATGAGCCTTGAGGTCGGCGGCCAGCCGCGGACCCGTCGTTTCGGGCACGGATATAAGGTTCTCTATACCCATTGTCTCGCGCACCTGTCCGCCTATTGCCTTGGCTACGACAGCCGTCGAAAATCCCTTGCGGGCCAGATACACGGCCGCCGCCGCTCCGGCAGGTCCGCCGCCAAGGACCACGGCGTCGTATTCGCGCACGACAGGCGCCGCGTCGGCATCGGAGGCTTCGACCCCGCAGGCGGCCTCAAGTTTGGCGATAAGGTCGCCTAAGGTGGACCGCCCGACGCTCAACAGCTTGCCGTCGGCGTAGACTGCCGGCACGGACTGGATGTTATACTCCTTCACCAATTCGGACACCACGCCGCCATCCGTGACCGTATTCTCAACCAATGGGTTGAGCAGGGCCACGACATTGAGCGCCTGAGCCACGTCGGGGCAATTCGTACACGTAAGCGACACGAAGGTCTGAAGTTTCACGGGCCCTTTTATAGCCTTTATCCGTTGTGCGAGAATGTCGTCAGGGAGGTTTTTGCCTTGGCCGTCGGCGTTAAGGACGGCAAGGAGGAGTGTCGAGAACTCATGGCCGTTGGGGATTCCGCAGAAGCGCACCCCGGTGTCCGCGCCGTCGCGGATGATGCCGAAGGTCGGAGCATCGGCCGGAGTTGCGGAGTGCTCCACAGCGAGGCGCGACGAGGTCGACGCAAGCTCGTCAAGAAAGGTCCTCATCTCCGTGTCGCCGGCAGTGGCATACAGCCTGAAAGCGATATCGCTCTTAAGCCCGGCAAACAAGGTTTTGAGCTGATCTTTTACATTTTGGTCAAGCATAGTAAAGATTGATTTTAAAAATCCCGGCCAAAGAAGCCTTAGCCGGGACGTTTACTGGTTGATAAAAGTTTGTTGCAGGCCTCTTAAATCTTGCCTACGAGGTCGATGTTGGGCTTAAGCGTAGCCTGTCCCTGCTTCCACTTTGCGGGGCATACCTCGCCGTCGTGGGTGGCGACAAACTGAGCGGCCTCGACGCGGCGAAGAAGTTCCTCGGCGTTACGGCCGATGCTGTTGTCCTGAATCTCTACGAGCTTGATCAGACCTTCGGGATTGGACACGAATGTGCCGCGGTAGGCCATGCCTTCGTCTTCAATCATCACGCCGAAAGCGCGGCTGAGCACGCCCGTGGGGTCGGCAAGCATCGGGTACTGAATCTTCTTGATGCTCTCGGATGCATCGTGCCATGCCTTGTGGACGAAATGCGAATCGGTGCTCACGGAGTAGACCTCGACACCGAGGCGCTTGAATTCCTCGTATTTGTCGGCCATGTCCTCAAGTTCCGTCGGGCAAACGAATGTGAAGTCGGCGGGATAGAAGAAGAACACGGCCCATTTGCCGAGGACGTCCTTGTCGGTTACGGTTTTGAACTCGCCGTTATGGTAGGCCTGCACCTTGAATTCCGGGATATGGGTGTTGATTATTGATTCCATAATTTTAATATGTGTTTTTTATTTGTTTCGTTTGTCAAACAACATAGAGGGCGAAAGTGTTCAGCGCCAACTCTTATTAATACGTAAAACGGCGGCCTGCCCGTGAGGACAGACCGCCGGAAAAACGACATGGCGCCTATGCTACCTTACGATATGCTTCGATGCCTCCGACGCAACCTGAGGAGGCATGGAAATCAAACCACGCATCGCCGTCGGCCGTCGCCTGCAGGCGGTATTCCGCGGCATAGGCGCCTTCCCGGTCGATTGTCACGCGGTCGATGATATAGACAGCCTCGAGGTCCACCAATCCGCGGCATAAGCGCCTTCCCGGTCGATTGTCACGCGGTCGATGATGTAGACAGCCTCGAGGTCCACCAATCGTTCGTAGGCACAGGCCTGCCGGGCACATCAATCGCGCCCTCACCGCGGGCCGGGAGCTCGTCGGCATAGATTTTGCGGGTCAACATGGCCGTGGCATTGAAGCCGGGTCCATCGGGCGAGGTCTTTGCCTTGTAGGTCGGAGGCGCCGAGGCATACGACCCCGCGCCTGCGGCTACGGGGACTTGCGCATATGCGCCTGCTGAGACGGACGCCGCCATGAGTGAGATTGCCACCACAGTCGCGCCCGAAAATTTTAACCTCTGCATGTGTTTTACGGGTAAAAGGATATTTTTAAATGGTTCTGCAAAAATATAAATTTCGCTCCAAGTATGCAAATCTCCTCGCGCGAATTCGCCCGCGCCCCGTAGACGGATATAACACGGCGCCCGCAGACTTATTCGCCGCGGGCGCCGTGACTTGGTTAAGTAATTTTTTGGTAAGGTTTAAAATTCGCTCGTAAAATGGAAGCGGATTTTCGGGAAATCGGTCTGAGCCATCTGGAGCACGAAGCGCGAGTCGGCCATGAAGACATCGCGGCCTTCACGGTCGGTGGCCATAAACTGGTGCTTGCGCTTCTTGAAGTTTTCGAGCGCGGCGGCATCATCGCTTTCTATCCAGCAGGCCTTGTACATCGACATAGGCTCCCAGCGGCACTGCGCGCCGTACTCGTGAAGGAGGCGATACTGGATCACCTCAAACTGGAGCTGACCGACGGTGCCGATGATTTTGCGGCCGTTGAACTGATGGGTGAACATCTGCGCCACGCCCTCGTCCATAAGCTGGCGCACGCCCTTGTCGAGCTGCTTGCTCTTCATGGGGTCGGTGTTTTCGATATACATGAACATCTCCGGCGAGAAGCTCGGCAGGCCGCGGAAGTGGATTTCCTCGCCTGAGGTGATGGTGTCGCCGATTTTGAAGTTGCCCGTGTCAGGGATACCCACGATATCGCCGGGGAAGGCCTCGTCGACAATGCTTTTTTTCTGCGCCATGAAGGCCGTGGGCGATGCAAAACGGAGAGTCTTGCCCGTGCGCACGTGCTTGTAGGGAGCATTGCGCTCGAAGCGCCCGCTGCATATCTTGACGAATGCGATACACGAGCGATGATTGGGGTCCATGTTTGCATGGATTTTGAATACGAAGCCACTGAATCCCGGGTCGGACGGGCTGACGGTCTTTTCCTCGGCCTGAACGGGCTTGGGCGACGGCGCAATCTTGACGAAGCAATCGAGGAGCTCTTTGACGCCGAAGGTGTTGAGGGCCGAGCCGAAGAACACGGGGGCCGTGCGCGCCGCAAGATAGTCGTCAACGCTGAACTCGGGGTAAACGCCCTCGATGAGTTCGAGGTCCTCGCGGAGTTTGGCGGCGTCGGTCTCTCCTACTGCCTCGTCGATCAGAGGCGAGTTGATGTCGTCGATTTCCACGCGCTCGGTGGCCTTTTGCTTGTCGGGAGTGAAGAGGTCGAGCGAATGTTCGTAGATATTATAAACGCCTTTGAACTTGGCGCCTATATTTATAGGCCATGAGAGCGGACGCACGGCTATCTTGAGCTCGGCTTCAAGTTCGTCAAGGATGTCGAAGGGGTCGCGGCCTTCGCGGTCGAGCTTGTTGACGAAGATAATCACGGGGGTGTTGCGCATACGGCACACTTCCATGAGCTTGCGCGTCTGTTGTTCGACACCCTTGGCCACGTCGACGACGATTATCACGGAATCGACGGCCGTGAGCGTGCGGTATGTGTCCTCGGCGAAGTCTTGGTGGCCGGGGGTGTCGAGGATATTGATTTTATATTTTCCGTAGTCGAAGCCCATGACCGACGTAGCCACGGAGATGCCGCGCTGCTTTTCAATTTCCATCCAGTCGGAGGTGGCCGTTTTTTTGATTTTATTGCTTTTGACAGCGCCGGCGATGTGGATTGCACCGCCGAAAAGGAGGAGCTTCTCGGTGAGCGTGGTCTTACCGGCGTCGGGGTGCGATATAATTGCGAACGTGCGCCTGCGGCTGATTTCTTCGTCTAAGTTTGCCATTATTATATATATGGGGGAGGAGGGTTATTTCAGATTTTCCAAGATACGTGGGAGGTCGCGCCGGAGGGCATGGCGCCAGTGGGGGATGTCGAGACCGTAAGTGGCGCGGATGCGCGCGTGGTCAAGCACAAGGTAATTGGGGCGCGTGGCCGCGGAGGGGCGGTCGGCGCTGAGGATAGGCGTCAGCTCGGGGGCGCTGATGCCGGCCGGGAGGGCGTCGAATACTTCACGGGCCACGTCGTACCACGAGCAGACGCCTTCGTTTGAATAATGATATATCCCCGGAGTCCATTTCTTCGACAGAATTATCGCGGCCACGGCGCGGGCGAGGTCGGCGGCGGAAGTGGGAGCGCCGATCTGGTCGTAGACCACGGCAACGCGGCTCCTCCCCTCAAAGGCGAACTTCAGCATTGTCTTCACGAAGTTTTCGCCATGAGGAGAATAAAGCCCGGCAGTGCGGATTACTATGCTTTCCTGCGCAAGGCCGAGGAGAGCCGTCTCGCCCTGACGCTTTGTAGCGCCGTAGACGCTCAGCGGACGAGGCTTGGCGCTCTCGGTGAGAGGCGTGCTGGCCGTGCCGTCGAACACGTAGTCCGTGCTTATATGCATCAGACGGAAGCCCAGTTCGTCGGCCATACGGGCGAGATTGCCGGGCCCGTCGGCATTAACGGCGTGAGCCGCCGCCTTTTCTTCTTCGGCGCGGTCAACGGCCGTGTAGGCGGCGCAGTTGACAACATGCGAGAAATCACCGGCACGCAAAAACGCCTCGACGGCCTCGCGGTCGGTGATATCAAGGTCGGAGGCATCGGCGTACACCACCGCCAACGCGGGGTGCTCGCTTTCAAACAGGCGCCGGAGTTCAAGTCCGAGCTGCCCTTTAGAGCCTGTTACAAGAATTTTCATCTGTGATTGATTTTTGCGGGCACAAAGATACGGAAAATTCGGGAGGCAAACAAGAGAGGCCGCAGATGTGTTTTATATACAGCGGGCTTCAAAACCTCCCGCTCTCTCAAAATGAAAAGCAAAGGACTCATACCCATTTTCGCGGCTTCGCTCCTTACGCTGACTGCGGGATGTGTGTCGCAAGGTAAATACAACACCCTCCGCGCCGACTACGACGCTTCGCAGACGGCCCTCGCGGATGCGCGCGCAAAGACGCAGACTCTCGAAGGACTACTTGAGCAGGCCCGCCAACAGAACGCCGACCTGCGCAGCCAATACGACGCCCTGCAAAAGACTCTTGAGCAAAGCATCCTCACAAACCAGAGCGGCAACGTCAACATCTCCAAACTCGTCGACGAAATCAACGCCTCAAACAAATATATCAAGCGCCTCGTCGAGGCCAAGAGCAAGAGCGACTCGCTCCTGATGGCCCTCAGCACGCGACTGACGCGCTCGCTCGACACCTCCGAGCTAAAGGACGTCGACGTCAAGGTGCTGAAGGGCGTGGTCTATATCTCGCTCGCCGACAACATGCTCTTCAAGACAGGCTCGTATCAAATCAGCCCGGCGGCAATGGAGATTCTCAGCAAAATCGCCAAAATCATAAAGGACTACAACGGCTACAGCGTGCTTGTCGAAGGTAACACGGACAATGTGCCCATTTCGCGTGAAAACATCCGCAACAACTGGGACCTCAGTGCATTGCGCGCATCAAGCGTCGTTCAGGTGCTCCAGAACGACTTCGGCGTCGACCCCTCGCGCCTGACCGCAGGCGGCCGAGGCGAATACAACCCCGTAGCCTCCAACGACTCGGCCTCCGGGCGTCAGCTCAATCGCCGCACCCAGATTATCATCACGCCGAGCCTCGATCAATTCATGGACCTCATCGACAAGGCTCCCGCCGACAAATAACACACACAAGCCCGCAAACGTCAGGCCCGACGCCACCGCCCCCGCGGACGCGTCGGGCCTGATACTTTCAGCCTCAGCAACGCCCTTCGCCCGCCTGAATACCGCATTTTCACCGCATTTAATACACACGCGCACATATTTGCGCTCATTTTCACAGGTCGGATAGAGAAAATTCGCACAAAATAGCTATCTTTGCAAATTATATCGACAACCACTCCTATTCCTCCACTCATCCGTGAACACAGATCTCTCCAACGACGAAAAACGCGCGCTCCTCGACAAGCGCTACCTCCGCATGGCGCGCATCTGGGCCGAAAACTCCTACTGCGAACGACGCAAAGTCGGGGCAATCATCGTTAAAGACCAAATGATAATTTCCGACGGCTACAACGGCACACCTTCCGGATTTGAAAACGTCTGCGAGGACGAAACGACAGGCCTGACAAAACCCTACGTGCTCCACGCCGAAGCCAACGCAATCACCAAAGTGGCCCGCAGCAACAACTCCAGCGAAGGCGCCACGCTTTACGTGACAGCTTCGCCTTGCGTCGAATGCGCCAAACTTATCATCCAGTCGGGTATAAAAAGAGTGGTATTCAACGAACTTTACAGGATTTGCGACGGCATCGAGCTGATGCGCCGAGCAGGCATCGAATGCATACACATCAATGAGCTCAAATAACAACCGATATATCAGATACCTCTACATGATGCCCGTCGTGGCGGCCCTCGCCATGATTGCCGGCATATGGATAGGAGTGTGGCTCTCGCACCCGGCCGAACACTCCGAAGCCCGTAACAAACTGAACGAAGTATTCGACATCATCGAAGACAACTACGTCGACGAAGTGCCGCTCGACAGCCTCGTGGACATCTCCCTCAAGCAGATTCTCACCAACCTCGACCCACACTCCGTCTACATCCCGGCCTCCGAGCGCGCATCGACCGAACGCGAGCTCGAAAGCTCGTTCTACGGCATTGGCATCCAGTTCCAGATGGTCAAAGACACTCTCTACGTCGTGGAGGTCACCACCGGAGGAGCCGCCGAGAACGCAGGCATGGCCGCCGGAGACCGAATCATAAAAGTCGACGGAATAAACATCACCGGACCCGACGTGACCACCGACAGCGTGTTCAGAATGCTGCGCGGCGAAAAAGACACACCCGTCGACGTCACCGTCAAACGCCCCAACGCCAAAGCACCCGTCGACTTCCACCTCATCCGAGTCGAAATCCCGGTGACCCCCGTCGACGCTTCATACATGCTCAACGACTCGACCAGCTACCTCAAAATAAGCAAATTCTCCGACGCCACCTACCCCGATTTCATCCGCAACTTCAACGAACTGCGCTTCAAAGGCGCACGCTCCCTCATCCTTGACCTTCGAGGAAACGGCGGCGGATACATGCAGCCGGCCGTGCTGATGGCAAACGAGTTTTTCAACCAAAGCACCATCCTCGTAAGCACCCGCGGACGCAAATTGCGCGACAACACCATCCTCGGCTCGGACCGCACCGGCTCATTCGCCGCCGAACGCCTCATCGTCCTCATCGACGAATACACCGCAAGCGCAAGCGAAATCTTCGCCGGTGCGATTCAGGACAACGACCGCGGCCTCATCATCGGACGCCGATCATTCGGCAAAGGCCTTGTCCAGCACCCGTTTGAACTCGCCGACTCCTCGCAGATACGGCTCACGGTCCAGCGCTATTACACACCCTCCGGCCGCTGCATCCAGAAAACATTCCAACGCGGGAAAAACACCGAATACGCAATGGACCTTATGGAGCGCTACAACCACGGCGAAAGCTTCGTGGCCGACAGCATCAAGCCCGACTCCACCCGGATTTTCTCCACCCTCGTCAGCGGACGCACCGTATTCGGCGGCGGAGGAATCATGCCCGACATATTCGTCCCCGCCGACACAACCGGCATAACCCCCTACTACATAAGCGTGGCAAACGCCGGACTCCTTCAGAAATACGCCTTCGAATTCAGCGACCTCAACCGCGAACGCCTCTCCGAAGCACAGTCCACGGCCCAACTTCTGCAACTTCTGCCCTCCGACGGCGTGATTCTCCAGTCGTTCGTAAAATACGCAAACGAAGCCGGAAACATACGCCCTCGCTGGTACTACATCGAACCTTCGCGCAAGCTTATTGTTAATCAGATAAAGGGCCTTATCGCGCGCGACATCCTCGGAATCTCGGCTTACTACGAAGTCGTCAACTCGGATGACCCCGTCGTAATCGAGGCCCTGCGACAAATCAAGCAAGGCGGCGCGGACTTCCCCGTCCGGCCATCATCCGAAACAAAATGAAAAAAGACGAAATCAGGCGTTGCATCCGCGCACGAAAAGCCCTCCTTGACGACGACGAACGTCGGCAGGCCGCCCTCCGCGTGTTCGAAGCCGTACAAGGCATGGCCGCTTTCACGATGGCCCGAAGGATTCTGATGTACCACTCCCTCCCCGACGAACTCTCCACGCTGGAATTCATCGACCGCTGGCACACCGAAAAAGAATTTTTTCTGCCGCGCGTAAACGGGCTGAATCTCGAAATCCTGCCCTACGACCGCAGCCGCCTCCACCTCGGAGCATTCAGCATCGAAGAACCCGACGGCACCGAGACCGTAGACATAAACGACATCGACCTCGTTATCGTCCCCGCAGTAGCATACGACCGCCAGGGCAACCGCGTAGGCCGGGGTAAAGGCTACTACGACCGCCTCCTCTCGACTGCGCGCTCCCTCACAACCATCGGCGTGGGCTACGGATTCCAGCTCGTTGACGAAATCGACGCCGACCCATTCGACGTCGCCGTAAACTTCATCGTCACCGACGGGAACGGCATAATCCGCGCAGGTCGTTAGTTATTATATGTTAAGCAAGCTAAGCCACTGAACGCTCCTTTTAATATTTTTTGTATATTTGCGGAAATTTTGTGTCTACTCCCCACAACACAAATTTTTTGCAATGAATATCAAGATAAAAAAAGGTCTGAATCTTCAGCTTGAAGGCGGAATTGCCGATACCCTCGGAGCCTCCGCCATAAGCCCGCTGACAAGCGCCGCATGTGCGCTCTGCCCTGAAGATTTTCATGGATTCAAGCCAAAGACAATTGTAAAAGAAGGCGACACAGTCACAGCCGGACAAGCCGTCCTCTTCAATAAAGACTACGAGACGATGACTCTCGTATCGCCCGTGAACGGCACGATAAAGGCAATCGTGCGCGGCGACCGTCGAAAAATCCTGCGCGTGGAAATCGAGCCCGCCCCCGACGGCGAAGCGCCCTCCGCCGAGGCATCACCACTCGCCGACGAAGCCCCCGAGGCAACAGTCGACGCCCTCGCCCGTGCAGGCATCCTCGCCCGCTTCCGCCAGCGCCCCTTCGACGTCGTGCCCGCCGCCGGGATTTCATCCGTAAGAGACATCTACGTCACCGCGCTCGACACCGCCCCGCTCGCGCTGTCGCCCGCGGCCCTTTGCGCCGCCGACCCTCAAAGCGCATCATATTCAGCCGACGGCGCCCGCGTGCTCACCCGCCTCTCAGCCGGAAAAGTATTCATTGCCGTCGACGCCGCCTCGGCGTCGCACCCCGCAGTAAAAGCGCTCGATAAAATCGACCGGGTAGTAATCATCACCGTCGAAGGACCCCACCCCGCAGGCCTCGCCGGCACAATCATCGCCAACACCAAGCCGATAAACAAAGGCGAGACCGTATGGACTCTCGACTTCAACACCATGCTGCGCATCGGCCAATACGCCGCCACGGGCAAATACAGCTTCGACAACATCGTCGCCGTGACAGGTTCGGAAATAAAAAGCCCCCACGCAGTGAAAGCCCCCGACGGCGCCGCGCTCCAAGCCATCATCGGCGGCGAACTTAAAGACGACGGAGTCAACAAACGCATTATCAGCGGAAACGTCCTCACGGGCGTAAAAGAAGACGCCGACGGCTATCTCCACTTCCCCTACACACAGGTGACGGTAATCCCCGAAGGCGACGACGTCGATGAATTCATGGGATGGGCAAGCCTCAGCCCCTCGAAAATCAGCGCAAAACGCTCATTCCCCCTCAGCTTCCTGAAAAAAACCTTCAGCCCTGACGCCCGCCTCAACGGCGGACGCCGCGCCATGATTATGAGCGGCGAATACGAGCGATACATGCCCCTCGACATCCTCCCCGAATACCTCGTCAAAGCTGTCATCGCCAAAGACATCGACGCAATGGAACGCCTCGGGATATACGAAGTCGCCCCCGAAGACTTCGCCCTTGCCGAATTTGCCGATACCTCGAAACTCCCGCTCCAGCAGATTATCCGCGAAGGCCTCGACTACCTCCGGGAAGAAACCGAATAACAAATGCGACTCAGGCCGCAACCTCCACAACCCCACCAAGACCCACGAAAGTGTCACGCTTAAGAAATTATCTCGACAAGGTAAAACCCCGCTTTGAACCGGGCGGAAAGTATCAGGCCCTGCAGTCGGTGTTCGACGGATTGGAAACATTTCTCTACACACCGCGCACAACATCAGGACGCAGATACACCACACACATACACGACAGCATCGACTCAAAACGCACGATGACAATCGTCATCCTCGCCCTGATGCCGTGTTTTGTATTCGGAATGTACAACATCGGCTACCAGCACTGGCTCGCCGCTGGAGTCGAAGGTCCCTACCCGTTTTTCAGCCTTCTGCTCTACGGATTCCTGACCGTCCTCCCACGCCTTGCCGTAGCCTATATCACCGGCCTCGGCATTGAATTCATCGTAGCCCAGAAACGACACGAAGAAATTCAGGAAGGCTTCCTCGTCACGGGCATACTGATTCCCATGATCTGCCCCCCGGAGATTCCGCTGTGGATGCTCGCCGCGGCCACGGCCTTCGCCATCATTTTCGCAAAAGAAGTATTCGGTGGAACAGGCTATAACATCTTCAACGTAGCCCTCGTCACGCGCGCATTCCTCTTTTTCGCCTACCCCGCACACATGTCGGGAGACAAAGTATTCGTAGCCGCCGGACAACCCTTCGGCTTCGGCCCGGCCGTTGCCGACGGATTCACCTGCGCCACCCCCCTCGGGCAACTCTCGCAGGGAATCACAAACATAACAGGCACCGGAGGCCACGCAATCAGCGCCGCCGACGCATTCATCGGGCTGATGCCAGGATGCATGGGCGAGACATCAACCCTGCTCATTATCATCGGAGGCATCCTGCTGACGGCCGCAGGCATCGCATCTTGGAGAGTGATGCTCTCCGTATTTGTCGGAGCGCTGGCCGCCGGATTCGTAGCCAACGCATTTCCCTCGCCGGCATATCCCCTCGCTGCCGTAGCGCCGTGGGAACAACTCCTCTACGGCGGCCTTGCATTCGCCGCAGTGTTCATGGCCACCGACCCCGTCACATCCGCTCGCACGGCCAAAGGCAAATACATCTACGGCTTCCTGACGGGCGCAATCGCCGTAATAATCCGCACATACAACAACGGATACCCCGAAGGCGCTATGCTCGCCGTGCTGCTGATGAACTGCTTTGCCCCCCTGATTGACTGGTGCGTGGTCGAAGCCAACGTCCGCCGACGCATGGCTCGCATGGTCCGCTCGCAAAAGTAACCCCTCTAAACCACAACCAAGACAAGTCATGAACAAGCAAAGCAACGTCTACACGCTCGTCTACATCATAATACTTGTGGTGGTGGTCGGCGCGGCCCTCGCCTTCACGGCAATCAGCCTCAAAGACCGTCAGCAAGCCAACGCCGACGCCGACAAAATGCGTCAGATTCTGGCAAGCGTCAACATCCGCCCCGCCGCCGACTCCATTATCGCAGACTACGAAAAATTTGTCATCGAGAGCTACGTCGTAAACGCCGACGGCACACGCGACAACAGCATCGACGCCTTCGACGTCAACGTGGCCCAAGAAATCAAAAAGCCCGACGACAAGCGCCTCCTTCCGGTGTTCGTGTGCCGCCTCGCCGACGGAAACACCAAATACATCATCCCGCTCTACGGTGCCGGACTCTGGGGCCCGATATGGGGATACATATCACTCGACTCCGACGCCTCTACGCTCTACGGCGCATACTTCGCCCATCAGGGCGAGACCCCCGGACTCGGTGCCGAAATCGAAAAACCGGCATTCTCCGGCCAATTCAAAGGAAAAAGACTCGTCAAAGACGGAGCCTTCATGCCAGTGACCGTCGTAAAAGCCGGACAAAAGCCCTCCGGCAGCGAAGACTACGTCGACGGCGTATCCGGTGGCACAATCACGTCCAAAGGCGTGGCCGCAATGCTCGACAACTGCATCAGACCATACAAGACATACCTCGAAGATATAGCTAAAAAATAAAACCCGACATCAACCCCGCACTGCAAAAAAATGGCTGAAAAAACATCATTCCGCAATGTGCTCTTCAACCCATTCTCGAAGAACAATCCGGTAATAGTGCAGATTCTGGGCATATGCTCGGTGCTCGCCGTCACCGCAAAACTTGAGCCCGCGATAGTAATGGGCCTGTCGGTCATCGCCGTACTCGCATTCAGCAACGTCATCATATCGCTCATCCGCAACACAATCCCCGTAAACATCCGCATCATCGTCCAGCTCGTGGTCGTCGCCGGACTCGTCGTCATTGTGTCGCAGCTTCTTCAGGCATACGCATACGACGTAAGCAAACAGCTCAGCGTGTTCATCGGCCTGATTATCACCAACTGCATCCTCATGGGCCGTCTCGAAGCCTTCGCTATGGCAAACGGCCCGTGGCCTTCGTTCCTCGACGGCATCGGCAACGGAGTCGGATACGCCTTGATTCTCGTCACCGTAGGATTTTTCCGCGAGCTCTTGGGCTCGGGCACCCTATTGGGTTTCAGGATTGTGCCCCAATGGCTCTACGACGCAGGCTATGCCAACAACGGCCTGATGATTCTGCCGCCGATGGCTCTCATCGTCGTGGCTTGCATAATATGGGTTCACCGCACCCAAAACAAAGACCTTCAGGAAAAATAACCCCCACCGCCTCCGAACGCCAATACAAAACCAATGGAAAATCTCAATATATTCATACGGTCGATATTCATCGACAACATGATTTTTGCCTACTTCTTGGGCATGTGTTCATTTCTGGCGGTGAGCAAAAACGTCCGCACGGCATTCGGCCTCGGAATAGCCGTGACGTTCATGCTGACAATAACTCTCCCCATAAACTATCTGCTGGAAACATACATCCTCAGCCCGGGAGCACTCGAATGGCTCGACCCCGGATTCGCCGAAGTCGACCTCAGCTTCCTTTCGCTTATCGTGTTCATCGCCGTTATCGCGTCGATGACACAACTCGTCGAAATGGCAGTAGAAAAATACGCGCCGGCCCTATACGCCTCCCTCGGCATCTTCCTGCCCCTCATCGCCGTCAACTGCGCCATCCTCGGCGGCTCGCTCTTCATGCAACAGCGCGAATGGACCTCGGTGTGGACGGCCGTATGCGCCGGAGGCGGCTGGGGACTCGGATGGCTTCTCGCAATCACGGCCATAGCGGCCATGCGCGAGCGCATCGCTCAGTATTCCAACATCCCCGCTCCCCTCAAAGGCGTGGGCATCACATTCATCCTCACCGCCCTCATGGGCATAGCCTTCATGAGCTTCCTCGGCATCAAAATCTGACAACCCACCACCACGATGAACCTTATACCCCTTTACATATCTCTTATGTCGGCTTCGGACCTCACATTCGTGGCAGGCGTCGGATTCTTCCTCGGAGTGACTCTCCTCCTCGTGATTGTGCTCCTCGTCGCTAAAAAATTTCTCGTCCACGCCGGCGACGTCGTAATAACCTACAACGACGGGCGCGAAGTCATTGCCCCGGCAGGCAAGCCACTCCTCTCGGCAATGGCCGAAAAAGACATATTCCTCTCCTCGGCTTGCGGCGGCAAAGGCTCGTGCGGACAATGCCGCGTTCAGATCATTGACGGCGGTGGCGAAATTCTCCCGACCGAGGCCGTCCACTTCAGCCGCAAAGAAATCAAAGAGCACTGGCGCCTTGCCTGTCAGGTGAAAGTCAAACAAGATATGAAAATCGAAATTCCCGCCTCGGCTCTCGACGTCAAGGAATGGGAATGCGAAGTGATATCAAACAAAAACGTCGCCACTTTCATCAAAGAATTCATCGTGGCCCTGCCCGCAGGCGAACACATGGACTTTATCCCCGGCTCATACGCACAGATAAAGATTCCGCCCTTCGAAATGGACTACGACAAAGACATCGACAAAACCCTTATCGGCGACGAATACCTCCCGGCATGGGAAAAATTCGGCCTCTTCGCCCTGAAATGCCGCAACACCGAGACGACCGTCCGCGCATACTCCATGGCAAACTATCCGGCCGAAGGCGACAGAATCATGCTCACCGTGCGCATTGCAACCCCGCCGTTCAGGCCCAAACCTCAGACCGGATTTCAGGACGTAATGCCCGGCATAGCATCAAGCTATATCTTCTCGCTCAAACCCGGCGACAAAGTGAGAATGAGCGGACCCTACGGAGACTTCCACCCCATTTTCGACTCAAAAAAAGAAATGATGTGGATAGGCGGCGGCGCCGGCATGGCGCCCCTCAGGGCACAGATCATGCACATGACCAAGACCCTCCGCACCACCGACCGCAAGATGAACTTCTTCTACGGCGCCCGTGCGCTCAACGAAGTTTTCTACCTCCAAGACTTCCTCGAACTCGAAAAAGAATTCCCCAACTTCAAATTCCATCTCGCCCTCGACCGCCCCGACCCGGCGGCCGACGCCGCCGGAGTGAAATACACCCCGGGCTTCGTCCATCAGGTCATTTACGACACATATCTTAAAGACCACGAAAGCCCCGAAGACATCGAATACTACATGTGCGGTCCCGGCCCCATGAGCAACGCCGTAAACAACATGCTCGACTCCCTCGGCGTCGAACCCGAAAACATCCATTACGACAACTTCGGAGGCTGATTCGCCCCGACTCACACCTCAGCCCATGCACCGCAGACTCCTCACAGCACTTATCCTCGCCTTGGCGGCGCCGCTCGCTCTCGTGGCCGCGCCCAAAAAGGCCGCGGCCTCAAAACCGTTCACACTCGTGCTCGACCCCGGCCACGGAGGAAAAGACTACGGTTGCGTCGGCAAAATCACCAACGAGAAAACAATAGTGCTCAAAGTCGCGACTCTGCTCGGCAAAATGGTCGAAAAAGAATTCGGCGACAGCGTCAACACCGTCTACACCCGCAAAGACGACCGCTTCATATCCCTTCAGGAACGCGCCAACATCGCAAACCGCGCAGGAGGCAATTTCTTTGTGAGCATACACGTAAACTCCGTCGACAAACGCACACGCGGCCGCGAAAACATCCACGGCGCTTCAGTCTACACCCTCGGACTTCACAAGAGCGAAAACAACCTCAACGTGGCTATGCGCGAAAACGCCGTCATGGAGCTCGAAGAAGACTTCTCGGAAACATATCAGGGATTTGACCCCACATCATCCGAAAGCTACATCATATTCGAACTGAATCAGGACGCACACATCCGCCAAAGCCTCGAAATGGCATCGCTGATGCAGAAGCGCCTCATCTCTGATGCCGGACGCGCCGACAAAGAAGTCCGACAAGCCGGGTTTTGGGTCCTCTGGTCCACGGGCATGCCATCCGTGCTCGTAGAACTCGACTTTATCTGCAACCCCGCCGCCGAACGCTTCCTCGCATCCGAAAAAGGACAACGCAAATGCGCCGAAGCCCTCTTCAACGCGTTTAAAGATTACTACCGCCACCACAAACAAAACGCCCGAAACTCACGTTAACCCCTTAGCAATCCCCTCACTCTTACTCCATAGACATGAAAAAATTTTTTAGAAAAGAAGTCGTAATCGGCTTATGTGTCATCGCGGCTCTCGCTATTCTCTTCTTTGGCATAAACTTCCTGAAAGGCGTCAACCTCTTCCGGGCCGCCAACTATTACTACGCCACATATACCAACGTCGAAGGCCTCGCTATCTCCGCACCCGTGACTATCAACGGCTACAAAGTAGGACAAGTGCGCGAAATAAACTACCAGTTCGACAACCCCGGCCACGTTGTCGTCGAGCTCAGCCTCGACAAAAACCTGCGCGTGCCCGCCGGTAGCCAAGCCCGACTCACCACCGACCTGCTCGGCACCGCATCAATCGTCCTCTCAATGGCCAACGCCACCGCATTCCACGCCGTCGGCGACACCATCACAGGCGTAAACACCCCGGGACTCATGGGCAACGTGACCGAAAAGCTCCTGCCCTCGGTCGAAGCCGTATTCCCCAAAATCGACACCCTCATCTCAAACCTCAACGCCATTACCGGCAACCCCGCGCTTCACTCTTCAATCTCACGCCTCGACGCCATCACGGCCGACCTCGCAAAAAGCTCGCAGTCGCTCTCGCGCATGCTCGCCGACCTCGGACCGGCCACCCGCAACATCCGCAGCATAGCCTCGAACGTCGACACAATCACAGGCAACTTCTCCGAAATCAGCTCTCAGCTCAGTCAGGCCCGCGTCGACAGCATCATCGCTGACCTTGAGAAAACCACTGCCAACATCCACACTCTTTCCCGACAGCTCAACGACCCCAATTCGACCGTCGGGCTTCTCACCCAAGACCCCGCTCTCTACAACAACCTCAACAACACTGTCGTGTCGCTCGACTCACTCTTCACCGACATCAAAGCACATCCCAAACGCTACATAAACATCAAAGTGTTCTAAAGCCCTTTGAACACTCAAATACAAGCCCGGATACTTATTTAGAATACATATAAATAAGCATCCGGCTTGCATTTTTTATTGTTTCACGTAAAAACAAGCGCAAAAGCCGTTCGGAGGCCACACAAGCCCGGAGACGTGGAACACAAATACGGCCGGCAACACACTATCCTACAGTGAAATAACAATTTGCAAAGCAAGTATAAAGCCACGAAGGCGAGCGGAATTTATAATCGTCTGAAATCAAAATACTTGCAGTCTTTTATTAAAAAACAAGAAAAACAGCGTTTGTTTTTCAACATTTTTTTTCGGAATTTTGTACTCGCCAAAGGCAAGTCCCGAGGCATTTTAAGTCCAATCATTTTTATTATAACTCTTCCTCAACCGGACGCATCCTCATCGTTTGCGCTCCAACTCTCATCCCCACTCCTCTACCCGATATGCAACGCACCCACACCGAGCTTTGGACAGAATGTTGCGCCTTCATCCGCGACAACATCGAGCCTATCCAATACGACACATGGTTTCGAGACATTACATCCGTAAGTTTCGAAAACGGCGTCCTTGAGCTCCTCGTAAAGTCAGGCTACTTTGCCGACCAGCTCGAAGAGCGATTCCTTGGTGTGCTCAAAGCCGGCATAAAAAAAGTCTACGGACAAGGAGTAAAGCTATACTACGTCTACGACACCGTAAAAGACGACCCCTCCACCGCCGTCAAGCTCAAGTCGACAGCTCCGTCGCCCACAATCATGGCGCAGAGCAACGCACAGGCCGCAAACCCCTTCACCGCACAGCCCGACCGCGTAATCGACTCCCAGCTCAACCCCCGCTACACATTCGAAAACTACTGCCTTTCGACAAGCAACAAGATAGCAGGCTCCATTGGCGAATCAATTGCCGACAACCCCTCGATCAAGACCTTCAACCCCCTCTTTGTGTTCGGCCCGACAGGCGTCGGCAAGACTCATCTGATTCAGGCAATCGGCATACGACTCAAGGAAACCAAACCCGAAAGCCGCGTTCTCTACGTCACAGCCCGCCTCTTCGAAAGCCAGTACACCGCCGCCGTTGCCAAAGGCAACACCAACAACTTCTTCCACTTCTACCAGAGCATCGACACACTCATCATCGACGATATTCAGGACCTCCAGAAGAAGCCCGGCACGCAAAATACCTTCTTCCACATATTCAACCATCTGCACCAGAACAACAAGCAGATAATAATGTCGAGCGACTGCGCCCCCTCCGAGATGGACGGCTTCGAAGCCCGACTCCTCTCGCGCTTCAAATGGGGCATGTCCGTAGCGCTCGACAAACCCGACATCGAACTCCGCCGCGACGTTCTCAAACAAAAAGCAGCCCAAGACGGCCTCACGCTTTCCGACGAAGTCCTCGAATTCATCGCCGCCAACGTCACCGACAGCATCCGTGAGCTCGAAGGCATCGTCGTGTCGCTCCTCGCACACGCCACGGTCCTCAACCGCGAAATCAGCGTCGACCTCGCCCGCGTGGTCCTCGCAAACGCCGTCAAGATGAGCCGCCGACAGGTCAACTTCGAAATGATAGCTCAGGCCGTGGCCGCCCACTACGGCATCGACGCCGACCTCCTCTTCACCAAAACCCGCAAACGCGAGATTTCCGACCCGCGACAGGTGCTCATGTATCTCGCAAAAAAAATCGGCAAGATGTCGACAACAACAATCGGCAACCGAATTTCGCGCACCCACGCCACCGTAATCTACGCCTGCCGCAACATCGAAGAGCGCCTTCCGATAGAAAAGAAACTTGCGGCCGACATTTCAGCCATCGAAAGCTCCTTCGCCGTCTGACACAATCGGACACGCCCAAGTAAATAAATTACATATCCAATTCAAGCCGGCCTCGAAAGCCGGCTTTTTCATAGACCGCACAGCATAACAAACTGACACAACAAAACCGTAAAAAGACGCACGCATTTCACGAATTACGCAAAATTGCGGCAGAAATAAATTGCATTTTTTATCTTAAAAATTTTGTTTTTTAAGAAAAGATTTATAATTTTGCAAAAACCGATACTTATCACTAATTTCAACATCAAATAAAAAGCACATTCACTTAAATAAGTTTTATATATTAACCGCACACAGTATTAACCGCGGGAGCAAGAACGCATTCAGGAAATGCAGGACCTTAAACAGAGCAAATGGATATTGATGGATTATCAGCGGTCCGTTCCGGCCGGAAAAGCCGGATTGCTCCCGCGGTTATATTGCCCGGAGGCAGCCCGAAACACAATTACCGCCCCATAGGCGGCTATTTCGGAAAAAAGTTGTATCTTTGTCCTCCAAACAGACACAACTTAATATTATGAGCATCATTCCCGACTCCAATACGCCTCCACGCTTTCAGCCCGAGGAGGAAGAGGTGCGCCGCAGCGTGCCTGCATCGGCTGCAAGCCGCCGGATGATGATTATCATCATTGCCGTATGCGCCGTGCTTGCGCTCGTGGCCGGATTCTTCGTCTTCTCATCCATCCGCGCTAACAAAGCGCTCGAAGAAGCTCAGGCCGAAAAAGAACAGATACTCCTCGACGCCGCCACACGCGACCTTGAGCGCGAAAGCGCCGAACTCGACGCCGAATTTGCTCAATTCGAAAACTCACGTCAGTTTATTCAAAACGACTCTATCAAGCGCCAGCTCAGCGAAAAATACGACGCCGCCCGCCTTCAGGTCGAAAAACTCCAGCAGGAACTCAAAAACCAAAAAAAGAAAAGCGCCGCCGAAATCGCCAAACTCCGCAACGAAATCGACACCCTCCGCGCCCTTCTGCGACACTACGTCGAAGAAATCGACCGCCTCAACAAAGAAAACATGGCCCTCCGCTCCGAAAACCAAGAAATCAAAGAGCAGAACCAGCGCCTCAACTCGCAGGTGGCCGAAACCTCGCGCCGCAACGAAGTCCTCAGCGAACGGATGACACTCGCCGAAAAACTCAACGTCACAGGCCTCAGCCTGACGCCACTCAACAAAAAAGGCAAACGCGAGAAAAAAGTGCAGAAAGCCACTCAGCTCATGATCTCGTTCACAATCCCGCAAAACAACTCGACTCCCGTAGGCGAAAAAACAATCTACGCGCGCATCGTGTCCCCCTCGGGGCAAATGCTCGGCAACGGCGGCTCATTCAGCTTCGAAGGCTCGTCAGTGGCCTGCACCGCCCGACGCACCGTCGAATACGCCGGCGAAGAACTCGGCGGAGTCACAATCTACTGGGACGTCGACACCCCACTCATGGCCGGAGACTACACCGTAGAACTCTTCGCCGACAACTACCGCCTCATCTCCCGCACATTCGCCCTCAAATAAAAAGCCTCGAAAGCCGCGTACACAATGCCACACTTCTTTGAATTCATATACGACAGCATCATGAGCATCGAAGTCAACCCTGTTGGCTCGATATTCAAGATGTGCCTCAGCATGCTGCTGGGAAGCCTCGTCGGATACGAACGCAAACGAAAAGGACAAGCCGCAGGCGTGCGCACATTCTCGCTCATCGCAATGGGCGCATCGATGGCCATGATTCTGAGCATATACGTCCCTCAGGAATACCTCGGACTCAAAAACGGAGACCCCGGACGCATCGCCGCCCAAGTAATCACCGGCATAGGCTTCCTCGGCGCAGGCGCCATCATCCAGATGAAAGGCTCCATCCGAGGCCTCACCACTGCCGCCGGGATATGGATGGTGGCCACAATAGGCATGGCCGTCGGCGTAGGGCTATACCTCCTGTCGATTGTCGCTACGGCTCTCATCCTCTTTATTCTCGTCGAACTCGAACGCCTCGAACACCACGTAAGCAAAGGCTCCGAAAGCCGGATAATACGCCTCCGCCTCGCAGTCATCCTCCGCGACATCGATGCATACCGAAAAGTGCTGGAGCGCAACAAAATCACGCTTCAGAACTTCTACGTCGACTACGACTACGACGCCGGCGAGACGCGCCTCAACCTCGTAGTCCTCCTGCGCGAAAGCACCGACTACATCCGCCTTTTCGGACAGCTCGAAAAGTTGCAGCCCACAAAGGCAATCTCACTTGCCAACCAGCTCAGCATCTGACTCCCTCCCCCTCGACCACACGCCTGCAATGAACACCGAAAGCCTAATCACCGACCTCGCATTCATCCTTCTGCTCGGCGCCATCGTCACGGTGCTGTTCAAATGGATCCGCCAGCCCGTCGTGCTCGGATACATCGTGGCCGGATTCCTTGCAAGCCCTCACTTCGAATACCTCCCCTCCGTATCCACCGAAGAAAACATCGACTTCTGGGCAGAAATAGGCATCGTCATCCTCCTCTTCGCCCTCGGACTCGAATTCAGCTTCAAAAAACTTCTTAACTCCGGCGGCTCAGCCGTAGTGACAGCGCTCATTGTCGTCACAGGAATGATGGGTGCAGGATTCGCCATAGGCCACATCCTCAACTTCAACACCATCAACAGCTTGTTTCTCGGCGGAATGCTCTCAATGAGCTCGACGACAATTATCATCAAGGCCTTCACCGACCTCGGCCTGCGGCAGAAAAAATTCGCCTCGCTCGTCCTCGCCGTCCTCATCGTCGAAGACCTCTTCGCCGTCGTCATGATGGTGCTCCTCTCTTCAATAGCCATCAACAACAGCGTCGAAGGCAGCGAACTCCTCTACAGCATCGCCAAACTCGTATTCTTCCTCCTGATATGGTTCGCCGTGGGCGTTTACATCGTGCCCTCCGCCCTAAACGCAATCCGGCGCTACCTCAACCCCGAGACCCTCCTCGTCGTGTCGACAGGTCTATGCCTCGGCATGGCCGTATTCTCCGTCTACTGCGGCTTCTCGATGGCCCTCGGAGCATTCGTCATGGGCTCAATACTCGCCGGAACAAGCTATGCCGAACAAATCGAACACGTCGTCACACCCGTGAAAGACCTCTTCGGCTCCGTATTCTTCATATCAGTAGGCATGATGGTGCGCCCCGACATTCTCGCCGGATACTGGATGCCCATTCTCATACTCTCGGCCGTAGTCATCGTCGGCATGATTCTATTCGGCACTGCAGGCATGCTCGTCACCGGACAAACCCTCAAAACCGCAATCCAAAGCGGATTCTCCCTCACGCAGATAGGCGAATTCGCCTTCATCATCGCCTCCCTCGGCATGAGCCTCGGCGTGCTCGAACCCACGCTCTACCCCATCGTCGTAGCCGTATCCGTCATCACCACATTCACCACCCCGTTCTTCATCAAGGCCGCGAATCCATTCTACGCCTTCGTCGAACGCCACCTCCCCAAGCGCCTCCACTTCCTTATCGAGCGCTACCACAAAGACGTCGAAAAAAACGAAGCCGCCGGCGCATCTTGGCGCCCCGTCCTGAAGCGCTACCTCTGGCGCACGGCCCTCTACTCCGTAGTCCTCCTCGCCATAGGCATCGCCAGCCGACAATATCTCCTCCCATATATGCGAGGCATCCTCGGACCGTGGGGCAACATCACAAGCGTAGCCCTGACCATCGCCGCAATGTCGCCTTTCCTCATGGCCCTCATGCTCCCCCTGAGCGCATCAGCCGACGAACACGGCGAAGCTCAGGCCCGCGCCGCCATAAACGCCCTCCCGCGCACGGTGCTCACAATATTCCGCTTCGTCATCGCCCTGTTCTTCGTCATGAGCGTCATTTCCGAAGTGTATTCCAAACGCATCGCCGTGCTCGTGGCCGCAGCCGTCGTCCTCCTCGTAGCCTTCTTCTTCTCAAGACGACTCCGCAAACGGATGGCACGAATCGAAAACCGCTTCATCGACAACCTAAACGAACGCGAACTCCGACGCTCCGGCAAAAACAACTCCGTCGTCGGAGACCTGCACCTCGCATACATGACCGTCGGCACCGGATGCGACTTCGCCGGCGAACGCCTCATCAACTCCAACCTCCGCCACCGCTACGGCGTCAACATCGTCAGCATTCAGCGCGGCACGGCCGTAATTCCCGTCCCCGACGGAAACAGACGCATCTTCCCCGGCGACACCATCGGAGTCATCGGCACCGAAGACCAGATTGCCAAAATACTCCCCGACGTAGAGAAAAACCTCCCCGCCGACACCGCCCGCACATCAGGCCTCGACTCGGCCCGACTCACAAGCATACTCCTCTCCCCCGCATCACCGCTCGCAGGCAAAACGCCGCGAACCTCCGACCTCCGCAACCGCTACGAAGCCCTCGTTGTCGCCGTCGACCGAGGCGACGAACACATCGACACACGACCCGACCTTGTATTCATGCCCGGCGACGTCGTTTGGCTCGTAGGAAACCCCGAAAAATTAGCTTCACTGAAATAAATCAATCTTATGGACGACCAGCGCTACAACCTCCGAGGCGTCTCCGCTTCAAAAGAAGACGTTCACAACGCAATCAAGAACATCGACAAAGGCATCTTTCCCGGAGCCTTCTGCAAAATCGTGGCCGACTACCTCGGCGGCGACGCCGACTGGTGCAACATCATGCACGCCGACGGCGCAGGCACCAAAAGCTCGCTCGCTTACATCTACTGGCGCGAGACCGGCGACCTCAGCATATGGAAAGGCATCGCTCAGGACGCCCTCATCATGAACATCGACGACCTCCTCTGCGTAGGAGCTACCGACAACATTCTCCTCTCATCAACCATCGGACGCAACAAACGCCTCATCCCCGGAGAAGTAATCGCCGCAATAATCAACGGCACCGAAGAACTCCTCGAAGAACTCCGGGCCCAAGGCGTCGGAATATACTCCACCGGCGGCGAGACAGCCGACGTCGGCGACCTCGTCCGCACCATCATCGTCGACTCCACAGTCGCATGCCGCATGCGTCGCAAAGACGTCATCGACAACGCCCGAATCCAACCCGGCGACGTAATCGTAGGCCTCGCTTCATACGGCCAAGCCGCTTACGAGCACGAATACAACGGCGGAATGGGCTCCAATGGTCTCACCTCAGCCCGCCACGACGTTTTCGACCACTCCCTCGCCGAAAAATACCCCGAAAGCTACGACAACGCCCTCCCCGTCGAACTCGTCTACAGCGGCTCGTGCGGAATCACCGACGCCGTCGAAGGCGCCCCCGTAAACGCCGGCAAACTCGTGCTCTCGCCCACCCGCACATACGCCCCCGTTATCAAAGCAATCCTCAGCGACATGCGCCCCGCAATCCACGGCATGATCCACTGCTCAGGCGGCGCTCAGACCAAAGTCATGAACTTTGTAAGCCACGCCCACGTTATAAAGGACAACCTCTTCCCCGTCCCCCCGCTGTTCGACCTCATCAGGCGCGAAAGCGGAACTTCGCCGAAGGAAATGTACAAGGTATTCAACATGGGACACCGCATGGAACTCTACGTCGAGCCGCAGTATGCCGAACGAATAATCCACATCGCCGACTGCTACGGCATCCCCGCGCAAATCGTAGGACGCGTCGAGCATGCACCCGAGAACCGCCTCACCATCACCTCCGAGCTGGGAACTTTCGAATACTGATACCGGCATATCCTCCACGGGCCGCCATGCGGAAGGCCGGCAACAAAAGGAACATCAACCCTTCGACAAATGACACAGCGTCGCGCCCTGAAATCCGCAATACTCATCTTATCGGCCGCATGCGCGGCCATCACCGGAAGCAGCTGCTCATCATCGCCGGATGCCTCCTCAAAAGCATCCGGCGATGCCCTGCCCCTGCCCGACACCCTGCGCGTGGCAACCCTGTACGGCCCCACAAGCTACTTCTTATACCGCGACGAACCCACCGGCTACGACTACACCCTCGTCGACTCCCTCGCCCGACAAAAAGGCATGGTCCTCGACCTGAAAGTGGCTTCAAGTCTCACTCAGGCCGTAAACATGCTCGACTCCGGGAAAATCGACCTGATTGCATACGGCGTCCCCGTCACCGCACACTACAAACAGTACGCCCTCGCCTGCGGCCCGCAGACCGAAACCGAGCAAGTGCTCGTCCAGCCGAAAATACGAGGCGAAGCCGCCATCTCCGACGTCACCGACCTCATCGGAAAAGACGTCTACGTCGAAAGCGACTCGCGCTTCCTGCGCCGGCTGCAAAACCTCGACAGCGAACTCGGCGGCGGAATAAACATCCACGAAGTAAACGCCGACTCAATCATCACCGAAGACCTCATCGGCATGGTGTCAAACGGCGAAATTCCACTCACAATCGTCGACAGCGACATCGCACGGCTCAACGCCACGTACTACCCCGACCTCGACGTCAGCCTCCCCGTGAGCTTCACCCAAAGAGCCGCTTGGGCCGTCGCCCCCGACAAAAAATGGCTCGCCGACTCCATTGACGCATGGTTCGATTCGGCCGAACCGCAGGAAATAAACCGCGAACTCCTCAAACGCTACTACGAACAGACAAAATACACCCCCACCGTACGCTTCGACTTCTCCAAAGGATACATATCAAAATACGACAAACTATTCAAGCGCTACGCCCCCACCGTAGGTTGGGACTGGCGCCTCATGGCGGCGCAGGCATACGTCGAAAGCAAATTCAACACCAACGCACGCTCTTGGGTCGGCGCCCGCGGACTCATGCAGGTCATGCCTTCGACAGCCCGAGGCTACCGCACAAACCCACGCAACCTCAACAACCCCGAAACAAGCCTTAAAGTGGCCTCCGCCCTCATCAACGACCTCGACAAATACCTCAAGCCCCACGTCCCGTCCGACGGCGAACGCCTCAAATTCGTCATCGCCGCCTACAACGTCGGCATAGCGCACATATACGACGCTATCGCCCTCGCTAAAAAATACGGACTCGACCCCGAAAAATGGGACGGAAACGTCGAAAAAGCCCTGATGATGAAAATGAACCCCAAAATATACCGCTCCGACGACGTCCGCTACGGCTACTGCCGAGCCACCGAGACGGTGTCGTACGTAAAAAAAATCACAAACTTCTACAACCAAGCGCGGCGAGAAATCCCCGCGTGACAAACTACCGTTTCAAACTTTTTTTCCAAACCCCTAATCCCATTTTTCTATGAAGAAAACCAAGCTCACCGTGGCCATCGTATGCCTCATCTGCGGCTCAATGCTCTCAAGCTCATGCATCGGCTCATTCTCGCTCACAAACCGACTTCTTACGTGGAACTCCAATATCGGCAACAAATTCCTCAACGAACTCGTGTTCTTCGCCTTCTGGGTGCTCCCCGTCTACGAAGTGTGCGGCATCGCTGACGTCCTCGTGCTCAACAGCATCGAATTCTGGAGCGGCTCCAACCCCATGGCCGCAGGCTCGAAAATCCTCGAAGGCTCAAACGGCGAACGCTACCTCGTGCAGTGGGACGGCGACGGCTACACCATCAAAGGCCAAACCGACGGCTCAATCGTGCGCCTCGACTTCAACGAAGACGAAAAAACTTGGAGCTACGACATCAACAACGGCTCCGCTAAAGGCGTCCTCTTCACCTTCGTCGACGACACCCACGTAAGCCTCCCCGTTGACGGCGGCCGCGAATGGCGCACCGTCGAAATCTCTCAGGCCGGACTCATGGCCTATCAGCAGATGGCCGGAGCCACCTTCGCCGCACGCTGACCCCACACCCCTCGCGGACTTCACGCAAAGTCCGCCCACCCCAAAAAAACGAGAGTCCCCGTCACGGAGACCCTCGTTTTTTTACACACTGCCGTTTCGCTTGCCGCTTTGATGAAAAATTTGTAACTTCGCAAATCGCGCGCCCCGGCTTGCGCGTTATACATCCAAACAGACACACCCCTCAACTCATGAACACACCCCTACACCCGATAAGAGCCCGCAAAGCCATCGCCGCCTGCGCCATAGCCCTCGGATGCGCTTTCGCGCCGATGCTCGAAGCCGAGAACCTCGTCATACTGCATACCAACGACACACACTCCCAGATCGACCCCATCGAAAGCTCCGGCCTCGGAGGCGTCCTCCGACGCAAAGCCGCTATCGACAGCATCCGCGCCGCAGAAAAAAACGTGCTCCTCGTTGACGCCGGCGACGCAGTCCAAGGCTCACTCTTCTTCTATCTCTATGGCGGAGAAGTCGAAGCCCGCATCATGAACGCCATGAAAGTAGACATGGGCATCCTCGGAAACCACGAATTCGACAACGGCATGGACTCCCTTGCCAAAATGATGGCCATGCGCCAAGACGAACTCCTCGCCACAAACTACTTCCTTGAAGACTCCAAGCTCAAAGGAATGTTCAAGCCCTACACAATACGCACCGTCGGAGGAAAACGCATCGGATTCATCGGAGTCAACCTCAACCCTGAAGGCATGATTTCAGAAGGAAACGCCGACGGAGTTGTCTACTCCGACGCCGTCAAAACAGCCGACCTTACCGCCAAATTCCTCAAAGAAGTCGAAAAAGCCGACGCCGTCATCGCCCTCACCCACATAGGCTACAAACCCGAAACCCCGCCCGGCGACAGCATCCTCGCACGCGAATCGGAATACATCGACGTCATAATCGGTGGCCACAGCCACACTGTAATCGACCCCGCTACTCCCGACGGACGCCGACGCTCGCAGGCCCTGAACGACGACTCCCAAGCCGTCCTCGTCACCCAGACAGGCAAAAGCGGAGCATACCTCGGTAAAATCACCATCGACCTCGACTCCATAGGCCCCGGACGCCACGTCCGCCCCGATTACGAACTAATACGCATCGACAGCCGTTTCGACGGAAAACCCGACCCCGCCGTGCAAGCCATAATCGACGAATACCGCCCCGGAGTCGACTCCCTCATGCGAATCCCCGTCGGAAAAGCGCGTCGACCCGTAAAACGCGACGGCATCCGCGAACTCAACTTCATGGCCGACTTCCTCTACCGCCGCGGCAGCGAGATGTCCGACGCGCCCGTCGACTTCGCAATCATCAACAAAGGCGGACTCCGCACCGACCTCCCCGCGGGCGTCATATCCAAAGGGCAGATTATCAACATGCTCCCGTTCCAAAACAAAATCCTGATTGAAGAAATAAAAGGCAAAGATCTCCGACAGGTATTCGACGCCATGTCGCGCACCGGTGGCAACGGCGTCAGCGCTCAAGTCTACGCCGAATACGACCCCGAAGCGCTCAAAGCCACAAAAGTGCTCATCAACGGACGCCCCCTCGACGACGACCGCACCTACCGCATAGCCACCATCGACTACCTCGCAAAAGGCGGCGACTACCTCTCAGGCCTGCGCGAAGGATCCATCATCAAAGAAGGCGACAAATGGCTCTACGACGAAATGATCGACTGGCTCACAAAAGGCTCGGGCAAAGGCAAAGCCTTCGGCGAAGGCCCCGCCAAACAACGCATGGTGGCCGTAAAACAAAACGACTGATGAAACACACACTTATCACCTCCGCGCTATTCCTCCTCGGCGCCATCGGCGTCGACGCCGCGCCCGTCCACCCCAACCTCTACGACGGCCGCGAAGAAGCCGCAAAGCGATACGCCGACTCCGTCTACAACACCCTCGACGAAAACGAACGCATCGCCCAGCTCCTGTTCCCGAAAGCCGTCCCCTCCCGAGGCGAGATGTGGACCTCCACTCTCCGCGACTGGACCGAAAAAACAGGCATCGGCGGCCTCCTATTCACCGAAGGCACCCTCGAAGAATACGCCGAAATGACCAACTTCGTCCAAAGCCACTCGCGTGTGCCCGTGCTCATGACCTTCGACGGCGAATGGGGCCTGCCCATGCGCATAGCCGACACCCCGCGCTTCCCCCTCAACATGACCCTCGGCGCAATCCGACAGCCCGGACTGCTATACCGCTACGGACGCGAAATGGCCCGCCAATGCCGTCTCGCAGGCATTCAGGTTAATTTCGCCCCCGACCTCGACGTAAACTCCAACCCCTCCAACCCCGTCATCGGCACACGCTCTTTCGGCGAAGACCCGCGGTGGGTCGGAAAACTCGGCGTGGCCTACGCCCTCGGCCTTGAAGACGGAGGCGTACAGGCCGTGGCCAAACACTTCCCCGGCCACGGCGACACCGACGTCGACTCCCACAAAGCCCTCCCCGAAGTCGACCACCCGCGTGCAGTCCTCGACACCGTAGACCTCGAACCCTTCCGACAATACATCGACGCCCGATGCTCGGGCATGATGGTAGGACACATCTCAGTCCCGGCGCTCGACCCCTCGGGCACACCGGCGTCGCTCTCCCCGAAAATCAGCACCGGGCTGCTGCGCGACCAAATGGGATTCCGAGGCCTGCTGTACACCGACGCCCTCGAAATGGGAGGCGCCGAAGCCGGAAAAGGCGTCAACCGCGCCCTGAAAGCTCTCAAGGCCGGCGCCGACGTGCTCCTCTGCTCCCGCGACCCTCACCGCGACGTAAAAGCTATACGAGCCGCACTCGCCGACGGCTCCATCTCCGAAGCTACTATTGAATCGAGAGTAAAACGCATCCTCCAATACAAATACCTCCTCGGACTCCCCGACCTCAAACCCGTCGACACCGACATCGCCGCCCTCAGGCGCGCAATATCCACCCCCGAGTGCCGCGCACTCATCGACGAACTCGCCGACGCCGCCATCACCGTCCTTTGGAACAAAGGCCCGCACCTACCAATCGTCAACCTCGCCGACAACTCCATAGCAATCGTCAACATCGGCGCCCCGGCAACCAACGACTTCGCCGCCCTGTGCCGCAAATACGCCCCCGTCGACGTCTACTCCATAAGCCACGCCGGCGCGCTCACCCCCGACCTGCGCCGTCGCATCGAAGCCCACTCCACGGCAGTCCTCGCCGTCTACAAACCCGACGCTTGGGCACGCGAGGCATACGCCGCCCTTGCTTCCGGCCCGGCCACAAGCATAGGCGTGTTCATGATCAACCCCTACAAGGTGCGCGCATTCGCCCCGGCAATCACCCGCAGCGCCGCCGTGATGCTCGCCTATGAAAACGAGCCGTTCATGCGCCGGGCCGCCGCGCAGGCCCTCTTCGGAGGCATAGCCGTCGAAGGGCGCCTCCCCGTCGACCTCGCAGGCATCGCCGCCAAAGGCGCCGGTGTGTCAATAGCCAAAACACGCCTCGGATACGGCGCCCCCGCGAATGCCGGGATGGCCTCGGCCATGACCGACAGCCTCGACTCAATCATCGCCGACGCAATAGCCTGCGGCGCAATGCCCGGCGCTCGCCTGCTCGTGGCCCGGCGAGGCATCGTCGTCCACGACAAAAGCTACGGACGCACTTCGCCGCGTGGCGAAAAAGTGACCGACGCCACCGTCTACGACCTCGCCTCCGTGTCAAAAGCTATCGGCACATTGCCCGGAGTGATGAAAGCCTTCGACCTCGGACTGCTCGGCCTCGGCGACTCGCTTGCAGCCCTCATCCCCGAAATCACCGACCCCGGCAAACGCTCGATTACCGTCCGCGACCTCCTGTTTCACGAAACGGGAATGCCCGCGTCGCTCAACGTTTACGACGCCATGTTCGATCCCCAATCATACACCGGCAAACTGACATCACCCCGACGCGACGCCTCGCACACCATCAAAATCCAAAACCGCGTGTGGGGCAGCAACACCGCGCGCCTGCGCACCGACCTCGTGCGCCGACGCCCCTCCGGCGACTGGCTCACCGAAGCCGCCGCCGGCATCTACATCGCCCCCCGCACCGTCGACACTCTCATGCGCCGGATCTACGACATCCCCCTGCGCAAAGACCGCTCATACAACTACTCCTGCCTCAACTTCTGCCTCCTCAAAGAAGCCGAAGAACGCCGCACTGGCACGCCCCACGACCGCTGGGTCACCGACTCGATTTTCGCTCCCCTCGGCGCCGCATCCATTGCCTACCGCCCGCTTGATGCCGGAATCACCCTGAGCAACATCGCCCCCACCGAAAACGACCCCTTCCTCCGCGGACAGACAGTCCACGGCTACGTCCACGACGAACTCGCAGCCTTCTCAGGCGGAGTACAAGGCAACGCCGGACTCTTCGCCACAGCCGACGACATCGCAAAAGTATGCCAGATGTGGCTCAACGGCGGAACCTACGGCGACGCCCGTATCCTCTCGCCCGAGACTGTCGGGCTATTCACCACCGCCAAAAGCCCCACATGCCGACGCGGCCTCGGCTTCGACAAACCCGACACCGAAAACCCCGACAACTCCCCGACTTGCGAAGAAGCCGGAGCCGCCGTATTCGGACACCTCGGCTTCACCGGCACGGTATTCTGGGTAGACCCCGAAAACGAACTGATTTTCATCTTCCTCACCAACCGCGTACACCCCACGCGCGACAACGCCGCGTTCTCCCGACTCAACATCCGCCCCAAACTCTTCCGCCAAGCCCTCAACGCAATCCGAAAATCATGATCAGGAACGGTTCGCCCGAAGATGCCGCCGCAATGGCGGCCATATACAACCACTACGTCGAGACAAGCCCCGTCATCTTCTCGGAACAGACACTGTCGCCCGAGGAGATGAAAGCCAAAATCGAGCGACTGATTCCCGACGGGAAATTCCCCTTTCTCGTCTCCGAAGAAAACGGCATCGTGACAGGCTACTGCTACGCCCACCTCTGGCAACCCGACCCCGTCTACGCCCGCTCATGGGAAGTGACCATATACCTTGCGCCCGGAGCCGGAGGCAAAGGCACGGGCACAGCCCTGCTCCAACGCCTCGTCGGCGAATGCCGCACCGGCGGGTGCCACACTCTCGTAAGCTTCATCACCCTCGGCAACAGGCCCTGCGAACGCATTCACCAAAAAAACGGCTTCACCCTCGCAGGCATAGTGCGGCAGGCCGGATACAAATTCGGCGAATACCACAGCGACGCGATATATCAGCTCATTCTCTAAAACAATTCGCCGACTCCGAACGTATTAATAGTAACCCACACGTCAACTATAAACACGTTCAACTATGACAGATTTCAGGCGAATACTCCGCATACTGCTTGTCATCGCCGCCACGGCAAGCGTCGCTTCATGCGGCACAATACGCACATACGGAGGCATCGAACACGACTACGAATACGACTTCGATGACCACCATCACAAACACAAAAAACACCACAAACACCACAAACATAAAAAGCACAAAAAGCACCACCATCACCACCACGACGGCTTCTATGAACCCTGCGACGATGATGACGACGACTGACCGTCGAAAAAATTTGGCATTTCGCAAATAATTACGTATTTTTGGCTCTGCATAGACCTTAATCCATCACCGACAATCCATCATCTTACCCCGGTATCCGAAATTCATCATGGAAGACCTGACAGAATATTTCATGCAAATCCTCAAGCAAAGCGGGAGCGTAGACATGGCCGAAGCCGACTTCAGGCAAAGTCTCATCGACAATCCCGACCTGCGACGACAATATAAAGACTACTGCCAAGAGACGGGCACAAGCGAAAAACGCGGATTCCGCGACTTCTGCGAAGAATACGTATCAGAGAGCAACACCGTCTGGCAGCATCTCAGCGACTATGACGATTAACCCCTCGAAAGAAAAAAACATTTCAGGGCGACGCCTCCCCGCCGAATGGGAGCCCGTAGAGGCCGTAATGACAGCTTGGCCTCATGACGACACCGACTGGAGCCACATGCTCCCCGAAGTCGAACAATGCTACACAGGGATGTGCACGGCAATCGCCGCGCACACCCTGCTTATTGTCATCGGGCCTGAAAAAGCCCTCGGACGAGCCCGCGAATGCCTCAGCGCAATCCCCCCGGAGCGAGTGCGATTCATTTGCGTGCCCACCAACGACACATGGGTACGCGACTACGGAGCAATAACCGTTGAAAGCGGCAACGGCACAAACATCCCCTGCGACTTCAAATTCAACGGTTGGGGACTGAAATTCGCCGCCGACCGCGACAACCTCGCCACTTCCCGACTCGGAATCTTCAAAACAGCCCCCGAAAACCACCTCAGCTTCGTCCTCGAAGGAGGCTCGATTGAATCCGACGGACAAGGCACGCTCCTGACCACCGCCGAATGCCTCCTCTCCCCGAACCGCAACGGCGGCATGACCCGAGAGCAGATTGAAGAATACCTCACACGGGCATTCAATCTGAGCCACATACTGTGGCTCGGCAACGGCGCCCTCGAAGGCGACGACACCGACAGCCACATCGACACCCTCGCGCGCCTCGCCCCTCCCGGCGACGTAATATTCCACACCGGATGCAGCGACCCCGCCGACTCCCACTACGACTCCCTGCAGGCCATGAGCCGCGAACTCCGCGAACTCCGCACCGCCGACGGCCGCCCATTCAACCTCATCGAGCTCCCGCTCCCCGACCCCGTCTACGACCCCGAAGACGGCAGCCGCCTCCCGGCGACTTACGCAAACTTCCTGATTGTAAACGACGCCGTCCTCATGCCCGTCTACAACCAGCCCCTCAAAGACCGTCAGGCAATCGACACGATAGCCGTAGCCATGCCCGGCTACAAAATCGAAACCGTCGACTGCCGCGCACTCGTGCGACAGCACGGCTCGCTACACTGCGCAACAATGCAATTCCCGAAAAACACCCTTAAGCTATGACACAACCGACCGAACAACGCCGCTATCTCTACGCCGGCGTAGTCCAGCAACACAACACAGGCAAAATCGACTACAACCGCCGCCGTCTTTGCGAAAAGGTGCGCTCGCTCGCCGCAAAAGGCGCCCGGCTCGTTGTACTTCAGGAACTCCACGACTCGCTCTACTTCTGCCAGACCGAAAACGTCGGCAACTGCGACCTCGCCGTCGACATCCCCGGCGAAGTCACCGAAATCTACTCTTCGCTGGCCCGCGAATGCGGCATCGTGCTTGTGACGAGCATATTCGAGCGACGCGCACCCGGACTCTACCACAACACCGCCCTCGTATTCGAAAAAGACGGAAGCCTCGCAGGCAAATACCGCAAGATGCACATCCCCGACGACCCGGCCTATTACGAAAAATTCTACTTCACCCCCGGCGACCTCGGATTCGAACCCGTCGACACCTCCGAGGGGCGTCTCGGAGTGCTCGTCTGCTGGGACCAGTGGTACCCCGAAGCCGCCCGCCTTATGGCCCTCGCCGGAGCCGAAATACTCATTTACCCCACAGCCATCGGATGGGAAAGTTCCGACTCTCCCGACGAAAAAGAGCGTCAGCGCGAAGCATGGATTACCGTCCAGCGCGGCCACGCCGTGGCAAACGGCCTGCCGCTCATAGCCGTAAACCGCGTGGGCCACGAACCCGACCCGTCGGGGCAGACCCGCGGCATAGACTTCTGGGGCTCGACATTCGTCTGCGGCCCGCAGGGCGAATTCCTCTACGGCCCCGCCTCAACGTCCGACGAGACCGAAGCCATTGTCAAAATCGACCTCAGCCGCTCGGAAGAAGTGCGCCGCTGGTGGCCCTTCCTCCGCGACCGCCGCATCGACGCTTACGGCGACCTGACTCTCCGATTCCGCAAATAAGCGCGTTTGATAATCATTGTTAAACGTCCCGCCGCGCACAGACCGCAGACCCGAATCCGAAAAATTATCCGTATCTTTGCAAATTATGGGAAACAGCGTTCTTGACATCTCGGGATTGAACCCGCGCCAGCGCGAGGCCGTCGAGGCCACCGAAGGGCGCGTACGCATCGTCGCCGGTGCCGGGTCAGGAAAGACCCGCGTGCTCGCCACGCGCTACGCTTTTCTCGTCGAGGACATAGGCGTGGACCCCGCCAACATCCTCTGCATGACCTTCACAAACAAGGCCGCGCAGGAAATGAAGACACGCATCGGAAGCCTCCTGTCAGACACAGCCCGTGTCAACGACATGGTGTGCACAATCCACGGATTCTGCGTCAAGCTCTTGCGCCGCGAAATCCACCGCATCGGCTTCCCCAAAAACTTCAATATCGTCGACGAAGAAGACGCCAAGACCTTCGCCCGTCAGGTAATGGACAGCCTCGGAATCGACCGCAAGACTCTCACCGCAAAGCAATTCCTGACACACGTCACCGCCACAAAAAGCGCCCTCGGACACGGAGCATATATCCCCATGCTCATGCCGGGAGGAATCGACAGCCTGACACCGGAATTTCAGGAAAAACACCGCGCATTCACAGCCTACCTGCGCGCTCAAATGAAATTTCTCGCACTTGACTTCGACGACCTCGTCTACGCCACGCTCTACATCCTCGAAAACTTCGAAGACGCCCGGGAATACTGGCAGAGCGAGCTGGACTACATTCAGGTCGACGAGGTTCAGGACTGCAACGCCTGCGACTGGGAGATAATCAACACCCTGAGCGCGAGGTCGGAAAACCTCTTCATCGTCGGCGACCCCGATCAGGCCATCTACGAGTGGCGTGGCGCCAAACCCGACTACTTCATGGACTTCCCGGCCGACCGCACCATCGTCCTCGACGAAAACTACCGCTCGACCCCCAATATCCTCGACGTGGCCAACAGCGTCATCGGCCACAACCGCAACCGCATCCCCAAAAACCTGCACACACACAAAAGCCCCTCGGGGCGTGTGCTCCATCTCCACGCTGCATCCGAGCCGGAAGAGGCCGAATGGGTGGCCGCCCGCATCCGCAGCCTCGCCGAAAAAGGCGAGCCCTACAGCGGAATAGCCATCCTCTACCGCGCCGCCCACCTCTCGCGGGTATTCGAGCAGGCCCTAATCAAAGCCGAAATCCCCTATGCGGTCTGGGGAGGCGTGCGATTCTTCGAACGAAAAGAAATCAAAGACGCCCTCGCCTACCTGCGTCTGGCAGCCAATCCGGCCGATGACATCGCCTTCGAGCGCATCATCAACACTCCCTCGCGGCGCTTCGGCGAAACGAGCCTCAAGCGCCTCAAAGCCGTTGCCGAGACCACGGGCAAGCCCCTGCTCGCAATGCTGGTCGAAAACATCGACAACAAGGAATTCGCGCGCACCGGCGCCGCCGATTTCACCTACCTCATCGAGAAATACCACACTCTCAGCCGCGAAGAAGGCGTGCGCGTGAGCGACATTCTCGAAGGTCTCCTCGCCGACAGCGGCCTCAAGGAAGCCATACGCACCGACGTCGACGAAGACCGCCTTCAGAATATCAACGAACTGCTCGGCTCGGTCAAACTCTACGAACAGACCCACGCCGACGACCTACCGCCCGTCGACGCCGACGGCGAAGTCACGCTGAGCGCGCTCGACCTCTACCTTCAGGACGTGGCTCTCTACACCAACGCCGACTACCGCAAGGACAGCCACTGCGTGCGGCTCATGACCATCCATCAGGCCAAAGGGCTTGAATTTCCCTACGTCTTTGTCGTGGGGCTCACGGAAGGAATATTCCCCAGCCACCGCAGCATTCGCGAGCGCAAGCTCAAAGGCCTTGAAGAAGAGCGCAGGCTGATGTACGTGGCCGTGACGCGCGGCGAGAAAGCCGTGGTCCTCACCGAAAGCGAGGGCTACGACTTCAATTCCGGCCAATCGAAATACCCCTCGCGCTTTCTCACCGAAATCAGCGAAGGACTTGTCGAGGTCGAAGGCGACATCGACGAAACTCTCCTCAAGGGCACGGCAAAGCTCGTGCGCCGCCTCGACAGCGAAATTCTCGCCGAGGACTTCCTTGACGAAAGCGACGAATTCGCCCCCGGCACGCAGGTGCTCCACAACCGCTTCGGCCGCGGCACCGTCGTCGAGAACAATCCCGTCCGGGGTTCGGCGCGCGTCGATTTCGGCTCGCGCACCGTCAATCTCCGCTATGCCGTTCTCACCCCCGTTCCACACAAATAACCCACTCACCTGCAATGTATATCCCTGAAGACCCGGCCATGCTCCTGAGCATGATCAACATGAAACTCCGCGACGGCGGCTACGCGTCGTTCGACGACCTGTGCCGCGCCCTTGACCTCGACGGCGAGGCGATAAAGGCGCGTCTTGCCGAAGCCGGATTCGAATATATGCCCGCACCCGTCAACCAATTCCGTTAATGACCGAATCCGATTACCTCAGCAGGCTGAATCCGGCACAGCGCGCGGCCGTCGAATACTGCGACGGCCCGGAGCTTGTCATCGCCGGGGCCGGGTCGGGCAAGACGCGCGTGCTCACCTACAAAATCGTGCATCTTCTGCACTGCGGCCACCGCCCGCGACGCATCATGGCCCTGACCTTCACCAACAAGGCCGCCCGCGAGATGCGCGAGCGCATCATGGCCCTGACGGGCGAAGAGACAGCCTCGCGGCTGTGGATGGGGACGTTCCACTCCATTTTTTCGCGCATCCTGCGAATGCACGCCGAGAAGCTGGGGTTCAAGAGCAACTTCACCATCTACGACTCGGCCGACTCGAAGTCGCTGATAAAGTCGATAATCAAAGAGCTGAATCTCGACGACAAGCTCTATCGTCCGGGGGCTGTCGCGGCTGACATATCCAAGGCCAAAAACGCCCTCTACTCCGCCGACGACTACGAGCGCGACGCCGAGCTGATGCAGGCCGCGCGCGACGCCCGGCGCCCCCGCACGGCCGAGATATACCGCATCTACGCCACACGCTGCCGCATCGCCGGGGCGATGGACTTCGACGACCTGCTGTATTACACGAACGTGCTTCTCCGCGACTGTCCCGACGTGCGGGAAGAGCTTCAGGAGTATTTCTCCTACATCCTCGTCGACGAGTATCAGGACACAAACTTCGCCCAGCACCTGATTATCTCGCAACTTTGCTCGAAACATAAGCGGCTGTGTGTCGTGGGCGACGATGCCCAGAGCATCTACTCGTTCCGCGGGGCCAATATCCGCAATATTCTGACCTTGCGCAAAAGCTTCCCCGAGCTTCAGACCTTCAAGCTTGAGGAAAACTACCGCTCGACGCGCAATATCATCGGGGCGGCCAATTCGCTGATAGCCCACAACCGGATGCAGATTCCCAAAGAGGTTTTTTCCAACAATGCCGAGGGGGACCGAATCGAGGTGAACAAGGCCTACAACGATTACGAGGAGGCTTATACGCTTGCGTCCCGGATACGCAGCATCCAGATGAGAAGCCACGACGCTCTTTCGGAATTTGCGGTGCTTTATCGAACGAACGCGCAGAGCCGTGTGCTTGAGGAGGCGCTTCGGACGCGCAATATCCCTTACAGAATCTACGGCGGCGTGTCGTTCTACCAGCGCGCCGAGGTTAAAGACGCGCTAAGTTTCTTCCGTCTTGCCGTAAACCCCGATGATGACGAGGCCTTGCGCCGCGTCATCAACAAGCCCGCCCGCGGCATCGGCGACACGACCATGAAGAAAGTTGTGTCAGCGGCCATCGCCGCCGGGGTAAGCCTTTGGGCGGTAGTATCCGACCCTGCGGGCATGAAGCTTGACGTCAACAAGGGCACAGCCAAGAAGCTCATTGCCTTTGCGGATATGATCGACGAGTTCAACGGGCTTGACGAGCGCGGGACCAAAGCACCCGAGCTTGCCCGCGAAATCATAGGCAAGACGGGGCTGCTTCAGGTGCTTCTGAGCGACAAAACCCCCGAAAGCATATCGAAAAAAGACAATATCCTCGAGCTTGTCAAGGCGGTCGACGATTTCGCGTCGGCCCGCGTCGAACAGGCTGGCGAAGACGCCCGCACGGGTCTCGGCGATTTTCTGGCCGAGGTGTCGCTTCTGACGGATCAGGATGAAGACAAGGGCAACGATGAGAAGGTGACGCTCATGACCATCCACGCGGCCAAGGGCCTCGAATTCGCAAATGTGTTTATCGTCGGGGCCGAGGAGGAGCTTCTGCCGTCGGGGATGAGCATGGGTTCGCCCGAAGAAATTGAGGAAGAGCGGCGCCTGATGTACGTGGCTCTTACGCGAGCCAAAGAGCGCTGCGTCGTGAGCTATGCGTCTCAGCGGATGCTCAACGGCCAAACCCGCCAGTGCGCGCCCTCCCGCTTCCTTCATGAGATTGACGGACGCTTTCTGCGGATGACGGGCGGTTCTTTGGAGGGCGGTTTCCGCCGGGGGCAGACTCCGTCGCCCCGGACTCCGTCAACCACACCGGTAAGGCCTCAGGCCGCGCCTGCGCCCCGGACTCCGAAACCCGATTTCCGTCCGCTAAGCTCGGCACCCGCTCCGGCTCCGGCCAGCGGGAGCGACATCTATCACGGCGCATCCGAACTTAGCGAGGGGATGAAAATCCGCCATCCGCGCTTTCTTACCGGGACAATCGAGCGCATCGACACCTCGAGTCCCGACACGCGCATCGAGGTAAGCTTCGACGACGGCGTGCGGCGGACCCTGCTCCTGAAATTCGCACGTTTCACCATTTTGTGACCTCTAAAAACCTACAAATAAATGCAAGCCAGCCAACTCCCCACGCCTTTCTATATAGTCTACGAAGACCGTCTGCGCTCGAATCTCGAGCTTATTTCCGAGGTCAAGCGCCGTTCGGGCGCGGACATCATCATGGCCTTCAAGGCCAATGCACTTTGGCGCACGTTCGACATCATCGGCGAATACTGCCGGAATTCGACGGCGAGCTCGCTCAACGAGCTTCGTCTCGGGCGCGAGTTTCTCGGGGGCGAGGTCCACAGCTATTGCCCGGCGTACACTGACGAGAGCATAGGCGAATACCTCGAAGGGTCGTCGCACATCACGTTCAACACCGTGTCGCAGTATCGCCGTTTCGCCGACCGTGTCCGCGACTACAACACTCAGGCTCCGGCGGGAGGCCGCGTCAGCCCGGGGCTTCGCGTCAACCCCAAATGCTCGGTAATCGAGACCGACCTCTACAATCCGGCGCTCCCCGGCTCGCGTTTCGGCGTTTCGGCCGAAGAGCTGCACGACGGACTTCCCGAGGGCATCGAGGGGCTTCATTTCCACGCCTTGTGCGAGTCGACGAGCTATGATCTCGAGAAGGTGCTCGCGGCTTTTGAAGAGCAATTCGGGCATCTTTTAGGGTCAGTGAAATGGGTCAACATGGGCGGCGGCCACCTGATGACGCGCGAGGGCTACGACACGGAGCATCTTATCGGGCTTTTGCAGGCGTTCAAAGGACGCTATCCTCATCTGAGGGTGATTCTCGAACCCGGGAGCGCGTTTACGTGGCGGACGGGAGACCTCGTGACGAGCGTTGTCGACACGGTGAGCAACGACGGAATCGACACGGCCATCGTCGACGTCAGCTTTGCCTGCCACATGCCCGACACGCTTGAGATGCCCTATCAGCCTATAATCACGGAGGCTGCGGCCGAGAATACTCCGGGAGCAAAGCCTTGGCGCCTCGGAGGCAACTCCTGCCTCAGCGGCGACTACATGGGTCCGTGGTATTTCAGCGAGCCTCTCCGTCCGGGCTTGCGGCTGACGCTTGAGGACATGAACCACTACACGACGGTCAAGACAACGATGTTCAACGGCATCACTCACCCGTCGATAGTTCTCTGCCGCCACGACGGAGAATGCGAGATTCTGCGACAATACACTTACGAAGACTACCGCTCGCGCATGAGCTGAGCCACACTATTTTTCGAACTTATATGGCCAACGCCCCTACCTATTCGATTATCGTTCCCGTCTACAACCGCGTCGACGAGGTGCGCGACCTGACCGAGAGCCTTCTGGCTCAGACAAACAGGGATTTCGAGCTTATTGTCGTCGAGGACGGCTCGACGACTCCCTGCGGCGATGTCGTGGCGGCGGCCGCGGCCCGCGGCCTCGACGCGAAGTATTTCTTTAAGGCCAACGAGGGCCGTTCGATTGCTCGCAACTACGGGATGGAGCGTGCGTCGGGCCGGATGTTTGTGTTTTTCGATTCGGACTGTGTCATACCGCCGGACTATTTCGCGACACTTGCGGCGGCGTTCGCCGACGGGATGCCCGACTGTTACGGGGGGCCGGACGCGGCACACGAGAGTTTTTCGGACACACAGAAGGCCATCAATTACACAATGACGTCGTTTCTCACCACCGGGGGCATCCGCGGCGGGAAGGTGAGGCTTGAGAAGTTCACACCGCGGACGTTCAACATGGGGTTCACGCGCGAGGTCTATGAGCGCGTCGGGGGCTTCCGGGAGATGTTTTCGGAAGATATCGACATGAGCACTCGCATTCGTCGAGCGGGGTTCTCGATAGAGCTTGTCCGAGCGGCTTATGTATGGCACAAGCGGAGAATTGACCTCCGCAAGTTTTACCGGCAGGTGTATGTATTCGGGATGTCGCGCATCACACTCCGCCTGCTTTATCCCGGGTCGCTCAAAGCCGTACACACGCTTCCGGCGCTTGCAGTGGCATGGCTTGCGGTCCTCGTGCTTCTCGGGATATTCGTGTCTCCGCTGTGTTTTTTGCCGATAGCTGTGTATTTCGCCGCCATATTCGCGGGTGCACTTATGTCGACGAAGTCGGTTAAAATCGCGGCAATCGCCGTTCCCGCGGCGGCGATACAGCTCTCGGGCTACGGCGTCGGGTTCATCAAGGCGTGGTTCACGAAAATCGTACTTCGCCGCGGGCGCGACATTGAGGAAGAAATAAATATCAGAAAAGGCAAAAATGAGCGATTATCCTGAATTTACGGCGGGCAGCGTGCTTATCAACGACATGCCCGACGATGAGCGTCCGCGCGAGAAGGCACTCCGCCACGGCATCAAGAGTCTCTCCGACGCCGAGCTGATGGCAATCATATTCTCTACGGGCATCAAGGGGCTTTCGGTCGTAGACCTGAGCCGGCTCATACTGAAGTCGCGGGAGGGACATCTGTCGCTGATTGCGAGGATGAGTGTTGCGGAGTTCTGCAACGAGTTCAAGGGGATAGGTCCGGCGAAGGCCCTTACGCTCCTTGCGGGTCTTGAGCTTGGTTCGCGAGCGACGGAGGATGCGGTGAAGCTTGCAATGAAGCGCAAGCCTATAACGAGCCCCGAAGACATCCGCAAGCTGATGGGAGCCGAGCTGGGTAATCTGCCCCACGAGGAGTTTTGGGTGCTCTATCTCAATCAGGCCGGAAAGCTGATAAAGAAAGTTCAGATCGGCCGCGGGGGCATCACTGCCACAGCAGTCGACGTGAGGCTGATATTGCGCGAGGCCCTTCTCGCCACGGCGTCGGCGATGATTCTGGTCCACAATCACCCGTCGGGCAATCTTCAGCCGAGCCGTCAGGACATAGCACTTACGGAGAAAACGGCCCGCGCGGCGAAGTATCATGACATCCGCGTGAACGATCATCTGATATTCACGGATACGGGCTATTACTCGTTTCATAACGAGGGAATGATGCCTGTCGTATGAAAAAACGTCCGTCCGCAACTTAGAGCGCGGTCCGGGCGTTTATCTATTATATCAACAACACGTATATCAACAACACGCATCACTACTGACACTATGCGCATGGACGGACGCCGCCGAAGCGGCAACATCGACGACCGCCGCGGACTCACAAGCGGGCGAGGCGGCAAAATACTCGGCGGCGGCATCGCCGGGGTTGTAATCGTGGCTATCGTGACACTTCTCGGCGGAGGCAACATCGGCGATGTGCTTTCGAACGTCCTCGGTTCCGGCGGGATGACGTCGGGTCTGACAGCCACTGAGGGAAGTTATACGCCCGACGCCGAGGACGAGCGTCTTGAGGAGCTTGCCTCGCAGGTCCTTGCGGGGACTGAGGACGTATGGACGCGCGAGTTCAAGCGTCAGGGCTGGGGGGAGTATGAGTGTCCGAAGATGGTGCTTTATTCCAGGGCCGTGAACTCGGGCTGCGGGTATGCGACATCGCAGACGGGGCCGTTTTACTGTTCGGCCGACCAGACCGTTTATATCGACCTTGATTTTTTCAAAGAAATGAGCAGCAGCATCGGCGCTGACGGCGACTTCGCCTATGCCTACGTCATAGCGCACGAGGTGGGCCATCACGTGCAGTATCTGCTTGGGACTCTCACTGATGCTCATTCGGAGATGAGCCGTCTGAGCGAGAAGGAGGCCAACAAGATAAGTGTGGCGCTTGAGCTTCAGGCCGATTTCTATGCGGGAGTGTGGGCCCACAACGACAATGAGATGTTCGGGTCGCTGGAAGACGGCGACATCGAGAACGCCGTCAACGCCGCGTCCAAGATAGGCGACGATTATCTGCAACGCAAGGCTTACGGGCGCGAGATGCCCGACAGCTTCAACCACGGGCGGTCGGAGCAACGTGTGCGCTGGCTCAAACGCGGGCTCGAAACGGGCGATCCGCGCTCGGGCGACACTTTCGGGGTGCCTTATTCAAGCCTTTGAGGGCATTAATATTCACAAAACCAATCAAAACCGCTAATGACCGAAATCGACATACGCTTCATGCGCCGGGCCATCAGTCTGGCTCGTGGAGGCGAAGGACATACGGCTCCCAACCCTATGGTGGGAGCTGTGATTACAAGCGCCGACGGGCGCATACTCGGCGAGGGCTACCACCGCCGCTGCGGCGGGCCTCACGCGGAGGTCAACGCCGTGCGAGCGGTCGGCGACGTCAGCGCCCTGCGCGACGCGACGATTTACGTGACGCTTGAGCCGTGCTCGCACTACGGCAAGACGCCGCCCTGCGCAAAGCTGCTGATTGACTGCGGCATCGGGCGCGTTGTCACAGGCAGCGGCGACCCCAATCCGCAGGTTTCGGGGCGCGGCATCGCCATGCTCCGCGAGGCCGGTATCGAGGTGACGACGGGTGTGCTTGAAGAAGAGTGCCGCCGACTGAACCCTGCTTTCATGACGGCCCATACGCTCAAGCGGCCTTTCATCACGCTTAAATGGGCGCAGACAATCGACGGGTTTATGGACGCGCGCCGCAATCCGCTCGTTGGCGAGCGCGGGGCCGCGTTCAGGATTTCGACTTCCGAGGGGGCTGTGCTCGTTCACCGCCTTCGCTCGCTCCACGAGGCCATCATGGTCGGCTCGGGGACAGTTCTTGCGGACCGTCCCCTGCTCGACTGCCGCCTGTGGCCTGCGGCACTCGGCGCCCCGCGGCCGATGGTTGCCGACCGCCGCGGCCGGGTCACTTCCGAGGCCTTCGCGCCCGAGCGGAATGCGCTGTATCTGCGAGCAAACGAGCCACTCGGCGAGACAATGGGGCGTCTTTACGCCGAGCATGGTCTGACGAGCGTGCTTGTCGAGGGCGGCGCGGAGGTGCTGGGGGCTTTTTTGCGCGAAGGGCTTTATGACCTCGTCCGCATCGAGACGAGTCCCGTGCGGCTCGGGATGCGCGGAGGGACAAAGGCTCCGGCAGCCCCGCCGTTCCCTCCCCTGAAGACGTTCAAGGCGGGTAGAAACGATATTAGCCTTTATTCGCATAATCCTCTTGTTGATGTTAATTTCATATAAAACACGCACAAAGGGTAGTCAAAAGGAAGCGTTATTGGCGCAAAAATTATAACTTTGCGGATTGAAACTCTGAACCTGCCTATGTCAAGACATAAGATATTCGGCCTTGCATGCGGTCTAAGCCTTTTAGGTTTAGGCGCTTGCAACAGCACCTATGAGCCCGGGGAGAGCATTGCCTCGTCCGTGGCCGTGTATTCGTTCTCGGTTAAGAGCAACGGCAAGGACCTTGCCGATGTCGACACTGTGTTTTTCTCGGTCGACCTGCTTAACGCCCGTATATTCAACGCCGACTCGCTTCCTTACGGAACGCGGGTGTCGTCGCTTGTGCCTCGCGTGCGCACACTCGACGGGGTGTCGGTGTGTGAATTTCACGTGAAGCGTCCGGGGAAGTCGGATACCATCTATAACTTCATCACACATCCCGAGGATTCCATAGACTTCTCGAACGGTCCTGTGACGCTTCGCATCGTGTCGCCCGACGCGTCCGTCGAGCGCAACTACAGCGTGAGTGTCAACGTCCACAAGATGAAGAGCGATTCTCTTGAATGGTCGCTCAAGTCGCGGACCGCAATCCCGACGGAACTCACCTCGCCTACGGGCTCCGGCTCCGCTGAATGCGGCGGCAAGCTCTACTGCCTCACGACCGATGCCTCGGGCCGCTACTCGCTCGGGGTTACGGATGATGCCTTTGCGGGGGAATGGCGGTTTGTGTCGGCTCCGTTTGCGGGCATGGAGGCTGTTGAGCCTTCGAGCCTCCGCGGGGGCGAGCGCACGCTGTATATTCTCGGGAAGAGCGGTCAGCTGTACACGAGCGCCGACGGCGGCCAAAACTGGGCCGACGGCGGGCGACGTTATCTCGAACTGTACGGCGAACTCGGCGGCTATCCCGTGGGGACGGCCATCGGAGCCGACGGCGATTATGTGCTTGTCAATCCGTCGACCGGGGCTGAGGAAGCACTTCCGGGTGCAGATTTCCCTGTTAGCGGGGCTTCAGCCGGAGTGCGGTTCGCATTCCCGATGAGTTCAGGCGAGCAGATGGTGATTCTCGGCGGCCGGACAGCCTCCGGGGCTCTGAGCGACGCCGCATGGGCTTTCGACGGCAAGTCGTGGCTCAAACTGACAGGCACAATGTCTCTGCCCGCCGGCATGGAGGGGATGACACTTGTGCCTTATTCGACCTTTGACGGGGATAACGCATGGGATGCGCAAAGCTATTCATCGCTTCTTGCTTTCGGGGGCATGGATGCCGCGGGCGTGGCCTCGCGGACGGTGTACGTGTCGCGCGACTACGGGATGAGCTGGCGCAAAGCCGACAAATTGCTCCAGTTGCCCGATTATTTCGCCGCGGCGCGGGGCATGCAGGGTTTTGTGATAACGCATCTAACCAAGAGCAGCGACGCTGAAGCCGCGATGACGAAGATTTTCGCACCTCTTTCGCGCGCCACGGAGCCCGTGACGCAATGGGAAGTTCCTTATATCTATCTTATCGGCGGGACGACAGCCGACGGGCGCCTCTACCCCTATATGTGGCGCGGCGTAATCAACCGTCTCAGCTTCAAGCCGCTGATATAAACTTCGCGGGACACACGCATTGAACATCACATCCATCATGAGCCGCACATCCAAAGCACGCATGAGCGCACGAAGGCCCTCCGGGGGGTTCGTGCGCGTTGCGGCGCGTTTATTCGCGGCGTTGCTGGCGCTGACGGCGTCGGCAGGCGCGGCGGAGGCTCAGGAGGCAAAGTATAAATTCGACCTCGGGGCGTCGGTCGGCATGAGCGGATATATCGGCGAAGCCAACAGCGCCAATATCTTCAAGAGTCCGGGGTTTGAGGGCGAGGCATCATTCCGCTATCTGCCCGACACTCGCTGGGCAGTCCGCGGGGTGTTTTCCTCCTTCGGGCTAAAGGGCAGCACGGCTGGCATGGCTGATGTATTGCCGGGAAATGCCGAGTATTCGTTCACGTCGCAGGTTTATGAGCTTAGCGCGCGGTGCGAGTTCAACTTTCTGCCCTACGGAATAGGCGAGAGCTACAAGCGACTGAGCCGCTGGACTCCTTATCTGAGCGTAGGTATCGGCGGCGGACTGAGCGCCTCGGGGGGCAAGGTTGCGGGAGCATTCACCCTCCCGCTCGGCTTCGGGGTCAAATTCAAGCTCCGCGAGCGAATCAATCTGATGGCCGAGTTCACGATGACGAAGGCGTTTTCGGACAAATTCGACGGCCCCGAGCTGAACGATCTGAACCAAATCAAAACGGCGTTTTATAAAAGCACGGACTGGTATTCGCGTCTGAACATCGGCATAAGCTTTGAATTCGGCGAACGGTGCGAGACGTGCCACTATTTTGATTAACAAGAGACAATGGAAGCAAACACGACAATAGATCCGAAGCGACTTCCGAAGCACGTTGCCGTCATCATGGACGGAAACGGGCGATGGGCACAGGCCCGCGGGCTTGAGCGCTCGGCGGGCCACGTCGAGGGCGTCAATACCGTCCGACGCATCACGGAGGCCGCCTCCGAACTCGGGCTTGGCTATCTTACGCTCTATACATTTTCGACCGAGAACTGGAACAGGCCTCAGGCCGAAGTCGACGCTCTGATGGAGCTGATAGTCATCGCCATCGAGCGCGAGACTCCGGATTTGATCCGGAACAATGTTCGCCTGACGAGCATAGGCGATCTCGAGCGCATGCCTTCGACAGCACGCGAGCGCCTGCAGAAGTGTATTTCCGAGACTTCGGGGTGCACGGGTCTGACGCTCGTGCTTGCGCTGAGCTATTCGTCGCGCTGGGAGATAATCCGCGCAGTGCGCGCTCTTGCAGAAGAAGCCGCCTCGGGCATCATCCGCGCCGAAGAAATCGACGAAGGAGTGTTTGCCTCGCATCTGACGACGGCCGGTATCCCGGACCCCGATTTGCTTATCCGCACGGGCGGCGACCTGCGGGTGAGCAACTATCTGCTTTATCAGATAGCATACTCCGAGCTTATCTTCACGCCCACGTACTGGCCCGCATACACCAAGGATGAGTTCCGCGAGCATATTGCCGAATATCAGCGCCGCCAGCGCCGCTTCGGACTAACGGGCGAGCAGGTGAAAGAATCATAATCACCCTCCGACACAAGCGACTCTTCATCCCCTCAGGGAAAACATATAAACATTATCACGAGAAAAGCCTTCTTCAAAAGCATTATGCGATATACCCCACCCTCGCTTGCCTGCGGCCTGATATTCATGGCAAGCCTGTGTCCGGCCTTCGGGCACCAAGTCATGGCTCAAACCGCAGCGAACGACACGATTTACAACCCGACGGTTCTCTACACGTCGATGCCGCGCACATACGAAATCGCGGGCATCGAAATCGTCGGCGCTCCGAACTACGACGACGAGAATATCCTCAATTTCGCCGGAATCCGCGTCGGCGACCGCATGACACTTCCTGGTGATGAAATCACGAACGTGGTGAAGCGTCTGATGCGTCAGGCTCTATTCTCTCAAGTTCAGGTCGAGCTCGTGAAGACTGCGGGCGACAAGGCGTGGATCCGGTTCAACCTTCGCACGCAGCCGCGTATCTCTCAGGTGAACTACATCGGGATGAAAAAGAGCGAGCGCGAGGACCTCATCAAGAGTCTCAATCTGATGAAGGGCAATATGATTACGCAGAATATCGTGAACCGCACGGAGCAAATCGTGAAGAAATACTTCGGCGACAAAGGATTCGGCAAGGCCGATGTGCGCGTGACCCTTCACGAGGACCTGAGCGCTCCGAACGAGATGATTGTCGACATCGCAGTTGACAAGCACGATAAGGTAAAGGTCCACAAAATCTATATCGAGGGCAACGAGGTGCTTTCCGACCGCAAAATCAAGAATGCGATAAAGAAGACCAACGAAAAGACCGATATCTGGAAAATCTTCAGTCAAAAGAAGTTTGTTGAAAGCGACTATCGCGATGACCTTAACCGCATACTTGAGAAATATAACGAGAAGGGCTACCGCGACGCCAAAATCGTGGCCGACTCGGTAGTGGCCTATGACGACAAGGCCGTCGACGTGCATATCACCATAGACGAAGGCCATCAGTATTATATCAAGGACATCACGTGGGTCGGCAATACGGTTTATCCCAACGAGGTACTTTCGGATTATCTCGGGATGAAGCCTGGCGACGTCTACAACCAAAAGATGCTTAACAAGCGCATCAATGAGGATGACGACGCGGTGAGCAACCTGTATATGGACAACGGTTATTTATTCTATCAGCTCGTGCCGATAGAAAAAGAGGTCGCCGGCGACTCCATCGCTCTTGAGATGAGAATGATGGAAGGCCCGCAGGCGCGCGTGAACAATGTGATAATCAACGGCAACGACCGTCTGTACGAGAAGGTAATCCGCCGCGAGCTGCGCATCAAGCCCGGCGAGCTCTTCAGCAAGAGCGACCTTATGCGCTCGCTTCGCGAAATCGCGCAGACCGGCCACTTCAACCCCGAGAACATGCAGCCAGACATCACGCCCAACGAAGAGAACGGCACGGTCGACATAGCGCTTAACCTTGAGTCGAAGGCTAATGACCAGATTGAGTTTTCGATGGGCTGGGGCCAGACGGGCATCATCGGCAAGCTTGCGCTCAAGTTTACGAACTTCTCGATCAAGAATCTTTTCTATCCGAGCACTTACCGCGGCATCATCCCTCAGGGCGAGGGTCAGACCTTCACGATTTCGGCTCAGACCAACGCGCGCTATTATCAGAGTTATGCGATTTCGTTCATGGATCCGTGGTTCGGGGGCAAGCGTCCGAATTCGCTGAGCGTGTCGGCCTATTACAGCCGTCAGACGGGCGTCAACTCAAGCTTCTACAACAACCGCTGGAGCAATTCGGGGCTTTGGGGTTCGGGTCTGAGCTATGGCTACAACTATAACGACTACTATCAGAATTCGTATCAGGCCTCGCTTGACCCGAACAAGGTGCTTCAGATGGTAGGTGTTAACGTCGGCTTCGGCAAACGTCTGAACTGGCCCGACGACTATTTCACCCTTACGGCTGAGCTTGGCTACAACTGGTATTATCTCAAGAACTGGGATTATCTCTACATCCGCAACGGCGACTATTACATGCGCAACGGCACGTGCAACGCGCTTGTGCTGGGTCTTACGCTGTCGCGCTCGTCGATTGACAACCCGCTGTACACACGCTCGGGTTCGAGCTTCTCGCTGAATCTGTCGATGACCCCTCCGGCGTCAATGTTCGGCAAGAAAGACTGGAAGGCGCTGAGCGAGGCGGGCACGGCAGATGCGACGAAAGAGATGTTCCGCTGGATTGAGTACTGGAAGTTGCGTTTCCGCTCGCGGACCTACACGCCGCTGTCGACCAATCCTCAGTGGACTCCCGTGCTGATGACCCGCTTCGATTTCGGACTTCTCGGCAGCTACAACAAGCACCTGAAGTCGCCTTTCGAGACGTTCTATGTCGGCGGCGACGGCATGTCGGGGTCGTACACCTACGCGACGGAGACCATCGCACTCCGCGGCTACGACAACGGTTCGCTGACGCCTTGGGGCATGGAGGGCTATGCCTATACGCGTATGGGCATGGAAATCCACTTCCCGCTCATGCTTCAGCCGACGACTACGATTTACGCACTCGGCTTTGTCGAGGGCGGCAATGCGTGGACTGCAGTCAGCCAGTTCAATCCGTTCAGCCTCAAGCGGAGCGCGGGCGTGGGTGTTCGTATCCATCTTCCGATGGTTGGCATGATGGGTATCGACTGGGCCTACGGCTTCGACAAGGTTTTCGGCGAAAAGGGCGGCAGCCACTTCCACTTCATCCTCGGACAGGAGTTCTGATTAAACTATTTCGGAGACAGGACGTCTTAATAATAAAACGCATTGTCCAACACGACAAAAACAAGACGCATTATGAAAAAAATTTTTGCATGTATCATATTCTCAATGCTCGCAATCGCCGGCTTTGAGGCCGGCGCGCAGAAGTTCGCAATGGTGGATATGGAGTATATACTGAAGAATGTGCCTGCATACGAGATGGCCAACGAGCAACTGAACCAGCGTTCGCTCCGCTATCAGAAAGAGGTTGAGGCCCTCGGGAAAGAGGCCGAGAACATGTATCAGCAGTATCTTCAGGACAAGCCGTTCCTGACGGACGAGGCGTCGAAGGCGCGCGAGCAGGAAATCGTGAACAAAGAAAAGGCTGCGACCGAGTTGCGCTATAAGTATTTCGGGCCTGATGGAGAGCTTTATCAGAACCGCCAGAGCCTTTTGAAGCCGATTCAGGACGATGTCTACAACGCCATCAAGAAGGTGAGCGATGAGCGCGGATATCAGGCGGTATTCGACAGGGCGTCGTCGACGGAAATCATTTACGCCTCTCCACGCATCGACATATCGAACGAGGTATTGTCGAAATTAGGATATTCAAAATAAAATTTATAACTTTGCCAACAAATAAACACACATAAGCAACATCCATCATGTTTAAAAAACTTATTCTCGCCGTCCTTCTTGCCCTGCCCATGACGGCATTCGCCCAGAAACTCGGCACCGTAGAAATCGAGACAGTGTTCACGCTCATGCCCGAGACGAAAGAAATGCAGACGAAGCTCGATGATGCCACGAAGCAGTATGAGACGGCATTTCAGGCTCTTACGGAAGAACTTGACAAGCTTTTCAAGGATTATCAGACGATAGCGAACGACAATACGGTGCTTGACACCATCAAAGAACGCCGCATTCAGGAAATTCAGGAGCGTCAGCAGAACGCCGAGAAGTTCCGCGCCACGGCCCAGCAGGACCTCGCCCGCCAGCAGCAGCAGCTCAGCGCGCCGATATTCCAGAAGCTCAACGAAGCTATCGCATCGGTAGGCAAGGAAGGCAATTTCTCGCTCATTCTGCCTAAGAACCCCGAGCTTACGCTCTATTGCGGCAGCGACGTCACGGACGTGACTCCGCTTGTAAAGGCCAAGCTCGGCATCAAGTAAAAAGCAATCAAGGCTCAGGCCATACTGTCAACGACCGCCTTCCGCATGATGCGGGAGGCGGTCGATTTTTTTTAGTTATTTTAATTTGTCGCGCCCGCCGTTTTTAGCTATCTTTGCGGAGACAAACACCAGCGTCAGACATAAAATACATAACAATTCATATCTACGAATATAAGCTATATGGCAACAAAACCCTTCCACTATCAGGAGATGTTTCCGCTCGGGCCGGATACGACGGAATACTATCACCTCACCTGCGACTACGTAAAGACCGAAAACTGGAACGGCCACGAGATGCTCGTGGTTGATCCTCAGGCGCTCACGGTGCTTGCGCGTCAGGCTACGCACGACAATGCGTTCATGCTTCGCCGCGAGCACAATCTCATGGTTGCAAAAATCCTCTCGGATCCGGAGGCAAGCGAAAACGACAAGTTCGTGGCGCTGACGATGCTCCGCAACGCCGAGGTTGCGTCCAAGGGTGCGCTGCCCTTCTGTCAAGATACGGGCACGGCTATCATCCACGCCGAAAAGGGCCAGCATGTGTGGACGGGCTGCAACGACGAGGAGCGTCTGAGCGAGGGCGTCTATCTGACGTACACGACGGATAATCTCCGTTACAGCCAGAACGCACCGCTGACGATGTACGATGAAGTGAACACGGGCTGCAACCTCCCCGCGCAGATTGATATCCACGCCACTGAGGGTTCGGAATATCACTTCCTTTTCGTGGCCAAGGGCGGCGGCTCGGCCAACAAGACTTATCTTTATCAGGAGACCAAGGCGACGATCAACCCCAAGACGCTTGTGCCTTTCCTCGTGGACAAGATGCGCACGCTCGGAACAGCGGCTTGTCCGCCCTACCATATCGCGTTCGTAATCGGCGGCACGTCGGCTGAAAAGAATCTCGAAGTGGTGAAAAAGGCATCGGTGAAGTACTACGATTCGCTCCCGACGCAGGGCAACGAGTACGGGCATGCCTTCCGCGATGTTGAGCTTGAGAAGGAACTCAAGAAGGCATCGGAAGAACTTGGGCTTGGCGCTCAGTTCGGCGGCAAGTATTATGCGCACGATATCCGCGTAATCCGTCTGCCGCGCCACGGGGCTTCGTGTCCGATCGGCATGGGCGTGAGCTGCTCGGCCGACCGCAACGTGAAGGCTAAAATCAACAAGGACGGTCTTTGGATCGAGAAGCTGGATTCGAATCCGGGCGAGCTTATCCCCGAGGCTTACCGCACGGCTGAGGCCGGAGAGGTTGTGAAAATCGACCTTGACCGTCCGATGGCGGAGGTTCTGGCCGAGCTTACGAAGTATCCGGTGTCGACGCGCCTGTCGCTGAAGGGCACTATAATCGTTGGCCGCGATATCGCTCACGCCAAGATTAAGGAGCGCCTCGACAAGGGCGAGCCTATGCCTGAATACCTCAAGAATCACCCCATCTACTATGCCGGCCCGGCGAAGACTCCGGCCGGAATGGCAAGCGGATCGTTCGGGCCGACGACGGCCGGACGCATGGACTCGTACGTGGATCAGTTCCAGAGCGCGGGTGGGTCGATGATAATGATTGCGAAGGGCAACCGCTCGAAGCAGGTTACCGACGCGTGCAAGGCTCACGGGGGCTTCTACCTCGGCTCAATCGGCGGCCCTGCGGCAGTTCTGGCCCAGAATTCAATCAAGAGCGTCGAGCTGCTGGAATATCCCGAACTCGGCATGGAGGCAATCTGGAAGATTGAAGTCGAGGATTTCCCGGCGTTTATCCTCGTTGATGACAAGGGCAACGACTTCTTCACGCAAATTAACGAAAAGTGCAAAATCTGCGGGCTGAATAAATAAACTTTTGGACTCTGTATCCGTCTTATATAAAGAACCGACTGTTCAGCCGGTTCTTTATTCATATAAGCGTCTGCCTCAACGTATCAACCGAGCAACAATCCTATGCGAAAATTTCTTATTCTCACAACAATTATTCTTACAGCAATGACAGCATTCCTGAGTCTGCGCGGCGGCGAACCCGACTTCGCCTACCCTGCCGACGTGCTTGCCAAGGCTGACAGCCTTATGGCGGCGTCGGCTAAGCTCGACGCGGCCGAGGGTGGCGCCCAAAGGGTCTATGCCCTCGAGCTTGTGTCGCGCGCGTCGACACTGATTGATCCGGACAGCGCCTTCGCTCTTCCGCGGCGCATCCGCCTGGCTGCGGAGAGGGAGGCTTATGCTCCGGCCCGCGCGCTTATGATTCTCCTTGAAGCGGAAATCACTGAAAACATCTATCGCGCCGAGCGATGGAAATATGACCGTGTGGAAATCCCTGACGAGCCTCTTGCCGATGATATGAGTGCATGGAGCGGGCGTCAGTTCAAGGCTCGTGTGGAGACACTCGTGCGCGAGGCCGCGAAGGTGGCATTGACAGATGTGTCTGCTCCGACAGGGACTTTCGCGGAGTGTCTGAAGGGTAATGCCCACAGCGAGTTGCTGACGCCGACGGTGGCGCTCTTTGTCTTCAACCGCGGCGCCGTGTTGCTGAAAGAAACGGGCAATGCGGCTGGGGCGCGCGAGCTGTATGAAGAGGCGCTCAAGCTGACCGAAGCGCCCGAGGAGGCTTACTTTGCAATCAGGTGCGCGCTGCTTGAATCGGCTGATAATGAGGTTGCGAAGCCTGAGGATAAGCTGCTGACGGAGCTTCGCGCCCTCTACAATGAATATCGCGACTGCGAGGGCGCTCGCTATGTGCTTGTCGAAGCGGGCAAACGCATGCAGATGCCCGCTTCGCCTGACAAAGAGGCGAAAAGGGCTTTTATGGATGATGTGGCTCTTATCGACGAGTCACTCAAGGCATTTCCGAACTGGTATAATAACGGCGAACTGCGCCTTATCCGCGAGCGGCTCACGCGGCCGATGATTGAAGTGGCGGCGAGCGACATGTGTGCTCCGGGGAGCGAGCTTGACATCAGAATTCGGCAGAATTTCACCGAAAAGGCCACGCTTGAAATCCGTCGTCTTCCGGTGAATACGGATTCGTACGGCAAGGATGCCGTTATGAGCGCGAAGGTGGTGCGCAGCATCACTCTCAAGCCGAGCGGCAAGGATGATTTCGCGGTTGAAAGCCATGAACGAGTGAGACTTACGGACGACGGGCTCTATCTACTGGTGGCCTCCACGGGCAATGACGAGGACAAGGCGGCGCGCTACAACGTGTGCGAGGTTCGCGTGGTGCCTTGGATTCCCGTGAAGCTTTCGGGTGTTGACAATCCGATGGCGGCTGTGGTGAACTCGGCTGACGGCTCGCCCGAGGAGGGCGTGACAGTCAGGACGGCGAGGGGGTCGAGCACAAGCTACACGACGCGCGGAACGACGGACGCTTCGGGGCTTGCGAAGCTGACATTCTCCGAGCGGAGTTATACTAACCGCCTGCGTCTGAGCCGCGCCGGGCGCGTAATCGACTACGGGTATATGCCTATGGAGCGGTATGAGCACGACAAGGCGCTGACGTCGCCGGTATATGATGCCGACGTAATGACGTCGCGGGCGCTCTATCACGCCGGCGATACGGTGGAGTGGGCAGCGGTCGTTAGCATGGCCGAACGCGGGGCCACTGACCGAACGCCTACGACCGTGGCGGCCGGGAAGCGGGTCAAGGCCGTGTTTTACGACGCCAACGACAAGGAGATTGACAGCCTGACGGCGACGACCGACGCCTACGGACGCGTCTACGGAGCTTTTGCGACTAAGACGGGTGCGCTGACGGGCGATTACCGTATCGTGGTCAGCGGGGCGAAGGGCGAAGGGCTTTACGGCTCGCGCTATGTGACGGTGAGCGATTTCAAGCTTGCGACGTTCGAGGTGAAGATAACACGCGTCGAACGCGACACGCCTGTGAGCGGCGAGGTGCGGCTTTCGGGCGAGGCCATGACTTATGCGGGGATGGCTGTCGGCGATGCGGCTGTGGCCGTCGAGCTGACGGCGACGTCGCCGTGGTGGTGGTATCGGGACTATTCGAAGCCTCAGAAGATGCTCGGCACAGTGGAGGCCCGGACCGACGGCAATGGTGCGTTCACGGTTGAGCTCCCGGCAGATATGCTTGCGCCGGGGAAGGATTACTTTATGATTGAGGCCGAAGCGTCGGTAACGGCTCAGGGTGGCGAGACGCGTACGGCAAGCCGCAATTTCACTCTCGGGAAACCTTACGCGCTGAATGCGTCGACTCTCCGCACGACTATAGATGCGGCCAAGCCGTTCAAGGTCAGAATCGAGGCAACGACGCCGAATGAGGGCGAGAAGGCGCCGGCATTTGCCGTGCGGTGGACTCTTGCCAAAGCCGGAGCGGCTGAAAAGGCGCTTGTCAGCGGCGATGCCATGACGGGCGAAAGCGCGAGCATCGATGCTTCAGGCTTGCCTGCAGGCATCTATGAGGTGAGTGTGTGTCCTGTTGACGAAGCCCTTGCGGACAAGGCTACGGGAGCGGCGTTCACGCTCTATAACACTTCGACCGGGGCTATGCCCGAAGGGAGTGTGCTCTTCGTGCCCGAATCGGAGGCTGCAATCGATGCGCACGACACGGGCGAAATCCTTGTGGGCGTCGAACGTGACAACACGACGGTTTATGTCGCCGTATGCGAGGGAAGTAAAATCACAAGCACGGAGGTGCGGCGTCTCGGGCGCGGGTTCCACCGTCTTGCCGTGAAGGGCTCGTCAGCCCCCGATGTAGAGTCGCGCGCTACGGTTTTCGCCGTGCGCGATTGCCGGATTTACCGCTCGGACGTGAGTCTGACTCTCCCGCCTGCCGCAAGCATACGTCTGACGGGCGAGAGCCTCCGCGACAAGACTACACCCGGCGGGGCCGAGCACTGGCGCATCCGCTTCGCCGAGTCGACGGGCGCTCCGCTTTCGGGCGCGGCCGTGGCTACGATGTATAACCGCGCGCTTAGCGCGATATCGCCTCTACGGTGGCCGGGAGCGTTCCGCAAGGCAATTTCGTATGCGACGCTCAACGTGGGCGGGCCGTCGGCGATGCTCAGCGAGGCTACCCGCTTCGGACGCCTGCCGCGGCAGGAGATTTCGCCGGCTGAATTGTACGCGTTTCTTTATCTCAACAGCGACGCGATGTATGCTCGCGGCGGTATGATGATGAAAAATATGGCCACGATGCGGTTTGACTCGGCCGCTTCAGTGGAATCCGCAGATAATGATTATATGCTCCGCGAGGGCGAGACTGTTACGGGCGCTGTCGAGGCCCCGGGTGCCGAGGCGGACAACGGCGGGGAGAACGGACGCGAGCAGACATTCCGCCCGTCGGAGGTGCTTCAGGCGTTCTGGAAGCCCGAGCTGACTACGGGTCCGGACGGGGTGATAGAGCTGAGTTTCACGGCACCTGAGGCCATAGGCGCATGGACGCTGCAGGCCTTTGCGTGGACGCCGGAGCTTGCGAGCGCGGGGCTGACGCACAATGCCGTATCGGCCAAGCCCGTGATGATTGCGCCGACGCTGCCGCGTTTTGTCCGTCAGGGCGACGAGCCCGTGCTGACGGCTACGGTCTACAACAATACTGACGACAGCTGCTCGACGGCGGTAGTGTTCGACGTTCGGGATATGTCCGGCAATGAGGTTGTCGCGGAGCGTCGCTTCGAGCTTCCGGCCATCGAGGCCGAAGGGTCGGCGGTCGTCCGTCTTCCTATCAGCGTGCCTACGGACGCTTCCGGGCTGGTCTACAAGGTGATTGCCGAGGGGGCCGGCTTCAGAGACGGCGAACAAGGCATAATCCCGGTGCTTGAATCGGCGTCGACGGTGATTGAATCCGAGACGTTCTATCTCAACCCCGGGAGCGACGCGGCTTACACGCTGACGCTTTCGCCCCGCGACAATTTTGACTACACGCTGCAATATTGCCAAAACCCCGTATGGACTGTTGTGAAAGCTCTCCGCGGGGGCACGGGCGAGGCGACGACGGCGCCGGAAATAGCATCGGCCATATTCAGCAATCTCGCGGCCATGCGCATTGTCAGCGACAATCCGGGGATTGCGGAGGTGATACGCGCGTGGAAGGAAAACCCGACGGAAGAGGCCCTCAAGTCGATGCTGATGAAGAATGAAGAGCTTAAGGCTCTTGTTTTGGAATCGACCCCGTGGGTTTCTGCGGCTGAGAGCCAAAGCGCGCGAATGAGCGCCCTCGCCGAATATCTCGACCGGGACGAGGCCGAAAAGCGCACCGACCGTCTATTCGCCCGCTTGTCAAGTCTCAAGAGCGAAGGCGGGCTGAAGTGGGCCGAGTGGAGCGACGCGGCGTCTTATTGGGCAACCGAATCGGCGCTGATTACGTTCGGGATAGCTCGCTCGATGGGACTTACGTCGGGCTACGACCGGCTTATCGACAGCTATTCGGAGGCGGGCCTGAGGTATCTCGACCTGAGCCGCTACGTGCGCGAGAGCAAGGGGACGGACCTGATGTTTGCCTATCTCCACGGGCTGTATGCGCCGGAGGCAGGGACAGCGTCGAAAGAGGCGCAGGCTCTCGTAGACCGCACGCTGAGTTATGCGGTCAAAAATTTGTCGAAGCTTTCGACTGTCGAAAAGGGCTATGCCACGCTGGCGCTCAAGGCTTACGGCCGCGAAAGCGAGGCCCTCGCTGCGGCGCGTTCGATTGAACAGTTCGGAGTCATGAGTGCCGACCAAGGGCTGAGTTTCCCGTCGGTTGATGACATCCGCGGCTACGCCACGCTCATCCAAGCGCTGAAGGCTACGGGGGCGTCGGCGGCGACACTCGATGCGATGCGGCAATGGATTACGGTGCGCGCGCAGGCCACCGACGACCTCGGGGCGTGGAATCCGGATTATGTCGTGGCGGCGGTGATGCTCACCGGGACGGTGTGGACCGACACGCCGGTATCGAACTCGGTGATTGTCGACGGTCGGGCACTCGAAATTCCGCGCGAGGAAAGCGCCACGGGTTATTTCAGCGTTCGCCTCCCCTCCTCCGGCGGCAAGACGATGCGCCTGAGCGTGCGGCCCAACGGCGTGACGCCCTCTTACGGGTCGGTGACAGGCGTCGGCAAGCTACCGGCCACTGAAATCAAGGCTCGGCCGGGGCGCGACCTCGCCGTGGAGAAGCGCATCATGGTGCGCCGCGGCGGGAAATGGGTCGACGCTTCGGCGACAACGATTGAAGTCGGCGAACGCGTGCGCACGGACCTCGAAATCAAGGCGGGCCGCGACATGGAGTATGTGACAGTCACGGACGAGCGCGCTTCGGGGATGGAGCCGACGGACCAGCTGCCGGGCTATGTGTTCGACGGCGGGACGGCTTTCTACCGCGAGAACCTTGATGCGTCGACGCGCCTGTTTATTTCACGGCTTCCGAAGGGAACCTACCACCTGAGCTACGAACAGACAGCCGTTACAGCCGGGGTGATGGCGTGCGGGATATGCACGGTGCAAAGTCAGCTCGCACCGGAGCTTAACGCGCGCAGCGGCGGATGCCGACTGAGAGTCGACTTCGCGGAATGAGGCCTGCCGAGCGCGGGTGAACTAAAAATGCGTGCCGTTGTTTCACAATTGGCACGCATTTTGCATGTGTACGATATTCAGAAAACATCAAAAACAACATTCTAACATATCTCATAAATGAAACTCAAACCTTTAGCAGACCGCGTCATCATCAAGCCCTGCGCGGCCGAAGAAGTGACAACGGGCGGCATCATCATTCCTGACTCGGCAAAAGAAAAGCCCCAGCGCGGGACTGTTCTCGCCGTGGGCACGGGCACCAAAGACGAAGAAATGACCCTCAAGGAGGGCGACAGCGTGCTCTACGGCAAATACGCCGGGACTGAAATCGACCTTGACGGCGAGAAGGTGCTGATTATGCGCCAGAACGAAGTTCTCGCCGTAGTCGAGGCTTAAACAGGAATTGAGAATCATATACCCCACAACAGCACAAGTATCATGGCAAAAGATATCAAATTCAACAATCAGGCTCGCGAAGAGCTGAAGAAGGGCGTTGACGCACTCGCCGACGCCGTAAAGGTAACGCTCGGCCCGAAAGGCCGCAATGTCATCATCTCGAAGCAGTTCGGCGCTCCGCACATCACCAAGGACGGTGTGAGCGTGGCCCGCGAAGTAGAGCTTGAAGATGAGTTCCAGAACATGGGCGCCCAACTTGTAAAAGAGGTTGCGTCCAAGACGGGCGACGATGCCGGCGACGGCACGACGACAGCCACCGTGCTCGCACAGGCCATCATCGCCGTTGGCCTCAAGAACGTGACGGCCGGCGCCAACCCCATGGACCTCAAGCGCGGCATCGACAAGGCTGTGGCCGCCGTTGTTGCCAACATCAAGGAAATGAGCGAGGAAGTAGGCGACGACTTCAAGAAAATCGAGGACGTGGCCCGCGTGTCGGCCAACAACGACGAGACCATCGGTCATCTCATCGCCGAGGCCATGGAGAAGGTCAAGAAAGAAGGCGTAATCACCGTTGACGAAGCCAAGGGCACTGAAACGAACATTGAAGTTGTCGAAGGCATGCAGTTTGACCGCGGTTATATCTCGCCCTACTTCGTGACCGACACGGAGAAGATGGAGTGCGACATGGACGCGCCTCTTATTCTGCTCTATGACAAGAAAATCTCGAACCTCAAGGATATTCTTCCCGTGCTCGAAGGTTCGTCGAAGAGCGGCCGTCCGCTGCTGATTATCGCCGAGGACGTAGAGCAGGACGCTCTTGCGGCTCTTGTGCTCAACCGTCTTCGCGGCACGCTTCGTGTATGCGCCGTCAAGGCTCCGGGCTTCGGCGACCGCCGCAAGGAGATGCTTGAAGACATCGCCGTACTCACGGGCGCAACCGTGATTTCGGAGGACAAGGGCATGCAGCTTGTGAACGCCACGATGCAGGACCTCGGCTCGGCCAACTCCGTGACGGTAAACAAAGACAACACCACCATCGTCAACCGCGACGGCGACAAAGAGCGCATCGCAGCACGCGTGGCTCAGATCAAGGCTCAGATTGAGACGACTACGAGCGACTACGACCGCGAGAAGCTTCAGGAACGCCTCGCTAAGCTTGCGGGCGGCGTGGCAGTGCTCCACGTGGGCGCCCCCTCGGAAGTTGAGATGAAAGAGAAAAAAGACCGCGTAGACGACGCTCTCAGCGCTACGCGCGCGGCTATCGCCGAAGGTATCGTTCCGGGCGGCGGCGTGGCTTATATCCGCTGTCTCCCCGCTTTGGAGGGCCTCAAGGGCGCCAATGACGACGAACAGACGGGTATCGACATCGTGCGTCGTGCCATCGAAGAGCCCCTGCGCCAGATTGCGGCCAACGCCGGCGTCGAAGGCGCGGTTGTGGTCCAGAAGGTGAGCGAAGGCAAGGGCGATTTCGGCTACAACGCCCGCACCGACACATACGAGAATCTTCTCAGCGCCGGCGTGATCGACCCCGCGAAGGTGACCCGTGTGGCACTTGAGAATGCCGCCTCCATCGCCGGAATGTTCCTGACGACCGAATGCGTCATCGCCGAGAAGAAGGAGCCCGCCGCTCCCGCAGCCCCCGCTCCCGGCATGGGAGGAATGGGCGGCATGATGTAAAAGCAGGCGGTTCAGACCTCATTTATACGGCCCGTGTCCTTGAGATGACACGGGCCGTTATTTTTTTGCTACAGGGGCGAATCAGGAGTTGTAGCGATGGCGTTACAAAGACGTGTCATCATGCGTTTGTGTGTTTTTGATTTAACAAATATTTGGAGAGGAGGTAGATTTTTCGTATCTTTGTGGCGAATTTTTGCCATTTAAGCGGCATATCACATAGCATTCAATCATTTTATAATAAACAACTCAATTTATCGCAACAAGATGAAAAAAATCGTTCTGACAGGAACAGCAGCTCTCGTCGTTGCCTGCACGTGTCTCACGGGTTGCAGCGATGATCCGGCGCAAGGCGGCGGAGTCACGGGCAAGGTTGTTCCGACAGTAAATCTTGACACGCGTGTGACGGCATCCGACCGCGGAGGAGCCGTCAAGGCACCGGCGTCGCGGGCGGAGAGCTCTGCAATGGAGATAGGGCTTGATGACCTGACTCTCACGCTAACGCCCAAAGACGGGTCGGAGCCTTACACCTGCAAGGGCGTATCGTCCTTCCCTCTTGACAAGGAATTCAAGGTGGGCGAATATGAATTCGAAGCTTCTTACGGCGACCCCGAGGCCGAAGGATTCGACCTTCCGGCCTATTACGGCACTGAAAGTATAATCGTTGAAGAAAACCGCACGACGTCCGTCTCCCTTCAGGCAAGCCTCGTCAATTCGATGGTGAGCATTGAATTCGGAGACGCGCTCGTAAATTACGCCACGAATCTGAGCGCACATCTCCAGACGACGGGCGACAAGATAGCGTTTGCCACGACTGAGACTCGCGCAGCGTATATCCGTCCGGGCGCGGCTAACGTGACGGTGACGATGACGAAGCCCAACGGCGTGAGCGGCACGGTGGCTATCCCCGTGTTTACGGCCAAGGCCAAGTATCACCACCACGTGAAGCTCGACGTCAACGGCGGCAGCGGCGATGCCGTGCTGAACATCACGTTCGACGATACGGTCGAGAACGAGGATGTTGAAATCGAGCTTTCGGATGACATCCTCAATGCTCCGGCCCCTGTGGCCACGGCCAAGGGCTTCGTGCCGGGCGAGGCCGTGGAGTTTGTTCCGGGTCTTGGCGCCGGGAGCGAGATGGCAGTTGACATCACGGCGCAGGCGACGATAGCCTCGGCTGTGATGACGACCAAGAGCGCGTCGCTCCTTGCGGCGGGCTGGCCTTCGGAAATCGACCTCGTGAAGGCTACGCCAGCGGAGCAGCAGCAGCTTAAGGCTCTGGGGCTTTCGGCCCTCGGGCTGTTCAAGAACCCGGGGCGCATGGCCGTAGTTGATTTCACTGACATCACGCGTCATATAAGCTACGTCGAGGGCGGCGACAACACTACGGAAATCACGCTTACTGTGATTGACACGGCGTCGAAGAGCTCCGAGCCCGTGGTGCTCACGCTTGGTGCTCAGGAACTGGAGATGGGGCTGACGGCTGTGACGACGGCTTATCCCGAGGCTGCCGGCATGCCTATCGAACTTATGCTCGATTATAACGGCCACAACCCGAAGGAAGAGGTGGATTTTCAGTATTTCAACGAACGCGGCACGTGGGACGCCCTCGAAGTAGTGAGCTTAGAGCCTGCGGGACGCTCGTCATCGAGCTTCAAGGCCGTGGTTAAGGCTCCTGCCATCGACTTCTCGGTTGAGATTCGCGCATACTGCGCCGCTCTTGCCAAGACGAGCGAGACGGTCGTGGTGAAGCAGGTTCCGTTCAGGCTTGAGAGCGACGAAAACGCCACGTTCGCGCGCTCGACGGTGCTGACGGTAAAGAGCAGCACGCTTGACGCCTCTGCAGTGGCCAAAAGCGGCGAGCTCAAGCTGAGCCCGGCGGCGCCGGGGGCAAGCGTGAGCGTCGACGGCGCGGCCATCAGCATCACCGGTCTTGAACCGGGGACGACCTACCGCGCCACCCTCAGCTATGACGGCGACGAGTGCAACGCGGCGTTCACCACCGAGTCGGCCACTCAGCTCGCCAACGCGGGTCTCGAAGACTGGACGAGCACGGCCCACAAGAGCAACTGCGTCGAATATTTCGTCGGCGGCGACTGGGGCACGCTCAACCCTCTGACCATCTCGCAGGTGGGAAGCGCAGCGAACGTGGCATACGCGGCCACTTCGGGCACGATTCCGACGACGGGTGTGTCCGGTCAAGGGGCCTGCATCCGCACCATCGGCTGGGGAGCAGGCACTACGGCCGCAGGCAGCATCAGCAAGATCAAGCACGTCGACCGCGGCGAGCTTTTCCTCGGGAAGTGGGGTTCGACCGTCAGCGACGAGGTTCTGCCGGACTATGGCATCGACTTCGCCTCGCGTCCGTCGGGACTTACATTCAAATATAAGTTCACAAAGGTCAAAAATCACACGGGCTACGCTGAGGTGAGAGTTCTCGACGCATCGGGGGCCACGATAGCGCAGAACAGCACCGAAATCGACAGTCAGCCGGATTACACGGACCTAAGCCTCCCGCTGAGCTATGCGGCCGGCTCGGCCAAGGCCGCACGACTCATCGTGATTTTCCGCTCGACCAACTCGGGCAAGCCCATCGACGGCAATGCGCTCGGGAAATCGGACGTCAACACCGTGTCGATTCAAGCCAGCAAGGTACACACCGGCTCGGAACTTTATATCGACGACGTACAACTCAACTATTAAAGCAGAATCGACATGAACACCAAAATATTCAGCACACTCGCGCTCGGGGCGGCCCTGACGGGGCTCTGCGCCTGCGACAACTGGGTGGCACCGACAGGCACTGACGGCGAACTCGACATGAAGGCACTGTCAGTCGATGTGTCGGAAATAGAGAAAGTCATCACCATCAACGCCGGGACCGACGTGCGCTCTCGCGCGGCGGAGTATAACGTCAACGACTTCACCGTCAAAATCAGCGACGGCGGCGGCGCCGTGGCCGGACAATGGACCTACGAAACGACACCCGAAGTGGCGACCCTGAAGCCCGGGGCTTACAAGCTTGAGGTTTATTCCCATGAAGTCCAACCCGCGGAATGGGAAAAGCCCTACTTCTATGCAAGCAAGGATTTCACCATCATCTCGGGAGCAATCGAGCGCATCGGGACACTGACGGCGAAGCTTGCCAATTCGGCTGTAAGCATCCGCTTCGACGAGAAGCTCATGCGCTATCTCGGCGAAGACGTTACTGTCGAGGTGAAAGCCAACGACGGCGGCACGCTCGTGTACACCCCGACGGAAACGCGCAAGGGCTATTTCCGCATCATCGACGGCTCGACGACGATGGTCGTCACCTTCAGCGGGACCGTGAACGGTTACAGCGAGAACTTCACGAAGACACTGACTGACCTTGAGGCCGGACAGCACCGCATCATCACGTTCAAGGCCGGGACGAACCCGAACCAGACACCCGACGAGACGGGCACAATCGACCCGTCGACGGGCATCGTCATCGACGCCTCGGTTACGGACGAGGATGTCGACGGCAGCATCACCTTTGAAGAGGAAATCCTCGACGCCGGCGACCGCGAGGGTAAAGAAGATAATCCCGAAGAGCCCAATCCTCCGACACCTCCGGGCGACACAGACATCGAATTCGTCCTCTGTGACGACCTCTTGCCTGAAGACGTGTATAACTACAACGAGTTCGGCGACGGCTCGGAGCTTGCACCCGGCACCAAGCAGGCAAAGATGACCATCAACTGCCCGGGCAAAATCGCCGGTCTTACTGTTGACATCAAAAGCCCGTACCTTACGGACGAATTCCTTGGAGGCGTAGGGCTCAGCACCCACTTCGACCTCACGGACCCCAAAGAATTCGAGAGCGCTCTCAAGGGCTTCGGCTTCCCGGTGAAGAATGAGGTTGCAGGCAAGACGACGGTTGACTTCAACATCACAACCCTTGTGCCTCTCCTCAGTCTGAGCGGCGATGACACGCTGGAACACACGTTTGTCATCACTGTGACGGACGAAAGCGGCACCAAATCAGAAAAATCACTTACATTCACAGGGCATGACTAAGCTCCAAGACAGCAAGAAATGAAAAAGATAGTATCTATTTTCGGCCTCGGCGCGGTGATAGCGCTCGGCCTCGGCAGCTGCTCGAACGAGGACATCCTGCCCACGGGCGAAGGGCGCGTGCTCATCGACGCAAAAGTGAACAGCGATGTCAAGGTGGCATCTCGCGCCGACCTGACGGCGACACAGGAAGAACTCGCGGCCGACTGCCGCGTGTGGATTTCAAACTCCAAGGGCCTCGTGCGCCGCTGGCAGGGACTTGAAAACATCCCTCAGGGCGGAATCACGCTTCTGAGCGACCACTACGTGGCCGAGGCATGGACCGGCGACTCGGTTAGCGCCGCATGGGACAAGCGCTGGTTCAAGGGACGTCAGGAATTCGACGTCAAAGCCGGCGAAGTAAGCCGCGTGAATCTCGTGTGCAAAATCGCCAATACGCTCGCAACCGTCGCCTATGACGGAAGCGTCGACGACGTGCTGACGGACTATACACTGACGGTGGGCCACAGCCGCGGCACCCTCACCTTCGAGGGCCGCGACGAGCGCACGGGCTACTTCATGATGCCTCAGGCCGACAAAGACCTGACGTGGAAGCTTCAGGGCACGCTCAAGTCGGACGGGTCGCTCTACACCAAGGAGGGCTACATCGCCGACGTGCGTCAGGCATACAAGTATAATATCAAAATCTCGTGTCAGGCGCAGAGCGAGGAGTTCGGCGGCGTTTACTTCGACGTGAAAGTCGATCCGACCGAGGTGGAGGTGAACGACGAAATCATCATCACACTCGCTCCCGAAATCGAGGGCTACGGCTTTGCGCTCGCCGAGCCGGTGCTTGGCGAACAGGGCACGCTTACGCGGCGCTCGGTATTCGTCAAGAGCGCCACGACGCTTAAAGGCGTGGAGCTTGAGAGCGAAGATTTCACGACGCTCCTCGGGCTCAGCGGCACGAACGTAGAGCTCTTGAACATGAGCACGGCAGTGGCCGGTCAGGTCAAAGACGGCGGTATCAGCTTCAGCTATATGCCTGCCGACGACGGGACGTCGATGATGAAAATCAGCTTCGAGAAGGAGTATGCCGGCCGCCTCGAAAACGGCATCCATACCATCACCATCAGAGCGACAGACGCCAACGACAAGACGAGCACGGCCACGCTGACCTACAACGTGAGCGATGCGGCGGCGCTTCTTGACGAGGCAACGGTGGCTGATGTGTGGACGTACACAGCCACGGTGCGCGGCACCGTAAGCAAGGAGGACGTAAGCACGGTGGCCTTCAAATACCGCAAGTCCGGCACCTCGACATGGACCGAGGCCGCGGCTACGGACGAGGCCGGCGAATCCGGCCCCTTCGCCAAGGGCACGCGCATCAAGGCCGACCTCAGCGGTCTTGACGCTGCAACGAGCTATGAGTTCGTGCTTGAGGCCGATGACTTCAAGACCGACGTGAAGAACTTTACGACCGGAACGGCGCTCCAGCTCCCGAATGCATCGTTCGAGAACTGGCAGGGCAAGTCGCCGCTGCTGATTTACGGCGCAGGCGAGGAAATGTTCTGGGACAGCGGCAACCACGGCTCGGCCACGCTGAAAAAGAACGTGACGGTGTCGACGAGCGCAATGAAACACAGCGGCAGCCTCGCCATCTCGCTTGAGTCGCAGAAGGTAACACTCTTCGGCATAGGCAAGTTCGCCGCCGGTAATGTGTTTGTCGGGCAGTATCTCCAGACCGACGGCACCGACGGCGTGCTCGGCTGGGGCCGCGCATTCACGGGTCGTCCCCGCCAACTGAAGGTCTGGACCCACTACACTTCGGCTACGGTGGAATACGCCGATGCCGCAGGCGCTCCCGAGGACGTGGCCAAGGGCAAAGCCGACAAGGGCGTCATCTACGTGGCGCTGATGGATGACCACACGGAGTCGTACACAATCGGCAGCAAGGGCGTTCCGACAGGACTGACAGCGGGACAGACGGTGAACTATCCCGTGGTGGTCAAAACGAGCGAAAGCCAGCGCCGCCTCTTTGAAGTGGACGGCCGCGACAAGGAGCACGTAATCGCCTACGGTGTCCACGAGTTCGAGGGCACGACACAGGGTTCGGAACTTGTCGAAGTGACCATTGACATTGACTATCGCATGAGAGACGTCATTCCGTCATACATCATCCTCACGGCGTCGGCCTCGAAGGGCGGCGACTATTTCACGGGCGGCAATTCGAAGCTCGTGCTTGATGACGTGGAACTCGTCTACTAAAGCAACAATAAGAGTCGCCGCGGCCGACAAGCGGAACGGTCGCGGCGACTTCCCTCCCCTCTTTCCGGGCCAGCGCGCGAGGCGCCCGCCTTCATCCGCACGCATCACCGAATGCGAACCTTCAGACGCCGCGCGGCGTTTATATATTATATCAAATCCGATAAGTACAACTGATCAATTCAAGAAAAAAGATGAACAACAACGTTTTTAACTATGCAAAGAAGGCCGTAAAGTGGTATATCAACGCCACGGCCGAGGTTTATAACAACCGCCACTGACAACACGAACGCGACACCGGCCGAAGGGCGATGCCGCAAAGTAAATAACCGAAAAGCAACCGCGCCGACGCGCGGTTTTTTTGTTGTCAGCGCCCGAATTCGTATGAAACAGAAAAGCAACCGCGCCGACGCGCGTTTTTTTTTGTTGTCAGCGCCCGAATTCGTATGAAATTGTCAGGCCGAGGGAGCTGAGGGTGACGCTGTCGCGTCCGTACCAACTCCAGTTGTTGCCGGAGGTAAGGAGCTGATATGTGAGGGCCACGGTGAAGGCATGGGCGGGGTTGTTGCGGTCGACGGGGATACGGGCGCCGACGGACGGGCGGAAGTAGAACTGCGTTGTGCCGCTCATGCGTCCGTTCTGAAGGAGCAGGTAGCTGTCGCCCAAGAGCCAAGCGGCACCGAGCTTGACGCCTGCGTAGAGCTTGACGGGGGAGCCTGTCGGGATGTTGAAGCGGAAGTCGGAGAAGACGGGAATCATGGCTTTTGTCTTGGCCGAGGGGGGGTCGACCCATTCGGGGCGGTCGAAGCCCGAGAGGGAGGCCGGAATCGCGGAGTCGCCTCCGGCCATCACGGCGTCGACCCCGAGGCCTGCGCCCATGAAAAACAAGTCGGCGTACTGAAATCCCTGCGAGGTTGAAACTCCGAACGCGAGTTCGGGATAAGAACTTAATGATTTTCAACCAATCAAAAGACATAGAGTATTGGGCGGCCTTTCAAGGTCGCCTGATTTATTTGTACAGTTTGGTGTTGTTAATCCCAGAGGA
>CAJUCQ010000024.1 GCA_910584905.1 uncultured Muribaculaceae bacterium
TGCGCGAGTGTTCAGAAATATAAAGGCAAGCGGAAAATATGTTACTTTGACTAACTACAGACAAGCGCTATGAGGCCTTAAGTTAATAGCATTGGGACGCGATTAATCGCGTCCGCGCCAAAAGTGCTAACTTCAAATACATCATCCCTGCCATATCGCACTTAAAATTACCTCCGGCGGCGCGGATGTGATTTATCGCGTCCGCCGCGTAAATCGCCATTCAACAACATATTACTGCAATTTGGGCTAGGGATGCTTACCCTCTTCGTCGCGGACGTGATTAATCACGTCCGTACAAGCCGCTGATTTTTATGGGTTTAGCTTTTTGGACGATATTAAATCATTCGTGTTCGCGACAATCCGTTATTACGCAGCAGGTTATTTTTGCCTCCGTTGCTTTTTTTGTGGGTGGGTTGGCGGGATGTTGAAGCAAAAAAAAGGACGCGCCGACGCTATCGTATTGTAGCGTCGGCGCGTCGCCGATATGGGAGGGTTCAAAAGCGTTCCTCTTACTGCAGCTTGAAGGTCACGGGGAGCGTGTAGGTTACCTTCACGGGCTGACCGTTGTTACGGCCGGGAACCCATTTGGGCATTGCCTTAATCACGCGCACGGCTTCCTTGTCAAGAGCGGGGTGGCGGGGGCGGAGCACCTTCACGTTGGTGATGGAGCCGTCTTTGCCTACCACGAACTCTACAACCACGCGTCCCTGAATGCCTTCTTCGGAGGCGACAGCGGGATACTGGATGTTGCTGCTGAGCCACTGGTACATTGCAGCTTCGCCGCCGGGGAAGGAGGGCTTCTGCTCTACCATTGCGATGCTTACGGGAGCCTCTTCTACGGGTTTTACTTCGGCGATAACTTCTTGTACGATGGTCTGCTTGTTGAGGTCATCGACGCCTTCGGATACGTCAATCGTACCTGCCTGAGCTTCGTTTTCCATTACTTTGTCGATGTCCTTCGCGGCTTTGTCTTCCTCGAATTCTTCGTCGGAGGTGATGAGAAGGTCGGTGACGCGCTGTTCGTTTGCCACCTCTTCAGGTGCGATTACTTCTTCGGGCTGTTCGATTTGCTGGATTTGTTCTTCCTCTTCTTCGATTTCCTCTTCTTCCGGTGCTTCGAAGGTTGCAAGCTCCTGTTCGGTGGCTGTCACAACCTGTTCTTCTTCAGGACGGGAGAATACGCCGTTGACGCTGAGGATGAGAAGTGTGAGGAGTACTGCAAGCGCAATCACCATGTAGATGACTGCCTTGGTGTGGCGTTCGGGGGATCCTGCGCGGAGGGTGTATGCGCCGAAATCCTTGTTTTTGCCTTCAAAGACTATGTCGCGCCACTCTTTTGATGAAAGATCTACATCTTTTGCCATAACTTAGACTGTGGGTTTTATTGTTGTGGGGCGGGAGCGGCAGCCGCAGCCTGAGCCTTGTGGGCGCTTTGGCGTACGGTCGGGCGAATGATAGTCTCGTTGTTTGCCTGTTCGTAGTGACGGAGCAGAACGGTGTCGGTGTGTGTGGGAAGTTCGATGCTGTAGCGCGAAATCTGGTTGATGTTCATTTCGTCGATAGCATTGATGAGGCCTTCGTAGGTGGTGTTGGGACCGGGCTTAATCACCACAACCGGACGGGTCTTGAGGGAGTCGGAGGCGTTTTTCTTCGCCAGTTTGTCGAACTCTTCCTTGGTGATTTCCTTGTTTTTCCAACGCTCCTTGAGGGTCTGGTATTCTTCCATTACCTGTTTGTTCTTGTCACGCAGAATCTTGCGGATACCCTGAGGTTCGCGGTTGACGTTGCCGATAAACTGTTCTTTGCGCAGATACTTGTTGTTCTGGAACAGTGTGTCGGCCACACCTTCGTAGTAGTAGATGTTGTGGATCGTCTTGCCGGTTTCGGCGTCGACTTTGGGGGTGTCGCCGTCGTATTCGGTGTCGAGAATCAGGGTCACGGCTTCTGATGCTTTTGCTTGGCTCTGCTGCTCTTTCTTGACGTCCTCGTTGGTGGGGAGTACAATCTGGAGCGTCTGCGACTTGATCATCGTGGTACAGAGCATGAAGAATGTAATCAGAAGCATGTTCATGTCAACCATGGGAGTAAAGTCCACATGGATGGCTATCTTTTTCTGGGCGCCTTTTTTCTTTTTGCCGCCGTCGTTTTGTTCGATCTGTGCCATTTTGTTGGAATTTTACTCTTGGGTTTACTTGGTGGGTTCGTCTTCGCTCTTCAGGGCTGTCATGAGGCTGAATTTGTTGAGCTTCATGGTCTGGAGGTTGTCGAATACGAGTTGTACGGTCGTGAACGGGGTGTCCTTGTCGGCTTTGACAGCGATGCCCTGACCTTTACGCATGAGAGCGGTGTAGAGGTTGCTGAGGTTTGCGCGCTCTTCGGCGGTCATGCCTGCGGCCTGATCGTTGTTGATTCGCTGGGCCACGTTGTAGATGGCCTTGAGCCAAACCTGAAAGTCGTTGAGACGTCCGTCGCGGTTTTTGTTTTCGTCGATAGGAATACCTACGCGGGGGTCGGTCATGTTGCCTTGAAATTTGTCGCGTTCGGTCACGCTCATGTCAAGCATGTTCTTCAGTTCGCTGAAGGGTACGCCGAACATGTTCATCGAACGGAACTGGGCTTTCTCGGCTGCGGTGAGTTCAACCTTGTTGTTCTTGTGCTGGTCGTTGTAGATGGCGAGGGCTTCGTCGAGCATCATTCCGCGGATGTTTTCGCTTGAGAGGGTCGAGTCGGCGTCGCCGGTGAACGAGATGAAGAGTTTGCCTTCCGCAACGGTCGGGTCGTCGAGTTTGCCGCTCTTGTCGGCCGACGATACGAGCACGGTCACCACGTTGTTCATCGGCACTTTCTCTTCGGAAACCGAGGAGGGCGTGTAGACAATCGTGGGTTCCTTCTGCAGGAAGGTGGATGTCAACATGAAGAAAGTAAGCAAAAGAACGGTCACGTCACTCATCGCCGTCATGTCGATGAGGGTACTCTTTCTTTTAATTTTTACTTTTCCCATATTTACCTGTTTTTATGGATTGTGAATTGTTGAAAAACGGATAAACGGGGGATTAGTGAGTAGCCGCAAACGTCTGTACAATCGAGAAGCCGATTTCGTCGATAGCGTAGGTGAGGTTGTCGATCTTGTTGGTGTAGTAGTTGTAGAAGATTACGGCGAATGCACCGGTTGCGATACCGAAGGCGGTGTTGATAAGAGCCTCGGAGATACCGGTCGAGAGTTCGGTCGAGTCAGGTGCGCCGGACTGTGCAAGAGCCTGGAACGACTTGATCATACCCATTACAGTACCGAGAAGACCTACGAGAGTACCGAGGGTCGTCATCGTGGCGATGATGGGGAGGTTCTGCTGGAGGGTGGGCATTTCGAGAGCCGTTGCTTCTTCAACCTGCTTCTGGAGGTTGGCGATTTTCTGCTCTTTGGAGAGGACGGTGTTCTTGTCCATTTCTTCGTAGCGGACGAGAGCGGCGTCAACAACAGCGGCAACAGAACCTTTCTGCTTGGAGCAGAGGGCGCGGGCGCCGGCGATGTCGTTCTTTTCGAGGCATTTTTTTACGTTGGCAACGAAAGTGGTGATGTTGCCTTTGCCCTTGGCTGCGCTGAGGGCGATGCCGCGTTCAACGGCGAGCACAATTACAGTGAGGAAGAGGGTCTGAAGGATAGGCACGATGATACCGCCCTTGTAGATGGTGCCCCAGATGTTCTGAGGATGGCCGTCTTCGTCGAAGTGCATGTCATTGCCGAACCAGAAGAGGAACAGGCATACGCAGATGATTGCGCAGATGATGATTACCCAAGAGGCATTCTTGATGCCGGGGGCATTCTTTTTTGCGGCAGCGGGTTTTGCTGCGCCGGGCTTTTGAGCTTCCATAATTTTGTTTTTGAGAAACTTGGATTAAAGAATGTTGATGATTTGTTTGGTTTGTTTTTTATTATAAGTTGCGGTGGCCGAAGCTGGGGCTGTGTCCGGTCCGACTCCCGTTTTTACAATTTTCGCTGTAAGGTAGTCTTATGTGTTATGCCTGATGTCAATGGTACGTCTTAAGGTGCGTGGAAATGAGGTCTTCCAAACATTATCGCAAAATTAGAAAGATTTTTTTCCCCTGCAAAATATTTTGAGATGTTTTTTGTGTGCGTTCACCTTTGTTTAATATTTTTTGAGTATTAGGGGCTCTTCCTTTGCTGAAAAATACATAATTTGCGTTGTTTACTGCGAATGTGTTTTCGCACGGGACGTTTGGCGCTTTGCGGGCTTTTGTGTAATTTTGCGTCACTATGGACAACGGTTTTTTTCGCGTCGCCTGCGGCGCTCCTTCAGTGGCGGTGGCCGACCCGGCCTCAAACGCCCGTTATATAGCGGATTTGATTGCGCGCGCGTATAAGGCGGGCGCTGAGGTGCTCGTCCTCCCCGAGATGTGTGTCACGGCCTATACGTGCGCCGACCTTTTTCATTCGCGGGTGCTCCTCGATGGGGCTGTCGCCGCAATCGAGCGCATAGCATGCGCCACGGCCGACGCTCCCGGGATGCTCGTGTGGGCGGGGGCGCCGGTCGAGACTGACGTCGGCGTCTACAACTGCGCTGTGGCCATGTGTTCGGGGCGCGTGCTGGCGGCCGTGCCGAAGACCTACGTTCCGAACTACAACGAATTTTACGAAAAGCGCTGGTGGGCGCCAGCTCCTTCGGTCGGGATGGCGGCTCCCGAGGCGCGTCTGCGCGATATATCAGGCGAGGTGAGCGTGGCGGTGTCGGCTTCGGTCGTCATTTCCACGCCTTCAGGCGTGAAGGTCGGGGCTGAAATCTGCGAGGACCTTTGGGCGCCTGTCCCGCCATCGTCGATGGCGGCGATGGCGGGAGCCGAGGTGCTTGTCAACCTCAGTGCCAGCGACGACCTTATAGGCAAGTATTCATATCTCCGCGGGCTTGTCGAGGGCCAGAGCGCGCGCACGTTCTCGGCTTATGTCTACGCTTCGGCGGGCTTCGGCGAAAGCTCCACCGACCTCGTGTTCGATGCCAAGCTTTTTGTCGCCGAGAACGGCACTATGCTTGCCGAGAATACCCGCGGAATCCGCGAGCCGCAACTCGTTGTCGCCGACGTCGATATCGAGGCAATACGCCGCGACCGCATGCATATCACCACATTCGGCGAATGCGGCGTCCGCAGCGGCGCTCGCGCCGCTTATTCGGTTATCCCCTGCGGGGGCACTGCGCCCGCGCGGCCCGACGGCAGGCTTCTGCGCCGTGTGAATTCGCGGCCTTTTATCCCCGGTGGAGATGCGTCGTTGCTCTCAAAGCGTTGCGAGGAGGTTATCGGCATTCAGGTCGCCGGTCTTGCCAAGCGCCTTGTGGCCACGCATTGCCGCAGCCTTGTCATAGGCATATCGGGCGGACTTGATTCCACCCTTGCCTTGCTTGTTGCCTGCCGTGCGTTCGACTACCTCGGCCTTGACCGCAAGGGCATCACCGGAGTGACGATGCCGGGATTCGGCACCACCGGGCGCACACACCGCAATGCGCTTACGCTGATGAAAACTCTCGGCGTCAGCAGTCGCGAGGTGTCGATTGTGCCGGCGGTGATGCAGCATTTCAGCGACATCGGCCACGATCCCGCGACGCACGACGTGACTTATGAAAATTCGCAGGCGCGCGAGCGCACGCAGATTCTCATGGACCTTGCCAATCTCCTCGGCGGCATGGTCCTCGGCACGGGCGACCTCTCCGAGCTTGCTCTCGGCTGGGCCACCTACAACGGCGACCACATGTCGATGTACGGCGTCAATGCCGGAGTTCCCAAGACGCTCGTGCGCCATCTCACGCGTTATTTTGCCGACACGGCTTCCGACGACGAATGCCGCGCCGCGCTTCTCGATGTAATCGACACGCCCGTCAGCCCCGAATTGCTTCCGCCCACAGCCGAAGGCTCAATCGCGCAGGAGACCGAAGACCTCGTCGGCCCTTACGAACTCCACGACTTTTTCCTCTATTACACGCTTCGCTACGGATTTTCGCCCGATCGTATATTTTATCTTGCCAAAGCGGCGTTCGAGGGCGAGTATCCTGTTGAGGTTATCCTGAAATGGCTGAAGGTGTTTTTCCGTCGTTTCTTCGCTCAGCAGTTCAAGCGCTCGTGTCTCCCCGACGGGCCCAAGGTGGGCAGTGTGTGTCTCTCACCGCGAGGCGACTGGCGCATGCCCTCGGATGCGTCAGCTCAGGCTTGGCTTGACCGGCTCGACGAGCTCGACGGGCAGGCCTGACGCGCGCGGCGCTTTACTTGTTCCAGACGCTGATTTTGTCGCCAAGCTCGGGAATGGTCGTGGCGTGGAACGTCGGGTCGATGCCGCAGCGGCGTTGTGTGCGGTAGTCTTCGAGGCATATCAGCGCCCATTTGCCCAAAACGAACAGTGCGCCGACATTGCATAAGGTCATCAGGGCCATTGTGATGTCGGCGAACACCCATACCGTCCCGAGCGAAGCCATAGCTCTGGCGAAGACCATGCCGCCGACGCAGAGGCGGTATGCGGTGACGAGCCGGCGGCTGTCGCGCAGAAAGCGCAGGTTGGTCTCGCCGTAATAATAGTTGGCGACGATGCTCGTGAAGGCAAAAAAGAAAATCGCTATCCCCACGAAGGTCTCCCCGAGGCCGTGGGAGCCGGTCTGGCTCTCGATGGCCTGTTGTGTCAGCACGATGCCGTTGGCTCCTGTGCAGCCGTCGTGGTAGACTCCGCTGCAAAGGATGATAAGCGCCGTGCATGTGCAGATGAGCAGTGTGTCGGTGAACACGCCGAGGGCCTGAATCAAGCCTTGCTTTACGGGATGGCTCACCGAGGCCGTGGCTGCGACGTTGGGGGTGGAGCCTTCGCCGGCTTCGTTGCTGAAGAGGCCGCGTTTGGTGCCCATCACCAAAGCCATTCCCACGGTGCCGCCGAAGGCCTCGTTAATCCCGAAGGCTTCGTCGACAATCATTGCGAGCACTTCGGGCAGACGGCTGAAATTGACGGCTATGATATATATTGCGAGAAGGATATACGCCACGGCCATTACGGGTACAACCCATTGGCTGAAGCGCGCGATACTGCGTATGCCTCCCCAGATGATAATCAGCGTGAGGACCGTGAGCACGAGGCCCGTGGCAATGCGGGGCACGCCGAAGGCTTCGCCGAAAGCGTCGGCGATGGTATTGGACTGGACGGAGTTGAAGGCCAGCCCGAAGGTGACGGTTATGAGCACGGCGAAAGCGGCGGCCCAAGTGCGGTTGCCGATGCCTTTGAGGATATAATATGCCGGGCCTCCGCGGAAGGCGGCGCCTCCGCTTTCCGCGGCGCGGGGGTCGTGTTCTTTGAAGAGTTGCGCAAGGGTCGACTCCACAAAGGCCGATGCCGCTCCGAGGAGCGCTATCACCCACATCCAGAATATGGAGCCTGCTCCGCCGATTGCTATGGCTGTGGCGACGCCTGCGAGGTTGCCGGTGCCGACGCGGCTGGCGATGCTCACCATGAAGGCCTGAAAACCCGTGACGGCGGCTCCTCCGTGGTGGTGGCGCTTGTCGACGGAGCGACTTCCCGAGCGCACAAGCAGGCGGCACATATCGCCGATGTAGCGGAACTGTACGCCTCCGGTTTTGACGGTGAACACGATGGCTGCGATGAGCAGAATTACGACAAGCACATAGTCGGTGAGGAAGGAGGCGATGTCGCTGAGCATTTGTCCGGGGTGTGGTTAATCCGTGTCGGGCTTGTCTTCGGTGCGGACGCTGTCGGCGGCGGCATTCTTTCGTTTGCGCAAGAAACTGAAGATGTTGTCGAAGTCTTTGCGGAACATGATGCCGACGCCCTGCGTCGTCTGGGCCGTACGCAGATAGTAGTTTTGATCGTTATAGCGGTTGTAGGCTTTCAGACGCCATGAGCCGCGCTTGTTGAGCAGGTATTCGATGTCGAAATCGCCGACGAATTGGTTTGTGTTCAGCGATTTGTCGCGATACCCGAAGTTGCCGTTGAATAGCAGGCGGTTGTTGAGCAGACGCGAGCTCAGGGCCACGTCCACTTCCACGTCCGAGAAGTCGCCGCGGTCGCTCCTGAGGTTGGGGGCTATGCTCCAGTTCTCGCTGAGTTTTCCGAGCATACTCGACAGCTGGCTCGATATTGTCGACGAGGCGACGGAGAAGAGCTCGGAGCCCTTGGTCGTGGAGGCCATGTAGTCGGGGGTGTAGAAGCGGTTGAGGGCGAGGAGGTAGATAATCTGGCGGTTCATCATGTCGGAGGTGCTGACGATGCTCCTCACCTTTCGGTATGTGTCCTGAGTCAGAGTCGGGAATTCGAGGTCGAAGTCGATGTCGGGCTGTCGGATGTCGCCGGTCACTTTCATGAGGGCGTGGACCGGCACGTTCGTGCGGTTCAGTTCCTTGTCCTGAAGGAAACTTTCGTCGAGGTCGCTGAGGTTTGCGTTGACGGCGTAGTATGCCTGCAGGTTGGCTTCGGCGGCGTAGGGGTCGCCGCTGAACGAGATGGTGCTCCCCGGCTTGATTGTGAAGTCTTTGATTATTATGTCCTGAAGGGTGAAGTTGTAGCTTCCGCGGTCGAGAGTATAGTTGCCCCACATGTTTATCGAGTTGTCGATGGAGTGGTAGGTGAGGCGCATGTTGCCTTCGCCGTAAGCGCGGATTTCGTCGCCTCCGACGGGGTCCATCACGAGAGTCATTCGGGCTTCGGGGGTGATGGCTACGTGGATGTCCATGTTGTAGGCCGAAGGCTCGTCGGTCGAGGCGCTTCCTGAAGCAGTCATCAGTTTCCTTACGGCCTCGGGGAGACTTGAAGCGGCCCGGCGGATTGAGTCGGCGGCGCTTTCGGGGGTGGCGTCGCGGAAGGTGATGAAGGAATATTCTTCGGCGTCAAGGCGGTCGGAAAGGACGAAGGTGAAGGCTGAGCCGGCTGTTGTTGCCATATTTACGCCTATGTCAACCACGCCGGGGCGTCCTTGGATAGTGGCTCCGCCGTTGCCGTAGACGGTGCCGTACCAGTCGGGGTTTTGTTTCGACGTGCCGTTGAAGCAGAGGAAGTCGCGGGCGTCGGTGACGCGGAAGTCGAATACAGGTTCTTTGAAGAATGTGTGTGTGAGGTATCCGGCGAGTCGTGCGGTGTGGCCTTCGCGGTCGCGGATGGTGATGCCGCGGAGGTCGATGCGCCCGGGGGTGAGGATGATGGAGTCGGTGGCGTGGTAGCGGGTGTTGGTGATGTCGATGTTTATCCCGAGGTCTTCGGCGAGGATGCGGCCTGTCATGTCGATTTCCTTGAATGTGCCGAAGAGGTGTGCCTCGCCGGAGGCGTAGCCCGTGATGTCGGAGGCGAAGGCTTCCATGAAGGTCTCCATGAATCCGACGCGCACGTGGCGGGCCTCGAAATTGATGTCGAGGGCTTCGGTCAGGGGATATATGTCGCCGTAGATGCGCGAATGGAGTCCGTGCTCGGGTTCGATGATGTCGGCATCGAGGGTGAAGGCCTGTTTGGCATTGTCCCAAGCGGCTTCTATGTCGGCGTTGCCGAGGGTGCAGCGGTTGTAGCCGATGGAGTCGACGTGCAGGTCGGAGCACGTGAGCACGGGGTCTTTTGACAGCAGGCGGCATGCGGTGAACGTGCCGGTGGCTTTGCCTCCGATAAGGGCTTTGTCGATTTCGAGGGTCTCGAATATCGGGAGCAGGCTCACGCCGTCGAGGCGCAGGGCAAGGCTGTCGGAGTCGAGTGCGCCGACGCGGCCGTCGGCGGCGATGTGCTGGTCGCCGGCATCGAGGCGGAAGCCGTCGACGGTGATTTCTTTCGCGGAGTAGGCGATGGAGGAGGGGCGTATGGCCCAGACGTCGTCGCCGAAGGTGATGCTTCCCGGATTGGTGCGCACGAGTGCCGCGAGGCTGTTGTCGGCGTCGCGCGACAGTTCGGCCGAGAGGTCGATGCTTCCGTTGATGGGTATTGTGCGGAGGATGGTCCAATCGGCTCGTGTGTCGATTTTGTTGTCGACGGCCATGGCGCGGAGGTCGACTTTCATCTGTCCTTTTTTTGTGGGCATTTCGGTCGACACGAAGGCCGTGGCGCGCGCGGCGGCGCGGTCGAGCGATGCGTGCACCATCGTGCCTTGAATCAGCTTGTCGCCTTGGCGGAGATAGGGGGCGTCGACGAGCACGGATGCCGCGCCCGAGGGCCCGTGGATGAAGCCCGTGATTTCGACCGGGTAGACCGGCACTACCGGCGCGCGGAAGAATTCGGCCACGGCGCTTGCGTCGCCGATTGTGAAATCGTAGGCAAAGTTGTTGGCGGCATCCGGGGCGTCTGCGGCCCGGGGCGCGTTCACGAGCGCCGGGAGGGCCGTGCCGACGATTTCCTTGAGTTCGGCGGCGATGCGGGCGAATGAGTATCTGCCTTTTATCTCGCCGGAGATAATCGGCGACGACACCGTGATGTACGGCACGGCGCTGTGGGGCGAGGCTTGGATGTCGAGTTCGGCGATTTCAAGGGCGTCGCCGTCATTGCGCCGCCAGCTGAAGTCGCTTACGGCGATTTTCCCGGCCAGCGTGTCGGGGTTGCGGCCTTCAAGCTCGGCGCTGATGCGGGCGGAGATGTCGGAGCCTTCGTGGGGTGATGGCAGGCCGGCCGATTCGGGGCGGAAAGATGCGATTGTGCCGTTTAGTATCACGGCGGGGGCAATCGTCTTTAACCCTGTCGAGAAGGCGGCGTCGATTTTCGCCTGAAGGGCGCTGTTGTCGCTCTCAAGCGTGACGGAGCCTTCGTTGTTGCCGTCAAAGACGGCCGCGAGGGATATGTCGGCGAGTTTGCGGCCGCGGAATGTAATTTCCGATACAGCCACTGAAGCCTCGCCTGCGGGGATTTTATGCCGCGGGCTTCGGCGAAGCCGGGCTTCGGCGGCGGCCGTCACCGGCCCGAGGTCGCGGACTCCGGCGAGCGCTCCGACTTCGAGGGCTTCGAGGGTGGCTTCGATTCGGGCCTCCAAGGGGTTGAACTTGTTGTCGAGGCGGCCTTGGGCCTTGACGCTTGCGGCGCCGGCAAGCTTGCTTGTCAGCCGAGCCTCGGCTTCGGCGGCGCCGTTGCCTTCGATTGAGCCTGTGGCCGACAGTCTTATTGTGCCGAGGGTGGCGGCTGTGTTTCGGAGCTTTGCACCGACGGGGAGGGCTGGCATGCGTCGCAGGAGCTCATCCGGCGTGGCTTTCAGTTCAAGACTGCGCACCACCGCCGTCGGGAGCGATGCGGAGTCGGTTTTTTCGCTCACGGCGCCGCTCACGGTCAGCGAAAGGCGTTCGGGGGCATTTGCGTCGAAGAGTCTGAATGTGTGGATTTCGCCGCCGTGGCTGTTGCCCGAGGCATCGAGTTCCATGCTCAGCACATCCGGGAAATTGCCGAGAGCGGGAACGAAAGCGCTGAAGTCGGCCGGACAAAGGGTGTTGACTCCTGCGGTCGATAGTTCTATCGGCCTGCGGTCAAGGGCCTCTGCGATCTTGCCGAACGCGGTCCATTCGATTTGTACAGGCGCAAAGGTCAGCGACGTGAAGGGCAGGCGTATCGACAGCCCCTCGGCCTTGGCGCCTGACTGATTGGCCGATAGCTTGGCCTTCAGTGATTTAAGTTCAAAGCCTGAGGCTTCGGCGAACGACATGTGGGCAATGTCGACGCGGTAGTTGTCGTTGGAAAGCCGCGGCACGTAGGCGTTCAGCTCGATATCGCGGACGCTGATATGCGAGGGGTCGAAAGCCGGGAGCGTCTCCGGCTCCGGGGCTTCGCGGGGCGGAACGGACAGCACGTCGTAGGTCAGTCGGCCGTCGAGCACGGCCACATTGCTTATCCGCAGGTCAAAGCGCGCGGGTTCTTTTTTCTTGCCGTCGCCTTTGAGGGCTTCTATGACCGGGGCTATGTTGAGCGGAGCGCCGGGCGCGGGGCGGCTGAGACGTGCGTCGATGCCTTCAAGCAGGGCATAGTCCACGATGATGCGCCCGGTGCGCAGAAAGTGATACAACTCGAAGCGGGCCGATACCTGACGGACGGCAAGCATCGTGTCGGATGGTTCAACCGGGTTGACGAGAGCTATGCCAGCAAGCTCCAGACGGCTGAAAGGATGGATGTTAACGGCGCCTATCGTCACCGGGGCGCCCGTGAGGGCCGACAGCTCCCGCGAAGCCAGCCCGCGCAGTTTGTTCTGAACCACGGGCGTGGATAGGGCTGTGTAGACTCCCGCCGGAAGTAGAACTACCAGTAGCAGAAGCACCGAAACAACGGCGCGGAAGGCTGTCCATGCATGCGACAGTGACTGTTTTGTCATCTTTGACGAGGCGAGGTCTTTGAAAAGTGCAAATATAGGGCGAAGTTACGAAAAAAAATCCGAATTCTGCCCGAAAATTCGTAACTTTGCTTCCGCAATGCCAATCATCAGAAGTTTACAGCGTGGCCGCAGGCTTGCCGCGGCCGTATATTCTCTCACGGCCATAGCCTTTGCCGTGATGTATATCGCCATGCCCTATCATTGCGATGATTTCTGGTATATGGGGCAGTTGATAGACTATGTGTTTTACGGCAAGGAGGGCTTTCCCGCGGGGGGCATCCTGAGCGTGATACGCTGGCATTATCTCTACGACAATGCCCGTTTGGCCAATATCGTGTACGCCACGGTGATGCTGTTTCCGCGCTGGATACCGGCGATTGTCACCTCGCTCCTCTCGGCAGCGACGATTGTCATGCTGGCCCGCGTCGCCGGTCTCCGCCGCGACATGTGGAAGGGCGCCGTGTGGCTTTGCTTTCTCTATACTGTATTCCTGCCTTGGCCGGAATATCTTTTCGCCGTGTGCCATCAGTTCAACTATGCTTGGGCGGCGGCGCTCAGCCTCTTCGCAGTGTGTCTTTTCTTCCGCGAGGGACGCACGCCCGTGTGGCTCATGGCCGTTACGGGGCTGCTTGCGGGCGCATGGCACGAGGGCTTCAGCGTGCCGCTTTTATGCGGCTTCGTTGTCGTGGCGCTTGTCCGGCGCGGGTGTTTTGCCGACGCTCCGCGTTTTGTGCTCCTTGCCTCATTGGCCGCAGGCATTGCGTGGCTCATGCTCGCACCTCCGTTTTTCGGTCGCGCCGACTCTCCGGCCCGCGCGTTGGCCGACCCGGACACGTGGCTGAGGTGTATGCGTTTCGACATTTTGTACACTCTCTTTGCCCTCATGGCTTTGGTCGCCGTGTTCATTCCCCGGGCTCGTCGGCGGCTCGTCTCTCCCCTGACGATTTTTCTGCTCGTCTCCGGCGGCTGTGCTTTCGGCATCCACATGCACGCCTTGTTTTGTCTGCGGGCGGGCTTTTGGGCCGAGCTTGCGGCGGTTGCGGGCATCGTGCGCCTGTGGCCCGCGCTGTTTGCGCCGTTGCGTGCGCCGCGCTTGTCGGCTGTTGCGGCGGCCGCGGCCGCCGGGTTTCTGGCGCTCCATCTGATTGTGGCCTGCGCGATGACCGTAATAATGAATCGTGAGTTCAACCGCATTTTCGAGCGGTATATAGCCTCGCCCGACGGCAGGATTTTCGTCGACCTGACCCACGATTTCGAAGCTCCTCTATTGGCTCTCGGGAAGCCGTCGAGCCTCCATATGGAGACTGCGCTTGCATGGCATCTGAGGCCGCAGTTCCATGTAGCCAAGCCCTTGCTGGCCGTGCCTTCAGCGCTTGCCCGTGTCACCGGCGATTCCGGCGAAGCCGTCGGCGGACGCCCCGGCTTGCGGCGCCTCGGCAATCTTTATTTCATCCCGGCTGACAAGACGGATTTCATGCGCGACCGCATGAGCTATATTCCCGTCACGGCCACATTCGGCGACACCGCCTTCGGGCGTTCGATAATGGCCGTTCCCTTTGTCTCGCAGGCCGACGGACAGGAGTATTTCTATATCTTCATCGACGACCGCATGCCCTTCGCGCGCCTGCGGCCTATTAATGCTGTGGAATGGTAAGCAATCGGATTCCCCGGCGCGGCGGTTTGTCCTTTGCCGTGTGCATGCTGACGGCCCTCGCTTTCGCAGTGATGTTCATCGCCATGCCGCATTGTATCGACGACTACTGGTATATGCAGTATATCACTCTGCATAAACTTCACGGCGGCGAAGGCTTTCCGTGGGCAGGCATGGTCGACACTATCCGCTGGCACTATAATTACGACAATTTCCGTTTCGGCAACTGCCTTTTCACCGTGATGATAGGTTTGCCGCACGCGCTTGTCGCCGGCATGACGTCGGTAATCGTGCTTGTCAATCTGGTGCTTATGAGCGGTCTGGCGCGTTGTCGGCGCAGCGTCGCCGGCACGGTGTGGCTGTGTTTTCTTTTCACGGTGCTGTTGCCGTGGCGCGAGTTTATGGTGTCGCTGTGCTATCAGTTCAACTACATTTGGCCCGCAATGCTCGCCTTGTTTGCCCTCAGGCTCTTTTTCAGCGCCAAAGACTGTTCGCCGGGTGCGATGCTTCTTCTCGGCTTCTTCACCGGCTGGTGGCACGAAGGAGTCAGTGTGCCTTTGGCGCTTATGCTTGGTCTGAGCCTGCTGTGGCGCCCCGGGCGCTATTTCACCCCCGGACGCGTAGTCCTTCTTGCCGGTGTGCTCGGCGGCATCGCGCTACTCATGTCGGCGCCTCCGTTCTTCGACAGGGTCAACCGCGAGGAATCTCTCTTCGACGTGGCCTTGTGGGTGCGATGTCTGCGCCTTGAGCCTCTCACGCTGTGCTTCTGGATTGTCTATGCCGCCATGTTCGCGCGCCGTCGCAGCCGCAAGGCGGCAATGTCGACTTTTCTTGTTGCGTCCTTTGCGGCCACGGTCATAGCCCTCGGGTTACACCTGTCGACGCATTCCGGCTCGCGCGCCGGATGGTTCGGGCAGATTATTTCGATTATATGTATTGTGCGTTGTCTGCCGCTTGTATGTGTTTGTCGGGGGCGCGTGGCGGTGGTTGCCGCCCGTTGCGCCACTTCCGCGGTCGGGCTTTTCCTTGCGGCGCATCTCGTTGCGGCCGATGTCATGACCTTCAGGGTGCGCGCCGAAATCGAGGCCGGGCTTGAGGCTTGGAAGCGCTCGCCTGACGGCGTGTTTTTTGTCGACTACACTGACGAGACCGAGGCCCCGGCCCTTGCGCTTGAAAAGCCAACCTACCGCTTCTTCACCGACGCATGGTGTCTCCGGCGCTACCCGTATTTTTGGGGCGACAGCCGTCCTTTCCGGCCTGTTCCTGCCGAACTTGCCGAAGCGACGTCTGAGGCCGGGACGCCTGTCCCGGGCCACAAGGGACTGCGCAAGCTGAAATCCACATATTTCATCTCGGCCGAAGACTTCGAATGCTCCCGACCCAAAGACGGAGTCCGCGGCGCCATCTCCTTCGGGCGGCTCGGCTCGCCGAGGCTGAGGGCCATACTGGCTTGGCGCTTCACCTCTCCGGCCGACGGGCGCGACTATTACTATCTTGTCATCGACGAACCCGTGCCCTTCGCATGGTTCGGAGGCATCAGGGCTATCGACTGGGAGGAATATCCCTCGGCCCGTCCTCGCCCGCGGACACGCATCGAGCGCTGGTGGGAGCGGACGCTCCCGGCCGAGTAGACGCCGCCGAGGTGCCGAAGAAGTCCTGAGTCGACGAAAAGAGGCGCGGAATTTCCGCGCCTCTTTTCGTCGGTCTGCTGCTGTCTGAGCGGAAGGCTCAGCGGCCTGAATATTTCACCTTCTCGGCGATGCGGGAATTGAATTCCTTGGCGTCGAGGAGCTCTTCGAGAGTCATGTGCATGCGGTAGCGCCAGTAGTGGCGGGGATTTGCGGGCACGTTGATTTGCTCGTCGGCGGGGTTCTCGCGGCGGAGTTTGCCGTCCATGCTCATCCAGTCCTGAAGCGGGAGGATGCAAAGCATCGAGGGCGACTGCAGATGGAGGTCGAGAATCTGCTCGCAGATCCAAGGCTCGGCGTAGTAGGGCGCAGCTCCGTGCTGATGGAGCACGTTGTTGTAGTAGTCCTGAGTCTTGTCGCGGTTTTCTTCCCACCAAGCGCGGATGCCTCCCATGTCGTGGGTCGAGGTCGTGCACACGCTGTAGTAGGGGTAGTTCCACGTGTTGCCGAAAGGCGTCGTCGGGTCTTTGGGCATACGCTGGATTTCGAGCGACAGGATTTCGAGCTGCTGCATCACCGCGGGCACGCAAGCCGGAATCATGCCGAGGTCTTCGGCGCAGCAAAGCATGTCGGTGGCGTCGATCAGCGGCGGAAGCTTCCACATGGCCTTGCCGTACCAGAAGTCGTTGTGGCGGCGATAGTAGAAGTCGTTGTAGAGGCGGTCGAAGCACCAGCGCTCGTAGTCCGTAAGCGAGCGGTAGGTGTAGGTGAACTGGGCGGAAATGCGCGGGTGGTATTTGCCCTTTTCAACGGGGTCTTCGATGAACAGCACTTGGTCGACGAGGCCGAGGAGGCCGTCGCAGAGGCGCTTGTTCTTTTCGTCGGCGCTTTGGCCGGCGAAGTAGTCGGCAATCTTGCGCTGGGTGTTGAATTCCTCTTTGAGACGGTGGCGTCCGTTGCCCTCGGAGTTCATGAAGCGCTCTACGGCTTCAGACGTGTAAGGCCCGAAGAAGTCGCCGAGGAAATAGTCCATGATATAGGGCGTCGTCTGCTTGTCGACGTCAATCCAGAAGTCGTAGTTGTAGCGCAGTTCGTCGGGCGTGTAGGGGAGTGCGGGATTGAACACGCCGAGGAGGCCGTGCAGGGCGTCCATGGGAATCTGCCATATGCGGAAGAAGCCGAGTACGTGGTCGATGCGGTAGGCGTCGAAGTATTCGCTCATCTTTTGGAAACGCTCCTTCCACCAGCGGAAGCCGTCTTTGTTCATTTCTTCCCAGTTGTAGGTCGGGAAGCCCCAGTTCTGACCGAGAACGGAGAAGTCGTCCGGGGGAGCGCCGGCCTGACAGTCGAGATTGAAGAGGCGCGGGTTGACCCAAGCGTCGACGCTTGTGCGGGAGATGCCGATGGGGATGTCGCCCTTGATGGCCACGGAGCGCGAGTTGGCGTAGTTTTTCACGTGGTGCATCTGGCGGTCGAGGTGATACTGCACGTAGTAGACGAAGTTGATTTCGTCGGGGTTCTCCTTGACGAAGCGTTCCATCTTCTCGGTCGAGAATTCGGCGTATTCACCCCAGCGGCTCATGTCGGCGGTGCCGTTGAGGTCGCGCAGGGCGCAGAACATGGCGTAGGGAGTGAGCCAGTCGGCGTTCTTTTTCAGGAACGAGCGGAAAGCCGGGCTCTTCATGGTCTTGGCGCCTTCCTGAGCGAAGATTTCGCGGCAGAATTGCGCTTTCGTATGCGTGGCGCGCTCGTAGTCGACGGTCGGGAGCTCGTTGAGTTCGCGGGCCTGAGCGTCGAACCATGCCTGACGTTCGGCGTCGGCGAGAGTGCCGAGTTCGCTCAGACGCAGATACATGGGATGGAGCGCGAAGGTCGAGTTGGCGTTGTAGGGGTAGGAGTCGGTCCATGTTCCCGTCATGGTGGTGTCATTGATGGGAAGAATCTGGATGAAGGTCTGCCCGGTCTTGACGGCCCAGTCGACCATCTTTTTCAGGTCGTAGAAATCGCCCACGCCGAAGTCTTCATTGCTTCGGAGCGAGAACACGGGGATGGCCGTGCCGGCGCCTTTCCACGGCATGAGCGTGGAGATAAAGCGCATGCCGCTGAGCGTAAGGGCGCTGTCGGGTCCGGGCGCATGGCCGAGCATGCGGTTGGCGCCGCCTTCCCACGCCACGACGTCGCCCGTGGCGGCCTTGACGATAAGGAATTTGTATTCGGTGGCTGCCGTGAGGCCGCGGCCTTCGAGGGTGCAGGTCCATTCGGGGAAATTGGCGTCGCTGAGGCGCACGGCCTTTTCGGCGTGCCAGTCGCCGAGGGTGGCGCCTTCGCCGCTTACGGCGAGAACGCAGTCTTTGGGCACCATCGGGGCGCATACGCGAAGAGTCAGGTCGCCGCGGCGCGGGGCGATGTCGTCTTGGCGTTTGGCGCGCAGACGGATGCAGTCGGTGAAGGCCGACGAATAGTAGGGCTTGTCCCAAGGCATATCCTGCCAGCGGTCGTGGATGCGGTAGTGGGGGATTTCCGAGCCGGCACGGAAGCGGTGGGCGGGGCCCCACTCGTTTTTGACGCTGCCGTTCTCATGCCGCACAAAATAGCGGTATTCAAAGTCGGGGGTGTCTGCGGGGACGTCGACGCTGAGAGTCCATTTCGAATCGTTGTGGAGTTCAAGTTTCGGGGCTTTGGCAGGGTCGCCGCCGCCGAGAGCCGCGACAGGACCGGTGATATACACCGATTCACCCCAGTTCGTGCGATAATCTATATGGAAAGAAAGCTTCATAAGGGAGTTGAAACTGGTATTAGGGGGTAGTTTTTTGAATTTGAGGTAAAGTTAATGCAAATTCACGGGAAATATACCGAATTAAGGGTTTTTAACAAAAAAGTTCCGACCCGTCGGGCCGGAACTTTCATTTTCGAGCATTGAAGCTTTCGAGTCGTTTATTTGACCATTACTTTCGTGGTCGAGCCGTCGACGCGGACGATATAAAGGCCGGGGGTGAGATTTTCGAGGCTCCGGGCGCGGCGTCCGTCGAGGCTGTAGACCTCAGCCGAGGTGTATTCGCCGTCGATGTTGATGCAGCCGATGCCTCCGCGGACACTTACGGCCGGGGTGGCGTTGTCGCCTGCGATGATGTTGTCGATGGCGGTGACGTTCTTCGTGGCGAAGACAGCGAAGCTGTGGGCCGGAACGGACACGCTCACGCTCGTGCCCGAGCCTTTGAGCACGGGGTCAAAGCCCGGCGATGCGCATACAAGCTCAGCGTTCGAGGCGTTGAGGAGGGTCGAGGTCGTGCCTACGGTCTTGTTGGCGCCGCCGGTGTTGGGGTTGATGAAGCAGATTACCTCCTTGTCGCCGGCGGTGAGGCGCATGATGCGGTTGGAAGTCATGGCGCCGCCGAGGCCTACGGTGGTGAACGTGGCCGTCTCTTTGAAGAGCTCGGGGTTGTTCATGCGCAGGCAGATGAGCTTGCCGTAAATCTGTTTGAGCGTGCGGGGATTCTCTTGGTCGAGCCAGTCCCAGATTACGATTTTTGGGTCGGTGTTGTTGCCGCCGTCTTCGTTCTTGGTGGTCTGGTCAGCGCCGAGTTCGCCGAACTGCCATACCATCTTCGGGCCGGGGGTGAGCAGCATCTGAGCGGCCAGCGAGCCGAGGCGCTTGTAGCTGTTGTCGCGGTCGCCTTTTACGGACGAAGCGCCCCACGTGTTGTTTTTATAGGCCATGCGTTCTTCGTCGTGGCTTTCGGCGTAGCTTACGGTCGACCCCCACGGGCGGTTGTCCTGCTTGGTCGAGAGGAAAGCCGAGATTTTGGCGCCGCCGTTGTTTTCGGCATAGCCCATTGTGAACTGGCAGGAGTTGTTGTTGATGTTGGCCCACTGGAGCTCGCCGTCGTTGCCCATCTCGATTTCTTCTTGGGCGCCGGCGAGGTTTTCGTTGATGTGGATGCCGTTGGGCTTGACGCTCTTGATTACTTCGTGCAGGCGTTTCATGCGGGCCACGCGCGATGCGTTGTACACCTCCGTGCCTCCCGAGTATGAGTTGTTGTCGCCGAGGCCTTTTACGAGGTCGAAGCGGAAGCCGTCGACGTTATAGTTCTTGAGCCAGTGCACGAGGCAGTCGGTCCATTGTTGCTGGACGAGGGCGTGGCCCTGATTCCAGTCGTTGAGCACGCTGTAGGCGTGGGGAGCGGTCTTGTTGTAGAAGGGGTTGGAGTTGATGTCGTAGAGCTGATACCAAGGGTGGAGGCCGTCGCTCTGGTTGAATACGATGTCAAGAATCACGGCAATGCCCTGCTTGTGGCATTCTTCGATGAAGTCGCGGTAGTCCGTGGGCGAGCCGTAGGCCTTGTCGGGAGCGAAGTAGAAGTTGGTGTTGTAGCCCCACGAGTTGTTGCCGTTGAATTCCATGATGGGCATCAGCTCGACGGCGTTGAATCCCATGCTCTTGATGTAGGGAATCTTGGCGATGGCGGCGCGGACGGTGCCGTTGGCGTTGGCCTCGCCGACAGTGCCGGTGAAGTCGCGGAAAAGCATCTCGTAGATGACGAGGCTTTTGTGGTCGGGGATGGTGAAGTTGCTGAACTTATAGGTGGAGTTCAGGTCGCCGCGGTACACGGCCAGCATCACGTCGTTGAAGCGCTCGTAGGGATACTGGGGCATGTCGGGCCATACGTCGGGGTTGAGCCATTTGTCGCTGTAGCAGTCGAGCACGAGTTCGGCGTAGGGGTCGGCAACCTTGTATTTGGAGTCGACGATGTAGTAGTAGGGATACCATTCGTTGTCCTTGAGGCCCGTGACGGTGGTCCAGAAGTAGCGCTGGCCGTTATAGTCCTGATACTTCATGATGTTCTTGTCGAGGACGTCGTAGTTGTCCCACGAGGGCACGAGTATCACCGAGCTTTTGCCCGGGGCCGCGAGGCAGAAGGTGACGCTGCCGTCGGCGTTCTTCACGGCGCCCATCTTGGGCGTGCCGCCGGGATAGGTGCCTGCGGAGGAGGCGCCGGGATAGGCCACGTTGACGCTTTCAGTGTAGGTCTTGCCTCCGTAGACGGCCGATGCCGTTACCTCGTATGAGCCTTTGTCCTTGAAGTTGTAGGGGGCTGTGAGGGTGGTGGCGTTCGTCTTCGAGGCGAAGGGCGTGCCGTTGACGCTGAGGGTGAGGTCGGCCGGGGATGTGGCGTTGACGGTGAAGTTGATGGTGGCGGGTTTGTCGAGGAGGGTCGACGTTGCATCATTCGAGAACGTGATGCCGAAGCCGGCCGGGAGCACGTCGACGAGGATGTCGCCGTTGGTGTTGGTCTTTCCTTCTTTCGACCCGTCGGAGTTGCGGAACACCATTGCTATTTTCGTGATGTGCTCCGAGGGATTGGTGACGTTGAAGAACGTGCGCAGGTTGCCGAGGTCGAGCGTATAGGTGTTGGCCGCGATGTAGGTGAGTGTGTTTTTGGGCGTGTTCACGGCCTGAGCGTTCGAGCCGTCGCTTTTGGGCCATTCGGTGATGGTGTATTTCCAGTCGCTGTTGTCGCGGCTGAGATTGGTGATTACGCCGATGTGGGCATAAACGGGGATGCCGGCGGAGAGGCCCTTGAGTCCTCCGTTGCCGAGGGGCGAGTCGGCGTGGTAGGTGATGACCACGTTGGGGCTGTCTTCCTGAACGATTGCCGGATCGGTTGTCACGAGCTGTGCCGTGGCGCCGGAGCACATGAGCGCCGCAGCCGCCAAGGTGGCAGAGATTCTTTTCATGAAAGAGTAGATTTAGTGTATAAAAATTATAATTTAGTATAGCCTAAGTAAGTGAAGGCAAAGATAATATTTTTTTCTAAAATAATCATGCGATTAAACACAAAATAACATCGTCCGTCTCCGCCGCAAAAAAATGCCCTCCCTCGGCATTGTACTGAGGGAGGGGTGAGAGCGCTTTCAGCGGTGTGCGGAGGGGTAGGGCGGCTTATTTTTTCCCTTCGCGGCGCTCTATGCTGCGGTGTACTTTATGGATTTCGTGGACCATGCAGAATGCTGCGGCTACGGTAGCGGCCTGAAAGACGATTTTGGCAATCTTGAAGCCGAGACGGACTCCGGAGGGGAGCTGGGTGATTTCGTGTGACATAATTTGTGTGTTTTAATAGCTGATTATGTAAAAGGGTTAGTTCGGATGTATAACGCCCGCGCCGCCCGGAGTGTTCAATCGGCCGCCGGATAGCTTTAGCGCTTGAAAAATTTGAGTGTCCGGTTTCCGGCTTTCATTATGTAAGTACCGGCAGGGAGAAAATCCGTTGCTACCGAGCAGTTGCCTTCTTCAGGAATCTCGTCGTAATAGAGTCGGGAGCCGCGGACGTCGTGAATCGTCACACTCTCCCTTGGTTTGAAGCCCGAGAGAAATATGACGCCGTTTCCGAGCCTGAGAGAAGCCGGTTCTTCAATGTCGGGAACCATGACCGTGGTTTTTTCGGTCAAGACTATTTTATGGATTCCCTCAGCAGGGGTCTGTATCACTTCCTTGTTGTCCTGTTTCACGACAATCTTGCCATTTTGGAAGGAAAAGCTTGCCTTCGAGGAAGCCGGGAGCTCTATTGTCGAACCGTCGCGGAAGCTTATGCAGATATATCCTGTGGCGTTTTCGGCGTTGGCCGATACCTGAAAGCAACACGCGCAAAGGAAGATGAGGACCGTTCGGACGGATTTTGCTATCGTGGAAATATTCGTCATGGTCTCAGTTGCTTATGACTTTCATAAATGCTTGCACGAGCACATTGGCCATAAGCTGATAGCCTTGGTCATTGGGATGAAGCGATGTGTCGATTGAAAGTCGGTGAAGGTTGTGCTGGCCCCCGCATTCCGCGAAGAAATCGGCCACGGGGAGACCTTCGAATTCGGCTATTGCCCTTACGAGGTCGACGTATTCTTTGAGATATACGCCGTTTTTGGGCTCGTACCATTTTTCAGGCAGATAGCCGTTGAAGCCGTTGCCTTTGCGCGGGGTGCAAAGGACGATTCTCGCGTCGGGGTTGACGGCGAATATTCGGTCGATGAGTTTGCGGTATTCTGCCGCAAAGGTGCCGTTGTCGGAATTATTGATATAATCTTGAAACGTCCCGGGGGCTACGCCTTTTCCCCAGTCGTTGATGCCGTGCTCGATTGTATAATAGTCGGCATATACGATTTTTGAAATCGCTGTTGAGATTGTGCCTCCGCTGACGGCGACATTTGTGAAATTGCTGAACGCGAGCCGTTTCCTTACTCGGTCCGGATAGCCTTCGGTGAATTTGCCTTCGGCATAGTCGACGTTGTCGTTATACCACGTGATGGAGGTCCCGACGGCGCACCAGTGGCCTTTTACCGGAATGGGACGGGGTGTGTCGGTGTAGTGGGGGGGGGGTAATTCCTTGGCTATCAGTGTAGAATACAATGGAGTCGACGCTTTCGTTGCTGAGGCCGACGAGTTTTTCGCCTCCTTGGTACAGGGCTACGCTTTGGCAGTATCCGGAAATGGCGCAGAAGAGGCACAGGGGGATAAGTATTTTGGTCATATTACGGGATAAAAAAAAGATGTAGAATTCTGATTGGAAATGATTACCCCGCAGCCTGTTTCCGAGGGCTGCGGGGTAATTCGGGGGTGTCGAATCAACCGGCGATTAGAGCCAGCGGCTGAATGCGAAGTCCATGCGGTGGGGCAGGTCGGCGTTCCTGGGGTAGAGACGGAAGCCGTAGCGGAACACGCCTGCATCCTTGAGCTTGTTGCTGAGCTCGTAGGTGAGCACGTTGCCTTCTTCCTTCACGACCTTGAAGTCGATTGTGCGGATGAGGTGTTCCTCGCCGTCTTCCTGACGGTACACAACCATTTCGAGCCCGAGGTCGCGGCCGAGGCCGTTGGTGTCGACGATAGCTTCAACCTTGAAGGATTCGCCGGTCGACGACTGGGAGAGGTCGCCGCTCTGGCGCACGTCGAATACCTTGATGCCGTCCCAAGCGGCTGCAACGCGTTCTTTCCAAGCCACGATTTCTTTGGCCTTGGCGTAGTCGCGGGCACCGAGGGCGCTGTTGCGCTTGGCTTCGGGGTTGTAGAAGCGGTCGATGTAGTCGTCGATCATGCGCTTCATCGTGAAGTGGGGAGCGATGTCGCCGATCGAGCCTTTGATATACTGAATCCACTCGGGCGAGTAGCCTGCGGAGTTTTTCTTGAAGTAGAGGGGGATAATCTCGTTTTCAAGCATCGAGTAGATGGTTGCGGCGTCGAGCTTGTCCTGCTGGGCCTGATCGGTGTAGGTGCGCTTGTCGGTGAGCGCCCAGCCGGCTTTTTCGTTGAAGCGGTAGCCTTCGTACCACCAGCCGTCGAGCACCGAGAAGTTGAGCACGCCGTTCATTTCGGCCTTTTCGCCGGATGTGCCGGAGGCTTCGAGCGGGCGGGTCGGGGTGTTGAGCCAGATGTCTACGCCGGTGACGAGGCGCTTGGCAACGACCATGTTGTAGTCCTCAAGGAAGATAATCTTGCCGAGGAACTGGGGCATGCGCGAAATTTCGAGGATGCGCTTGATGAGACCTTGGCCGGCGCCGTCGGCGGGGTGAGCCTTGCCAGAGAAGATGAACTGCACGGGGAACTGCTCGTTGTTGACAATCTTCGACAGACGGTCGAGGTCGGTGAAGAGCAGGTGGGCGCGCTTGTAGGTGGCGAAGCGGCGGGCGAAGCCGATGATGAGGGCGTTGGGGTTGATTTTGTCAACGATGTTCATCACGGCCGAGGGGTCGCCCTGATTGGCAAGCCATTTTTCCTTGAAGTCGCGGCGAACGAAGTTGATAAACTTGTTCTTCATCGTGCAGCGCATCTGCCAGATTTCTTCATCGGGCACGCTGAAGATGCCTTTCCAAGCCTTGGGGTCGCTCTGGTGTTCGAATACCTGTGCGCCGAGCTTGTTATAGTAGAATTCCTTCCATTCGGAAGCGGCCCATGTGGGCATGTGCACGCCGTTGGTGACGTAGCCTACGTGGCTTTCTTCCCACGAGTAGCCCTTCCAGATGCCGGCAAACATTTTCTTGGACACTTCGCCGTGGAGCCAGCTTACGCCGTTGGCTTCCTGACAGGTGTTGAGGGCGAATACGCTCATCGAGAAGCGTTCGTTGGTGTTGGGGTTCTCGCGGCCCATGTTCATGAGGTCGTTCCACGAGATGCCGAGCTTGGCGGGATATTCGCCCATGTATTTGCCGAAGAGGCCTTCCTCGAAGTAGTCGTGGCCGGCGGGAACGGGCGTGTGGACGGTGTAGAGGCTCGACGAGCGCACCATTTCCATCGCAACGTTGAAGCTGAGGCCCTTCTCCTGAACGAATTCTACGAGACGCTGGAGGTTGAGGAGGGCGGCGTGGCCTTCGTTGCAGTGGTAGAGCTGGGTGTTGATGCCGAGCTTGCGGAGCATGATGATGCCGCCGATGCCGAGGAGGTATTCCTGCTTGATGCGGTTTTCCCAGTCGCCGCCGTAGAGCTGGTGGGTGATGGGGCGGTCAAACTCGGAGTTCATGTCGAAGTCCGTGTCGAGCAGATAGAGCTTCATGCGGCCTACGTTCACGCGCCATACGTGGCTGTAGATGATGCGGCCGGGGTAGGGCACTTCGATAATCATCGGGTGGCCGTTCTTGTCCATTACCTGCTCGATGGGGAGCTGGTTGAAGTTCTGGGGCTCGTATTTGGCAATCTGCTGGCCGTCGACGCTGAGGGTCTGCGTGAAGTAGCCGTAGCGGTAGAGGAAGCCGACGGCGGTCATGTCGACGCACGAGTCGGATGCTTCCTTGATATAGTCGCCGGCAAGGACGCCGAGGCCGCCTGAGTAGATTTTGAGGCAGTTGCAGAGGCCGTATTCCATCGAGAAGTAGGAGATGGAGGGCACGTCCTTGCGCATGGGCTTCTTCATGTATTCCTTGAATTCGGCGTACACGGCGTCAATGCGGCCCATGAGTTCGGTGTCGGCGAGAATTTCGGTGATGCGGTCGCCGGAGAGGCGCTGGAGCACCATCACGGGGTTTTCGCCCGTGGTGCGCCAAAGCGTGGGGTTGAGGTCGCGGAAGAGCGCCTTGGCGGGGCTGTTCCATACCCACCACAGGTTCTTGGCAAGCTCTTCGAGGGGCTTGAGTTGCTTGGGAAGTTCTGATTTAACAGTAATGTCGCGCCATACGGGGGCATTAGTGTTGCTAACCGGAAGTTTCATAATTCTGATATTTGAGTTACTATGTTTCGGGAGTTGTTGTGTTTATTTTTGTTTGCGGCTTTTGGCCGAGGCGATTGCCTCGTTGTAAGCCGTCAGGTAGTACTTGATGAAATCCGTCCAAAGGAATTTCACGGCTTCGGCCGAGGCGGCGGCTCTCACGTCCTTGATTTCGGCGGCGGGCATCGCGATGAGGGTGCGGAGGTCGGCGGTGATTGCGTCGACGGCTTGCTGATAGTTGCTGTCGGTGCGTTCGGCCACTCTCACGCCCGAGCCTTCGAAGCTGTTGGGGGCCGTGGCGAGAATCCATTGTCCGAAGCCGGCGAGTGTGGTCGTCACGGTGGGGACGCCGAATGCGATGCTTTCGAGCGGCGTGTAGCCCCACGGCTCGTAGTAGCTGGCAAACACCGTGGCGTCGAGTCCCGGCAGGAGCTGATAGTAGGAGAGGTTGAAGATGCCGTCGGTGCCGTTGAGATAGCAGGGCACGTATATCACGCTCACGCGGCTCTCCGTGTCGTTGTTGAAGCCGAGGGCGTGGATGCGGCCCACGATGGGGTCGGAGTTGTAGTTGTTGACGGTATGGGTCATGACGGGGTCGGCCAGACGCGAGTGCTCGTCCATGACGAGGGCGTGTTCGAGGTCGGCGCGGGGGCCGCCGCACCATGCCGGCACGAGGACGAAGGCCAGCACGCGGCGTCCGGGGGCTTCGCCCTCGCCGAGTTTCTTGAGCGAGTCGAGGAACATGTCGATGCCCTTGTTGCGGTATTCGCAACGGCCGGATGTGGCGATGATGAACGTGTCGTCAGTGTAGTCGACGCCGGTGAGGGCGCGGGCCACGCGGAGGAAAGCCGCGCGTGCGGCCTTGCGTGCGGCGTTATAGCGCGTGCGGCCCGGCACGAAGTTCATTTCGAATCCGTTGGGCGTCACCGCGGGGCGGCGTTCGAGCAGCTGCTCGGCTTCCTTCGCCGTGATGTCGCTCACGGTGGTGAAGGAGTCGGCCGCATGGGCCGCGGCTTTTTCGAGGCTGTGCTTGCTCTGCATGTTCAGCTCGGCGGCCATCTGGTCGCCGTTGTAGCCTCGGAGGTAGTCGTAGAGGGGCTTGCCGTTGCCGCAGATGCTGCGTCCGATGCTCGTGGCGTGGGTTGTGAAGACGGTGGCCGCTGCCGGCATGTCGGCTTTCAGGGCGAGGAGGCCGGAGGCGGTGGTCCATTCGTCGAAGTGAGCCACGACCTTGGCCGGGTCGGCCTTGAGGAAGGCCGTGAGGCTCTCGATTACCATTGCCGCGGCGCGCCCGAAGGCCATGCCTTCGTCGTAGTCGCCGTAAGCGTGGAGGGAGTCGACTCCGTAGAGGTCCCAAAGTCGCCCGTAGAATTCGTTTTTGGTGCGGTAGAGGCCGTCGAATTTAACGAGGACTGCCACCGGGCGCCCGGGGATTTCCCAGCGCCCGACGCGCACGCTCACTCCTTCGGTAAAAAGGGCGTTTTCGCGCCAGCGGCGCAGAAGCGACGGCACCTCGGTGAAGTACGGCGACGGATTTTCTTCCGTCCATACGTCAGGACCGATGAAGATAAGTTTGTCTTTGTATAGGTCGTGGAGGGTCTTTGCTTTGCTGGAGAGCACCGTGTAGATGCCGCCTATTTTGTTGCATACCTCCCAGCTCGTTTCAAACAGGAGGTCGACATTCTTTGAATAATCTTTCATAAGTGATAGCGGTTTCGCGGCGCAAAGATAGTAAAAAAATGAGAAAAGACCTAATTTGTTAGAATTTAAATGTGACGCCCACTGAGGGGTTCCACGCGTGCACGCTGTAGTCGGCCGTGAATGTGCGCTCGGCGGGCATGTTCATTTGCGCGCGGAGCAAATCGGTGTAGGTGCAGGAGGCGTTGTCGGCGCCGAGGCCGGCTACGTAGAGGACCGATGCGTCGATGGAGAAATTTTTAAGCGGCGAGAACGAAAATCCGAGCGAGGGTTCGATTTTGGTCATACCCGGAGTCTCGGGGTTGTAGTGGGTCTTGCTCACGGGCGTTGTGTCCACCATCAGGCCGGCGCGGAGCTGAAGGCGCTCGGTGAGGGTGTACTGTCCGCCGAGGTGGAAGGTCCACGAGTTGCGGTAGTTCTTGGCTATATACTGGTTGAAGGGCGTGAGCTGTTCGCTCAGGAATTCGATATCGAGGCTTTTGTAGGCGTTCCAGCCGGTGAGCTGGGCGTCGAAAGCGAGGACGAGACGGCTGAGAGGCTTGTAGCTTACGCCGAAGTTGTAGACGGCTGCCGCAGGCATGGAGGCCGTGAAATTGGCTTCGTTGAGGATGTTGAGGCGGTCTTGAAGCAGGCCTTGGGCGAGCTCGTTGGCGTAGCTGACGGCGGCGGTGCCGCATTTTACGCGCAGATTCATTTTCTGGCGGAACGAGAAGCCTACGGTCCATTGCTCGTTGATGTCCCACATCACGCCGGCGTTCACGCCTGCCGTGATTGATGTTTTGCCGCTGAGGTTGATGTTGGCGGGAGTGTCGGTCATGCCCGGGAGTCCGGCGGCGGCGAGCATGGCGTTGAATGTGTCGTTGGGGACGAGGCCTTTGTAGAGGTCGACCGTGCCCCACGTCACCATTGCGCCCACGCCTACCGCAAGCCCCGGGAGCGGACGCCATGCGAGCGTCGGCTGCACGGTGAAAGCCTTGAGGTTTACTTTTTGGTTGAGCACGGCTCCCGGCCAGTTGAGGCCCCAGTTTATGCCCGACCCGTAGGGCGTGTAAAAGCTGATGCCGGCCTTGAAGTTGTCGTAGACGTTCATGCCGAGGTTGAATGCCATCGGCGTGGAGGGCGTGTTGTCGGTGGTGTATTTTTTGCCGTCGGGGAGAGTTGCGTGGCCCGTGGCGATTACTGCGGTGGCTGTGCCGGAGAATTCGAGCGTACGGTCAAGAAAACCGAGGCCGGCAGGGTTGAATATCATGCTCTCGGCTCCGAGCTTGAGAGCTGTTCCGGTATGACCCATACCGTTCTGACGAGCACTTAGGGTATTCACCTGATAACCTTCGGCCATAGCCGGTGCGCATGTCAGCGCAATCGCCGCACATGCGGCCGTAAACTTTTTCATAAGCAAGTATTTGGAAAAATCAGTCGCAAAGATAAGAAAAAAAAACGACGTGTGCAAAAAAGCATTAACGCGCCTCCCGGCGCGGCGTCGTGCGAATCGGTAGTGGAAAATAAGCTTTTGTTTCTCGGAAAAAATGCGTATTTTTGCAAATTGAACTGATAGAAACCTCTTCATTCGTATATATAATATGTCGAAAACACTCAAAAACGTCTCCGAACCGCAACCTGCACCGCGCAAGGCTTGGGTCCGCAAGACGGTGCGATTTCTTTGGATTGCTTTCGCTCTCTTTGTTGTGCTCACGGGCGTGTTTTTCGTGATGGTTTACAACGGCGTAATCGGATATATGCCGCCCGTTGAGGAGCTTAAGAACCCGCAGGACCGCTATGCATCGGTCATCTACGCCGCCGACGGCGAGGAACTGGGCCGCTACTTCCGCAATACGGGCAACCGCGTCTACGCCGACTTCGACGAGATTTCGCCTGCCGTAGTCAACGCCCTCATTGCCACGGAGGACGCCCGCTTCGCCGACCACTCCGGCATCGACATGCGCGCCGTCACCCGCGCGCTCGTCAAAACCGTCCTTATGGGCCAGCGAAGCGCCGGCGGCGGCTCCACAATCACCCAGCAGCTTGCCAAGCAGCTCTACTCGCCCGCCAGCTCGAATATCTTCGACCGCGCAATGCAGAAGCCCATCGAATGGATGATTGCCATCAAACTCGAACGCTTCTATTCGAAGGAGGAGATTCTGAAAATGTATCTCAACCAGTTCGACTTCCTCTACAACGCCGTGGGCATCAAGAGCGCGGCCAAGGTCTATTTCAATAAAGAAGCCTCCGACCTCGACGTCCTTGAGGCCGCCACGCTCGTAGGCATGGTCAAAAACCCCTCCTACTTCAATCCCGTGCGCAAGCCCGAACGCACCCGCGCCCGCCGCAACGTGGTCCTTGAGCAGATGCACAAGGCCGGAATGCTCTCCGACGCCGAGCTCGCCGACCTTCAGGCGCGCCCCATGACGCTCGATTTCCACCGCGTGGACCACAAGGACGGCCTCGCGCCGTATTTCCGCGAGGAACTGCGCCGCATCCTCTCGGCAAAGAAACCCCGAAGCTCCGACTACCCCTCGTGGGACCGTCAGCGCTACGTCGACGACTCCATCGCATGGGCCACAAACCCGCTCTTCGGGTGGGTCGAGAAAACCCGCAAGCCCGACGGAACGAAATACGACATCTATAACGACGGCCTCAAAATCTACACTACAATCGACTCCCGCATGCAGCGCTACGCCGAGGAGGCCGTGCACGAACACATGAGCTCGCTCCAGCGGCAGTTTTTCAAGGAAAAGAAAAACTCGCCGACGGCACCCTACACGTCAAATCCCGCCGAACTCTCGTCGGCCACACGCGAAAAACTCATCAACACGGCCATAAACCAGAGCGAGCGCGCCCGCGTGGCCCGCGTGGCCGGCCTCTCGCCTGAGGAAATCAAGCGTCAGTTCAACACTCCCGTCGAGATGACAGTATTCAGCTACGAAGGCCCGCTCGACACCATTATGACCCCGCGCGACTCGGTCCTCTACACCAAGAGCTTCCTCCGCACGGGCTTCATGAGTATGGAACCGGCCACGGGATTCGTGAAGGCATACGTCGGCGGCCCCGACTTCCGCTTCTTCCAGTACGACATGGCCGCCACCGGACGCCGTCAGATTGGCTCGACAATCAAGCCCTTCCTTTACACATACGCCTTCGAGACCGACGAATTCACCCCCTGCTCCGAAATGCTTAACGAGCAGCCCACGCTCTACGACGAAAACGGACGTATCTGGCAACCCCGCAACACCGGCCACTCGCGCATAGGCGAGATGGTAAGCCTCCGATGGGCCCTCACAAACTCCAACAACTGGATTTCGGCCCGTATCATGGACCGTCTCAACCCCTACGAGCTTGTGCGCCGCATGCACTCATACGGCATCACAAATCAGCTCCCGCCGGTGAAATCGCTGTGTCTCGGCCCGTGCGAGGTAAGCGTAAAAGAGATGGTCACGGCCTACAGCGCATTCGCCAACAAAGGCATGCGCACCGACCCCCTCTACGTCACGGCAATAGCCGACGCCAACGGAAACGTGATTCAGGAGTTCGCTCCCTCGCAGACCGAAGTAATCACCGAGCGAGGCCACAACCGCATCCTCTCGGTGCTCCTCAACGTCGTCGACAGCGGCACCGGCAACCGCCTCCGCCGTGCGCCCTATAACATCACGGCTCAGATGGGAGGCAAAACCGGCACAACCAACTTCAACGCCGACGGATGGTTCATGGGATTCACCCCCGAGCTTGTCAGCGGCGTATGGGTCGGCGGCGACGAACGCTATATCCATTTCAACAGCATGGCGCAGGGACAGGGCGCATCGATGGCCCTCCCAATTTACGGCAAATATATTTCAAAGGTCTACGCCGACCCCAAGCTGCCCTACACGCAGACGGCGAAGTTCTCGTTCTCCGAAGCAAACCTTTGCGAAGGCGGAATGGACTTCGACGAGTATCCTGATGAGGAGCAGACCGTCGACGAAATCGTAAGCGGAGCCTTCGACTGATGAAAAAGCCTCTCCTCCCCGCCCTTGCCCTCGCCGCCGCATTCTCTCTTGCGGCGGCCACGCCCGTCGACTCCATTGTCGGCGCGCTGGAGCGCCCGCGCGCCTTCGCCGCAAGGATTGAGTCGACAACAGGCCTCGCAGGCACAGTCCTCGAATCGCCCGACGGCGATTTCATCGTCGCATACCGCCTTCCCGGCGACGCAGGCGATTCATTCGTCGCCGCAATCGCCGACAGCATCTACCGCTACAAACGCGCCACACTCTCCGTCGAACCCATGCGCCCGGAGGCATTCGCCGCCGACGGCATGGCCCGCTTCGCCCCGGCTGTGCTTGCCTCGCATATCCGCGCCTGCCTCGCCTCCGACGGCTCAAGCCGCGTCAGCGTCTCCCTCCCGGACACGCTGAGCGTCGAGACAATCCACGACGGAAGCCCCGTCGCGGCCGATGTATTCGTCTTTGACACCGCCACCGGCCGCCTGCGGAGCGAGACCGTCAGGCTGATGACCTCCGGCGACGACATCCTGCGCCACGAGCTGATTCCTTGCGAGGGCGCTCCGGAGCATATTTCGCGCGCCACCCTTGAGCGCCTTTACCCCGAGGCCTTCATTCCCCGCCTGCCGCACACGGCCCTGAAAACCGTAGGCTCCGGCTCGCAATCCCGCGTCGACCTCCGCGACGAAGCCCGCGACGCCCTCGTTGCCGTCCTCGATGCCTTCGACCCCTCGACTCCGGCCATGATGGCCCGCGTGCGCGCCGCCGCCGCAGGGCGCCCGATATTCTGGGCATTCACCGACACGCGCGTCGACGACATAACCGACCGCTGTCCCGACCCCCTGCCCGAAGGCGAGACCGCACTCATGGGCGCGCGCGCCCTCGGAGTCGACGCCCCGGCCCTTATCGAAGTTAAAAACCGGACCATAATATCCACCACAAGTCTCTCCCGATGCCACCACTGATAGAAAGTGCCGCCCGCCGCGGCCTTGTAGTCGCCGCCTTCGTCTTTGCCTTCCTTGCCCTCGGGTCAACGGGCGGCGCCGGAGGCCTGCTCGCCCTCGCTTCGGGGATAGCAGGCATCGTCTACCTCATCCGTCAGCAATGCCTGCGCGACCGCGAGGCCCGCGCCGCCACCGGTCGCGGCGTCCCCGCCGCGGCCCTTGCCAGCTACGGCGTTGCGATATCATTCTTCGCCGCCCTCCCCGTAGCCCTCGCCGTCTACGTCATTCTCCGCTTCATCTTCCCGGATTATATCGTCAGTCAGCTCGAATATTCCGTCAACGTAATGGCGCAGATTCCCGAATACGCCCCGCTGACAGCGCAGCTTCAGCACATCCTTGACCACGGACCCGTGCCGACACCCGCCGACATGATGGCCTCGGTGCTCATGATGATGATGCTCTCCGGACTGTTTATCGGCATCGCAGGCCTTATCATAGCAAAAACAATCAACCGCAAATAATGGATATTTCAGTAATAGTGCCCCTATACAACGAAGCCGAGTCGCTCCCCGAACTCAAGGCTTGGATTGAGCGCGTGATGACCGAACACGGCTTTTCTTACGAAATAATATTCGTAAACGACGGCTCGACCGACGACTCGTGGGAAGTGATTCGCGGCCTCCGCAACCAAGACCCCGGGCATGTGCGCGGCATTTCTTTCCGCCGCAACTACGGCAAAAGCCCCGCCCTCAACACCGGCTTCGCCGCCGCCACCGGCGACGTCGTGATAACGATGGACGCCGACCTGCAGGACTCCCCCGACGAAATCCCCGAACTCTACCGCATGATTCGTGAGGAAGGCTACGACCTCGTCAGCGGATACAAAAAAAAGCGCTACGACCCCCTCTCGAAGACCATCCCGACGAAACTCTTCAACGCCACGGCCCGACGCGTCAGCGGCATCCGGAACCTCCACGACTTCAACTGCGGCCTGAAAGCATACGACGCAAAAGTCGTCAAACACATCGAAGTCTACGGCGACATGCACCGCTACATCCCTTATCTCGCAAAGCTCGCCGGTTTTCATAAAATAGGCGAAAAAGTGGTGCAGCACCGCGCGCGCAAATACGGCAAGACCAAATTCGGCCTCGACCGCTTTGTCAACGGCTATCTCGACCTGCTCACCCTGTGGTTCACGGGCCGTTTCGGCAAAAAACCGATGCACTTTTTCGGCCTCCTCGGCTCGCTGATGTTCATGCTCGGCTTCGTAGCCGTGATTCTCGTCGGTGTGCTCAAACTCTACCACATGTATGCCGGACACAGCTACATCCTCGTCACCGACTCTCCCTACTTCTTCCTTGCCCTTACCCTCATGCTCCTCGGCTCCCAGCTCTTTCTCGCCGGATTCATCGGCGAGCTGGTGGTGCGCAACTCGCCGAAGCGCAACGAATATGAAATCGACGAACGCATTTAGCCCCCGATAAATCAAAATGGAAACATTCCGCAACTTAGCTCTCGCGCGCTACTCATGCCGCGCATACGACTCATCCCGCATCCCTTCGCGCGCAATTCTCGCCGACATTCTCGAAGATGTGCGCATCGCCCCGTCGGCCTGCAACCGCCAGCCGTGGCAATTTTGGGTCATTGATTCCGAAGGCCCCGCCCGCGACGCCGTCCTTGCCTCGTACGAACGCGAATGGATCCGCACCGCTCCGGCCTTTGTGGTCTGCCTCGGGATTGTCGACGAAGGCTGGGTGCGCCCCTATGACGGCCATTCGCATATCGACGTGGACCTCGCCATAGCCGCCGAGCACCTTTGCCTCGCCGCCACCGACCGCGGCCTCGCCACTTGCTGGGTATGCCATTTCGACCCCGAAAAACTCCGCGAAGGCCTTGAAATCCCCGACGGACTCCGCCCCGTGGCCATTATCCCCGTGGGCTATCCCGCCGAAGGCGTCGCCGCTCCCGAAAAGAAACGCAAATCACTCGAAGAAATCGTCAGATGGCTCTAACCCGCGGCCTCGCCGCCTTGCCCCTTATCGTGGCCTGCATCGCCGGCGCATCCCTCCCGGCCTGCTCCACAAGCGGTTGCCTCGACAATCAGAGCGCAATCCCGCTCGCCGAGTTCTACTCCTCGGCCACCGGGCAGGCCATATCGCTCAACAACATCACAATCCGCGGAGTCGGCGCCCCGGCCGATTCCGCAATCCTCGTCGCGCCCCCGGCCGCATCCCAAGTCTACCTCCCGATGCGCTCCACCCGCAATTCGACTTCGTGGCGAATCAGCTATCAGCAACCCGGAATCGACGACCCGGCATTCGACGACGTCGTCACCTTCACCTACGACTCCGAGCCATACTTCGCATCCGCCGAATGCGGCGCAATGTACTGCTACCGCATCCGCAAAGTCGAATGCACAACCAACCTGCTCGACTCCGTAAGCATCCTCGACTCGCTCATCACCAATGTCGACCGTCCGAGTATGCGATTCTATTTCCGAACAGCCGAAGAGCCCGGGGAGGAGGCTGAAACGATATGAAACCACGCATTGCCGTTCTCTTCGCTCTCGCCCTCGCCTTGATTCCGGCCTTTGCCGATTCGCCCGTCGGCGATGCCCCGCGCCGTCGCATCTCCCCCGTGAACAATGCCGCCACACGCACACAAGCCGTCAACGAAACGCGCAACGACACCGCAAAGATAAACGCCGCCCGCAGGGCCAAAAGCACATCCTACCGCGACGACCGCGGAATGCTCGTTTTTGTCGACACCGTCACCGGCGAAAAATGGGTCGACTCCACAGCCATGAGCACACTCCCGAAGATGAAACACCCCCTCCTGTATTCAGGAAGCGTAGGCGTAAACATCTGGGACCCCGTGATGCGTGCATTCGGGCAGCGCTACGGTCTGTTCGACGCATGGGTCCAGCTCAACCTCCACAACCGCTATCTACCCGTGTTCGAAGTCGGACTCGGCCAAATGGACCACCGCCCGAAAACATCCGATTTCACATTCCGAGTCCCCGCATCGGTATATTTCCGCATCGGCGCCGACTACAACTTCTTCTACAATTCCAACCCCGACTACCTCCTCGTCGCCGGCCTGCGCTACGGCTTCTCGCCCTTCAGCTACGAAGTGCGTGATATTGTCCTCGACTCGCCCTACTGGGACGAGACAGCCGTATTCGATATCCCCTCCCGCAACGCCACCGCAGGCTGGCTCGAACTCCGCCTTGGCGTAATAGTGAAAATCTGGGGCCCGATATCAATGGGATGGAATTTCAAGTACTCGAAGATGCTTCATGAGAGTAAAAGCGCAGTCGGTCAGCCGTGGTACGTCCCCGGCTTCGGCACTCGCGGCCCCGGTATCGGAGCCACATTCTCCGTCATTTACACCATTCCGCTCGAACGCCTGAACAAACCCGGCCGCACAGGGGTTATCAATGAAGATATAAACCCCGAAAAATGAAAAAAATAATTATCATAGGCGCATCTTCAGGCATGGGGATGCGAGTGGCGATGGACTTCGCCCGTATGGGATGGCGTGTAGGTGTGGCCGCACGCCGCCTCGACCGCCTTCAGGAGATAAAAGCACAGTTTCCCGACCGCGTCGAAGCCATGGCCATTGACGTTGCGGCCCCCGATGCCGCCCGCCGCTTCGAAAGCCTCATCGAGCTTATCGACGGCATGGACGTCTTCCTCTATGCCGCAGGCACAGGCTGGCGAAACCCCTCGCTCGACCCCGCAGTCGAAGCCCGCACAATCGACGTCAACGTCCGCGGATTCACGGCCATAGTCACCTCAGCCTGCCGCTACTTCGCCCGCACCGCCAACCGTACACCCGGACAAATCGCCGTAATCACCTCGGTGGCCGGAGCACGAGGCCTCGGCATCTCGCCAGCATACTCCGCCTCCAAACGCTATCAGTGGAACTATCTCGACGCCATTGACCAGCTCGCTCATGCCTCACGCATCAACGTCGACATCACCGACATCCGCCCCGGATTCGTCGACACGGCTCTCCTTGCCGACGACCCCCGCAAAGACTCGCTACCCATGCTGATGAGCATCGATTACGTCGCCCCGCTTATCGAAAAAGCTGTCCTCCGTCGCCGCCGCGTGGCATATATCGACTCCCGCTGGGCTGTCATGACAGCCCTGATGCGCGCGGTCCCGGCTTCGCTGTGGCGCAGGCTATCCTTTGACTTATAGTGTGTTCTGCCGAAAAGACCATATTGCGGCCGCCCCACCAGGGCGGCCGCAAACATTTTCGGCATGCCTTTTGTTATTAATGGAAAGCAAAAAACTATCCACGCGTAAAGACTACACTTTATGAACTTCAACAATTTTACTATCAAATCGCAGGAGGCAATCCAGAAAGCCGTCGAAATCACCCGCGGCTCAGGCTCGCAGTCAATCGAGCCGGTGCATCTCCTCAAAGGCGTCATTGAGGAAGGCGAGTCGCTCGTGAAGTTCATCTTCCAGAAAATCGGCGCCAACCTGCAAGGCATAAGCGCCAAAGTCGACGCCGAAATCGCCGCGCAACCCAAGGTGTCGGGCGGCGAGCCCTATCTCTCGCGGACATCCAACGACGTCCTTCAGAAAGCACTCGACATAGCCAAGAAAGCCGGCGACGAATACGTCACCCTCGAAGCCCTCCTTCTTGCCATTTTCGACGTCAACTCCCCCGCCTCCACAATCCTTAAGGACTACGGCGTAGGAAGCAAAGAACTGCAGGCCGCCGTCGACGAGCTCCGCAAAGGCAAAAAAGCCACCGACCAAAGCGCCGAAGAAACATACAACGCCCTATCGAAATACGCCATAAACCTCAACGAACGCGCCCGGCAGGGCAAACTCGACCCAGTGATCGGCCGCGACGAAGAAATCCGACGTGTGCTCCAGATTCTTTCACGACGCACAAAAAACAACCCAATGCTCATCGGCGAACCCGGCACCGGCAAAACAGCCATAGCCGAAGGCCTCGCACACCGCATTGTCCGCGGCGACGTCCCCGAGAATCTGCGCTCCAAACAAATATACTCCCTCGACATGGGCGCCCTCGTCGCCGGCGCAAAATACAAAGGCGAATTCGAAGAACGCCTCAAGGCTATCGTCAACGAAGTCACCGGAGCCGACGGCGAGATTATACTCTTCATCGACGAAATCCACACACTCGTCGGAGCCGGTAAAGGCGAAGGCGCCATGGACGCCGCAAACATCCTCAAGCCCGCGCTCGCGCGTGGCGAACTCAGAAGCATAGGCGCAACAACCCTCGACGAATATCAGAAATACTTCGAGAAAGACAAAGCCCTCGAACGCCGTTTCCAGAAAGTCATGGTTAACGAACCCGACGAGGCCTCGGCAATAGCCATCCTCCGCGGACTGAAAGAACGCTACGAAAACCACCACAAGGTGCGCATCCGCGACGAAGCGATTATCGCCGCCGTCCAGCTCTCCGAACGCTATATCACCGACCGCTTCCTCCCCGACAAAGCCATCGACCTTATCGACGAGGCCGCTTCGAAACTCAAACTCGAAATCGACTCGGTGCCGCAGGCCCTCGACGACATCACTCGCCGCATAGCCCAGATGGAAATCGAGCGCGAAGCCATCAAGCGCGAAGACGACAAAGACCGCGTCCGCGACATCGAAAAACGTATCGCCGAACTCCGCGAGGAGGAAAAAGAATACTCCGCCAAGTGGAAAGCCGAGCGCGAGCTGATATCTAAAATACAACAAAACAAAATCGACATCGAACAGCTCAACTTCGATGCTGACCGCGCCGAACGCGAGGGCGACTACGCTAAAGTAGCCGAAATCCGCTACTCCAGCATTCAGGCAAAAGAGCGGGAAAACGCCGCAATCCAGCAGCAGCTCAAAGACATGCAGGGCGAGCGTGCGCTCATCAAAGAAGAAGTCGACGCCGACGACATCGCCGACGTCGTATCCCGCTGGACCGGAATCCCCGTCAAGAAAATGGCCCGTAGCGAACAGGAAAAACTCCTTCACCTCGAAGTCGAGCTCCATTCGCGCGTCGTCGGGCAAGACGAAGCTATCCGCGCCATCGCCGACGCCGTGCGCCGCTCGCGCGCAGGCCTCAACGACCCCCGTCGCCCGATCGGCTCATTCATTTTCCTCGGAACGACAGGCGTCGGAAAAACCGAACTCGCCAAAGCCCTCGCCGAATACCTCTTCGACGACGAAAACATGATGACGCGTATCGACATGAGCGAATATCAGGAGAAACACTCCGTGAGCCGTCTCGTCGGCGCCCCTCCCGGATACGTCGGTTACGACGAAGGCGGACAGCTCACCGAAGCCGTAAGGCGCAAACCTTACTCCGTAGTCCTCTTCGACGAAATCGAAAAGGCCCACCCAGATGTATTCAACATCCTCCTGCAGGTTCTCGACGACGGACGCCTCACCGACAACAAAGGCCGAAACGTCAACTTCAAGAACACCATCATAATCATGACCTCGAACATGGGTTCGGCCCTCATCCGCGACAATTTCGCCGCGATGACCCCCGAAAACCGCGACGAGACCGTCGAAAAAACCAAGACTCAGGTCCTCGACATGCTCAAGCAGACGATACGCCCCGAGTTCCTCAACCGTATCGACGAGATTATAATGTTCACTCCCCTCAACCGCGAGGAAATCGAAGAAATCGTAGGCCTCCAGATTGAAGGCATCCGCAAGATGCTCTTGCAGTCAAGTGGCATCGACCTCAGGATTACCCCCAAAGCGCTAAGCTTCCTCGCCGACGAAGGCTTTGACCCCGAATTCGGTGCTCGACCCGTCAAGCGCGCCATCCACAGGCTCGTCCTCAATCAGCTCTCAAAAGACATCCTCGCGCGCAAGGTCGACCGCTCCAACCCCATAGTCATCGACACAACCGACGACGGCACCGACCTCATATTCAAAAACTGAAAATCTCTTTAACCGCAACCACAATCCGGCCCCCCGGGCGCATCGCGCCTCAGGGCCGGTTTTTTTGCGCCCTAGCCGCAAACAGAAGCCTGCCTCAAGAAACTATCGAGGAGTGGAAAGGAAGCTGGGTGCCAACTTTCATTTTGCTATCTTGCGAGCGACAGGTTTATCGAGATGCCGTATGACGAGTTGGTCGTGGGGTAGGAGCTTGTGGTGACAAGGGGCGTGTTGACCTGATGGTCGAAGTAGGCCTGAAGTGTGATGCGCTTGCTCAGGATGTAAGAGGCCGTGAAGTTGATGCCGAGGGTGTTGGCCCCGGACGTCGGCTGTGTGTAGTTGCTCTCGATGCGGCGGATGAGGGCCTGCGTGTTCTGGAATGAGAAGTCGGCGTTAAGCGTCAGGTCGTTGCTTACGCCCTGAGCCGAACCTTTCATCTTGAGCACGGTGTTGAAGCCGATGATTTTGTAGCCCACGCCTACGGTGATGCCCTTGGTCGTGGCCTCGACGACCTGCCCGGCCGACGTGTTGAGCGTGAGAGTGCGCTGGTCGCGCCACTCGGCGTTGAACTGGAGGTCGTTTTTCATCGTCGCTTTCACGCCGAAGAGAGGCGCGAAGCGCTCGGTGATGGCCACCGATGAAATGTTGAACGGCGACGACGGCACGGGCAGTCCCGAGAGCTCGTCGAGCGTGAAGCCGAGATTGCCCCCGTCGGCGCTTACCCAGTTGAGATACGACGAGAACGACCCCACGGAGTAGGTGCACTGATAGGCGTGGCTCAGCGTAAAGCTCTTGAAGATATTGCGCATGTTGCCCATATTGATAAGGCCGTCATAGGTGACGCGCCAGTTCGGAAGCACGCTCGAGAAATCGGGGAAGGGATTGAGCGTGACGCTCTCGGCCGAACTGCCGGAATATGCCGCCATAAATGCCGGGATGAGCACGTCCGACGACGTCCGGCTCACTTCGCCCGTAGCGGGCGAGAAGGGCTTGCCCGCTTCGGGGGTGCCGGCGATGAAGCCTCCGTCGGGGTAGCGGAGGCCGGCGTACTGAGCCTCGACGCGGTCGCGGATTTCAGGGATATTCGCGAGGAAGGTGTTGAAGGCCGCCGAGTTGTAGCCGTCGTCGGCTTTCGAGCTTCTGAGCGCGGTGCCGAGCGCCATGTGAGTCTTGGTGTACGACCCGGCGAGCGACGTAGGCATGCCGTCGTACATAAACTGCACCTGCGACGTGCGGTTGTCCGTGCGGTTGAACGTCAGCTGTATCTTGAAGCCCTTGAAGATTTCGAGGTTCGCCTCGATGTTAAGCTCGTTGGTGCGCCCCCACACGGCAGGCGACGTCTGGCCGTCGTCGGTGATGAGCCAGCCGCGGTCGAGGGCCTTGCGGATATAGCTTTCGTCAGTGAAGCCGAAGGCGAAGTCGAGCCCCGGAGCCATAGGCCCGTATGAGGTGCTTTCTCCGAAGATGTTGCCGATTTCGGGGCGGAAGAGCGGCAGGCTCATCGTCCGGGTGTTGCGGTAGCGGACTGATACGTTTCGAGGCGACATCACAAGTCGCGTGGCGTATTCGCCTATTTCGCGCATCAGGCTCTTCTCGTCCTTGAGGAGTTCAAGGACGGTGAACTTGATGTTTTGGTCGCCGCGTGTGAGGATTTCGACGTTGTTGGCGTCGATAATCTTTGTCTTGACGGCGAAGGGCTTGTTGCCGTCGGCCGTCACGGCTGTTACCTTCACCTTTTTGGTGCGGAGGTTGTGTTTGATGACGAGCGTCGTGTCGGGTTTGAGGGCGAAGGCCTTTTCGAAGCGCTTGGGTTTGCGTGTCGTCGTGTTGGGGCGGCGTGTGTTGGCAAAGCGCTTGTTCACCTCTTTGAGGAATGTGATTTTGTTGTAGAAGCCCTCGAAGTTGATGCGCCCGTCGGCGTTCCATGCCGCCTGATTGGCTATGGAGTTGCCCATCGACGTGCCGTCGATGGTGGCGCCGCGGTCCCAGCGATAGGTGGCGTTGTAGCTGACGTTGGCCGTGAGGAAGTCGAGGAACGGTATTTTCGAGAAGGGCGCGCGGTATTGGCCCGTGAAGGTCTGGTTGTAGGCCCACGGCGTGCCCATTGAGCGTATCGACTGCCACACCGTGTCTTTCCATTCCTTGTACTTGTCAGGGAAGAGCTTGCGGTTGACGGCGCCGACCGTTTCCTCGATGCGGGCCGACGTGTTGGAGTTGAAGGTGAGGCTGAGTGTCTTGGTGATGTTCCAGGTCAGCGCGAGCTGGCGGTCCCACAGGAAGTTCTTGCTCACCGAAACGGGCAGCTGGAACATCTGGTCGGTCTCCGAGCGCGTCTGCTGTTCGTAGTAGTAGCGGCTCATGTTGGTCTGGAACGAGATATTCGTCGGCAGCCAGTTGAGCTCCCATTCCTTGAGGAAACGCGCGTTTTTATTCTTCGACTTCAGGCCCTTGAAGGGTTTGAAGGCCTTGAAGTAGGGCGAATAGTTATACTGGAGAGCGCCGCGATAGTCGTTGGTGTTTTCGTATTCGGTCGTCGGGTCGTTTTTTGACTGCTTGCTGAACGAGAAGTTTACCGTGAAGTTCGCCGGGTCCCAAGGCATGGGGTTTTTGCTCTTGACGTCGAATTTAAGCCCCGAGAGCGAGAAGTTCTGTATAGACGTGCGCTCGACAGCGTATGAGCTTATGGAGTCGCGCTCGGCCTTTGTCGTGCAGTCGTTGAGGGCGTCTTTGAGGAGCACATCCTGGTCAAGGGGATTGTATTTCGGCGATGTTTTCTCCTCGCTGCGCGAGTAGTAGACAGGAGCGCGAAGCTTGGCCTTCTCGGGGAGGAAGCGCCCGAGGTCGGCCTGAACGGCCACGTTATACTGCTGGAAATCGTCGAGCCGGCGCTCGTTCAGGCTTTGGTCTACGCCGCCGAAGCCTGCTGTCTCGAAGTGGCCGCCGAGGTTCAGCGTGGCCACGTCCGAGAGTGCCAGCGTGGCGTTGGCCTTGGCCGCCCAGCCGCCCTCTTCGGCAAAATCGGTCACCTTAAGTTCGTTCACCCACACGGTGCCGTCCTTCGTAGTGGCCGAGTTGTTGCGGATGCCTATGAGGATGACACGCACGTCCGACAGCGACGGGTTGCCGAGCACGGCCATGCGGTTGCGGTTGTTGTCCGGGTCGCGGCCCGTGTAGAGCACGCCATAGCCCACGCCCTCTTCTTCCGCCCTCTTCGCGCGGTTGCGCTCTTTTTTCAGGTCGACGAGGCTCTGAAGGTTGAAGTTGAGATAGTTGTTCTCGGGCCACACAAGCTCGCGGTCGGCGTTGGAATCGCTGTATTTTTTCGGAGCCGTCAGCTCAAGCGGAATTTCATATTCGTAGAAATTGTTCTTGACGTCAGTGCCGAGGCGGATGAAGGCCGAGAGGTCGCCCGTCCGCGTGTCGGTGGTGTTGTCGATAGGCGCTTCGGCGTGAATCCACATCTGCAGGCGCTTGTAGTTGCGGAGGTCGAGTTGCGTGTTGCGATAAACGGCGCGGGCGTCGCCTGCCGTGAGGTCGGTCACCTTCAGCGACATCGACTGCTCGTTGAGCTGCGTAATCTGACTCTGCGACGGGTCCTGAATACGCGTCACCCCCGGAGGCAGCACGTAGTTCACAGGCTCGCGGCCCGCATTCTCCTCGATGTTCACCACCGATATGTCGAGTTGGCCCTGAGCCGGAGCGTCGCCGCGCGAGTTGAGGTTGAAATCATAGCTACGCCACTCGCCGCGCACAAGTTCGAACGTGGCGAATCGCAGGTGGGTCGGCTTCTTGAATCCGGTCATGAACATGCGCGCGAAACGTATGGTCGAGAAGTCGGAGATGCCGCCCACTATTTTCTCGAAGTCGCTCAAAGGTATCTTGAACTGATACCATTCGACTTCGAGATCGGGGTTCTGGGGGTCGCGCGTCGGGACGAGCGACGTCTGCTTGTCCGTGATATAATTCTTGCCCACCACGAGGTCCTCGGGGCGGATTGAAACCCTGTACTGGAAGTAGCGCTCGTATTCGTTGAGCGTATTGTCCTGATTGATGTCCTCGACGTCGGGAGTGGCGCGCGAGCTTTGGTAGAGAGGGTCGGAAGCATCCTCGGGCGAGAGCGAGTTGCCTTCGACGCCGTTGTAGCGTTTGTAGCGCTCAAGCACGCCGATGCGCTGCTCGTCGTAGTCGTAGCCGCGGTAGAAGTGGTAGTTGTCACCGGCAGGGTCGCGCAAGGGCGAGAACGGGTCGTTTTCCATCTCGGCCACAGTCTGCGGCGACAGCCGCTGGCGCAGCTCCGCGAGATATTCGGCATACGAAGGGAAAGCGAACTCGTCATCGTTGGGGAGGCCGTCAAGCCCGACGTCCTGCGCCAAGCGTGCTCCCGTGGCGTTGTCGAAAGAGTAGGTCAGCGAATTCTGCGATGACACGCGCCCCCACACCGTCTCCTTAAGATACTGGTTGTTGCCATCGTAGGGGATGCCGTTCTCATAGCTCTTGAGGCCGTCTTTAAGGATGTCTTCCGACAGCTCGCCGAAGTTGAGATAGAGGTCGCCGCCCTCGAGATTCGGGTTCTCGGGGTCAAGGAAAGGATTTAGGAGCCAGAACTGCACATACTCGATGTTGCTTTGCTCGAAGTTGGTGTTGTCGAGTCTGCGCATGATGCCGCCCCAGCGCTTTTCGGGGTTCAGCAGGCGCCCGGCATCGTCGATATTGGTGGCGTCGAGGTTGTAGGGGCCGCGTTCGTCGGGGTAGAACGACAGGTTGAGCGTCTGTATCGTCGACGACTCGCCGTAGCCCAGCTCGCGTCCCTGGAATATCTCGCGCGAGGTCACTTCGCGCACGTAGGGGTTCGACAGCTGTTTGAGGTCGCTCTTGATGTAGCCCGGAGCCAGCGACGAATTGCGCTGAGTGAACATACGGTCGATATAATACCAGTTCAAGAGCGCGCGGTTCTTGCCGTAAGCCACGTTGTTGCTCAGCGAAGCCTCCGGGAAGAGCGCATCGGGCGAAGGGTCGTAGGGCGTCGACGCGAGGAACCACGAGTATGGCGACCGCAGGTCGATGCCGGTCTGCGTGTTCTCGAAGTCATCGACATACGACGATCCCTTGTTCGACCCGCTTCTCTGTGCGTGCGGCAACAGGCGGGCATATTCAGCCGTGAGATTGAGGCTCGACGGCGCCGTGGCGTTCACTGTCGGTATCTTGTTGAGCAGATTGGTGAGCCACATGAATTCGCCGTTGTAGTTCAGGTTGAGGCCAACCATTGTGTTGTTCACCACCTCGTCGCCGATATTCACCTTCTCCAATAGAGCTTTCTCCGAAAAGTGGAGGAGCGTGCCGCCGATATTGAGGTTCTTGTTGACCTGATACTGGAGGTCAAGCCCGAGGAGCGTCTTGCGTTGCATCGAGAAAAGCGACTGGTTTTCAAGCGTCACGCTGATGTTCTGGCCCGAGTCGATGATGCTTTGGTTGGTGATGGTGACGATGCCCATGGCGTAGTCGACGGTATAGTCCGAGTTCTCCGTGAGGGTCACGCCCCCGGCCGTGACTATCACCGACCCGCGGGGCACGTTCATGGCATTAAGCCTGATCTGCGATCCCGCCGATGCCTGATATTCACCCTGAAGGATAAACTTATTTTTGTCGGCATACTGCCGCGCCACCACGAGCGTCGAGTCGTAAAGCTCCTGATACACGTATTGGTCCGCAAGGGCCGGATTGTTGATTTTCTTGCGCAGGTGCGACCCGAAAGGCTCCACGACCGGGAAGATGACCTTGCCCTGCTGGGCCATGATGGTGTAGCCCTCGATGAAGTCGAAGAAACCGTCGGGGTTGCTATCCTCGTTCGAGTCGATGCGGTCGAGGTTCATCACCTGGAGCAGCGACTGGTTGTTGAGCCCCGGCACGGGCAGATAATTGATTTGCGTGCCAGTCGTGTCCGACAGGTATTTGATATTCAGCCTGAACTTGCTTTTCTGTATCTGATAGCCGCCGAGCGAATACACGTTTTTCATCATCAGCTTCCACATCGGTAGCTGCGGCGACGTCGTCGTGCTCTTGAGCATCTTCACGTAGAGGCTTTGGTCGGTCGACGTGATGTCGCCCGAGAACTCCCCGACCTGATATACTTGCCCGCGGTAGGTATATTCGAAGGCCACGGCCAGCACCTCGTCGGCGTTCAGCGCCGAGCGCACGGATATGTAGCCGAGTGTCTGGTTCAGCGTGTACTCCGACGAGCTGAGCAGACGGGCGCTTTCGACCTTCTCATAGTCCGAGCCGCCGTCGATGCCGTAGGCCGAAAGAGGCGCCAGCGCCTGCGTCACGTTGTTGATGTTGCGCGCCGACGGATATTGCGTCTTGATGGTCTCAAGCAGGTTGTTCGAGGCGTTGGCCGGATTGGGGAGCGCCGGGTTCGTGCGCCAGTAGTCATTGGCGAGCACGCTGTTCTCGCCGAGGTCCTGAAAGGCGACGAGATTGCGCGCCTGTTCGTATTTGCCCGTTTTGTTTGTCACCCACACCTCGATACGCGTGATGCTGACGCCCGACGACACGTAGGGCAGCTTCGAGGCGAAGTCGTCGTAGTTGTCGCGGAAAAAATGCGCGAGGAAAAAGTGGCGGTTCTGGTCATACTCGTCGGCGTTGACGCTGAACTCCGTCGTCTGCGCGCCGCCCTTTGTGTTCACGGTCTTTGACTCCGAGTTTTGTTGCGACACAAGAGCCGTGGCCGTGAGCTTGCCGAACTGCAGCTTGGTCTTGAAGCCGAAAAGAGCCGTCGACCCGCGGATGAGCGACGACCCCGTGGTCATCGACACATTGCCCGCCTCGATGCTCTTGACGATATCGTCTTCCTGACCCTCGTATGCCAGCTTGAGGTTCTTGGAGTCGAAATCGAATGTGGCGTCCGTGTTATAGCTCATGTTGAACTTCATTCGGTCGCCGACCGACGCGTTGATGGTGGCTTGGATTTTTTGGTCGAAGTCGAAATAGGTCTTGCGCCGCGACGACAGCGACAGCGACGGATTGTCAGTCTTGTTGCTCTTGATGCCCATCTGCACCTGCACCGACCCTTGCGTCTTGAGCTGGACGCCGCCCGGCCCGAATATCTTCTCAAGAGGCCCGAGGGCGAAATTCATGTCGAAGATATTGAACGGCTGTTTCTCCTTGTCGGTGATAAGCTCCTGATTGCGCGTGCGATAGTACTGCTGCATCGACTTGCGCAGTTGCCAGTTGTTGTACTGCTCGGCCGAGAGCATGAACGGCGTGGCGATGTCGAAATCGCCCACTCGCGTATGCACGATATACGACCCCGTGGCCGCGTCGTACTCCGCCTCCGTGCGTATGTTCGAAGGCGCCGAGAGGTCGTAGGCAAGCTCGTTTTCCATCAGCTGCTCATAATTCTCCGGCACGGTCTGGAGCACAGGGAAGGGCATCATAATCGAATCCGCGGGCGGAGCCGGAGGATAAGCCCCCGGAGCCGGAGGCTTGAGCTCGCTTTTGTAGTATTGGGCCGAAGCCCCCGGGATAAGCCACATCACCACAAGCGCCATCACAAAGACGCCTCCGCCGCCACCGAGGCGGCGGTAGAGACGCCCGAGAGCGTGTGCAGGATTATATTTCCGGTAAGCTTCTTGAAACTTCATTGCAGAAACGGAGCGCGCTCACGGGGCCACAGCTGTTGGGGCCGCGAAGACCGGCGACGCGCGCAGGGTAGGGGGGCTTAAAGACGCGGGAGCGCCTTCTTGATGGCCTGTTCGGCCTTGAGCGTCGGGTCTTCGTCGAAGATGGCCGAAAGCACCTTGTCGGAAGCCTTGCGGTCAAACCCGAGCATCATAAGCGCGGCGTGGGCCTCGTCGAAAGCATCGCTCCTCCGCGCCGCTTCCGCGCCTGACTGCAATACTAACGTATGACCCGTCGGTTTTATTTTATCGCGGAGGTCAACAATTATTCTTTCCGCCGTTTTTGTCCCTATTCCCTTTACGCCCTTGAGCCGTTTGGCATCGCCCGTGGCGATTACGGCGCCCAGCTCGTTCGCCCCCAGCGACGACAGCACAATCATTGCCGTCGAAGCTCCGACGCCGCTGACGCCTATCAGCAGCCTGAACAGTTCCCGCTCGCGCTCGTCGGCAAAACCGTAGAGCGTATAGGCGTCCTCGCGGATGGATTCATGCACCAGAAGCTTGGCCTCGCTGCGGCCCTCGATGGCGCTGAACGTCGGGAGCGAGATATTAAGCAGATAACCGACGCCGCCTGACGTCTCTATCACCGCCGCCGCCGGATTGAGCGCCGCAACGGCGCCGCGGATATATTCTATCATGATGTTATGACTCGTGTGGATGGTTCGACACTATAAGCATCGGAAGAGTGTCGGGGGGCCGCTGTGGGGCCCGACACGCTCCCGATGCCTGTCTTTTATGGCCGGTCGCCGCTATGTGCGACGCCGCATCAGCAGTATTTGCCGAAGTCGGCGTTGCGCATGTCGCCGCTTTCGTTGAACGAGTTGTGGAACTCAAAAGCCGCCTTGAGCGTGCAGGGCGTCTGGCCGTTCTTGCCGCCGAGCTTGAGGTAGTCCCACAAAAGCTCCTTGTACATCGGATGCGCGCACTTCTCGATTATCAGTCGGGCGCGTTCTTCGGGGTCTTTGTGACGGAGGTCGGCAACGCCTTGGTCCGTGACGAGGATGTCGACTGAGTGCTCGCTGTGGTCAGGGTGCGCAACCATGGGGACGATGTTCGAAATCATGCCGCCCTTCGACACCGACGGGCAGCTGAATATCGACAGATAAGCGTTGCGCGTGAAGTCGCCCGAACCGCCGATGCCGTTCATCATCCTCGTCCCGAGCACGTGAGTCGAATTCACCGACCCGAAGAGGTCAGCCTCAAGGGCCGTATTCATGGCGATGACGCCTATGCGGCGGATTACCTCCGGATTGTTCGAAATCTCGGCCGGACGCATCAGAATCTTGTCGTGGAAAAAGTCGATGTCAGCGAAGAGCTTGCGCTCGGTGTCATCGGAGAATGTCATCGAGCACGTCGAAGCGAACGTGCATTTTCCTTTCTTCAGAAGCTCAAGCACAGCGTCCTGAACCACTTCCGTGTACATCATGAAGTTGGGAAGCTCCTTGCTCTCGCCGAGGTCGTAGAGCACGGCGTTAGCCACGTTGCCCACGCCGCTCTGCAGCGGGAGGAATTCTTTGGGAAGTCGGCCGGCCATGTATTCGCCCACAAGGAAGTTGACAACGTTCGAGCCGATCTGCTGGCTCACCTCGTCAACTGCCGTGAAGGGCTTCACGCCGTCGAGCATATTGTTGCGAACGATGCCCACGACCTTCGAGGGGTCGATTTTGAGCACCAGAGAGCCGATGCGGTCGTTGGCCGCATAGATGGGCACCTCGCGGCGGTGGGGAGGATCCTGAAGCAGCACAACGTCGTGCATCCCGAGGAGGCTCTTCGGAAGAGCCTCGTTCAGCTCGATAAAGATTTTATTCGCCATGCGGGCGTATGTGGGGATATTGCCGATGCCCGTGCCGAGGATGATTTCGCCGTCGGGGGTGATGTCGGCCGCCTCTATGATGGCGTAGTCGATTTTGCCGTAAAAGCCATAGCGCATCTCCTGAGCCATCTCCGAGAGATGACGGTCGAAGTAGTGCACGTCATGGCAGTTGATGCGTTTGCGCAGGTCCGGGACGTTCTGATACGGAGCGCGCATGTTGATGGCGTTGGCGCGAGAGAGGGCGCCGTCGACGAGGTCGCTTGTCGATGCTCCGGTGAAAAGATTGACCTTGAACGGGCGGCCGGCTTCATGCTCGCGTTCAGCCTTGGCCGCAAGAGCCTTAGTGATTACTTTCGGCGTCCCGGGGGCGGTAAAACCCGAAAGACCCAAGGTGTCGCCATCCTTAATCATTTCAGCGGCTTCCTGAGCCGTGATGTAGTTGAATGCCATGGTGATATTGAATGGTTTTATGGTTTGATTTTTTTCAGTCTTTGTATTTGGGACGCAGTATTTCCGCCCAGATGATGCCGCGGCGAAGGTCGTCGCTGTCGCATCCCGCAGACTCCGGCGCCCCCGTCGCTGCGGCTCCGTCGGTGATGCCTTCGTCGGCGTTGACGTCAACCGTCGACCGGACGCCCTCCTCGCCCGTGATAAACGGGCTGACGCGCGTATCGACGCCGGTCGGAAATTCCGCCGCGCTGCTTGGCTCCCACGGCCGGAAATCGGCCTGCTTGCGCTCCTGTGCCTGCGCACGAGGCGCCGGCGCGCTCCGCTTGGGCCGCGGGGCGGCCTTTGCGCCTTTCTGAGCCGCAGGCTTGCCCTTGCCCTTTTGGACGTGCTCAAGCAGGGGGGTGATGACGCTGCCCCATAGAGCAGCGCCTACAATTCCTATTCCGATTATAATATCGCCGAGTTCGCCTAAGTCCACTTTTTTTTGTAATTTTGCACAAAAATACGCATTCTTGTGCAAAGTCACAAATTTTTATCCTGAAGAAATGGCTGAAATTTCTAACCCTGAGAAGAAAATATATATCGAGACCTACGGCTGTCAGATGAACGTCGCCGACTCCGAGGTCGTGGCTTCAATCGCCGGAATGGCCGGATACGAGCTTTCCGACACACTCGACGGCGCATCGGCCGTCCTCCTCAATACTTGCTCCATCCGCGACAACGCCGAGCAGAAAATCATATCCCGCCTGCAGGTCCTCAACTCCATCCGACGTCGCAAGGACTCCCCCCTCCGTATTATCGGCGTAATAGGCTGTATGGCCGAGCGCGTCAAGGACGAACTCACCACATCCTACGGCGTCGACCTCGTCGCAGGCCCCGACTCATACCTCGACCTCCCGGCCCTCCTCGCCGCCGCCGAGACCGGCCGGAAAGCCGTCAACGTGGAGCTGAGCACCACTGAAACATACCGCGACATCGTCCCCGTGCGCATCCCCGGAAAAAACGTCGGCGGATGGATCAGCATCATGCGCGGATGCAACAATTTCTGCTCATACTGCATCGTGCCCTATACCCGAGGCCGCGAACGCTCACGTCCCATAGCGAGCATTCTCCGCGAACTTGCCGACCTCCGCGAACGCGGATACCGCGAAGTCACCCTCCTCGGCCAGAACGTCAACAGCTACTCTTATACCGACGAAACCTCAGGCCGCACCGTCGCATTCCCCGACCTCCTTGCCGCTGTCGCCGAAGCCGCCCCGGAAATGCGCGTCCGCTTCACCACATCACACCCCAAGGACATGAGCGACCGCACCATCGACGTGATTGCATCCCACCCCAACATCTGCCGCTCGATACACCTCCCGGTCCAGAGCGGCTCCGACAAGGTCCTTGCGGCGATGAACCGCAAGTACACCCGCGAATGGTATCTCGGACGCATCGACGCTATCCGCAGCCGCATCCCCGACTGCGCCATCTCCACCGACCTTTTCACCGGATTCCATGACGAATCCGAAGACGACTTCCGCGACACCCTCTCGCTCATGGAAGAAGTCGGTTTCGACTCAGCCTTCATGTTCAAATACTCCGAGCGCCCCGGCACCCTCGCTGCCCGGACAATGCCCGACAACATCCCTGAAGACGTCAAAATCGAACGCCTCAACCGCATGATCGAGCTTCAGAATCGCCTCTCGCTCGAATCGAACCGCCGCGACATTGGAAAGACCTTCGAAGTACTCGTCGAAGGCGTCGCCAAGCGCAGCCGCGAGCAGATGGTGGGACGCACAAGCCAGAACAAGACGGCCGTATTCCCCCGCCGCGAAGGCGTCAAAGTCGGCGACTTCGTCAGCGTTATCGTCAAAGACGCATCCTCCGCAACGCTCCTTTGTGAGCTTTGCGACGACTGATTCCCCCGGACGCGATATGTCATCCGCTTCCGCACGCGCCGTCATCGACAGACAGCGCACCCTTCTGCGCATAGAATACGATGAGGAGAAAAGCACCTTCTTCCGCATCGTCGATGCCGCCGGCGTGGGCCGCCTCGCGGCCCGGGGGCGCGCGTGGTTTCCCGTGGCCGCAGGCCGTTCGTATTACAACTCCCTTGACAGGCGCGTGATCGAAGTGCTCCGCACCGGCCTCGACCCCGAGATCGACGAAGCCCCCGACCACGAATTCGACTACGGACGCCCCGTAATATTCTTTACCGTCTCGGGCGATGCAGGCGCATCGCCCCGCATCCTCTTCTCTGGCACGGTCAGCTATGTCGACGGCGATCGCATGCTCGTCACCATCCCCGACGACGCCGACACGGCCGCCCTCGATGCCCGAGGCGTCCGACCCGGCGTGATGCTCTCGTTCGACGAGACATCATACCGCGTCATGTTCGAAGCCCTCGACGCCGTGGCCGCCGACAAAGGCCGCTTGGCCGAACTGAACGAACTCTTCTCATCGACAGCCCTGACCCCCGCGAGGCTCTCGCTCCCACACCTCGGATTCCCGTACCTCAACCCCTCTCAGGAGACTGCCGTAAACAACGTCCTCCGCGCTCGCGACGTCGCCATCGTCCACGGCCCGCCCGGAACCGGAAAAACCACCACACTCGTTGAAGCTATATACGCCACTCTCCGACGCGAAAGTCAGGTCCTCGTTTGCGCGCAAAGCAACATGGCCGTCGACTGGATTTCCGAAAAACTCGTCGACCGGGGCATAAACGTCCTCCGCATCGGCAACCCTTCGCGCGTCAACGACAAGATGCTCGCTTTCACATACGAGCGCCGCTTCGAAGCCCACCCCGACTATCCGGCCCTATGGAGCATACGGAAGGCCCTCCGCGAACTCCGCGGCCAACGCCGACGCTCCGAACAGTGGCATCAGAAAACCGACCGCCTCCGAAGTCGCGCCCAAGAACTCGAAATCCGCATCAACAACGACATATTCGCCTCGGCCCACGTCGTAGCCTCGACCCTCGTCGGGAGTGCTTCGCCGATACTCACCGGCATGAAATTCGCCACCGTATTCGTCGACGAAGCCGCGCAGGCCCTCGAAGCCGCTTGCTGGATTCCGCTCCGGCGCGCATCCCGAATCATCCTCGCCGGCGACCACTGCCAGCTCCCCCCGACGGTCAAATCCGTCGAGGCCGCGCGCGGCGGACTCGGGCGCTCGATGATGGAACGCATCGCCGGAAACCACCCCGAGTGCGTCACGCTCCTCTCGATTCAATACCGCATGCACCGCGACATCATGCGCTTCTCAAGCGAAAACTTCTACGGCGGTGCAATCGTGGCCGCCTCCGAAGTCGAAAACCGCGGAATCCTCGACCTCGACATCCCTGTCAGCTGGGTCGACACTGCCGCCGCGCACGACCCCGACGACGACTCATCTTCAGCCGACGACCCCGACCTCATATTCCGCGAAGCATTGGCCGGCGACACATTCGGCCGCGTCAACAAAGCCGAAGCCCGCCTTACCCTCGACACACTCCGCCGATACTTCGAACGCATAGGCCGCGGGCGCATCCTTGAAGAAGCCATCGACGTCGGCATCATCTCGCCATACCGCGCTCAGGTCCGCTACATCCGAAGTCTGATTCGGCGCGAACCGTGGACAAAGCCATTCCGGCGCTTACTGTCCGTAAACACCGTCGACGGATTTCAGGGGCAGGAGCGCGACGTCATAATCATATCTCTCGTCCGCAACAACGACCGCCGTCAGATAGGATTCCTCCGCGACCTGCGCCGTATCAACGTAGCCATGACCCGCGCACGAATGAAACTAATAATTGTGGGCGACGTCCCCACACTCACCTCAGCCCATCCGTTCTACCGCCGCCTCCACGACTATATCAACTCCCTCGGACAATAATAAACAGCAAAAGCGCCGTGCCCCTTGACCGGGACACGGCGCTTGCTTCAGATACTTATCGTTTGCGAGCGGAACTTACTTCGTAAGGCGGACGATTTTGCAGCCGTGGGGTGCTACGGTCGCCGACAGCGACGTGGCCGCCCCTTCGTCGGCATGTTTCCAGAGGTCGCGGACATTCCACGTGCCCTCTATGCCGAGGTCGGCGAAATTGACACTCATACCCTCCGAGCTGTCATCGCGGTTGAAAAGACCGATTACCCAGTCGCCGTTGCTCATTTGTCCGTACCATATCTGGTTGTCGGCATCGTTGAGCTTGTTGCTCAACGGCTTGCCCGTAAAGCGGTCGGCGTTAAGGGCAAGAATCTCTTCGTTGGTGTAGAACTTGAGATTCTCGCCGATGTTGTGATACTGGTCAGCAACCGTCACAGGGCCGCCGGCCATAAGCTGGAGCGATACCACAAACTCTTTCTCGGCGGCTGTCTCGAACGTGTTAAGGCGGATAAAGTCGCCGTCGAGAATCACCTTGTCGCGTCCGCCGATATGGCTCCAGTAGGTGAATCCGTCGAACATGTTCATGCAGTTGGGCCAGTTGGCGAAGCTCTTGCCGCGTTCGGCCGAAGAGCAGTGCCACCAGCCGCCCGAAGCCGTGTCGGCTACGATGCGCACCATGTTGCCGTACTTGGCTTCCACGAGAGCGTCGTCATATAGGTGGGGCATTACAAGCGACGTGAAGATACCGTATTTCTTGGCGCTCTCAGCGATGTAGCTCAGGGCGCGGGCATACACCTCGCGGCCATAGCCCTTGCCCGTGATGCCGAGGCCGCGGTCCTTGCCGTCCTCATACCACGAAAGGAAGTCCATGCGGATATACTCGATGCCAAGCTCCTTGTAGTGCTTGAAGAACCCGTCGATATACTCGCGCGCTCCGGCGTGCGAGGCTACGGCCCAGTTGAACCACAGGTCCTCGGCCTTCTGGTTCGTGACGGGGTCGCCGTTGTAATAGAGCGAACCGAAAGTCAGGTCAGTCCCCTCGATTTTGGTCTCGCGAGGGCCGTGGATCCAAAGCGGATTGTCATAAACGCCCACCTTCAGCCCGCGGGCCTTGGCCTTCGCCACGAGGTCTTTGAGCGCCGTCGACCCGTAGTGGGTCATATAGCCGCTCGCGTCCTTCGCAAGCATGGGGATGAAGCCGTCCGTGCACACCATGTCGTAGCCGTAAGGCTTGAGGTCGCGCTCAACCCAGTCGAGGATGCGGTCCCATTCCTCGGGGCTGATGTCTTGGTCGGAGTTGGACACGCCGTTCTGCTCGTTGACGTAGCAGTATTCATAGACGCTCCAATACATCGGAGCCTTGTAGGTGTGTATGTTGGAAATCTCGGGGAGGTCCGGGAGCTCGAATTTCGGGGGGCGGCGCATCTCGATGTCATTGCTGCACGAGCATAAAACTCCGGTGAGGGCGGCGGCACCTATTATTTTGCTGATAAATTTCATTGTTTGAAGAGGGTGGGTATGTGATTATTCGATGAAGGTTGCGGTGAGAGTCCAGGCTTCGATGTCAAAGCTCAGACGGTATTTGCCGGCGTCTGTTACCAGCCATTTGTCGTCAGGGTCGGTCGTATAGACGAACTCGGCAGACTCAACGCCAGACTTCGAAATCTTGCAGCCGTTGAACGTCGGGCGCACAAACGGACATTGGAACGAGCCGTCAGGCTCGATGCAGGCTTTCAGCTCGCCTTTGCCGAGTGTGCCTTCCCATACGAAGCAACCGTCCTTGAGGCTGAGCGCCGTGGCATTGTCCATGCTCCAGCCGCCGGGGGTGGCGTCGCCGATGATATACAGCGTGGAGGCCTTGAACGGCTCTTTGCCCGGAGTCGTAGTCCCGGAGTTGCCGATGTAGGTTGCGGAGATGGTGCGTTTGGAAAGGTCGAACGTCAGGTGGTACTTGCCGCTCTCGGTCACTTTCCAATGGTCGTCGGGCGCCGTGGTCATCACGAAGCCGGGTTCGGCCACGCCCGAGGAGTTGACCTCGACGTCGGCCTTTGCCGGGCGGATGAACGGAACATCGAACGAACTCTTGTCCGTGCAGGCCTTGAATGTGCCGTTCACGAGATTGCCTTCCCACGTCCAGATGTATTTTTCCGTAGAACTGAACGCCGTGGCCGCGTCAAGGCTCCAGCCGCCGGGAGTGGCGTCGCCGATGATATAGAGCGCCGTGGCCTCGATGGGCGTATTGTCCGACGGACCCTGCGTGCCGCTGAGGTATTCGGCCTTGATAGTCCAGTCGCGAAGATTGAACGTCAGGCGGTACTTGCCGCTCTCGGTCACCTTCCACTGGTCGTCGGGCGCCGTGGTCATAACGAAGCCGGGTTCGGCCACGCCCGAGGAGTTGACCTCGACGTTGGCTTTTTCGGGGCGGATGAACGGAACGTCGAACGAGCTCTTGTCCGTGCAGGCCTTGAACGTGCCGCTCACGAGTTCGCCTTCCCACGTCCAGATGTAATCTTCCGTAGAGCTGAACGCCGTAGCTGCGTCAAGGCTCCAGCCGCCGGGAGTGGCGTCGCCGATGATGTAGAGGCTTTGAGTAGCGATGGGGTTCTTCTCCTGCTCGGGAAGTTCGCCGGTGTATTCGGCCGAGATAGTCCAGTGTTCGAGGTCGAAGGTCAGACGGTACGTACCTCCGTCTGCTACGCACCACTTGTTGTCGGGCGAGGCCGTGAACACAAACTCGGGAGTCTCCACGCCGCTCTTGCCGATTTTGACACCTTCGCTCGCCGGGCGGATGAAGTTCACATCCCAGCTTCCGGCGCTCAGACAGCACTTGATTTCGCCTGCCGGAAGCGCGCCTTCATATTCGAAGATGTAGTCGCTCTTCTTGGTGAGAGGCGTCGGGCTGTCAATGTTCCAGCCGCAGGGAGCGGCGTCGCCGACCATATAGAGTTCTTCGGTCTCGATCGGTTCGATGACGGGGGCGGGAGCAGAGCCAACATAACGCGTGCTCATTGTCCAGTTGCGCAGGTCGAACGTCAGGTGGTACACACCGGCTTCGGCGATTTTCCACTTGTTGTCAGGGTCGCCGGCGTGCATTGCGAAAGTTGCTTCGCTGATATCCGTCGACGAGATTTCCTCGCCGTTCACTTCCGGGCGGATGAAAGGCACATCCCAGCTCCCCGCAACGAGGCAGAGCTTCATTTCGCCCGTCGAGAGCGAGCCTTCCCACTCGAACACGAGAGGGTCTTCGCCTTCAGCGGCCAAAGGAGTGGGCGAGTCGATGCTCCAGCCGTTAGGCGTGGCATCGCCGACCATATAAAGAGCCGATGTCTTGATGGGCAGATTGCCTTCGATGATGATAAGCTCCTTTTCGTCGTCGCACGACCAAAGGCCCGTGATGAGAAGAAGCGCGGACAATAGCCCGAATATTTTATTGACTTTCATGGTATTCGGAATTAATTGCTGTAACCGGGATTTTGTACTAACTGTGTGTTGGCGTTGAGGATAGGCCTCATGATCGGGAAGATTTCAGTGTGGCGGCCTTCGTCGGGGGTCTTGTCCCACCACGAGCCGGTCGAGAACTTGCCGAAGCGGATGAGGTCGATGCGACGGCGACCTTCGGCGAAGAATTCGCGGCCCCATTCGTCGAGCATCTCTTTATCGTTGAGTTCGGCGCGGCCTTCGGGAGCATAGAGGTTGTCGTCGAGGTTCTCGGCAGGGTAGTTGCGGCGACGCACGCTGTTGAGCAGCTTGGCCGCGTCGATCTTATTGCCTGCGCGGAGCTTGCATTCGGCCAAAGAGTAGATAATCTCGGGCAGACGCACCTCGGTGTAGTCGCTTTCCATCTGGCCCGACTCGTCGTCGGAGTAGAACGGATATTTGGCGAAATGCCATCCCGAGTTATGGTCGCCCGTCTGGAGGGTCGACGTCTTCTGGGCAGGCCATTTGTTCGGGTCCATGCCGCCGAAGGGCCCAACGGCGTCGCGGATATAGAGGTCGTAGGGAAGCTCGGGGGCGCGCAGACGCTTGGTGGCGCCGTTCTCGTCGACGTATTCGATATAGCCGTAGATAAACATGCCCTCGCGCTTGTTGTTGCCGAGATTGCGGTAGAGCTTCATGCGCTCGTCGCCGGCGTATTTGCGGAAGTTCTGGACGGGCATACCCAGCTCATAGGTGTAGAGATTGCCGTTGAGGTCATAGCTCGGCGAGGCCGCATACTTCGTGTTGTGGTCGCCGGCCTTGGCCTTGTTGTCCTTGAAGTAGTAGCGGGCGCGGGCCGGAACGGTCCACCAGTACATGTCGCTGCCGTAATGCCAGTAAGAATAGCCCTGAGAGCCCGGGAAGCCGAAGATAACCTCGTCGGAGGTGTCGTTGTTCCAGTCAAAGGCCTCGTCCCAGCGGTCGGCCACTTCGTAGGGGCCGTAGGTGCCGTCGAGGATAGCCTGAGCGTAGGTTTCGCAGTCTTTGTAGCGCTCCTCACCGATGTAGACCTCGGCGTTGAGGTAAAGGCGCACCAGAAGGGCGGCGGCCCCGGCCTGTGTCCACTGGCCCTGAATCATGCTCTGGTTGCCGAGACCTTCCTTGACGATAAGGAGAGGAAGGCACTCCTTAAGTTCGGCTTCGATGAAATCGAAGATGCGCTTGGGCTCGACCTGCCCCTGCGTGTTGAGCGACGGGTCGTTGAAGCTTACGGCGAGGGGGATGTTGCGGAAAGCATCGAGAAGGCGGAGGTAGAACCACGCACGGAGCGTGCGGTTCTGGGCCGTGAAATTGTCCATCTCGCTCTTTGTCATGCCGAACTTCGCCGGGTCAAGCTTTGCGAGGTCTTCAATCACGTAGTTGCATTGCATGATGCCCTGAAAGCAGCCGTTCCATTCGGTCTGCGCGTCGCCGCCGTCCTCGACGTTCCATTCGTGGTGGTGCAGGCGACGCCACTTGCCGCCGTCGTCCCACCAGCCGTCGCGGGTCGGAGTGATAAGCTGGTCGGCCGTCAGCTCGTTGAGCACGTGGCGGCTCTGGACGCTCCAGTATGCGTGTTCGAAGGGGCGCAGGGCCGCACGGATGACGTCGCTCTTCGAGTTATAATAGTTTTCGGAGCCTACCTGATCGTAAAGTGTCTCGTTGAGATCGGTGCACGAGCTGAACGCGGCGACACACACGAGCGAGGCGGCTATGTTGCGGATAAGTTTCATGTTGTCGGGTTTTTCAATGTTTTAGAAATCGACTTGGACGCCGAGGATAAACTGGCGGGTGGAGGGGAAGTGCGTACGCGAACCCTGTCCGCCCGGATAAAGACCGTTGACCTGATACGACGACGGGTCTACGCCGCTGAACTTCGTGATGGTAAACACGTTCTTGACCGAGCCGTAGAAGCGCACGCTGTTCATGAATCGTGCGGTCGGCGTCTTGAGCGTGTAGCCGAGTGTCAGCATGTCGAGCTTGAAGTAGTCGCCTCGCTCGAGGAAGTAGTCGCTGACAACGGGGTTGGCCGACGGATTGATGTCGAAGTTCTTGCCGTAGGCTTTGCGCAGGCGGTTGCCGGTGAAGTTGCGGTTGCCGTAGTAGAAGTCGTGGATGTTGAAGATGTCAAAGCCGAAGGCGCCGCGGAAGAAGAGCGCGAGGTCGAAGTTGCGGTAGCGGAAGTTGTGGGTCGTCGACATGGTGAACTTGGGCATGCCGTTGCCCACAACCTGACGGTCTTCTTCCGTGGCCTGAGCCGCGCGGATGATGTCGCCGTCCTTGTCGTAGACGAGCCAGTCGCCGTCGCTGGTGATGCCGGCGTACTTCCACATGTAGAAGTTGCCGAGGGGCTTGCCCTTTTCGATGCGCTGGAGGTTGTAGTAGGGGTAGGGGTCTTCGGTCGGGCAACCGTAGTAGTAGTCCTGACCGATGTATTCCGAGTTGGAGAAATCGACAAACTTGTTGCTCATCCATGTGCCGACGACGCTGAAGTTGTAGTCGAAGTCTTTGGTCTGAACGGCGTTGAAGTTGAGATCGAATTCAAAACCGGTGTTTTTCATCGTGCCCACGTTGACGAAGGTCTCGTCGTGGAGGTAGGGCGGAACGGACACCTTGTAGTTGCCGAGAAGGTCCTGCTGGCGGCGGTTGAAGTAGTTGAGCGAGCCGTAGAAGCGGCTGTTGAACATGGCGAAGTCGATGCCGACGTTCCAGTTCTTGCCCTTTTCCCACTTGAGGTCGGGGTTGACGTTCTTGCCCGGGCCCCATACCTGATAGTACTTGCCCTGATAGAAGTAGTAGCCGAAGCCGCTCATCGTGTTGATGGAAAGATACGAGCCGAAGTCCTGATTGCCCGTCACGCCGAAGTCACCGCGGATTTTGAGGTCGTTGAGCCATGAGCGCGTCGAGGCCATGAATTCTTCCTGAGAGATGCGCCAGCCGGCGGAGAAGGCCGGGAAGTCGCCCCATTTGTGCGAGGCGCCGAACTTCGACGAACCCTCGTGGCGGATTGAGGCCGTCAGGAGATACTTGCCGTCGTAATCGTAGCTTACGCGGCCGAAGAAGCTGATGAGCTTGGCGTCGTTCTTGTAGGAGCCCATGAGCACTTCGCCCTCTTCTTTGGCGAGTTCGCCGGAGCCCATGTTGTCGGAACCGAGGCCGTCGTTGGGGAAATCCTTGTTGGAGATGTCAAAACCTTCGTACTGCGAGTACTGGTAGGAATAGCCGGCCATGGCCTTGAGGTTGTTCTTGCCGTACGAGCCTGTGTAGTTGGCAAGCCATTCGAGGATATACTGGCGTTCTTTTGCGTAAGAGCGCGAGGCCTCGCCGGCGTAGCCGCTGTTGATGGCGAGAGTCGAGGTCGACGGACGGAACCACGAGTTGTTGTTCGAATACTGGTGGTCGGCGAAAGTTACCTGCGTGTTGAGCGTGTGCTTGCCTTCGTCTTCTTTAAGGAAGAGGGGGAGGATGTTGAGCTTGAGCGTGCCGTCCCAGTCGAGAAGTTTGGTGTCGGCATGGTTCTTTTCAAGCTTCTGGAGTTCGACGGGGTTGGCGTTTACTACCTGTCCTTGGAAGTTGTAGTAGAGGTTGGGGTTCTCGGGGTCCATCAGCGGCGTGGTGGGGTTGGCCTCGATGGCGTTGCGGAACACGCTCCAGTCGGCGTTGTCGCGGTAGATGATACGCGGGGCCACGTTGACGTTCACCGTGAAGAGGCCGCCCTTGGTCGTGTGCATCACCGATGCGCGGGCGCCGTATTCCTCGCGCTTGGAGCGGAGGTCGATGCCGTGGGCGTTGCGATAGTCGGCGCTGACGCGGTAGTTGGTCTTTTCGTTGCCGCCGCTGATGCTCAGCGTGTGCTGGTGGGTGAAGCCCGTGCGGCTCACGGCGTCGAGCCAGTCGATGTTGCCGCCGAGGTCAACGCCCGTGTCGCCCCAGCCGAGGCGCACTTCGCGGTAGTCTGCGGCGGTCATCATGTCGAGTTCCTTGTTGATTTTGTCCCAAGCGAGGTTGGTCGAGTAGGTTGTGTGGACCGAGCCGTCCTTGCTGCCTTTCTTTGTCGTCACGAGGATGACGCCGTTGGAGCCGCGGGTGCCGTAGATGGCCGAGGCCGCGCCGTCCTTGAGGATGTCGAACGAAGCGATGTCGTTGGGGTTGATGTTGGTGAGATTGCCGCCGGGGATACCGTCAATCACAATCAGCGGGCCGAGGCCTGCCGAACGCGACGATACGCCGCGAATCTGAATCGAGGCCTGATTGTTGGGGTCGCCCGCGCCGGTGTTGGTGATTGACACACCGGGCACCTTGCCCTGAATCATCATCGAGGGGTCAAGCGAGCTGACGGTGAGGAAGTCCTTTTCGCCGACGTGCGCGATGGCCGAGGTCAGCTCTTTTTTGTCCATCGTGCCGTAGCCGATTACGACTACTTCGTTGAGCACCGAATTGTTGGGTTGGAGGACAACGTCAATGAGCGTGCGGCCGTTGACGTCGATGTCCTGAGTCTGACAGCCTACATACGAAATCTGCATCTTGCCTTTGGCATCGATTGAAAGTTCGTACCGGCCGTCGATGTCGGTGACGGCGCCGGCCTTTGCGCCGAGTGCGACGACGGACGCGCCGATAAGCGGTTCGCCTTCATGGTCGGTGACCGTTCCCGCCACTTTGATCTGCTGTGCCGTCATTGTCGATACGGCGAATATCGCAAGGATAACAGCCGAGATGCGACGGAGTGCATTGGTTCTGGGAATTTTCATGATAAGATTGGTTTAACAGTTAAGTTTTCGTAATGCAAAGGTAGTGCATTATTCCGCACAATCCCTCGCGTCGGGCGGGCGCACGCCGAATATATAGTCCGACGAGTGCGTTTGTGGAGATAAAATGTTTGCGTGTCAGTAGGTTGTGTTTTTCTTTAGTCTCGAAATTGGTAGTGTGTTTTTTACATGATTTTCATCACTTCGTCTTCGAATTCGGCTCGCGGGCCGGCTGATTTGTTGCGTGTTTTTGTGCGGTAGTTGTAGATTGTCGTCACGGAGTAGCGCAGAAACTGGGCTATCTTCACGCTGTCGGTGATTCCGAGGCGCACGAGCGCGAAGATGCGCAGCTGGGTGTTGAGCTGGCCCTCTTTCTTCAGGGTGATGCGCTCTTCCGGCACGAGCAGGGCGTTGAACTGTTCGACGAAATCGGGGAAAAGTTTAAGAAAGGTTGTGTCAAAGTTCTTGTAGAAGGCCTTGAGTTCCTCGTCCATAAGGTCGGTGCTTTTGAGGGCTTTGCGGAGCTCATCGGTCTTGCCGGCGTTGAGCAGTTTGTTGAGGCTGCGTCTGTAGCCGTCGAGTTTCTCAATATAAACGGAACACTGGTCCATATATTGTGCGATGTACTCTTCTTTGATTTGCGAGTTTTCGGCGATGGCCCTGTTGGCTTCGGAGAGGCGGGTGTTGAAGTCGGTGAGTTCTTCGTTGAGGGCCTTGAGTTTCTCGTTGGTCATGCGCACGCTGCGCTCGGCCTCGGCGGTTTCGTTTTTTTGTTTCCACACGCGCCATACGGCAAGCAGAAGGAATAGAGCCAGCAGACTTATGATGCACGTGAGCCACCGCTGGCGCGTCTTTTCGTGCTGGATGGCCTTGACGTAGGCTTCGTTGACGATGGGAAATATGTCGTTGATTTCGAGCACTCGGAGGCGGGCGTTGCATTTGCGGGCGTCGTCCATTGATATGCGCAGGAAGTCGTAGGCATCGGTGACGTCGCCCTTGCGGTAGAGGTGCACCCCGAGCTGTCGAAGCGACACGTATTCTCTTACCGCCGCCTGAAGGTCGGCTATCGACGAGATGAGCATGTTTTCCTCGGCCTTTTCTTCATTTCCGAGATTGCGGTATGAGGTTGCCAGCGTGAAGGCGCAGAGGGCGCGGTCGTGGGTGGTGTATTCGGCTGTCGACAGGTAATCCTCAATGATTTTGGCGGCCTCGGCGTATTCGCCGCGCGCGTTGTGGCGGTCGGCGAGGTTGATGGCGTATGAGAGCGACCCCGGCTCGCTCCGCGCTATTATCGAGTCCTGATGGGCGGCGCTCAGGCGGGCATAGTGTTCGCGGTCCTCGGGGCGCAGGCTGTAGCCGGCAAGCGACGAATAAATGGTCCGCCCTATATAGTGGTAGTAGGGTCTGAGCCATTCGGGGACGTCTTCGAGGGCGATGGTGTCGGTGATGTCGATAGCCTCTTTGTACAAGCCCATGCTTCCGAGGACGTTTGCCGTGTTGAGGGCGGCGTTGATTGCGAGGTCGCGGCGCCCGGTGCGGCGCGCAAGTTCTTCGCGGCGGCGGCAGTATGCCAGTGCCGAGTCGGTGTTGTAGGGGCGGAATTCGTCGAGGAGCGCACCGAGGGAGAAGAAGCGGGAGTCGTCATCGCGGGCATCGGCGAGAAGCCTGCGAAGCTCGGTGAGCTGGTCCTCCTTGCGCTGGCGGTAGACGTCGCGCCGCTCTATTGTCGTGCGCAGTTCGTGCATGAGCGAGTCGCGTCGCGCTTTATGCCCTTCGCTTCGGGCAAAAGGGGCGGCGACAATCAGGAGCAGGAGTATAAGTAAGGGTTTCATGGTAGTTATACGACAAAATTAGCAAAAATATTTTTATCTCCAAAAAAATTCCCGCGTATGAATGTTTTTTATTGTCGAACCGGCTCTAAAGACGCCGGAGCCGACGCGCACGCGCCGGCTCCGGCTTGGAGATTGTGTATGTCAAAAAGACAGGTTATTGTCTTTACCTTAGAAGCGTACTTTGCGGGCGGTGCCGTCGGCGCTGATTTCGATGCAAAGGGTGCCGCGGCGGGGCGACGTCAGGCGGCGGCCCGAGAGGTCGTAGTATGAGGCTTTGCCTGCGCTTTCGGTGCTGACGTTGTCGATGCCCGACGTTGACCCGTCGGTGCATGCGAAGGTCATGTCGGCGAGGTTGAGGGTCAGCGTGTAGGTGCCTGCTTCGCTGATATTCCATTTTGTGTCGTAGGTGTTGTTTTCGGTGAGGCGGTTGTAGTCGATTGCGCCCGTGAGCCCGTCGATGGCGGGGTCATAGGGGTGGAGCCACGGGCCGCCCCAGTTGGCCCACGGGTTGCCGAGGAATTTGAATTCGCCGGCGTTGAGTTTCGTCGTGATTGTGAATACAAAGGGGTTGGATTCGGAGGCGTTGATGGCGAGAGCGTCGTTGAGGCTCCAGCCGCCGGGGGTGGCGTCGCCCACGGCATAGAGGATGTCGAAGCGCACCGCTTTTTCCTGATATGCGGCTTTTACGGCCGAGACAGTGAGATCGGCTACGTTGACCGTCACATTATAGTTGGCGCTTTCGGCTACTTGAAACTGCCAGTCGTTGTCGGTGGCGTTGGCGGCCACGATGTGCGATATATCCTTGGGGTCGGACGAAGCGTTGCGGAACTCAAGCTCCGAACCGTTATAGCCCGTGTCGCCCGTGAATTTGAAGTTGCTGTCGGCCTTGAGCCAGCCCGTATAGTGATACACGTTGTTGTCGGAGGCGTCCTGAGCCATCAGCAGGCCGTCGTCGATGCTCCAGCCGCCGGGGGTGGCGTCGCCGATGATGAGAAGGTGGTCGAGGGCGGAAGCGCCGGGAGCGGCAAGCGCGAGGAGGGCGCCGGCGAGGGCGATGCGGGTAGAAATTTTTTTCATTTTCAGGTAAGTTTTGGTTAGGATTTATTTTTTAAGGTTGATTTTGATTCGCGGTAAAAACGAGTCGTATTTCATCCGCAAAGGTAGGGACAAAAGCTCCCGATGCCTTGTGTGTATAGGGTTTAAGTAGTGTCGGTTGATTGCGGTACTATGTGATTGCTGTTGATATTCAACGATTTGGCGTCGGGTGTATGAGCATTAAAAAGTAGTGCCCTGTTAGCGGGTGTGCGGCTTTGAGGGGGCGTCCGACCGGCCGACGGACTCTTCAGACCTTGGCGCGTCAAGGGCCGGTTGCGGCCGGAAAAGTGTCGAATAACATATCCTTCGGCTTTGAAGTTCGGGCGCTTTGTTGTATCTTCGCACCGATAATCTAAATACAAGTCTTACGATATGGACAAAAGTCTTAATCTTACGAAAAATGAAGTGGCGGCATGGCTCGGGAAGAGTCCCGCTGACTTCTCGCGCGAAGACATCGTGCGCTTTATCACCGAAAACGACGTGGAAATGGTCAATTTCATGTATCCCGCCGCTGACGGACGCCTTAAAACACTCAATTTTGTAATCAACTCACTTGAATACCTCGAGACCATACTAACTCTCGGCGAACGCGTCGACGGCTCGTCGCTCTTCCAGTTTATAAGCGCCGGCTCATCCGACCTGTATGTCGTCCCGCGTTACCGCACGGCCTTTGTCGACCCCTTCGCGCCGGTAAAGACCCTGACGATGCTTTGCTCATTCTTCGACAAGGACGGGCATCCGCTGGCATCGTCGCCCGAGGTTACTCTCGACAAGGCCTGCCGCCGCTTCACCGAGGCCACGGGCCTGCACTTCCATGCTATGGGCGAGCTGGAGTTCTACGTCATAGCTCCCGATCCCGGCTCATTCCCTGCCACCGACCAGCGCGGCTACCACGAAAGCGGGCCGTTCGCTAAATTCAACGATTTCCGCACCCTTTGCATGAGCTATATAGCACGCACGGGCGGACAAATAAAGTACGGCCATTCCGAGGTGGGCAATTTCACGCTCAACGGCCTCGTCTACGAGCAGAACGAGATTGAATTTCTCCCCGTCGACGCCCGCGACGCCGCCGACCAGCTGATGCTCGCCAAGTGGGTGATTCGCAACCTTGCCTCAAAGATGGACCTCAATGTGACCTTCGCTCCCAAAATCACGATAGGCAAGGCCGGCTCGGGCCTCCACGTGCACATGCGCCTGATGCACCCCGACGGCCGCACCGCCATGCTTACGCCCGCGCGCACCCTCTCGGAGGCCGCTCTGCGCGGCATCGCCGGCATAATGGACCTCGCTCCGGCTCTCACGGCGTTCGGCAACACCAACCCCACGAGCTATTTCCGTCTCGTGCCTCATCAGGAAGCGCCCACCAACGTGTGCTGGGGCGACCGCAACCGCTCCGTGCTCGTGCGTGTGCCTCTCGGCTGGACGGCCGAGGCAGATATGTGCGCCGAGGCAAATCCCGGCAACCCCACGCCCGCCGATACGGACGCCTCGCGCAAGCAGACCTTCGAGATTCGCTCCGCCGACGGCTCCGCCGACATCTATCAGCTCATGGCCGGTCTGGCCGTTGCCGTGCGCCACGGCTTCGAGATGCCCGACGCCCTCGACGTGGCGCGCCACACTTACGTCGACGTCAACATCCACTCCGCCGAGAATGCCCCCAAACTCGCCTCGCTGGCCACGTTGCCCGTGTCGTGCGGCGACTCAGCTTCGTGCCTTGAAGCGAGAGCCGGAGTGTTCACCGACAAGGACGTATTCTCGCAGGCGATGATCGACGGAGTGTGCTCGCATCTGCGCGCTCAGGACGATGAAAAGGCGCGCCACGCCCTTGAAGACCCCGACAAAATGCTCGAAATGGTCAAAGACCACTTCCACTGCGGATAAACCCGCACGACTGACTGATGGATATACTCTTTCTAATCCTCGGGCTCGCGCTCATTCTCGCGGGAGCCAACATGCTTACCGACGGTGCCTCGGCGATTGCAAAACGCCGGGGCATCCCGGATATTGTCATCGGGCTGACGGTCGTGGCTTTCGGCACATCGGCCCCGGAATTCGTCATAAGTCTCCTTTCGGCCATCGAAGGCAGCACTGAACTGGCCATAGGCAACGCCGTGGGCAGTAATATATTCAACGTGCTTGCAATCATCGGTATAACGGCGCTTGTGCGTCCTGTAAGCATAGAGCGCGGCATTCTTACGTCCGACATCCCTCTTGTCATCGTCTCGGCCCTCGCCCTCTTGGCCATGGGCAGCGGTCCGTGGCTGGGCGACACTGCCGGGGCGAGAGTGCTCGGGCGCTCCGACGGCATCGTTCTGCTGCTATTTTTCGCCATATTCATGCGCTACACCTTCGCTCAGGCGTCAGCCCCTGCGGCGCAGGCCGATGAAGCCGCCGCGGCCTCTGCGGCCATGCGCCCCATGAGCGCGTGGAAGTCGGCGCTGTGGGTTGTCCTCGGGCTTGCAGGCCTCATCGGCGGCGGCAGTCTCTTTGTCGACGGCGCTTCGGGCATAGCCTCGGCGCTCGGCGTCAGCGAAGCGGTGATAGGCCTCACCATTGTCGCAGCAGGGACATCCCTCCCCGAACTTGCCACGTCGGTCGTCTCGGCCCTAAAGGGCAAACCGGGCATTGCCGTGGGCAACGTCATCGGCAGCAACATCTTCAATATATTTTTCGTGCTCGGAAGCGCGGCCACCGTGCGCCCGCTCTCATTCGGCTCCATCGGCGAGCCCGACCTCCTCGTCCTTGTCGGCGCGTGCTGTCTCTTCTGGCTCTTCGGCTGGTTTTTCAAGGCGCGGATAATCACACGCCTTGAGGGCGCCGTCCTCGCGGCTTGTTACGTCGCCTATACTGCATGGCTCGTTGCTTCGGCATAGGTCGTGCCGCATTTGCGGTAGTTAAAAAAAAATTAATCGCGGGGCGGCCGCGCATCGAAGTTTGTGGTGCGCTGATTTCCGGCCACTCATCCGTGCATAAAAAACTGCCGCCTATCCCGGACGTGGGGGAGGCGGCAGTATTTTTCTTTTCAGATGTTTACTTTTCCTCGGCAGGCTTCATTTCGTAGGATGCTATGGCGAGGGTGAAGCCCCAGTAGATGAATGCTATCGAGGTCAGGAACGACACCATCATCATGTCGCTGACGTAGCCGGCCTCAAGGAAGAAGCACCCGATGAGGCAAAGCAGAATGCCGTTGATGAGTCCGAGCCACCAGTAGCGGCGGTTGGTGCGGCAACAGGCGCCGATAAGCGCCTCAGCGCCCCAGAAGATAAAGATAATGGCAAGAAAATAGGCGAATACAGCCTCGCTCAGGAGTATCGAGCGCACAAGCATAAAGCCTATGAACATGTCGATAATGCCCCCGGCGAGCCACCAGCCCCAGCCCTTGCCGTGGTGAGGCCCTGCGGCCACACAAAGCTGGACGATGCCTGCCAGAATTAGCAGCCAGCCGAAAATCTGAGATGCTATGGCATATCCGGCCGCCGGCCAGAACCAATATGTGAATCCGCCCAGCACAAGGAGAATGCCGACTGCGAGTACTACCCACCATGCGCGGGTTTGTCCGAGATAGGAGAGGTTGACGAGAGGTTTCATGACTGAATGTGTTTTGTTAGATGTTTGAATATCAGTTAAACGTTGATTTCTTTATTCGCGTCTTTTATATTCAATAACATCTTCACGGCGATTTAGTTTTGACTCCGATATTTTTTAGCCCTGCGTAAAACAAATTGCGCCGTGCTTCCGTTAAGAATGTAATTTCACTATTTATTTATCATCAACACCGGCCCGCCGCGCTCCGGACCCTCCATTGCCAAGGGCTGACTGACCGAAAACAACTATTTTATGGAAAACTTCACCTATTATAGCCCTACACTGATAGAATTCGGCCGCGGAGCCGAAGAAAAGACAGGCGTGCTCACCTTCATGATGGGTGTGTCGAAAGTGCTCATCGTCTATGGCCGGAAATACGTCCGCAACAACGGCCTCCTCGACCGTATCATCAACTCGCTTAACACTATCGGCATCGAATACGTCGAGCTTGGCGGCGTGTGCCCCAACCCCACCGACGGGCTTGTCCGCGAGGGCATCCGGCTTGCACGCGCCAAGGGCGTCGACGGGCTGCTCGCTATCGGCGGAGGTTCTGTCATCGACACGGCCAAGGCAATAGCCGCCGGCGTGAAATACGATGGTGATTTCTGGGACTTCTATACCGGCAAGAGCGAAGTCCGCGAGGCACTTCCCGTAGGGGTGGTGCTCACCGTCCCCGGTGCAGGCTCGGAAGGCTCGGGCAATTCGGTAATCACTCTCGAAGGTGGCGACAGCGCCCACAACGTCAAGCTCAGCCTGCGCACCGACAGCATCCTTAAGCCGCGTTTCGCCGTAATGAATCCCGAACTTACGTTCACTCTCTCGGCGCGGCAGACGGCCATAGGCATCGTCGACATGATGAGTCATATCATGGAGCGCTATTTCTCGAATTCAAACGCCGTCGAAGTCGGCGACCGCCTTGCCGAAGGCCTCTTGATGGCCCTGATAAACGAGGCGCCCAAGGCGATGGGTGACCCGACCGACTACCACGCACGCGCCAACATCGAATGGGTCGGCACTCTCGCCCACAACGGCATCACCGGCTGCGGCCGCCGCGAAGACTGGACCTCGCATGCGCTGGAGCACGAGATTTCGGCCGAATACCCCGACGTGGCCCACGGAGCCGGACTGGCCGTCGTCTTCCCGGCATGGATGGCATATATAGCCCATCACAAGCCCTCGAAAGTGGCCCAGCTCGGGCGCCGCGTTTTCGGCGTCGAAGGCCGCGACGACCGCTCGGCGGCTATCGAGGCCGTGGCTTCCTTGAGAGCTTTCTTCGGAACGGTCCTCAAAATGCCTCTTACTCTCGAAGAACTCGGCATCAAAGACCCCGACCTCGATGAACTTACGCGTCGACTCCACGCCAACAAGGGCGAGACCATCGGCGGGTATTACCGCCTGACGGCCGAGGATACGAGGCAGATATATGAGCTGATGCTCGCCAAGTCAGTGGAAAATTGACAATTTTTATAAAAAAATACATAAATAGCGCCGCAACAGGCGCTTTTTTCTTTGCTATTTGACTGAAAACACCTATCTTTGCTTTTGCAAAACATTCTATTATCACAAATAAACCGACAATTGCATGAAGAAATTTTTACTTCTCACTCTGCTGGCGCTTGTTTCGGCGATTCTTCCGCCGCTCGCCTCGGCAGCCATTTACAACGTTGATATCGACGATGTGACGCGCGTGGAGCTTGATATCGACGGAACTCCCGTGGCAAATCTCGTCAACGGCGTCAACGCCATTGATATGGGTTCGTCGCGCTATCTGCGCGTTATGGCCAACGAAGGCGTGGTATTCACCGAAGTGACCCTCGTTGACACATATTTCAATGAAGAGACAAGCTGGATGGACCGCATCGACATCGAAGGCGGACGCCAATATATCGACCTCTCGACCTCATTCCCCGAGGACGAAAGCTTCAGAATCCGCACGTCGGGAGCCTCTGACTTGCGCACGGCCTCGTGCACGGTCACTGTCGACGACCCCTCGCGGGTGCACCTCGTGCGAAAGAACTCCGACGAAGCCATAGCCCTTCAGGCCGGAGCCGCCACCGCGGTGAAATTCGACCCGACTAACGAAAACGAACTTATCCTCACCCCCGAAGGCGACAAGCCTCTCTACAAGGTCATGCGCAACGACGAAGAAGTCGTTTCCGGCGGATACAGCTACATCATTCCCGTGGCCGACGGCGACCGCATCGAAATCATGGCCAACTACCCCGACGTCGACTGCTCGCTCAAATTTGTGTTCGCTGACGAAAATGCCGTGGATTTCATTAAGGCAATCGACATCGACGGCAAGCCCCTCTACGACTTCACGGCCGAAAATCTCAGCGTCAAACTCGGCGCAGGCCTGAGCATCACGGGCGACACCGACAAGTACGAAGTCACGGAATTTACCATCAACGGAGCCTCCCTCTCGTTCTTCAACCCCTTCCGCCTCCTTGTCGAGGGCGACCTCGAGATTCGCATCGCCGTGCGCCGCTATGCGTCGTTCGAAATGAAGGTGACGGTTGACAATCCCGAGCGCATCCACGTATATCAGGGCTACAGCTATAATGGCAACGAATACACCCTCGTGCCCGGCGAGAACACCGTCGAGGTGCTCCGCGTCACGCCCATCATCAGCCTCGTGCCCGCCGACGGATGCTACATCGCGTCAGTGAAAATCGGCAACTACGACTATAGCGCCGAAGAGCTTCAGACAGCACCCGTGATGATAGGCTCGCTCACCGAGGGCGAACACCTCGAAATCACCACAGGCGTAATCAACCGCGACAAGACCGCGGCCATTTACGTCGAAGGTCTCGAACAGGCCGAGGGCTTCTTCAAGTTCATGCGCGCCGATCAGTCGCTTGTCGAAGGCATCCAAAGCGGCTACAACACCTTCGCCTTCTACGACGGCGACAACCGTTTCCGCCTCGAAACCGGCGCCCCCGTGGCCTCCCACGTCTACGTCAACGACGAAGCCTTCGCCCCCGAATACCCCGAAAGCCCCGTCTACCGCCCGGTGCTTGCCGACGGCGACGTGCTCAAAGTATTCTTCGGCGAAGCCCCCTCGGCCCACACCCTTACGCTCGAAATTCACGCTGACGCTGAAGGCGCATTCCGCCTCGTCCGCGACCGCGTGGCCGACATTACCGACGCCCGCGGCTCCATAAGCGCCCTCCGAAGCACCGAAATCGCCGTAGAACCCGCCGGAGACGCCTCCGGCCTCGAAGTCACGCTCGACGGCGACGCCCTCACCCCCGATGCCGACGGGCGCTGCGTGTTCAGCGTTTCGGGCGACCACCATCTCGCCGTGGCTAAAAAATCTTCAGGCATCAGCGGCGTTGAAGCCGTCGGCAGCGACGATAGCGTGCGCTACTACAACATGCAGGGCATCCTCATCGCTCAGCCGCGCCCCGGCGCCACCGTCATCCGCGTGCAGGGCGGCAAGGCTGTCAGGCAAATTGTCCGCTAAGGCCCCGGTCTTCATCCCTCTCAGTCAAAAGCGCCCCGCCCGGGCGCTTTTGATTTTGCCGTTTGACGGAAATTGTGTAATTTTGCGCAGTTTATCCGTAGCGCCTGCGGGCGCATAAAATCAAAATGGAAATAATCAACACCGTAGCGCGCCTCAGCTCAGTGGTCGAGGCCGCCCGCCAAGAAGGAAAAAGCATAGGCCTCGTGCCCACGATGGGGGCCCTTCATGCCGGCCATCGCTCGCTCGTGGAGCGCGCCCGCCGCGAAAACGACATCGTTGTCGTCAGCGTCTTTGTAAACCCCACGCAGTTTAACAACCCCGACGACCTGCGCACCTATCCCCGCACCGAGGAGGCCGATGCGGCCATGCTCCGCGAGTGCGGCGTGGATTTCGCGTTTATGCCGGCGGTCGAGGAGATTTACCCAGAGCCCGACACGCGCGTGTTCGACCTCGGCCCGGTGGCCGAAGTCATGGAAGGCGCCATGCGTCCCGGCCATTTCAACGGCGTGGCCCAGATTGTGAGCAAGCTCTTTGCCATAGCCAAGCCGGACAAGGCTTATTTCGGCGAAAAAGACTTCCAGCAGATTGCCGTAATCCGACGCATGGTCGAGATTGAGGGCTTCAAAGGCTTGGAAATCGTCGACTGTCCCATCGTCCGCGAACCCGACGGCCTCGCTCTCAGCTCACGCAACGTGCGCCTTACGCCCGAGGGTAGGGCCGTGGCGCCGCACATCCGCCGAGTCCTCCTCAAAAGCCTCGACATGAAGGCCGCGGGTCTCACGCCCGCCCAAGTCCGCGACGCCGTCGTGGCCGAAATCAACGCCGTTGACGGCCTTGAAGCTGAATACTACGAAATCGTCGACGCCCTCACCATGCAGCCCGTCGCAACATGGGACGAAGCCCGCAACGGAGCCGTAGGATGCGTGACCGTCTACGACGGCGACGTGCGCCTTATCGATAACATCAGATATTGACCCCCTCCACGCTGTAAAAAAATGCAGATTCAGGTACTGAAATCGAAAATCCACCGCGTCACCGTCACGGAGGCGCGCCTCGACTATATCGGGAGCATAACAATCGACGAGGACCTCCTCGACGCCGCCGGAATATTCGCCGGCGAACGCGTATATATCGTCAACAACAACAACGGTGCGCGCCTCGACACATACACCATCCCCGGCCCGCGAGGCTCGGGCGTGATATGCCTCAACGGCGCCGCAGCCCGCCTCGTCCAGCCCGGCGACATCGTCATCATTATGGCCTATGCAATGATGACACCCGAAGAAGCCCGCGAATTCCGTCCCGCCGTGATTTTCCCCGACACGGCCACTAACTCTCTCAAACCCCAAGACTGACAATGTTTGAAAAACTTAGCGAAAGACTCGAACGCAGCTTCAAGCTGCTCAAGGGCGAAGGCCGAATCACCGAGATCAACGTGGCCGAGACCCTCAAGGACGTGCGCCGCGCACTCATCGACGCCGACGTAAACTATAAGGTTGCAAAGACCTTTACCGATACCGTAAAGCAGAAAGCCCTCGGACAAAACGTCCTCACAGCCGTAAAGCCCGGCGAAATGATGGTGAAAATCGTCCACGACGAACTCACCGAACTCATGGGCGGAACGGCATCGGCTATCCGCCTCGACGGAAAACCCACCGTCATCCTCATGAGCGGTCTTCAAGGCTCCGGTAAGACGACATTCACCGGCAAACTCGCCAAGAAACTCAAAAGCGAAAAGAGCATGAGGCCTCTCCTCATCGCCGGCGACGTCTACCGCCCCGCAGCTATCGACCAGCTCAAAGTCCTTGCCGAAAGCATCGGCGTCGACGTCTACACCGAAGACGGCGTAAAAGACCCCGTCGGGATTGCCGAGCGAGGCATCGAACACGCCCGCCGTAACCACAACGACCTCGTTATCGTCGACACCGCAGGCCGCCTTGCCGTCGACGAGCAGATGATGGACGAAATCGAAGCGATTAAGAAAGCCGTAAAGCCCACCGAAATCCTCTTCGTCGTCGACGCCATGACAGGTCAGGACGCCGTGAACACGGCCAAAACCTTCAACGACCGCCTCGACTTCGACGGCGTCGTGCTCACAAAGCTCGACGGCGACACACGCGGCGGCGCGGCTCTCACGATTCGCTCGGTTGTCGAAAAACCGATTAAGTTCGTCGGCACGGGCGAGACCCTCGACGGCATCGACGTGTTCCACCCCAACCGCATGGCCGACCGAATACTCGGCATGGGCGACATCGTATCCCTCGTCGAGCGCGCACAGCAGCAGTTCGACGAAAAAGAAGCCGAAGAACTCGCTCGCAAACTGCGTAAAAACCAGTTTACGTTCAACGATTTCTACAAGCAGATTCAGCAAATCAAGAAGATGGGCAACCTCAAGGACCTCGCTTCGATGATTCCCGGCATGGGCAAGGCGCTGAAAGACGTGGAAATCAGCAACGACGCCTTCAAGGGTATCGAGGCTATAATCAACTCGATGACCCCGCACGAGCGCGAGAACCCCGAGGTAATCCGCGGTTCGCGAGTGCAACGTATCGCCAAAGGCTCGGGCATGAGTGTGCAGGAAGTCAACCGCGTGCTCAAGCAGTTCGAACAGACCCGCAAAATGATGCACATGGCAACGACGATGAAAAACCCCGCGGCCATGATGCGACAGATGCGCGGACGCAGAAAATAACCCCCCCATCCCCCCACATTATGAACATCATAGACGGAAAGAAAGTATCCGCCGACATCAAGGCTGAGATTGCCCGCGAAGTCGAAGAGCGGGTAGCGGCCGGAAAACGCCGTCCGCATCTGGTGGCAATCCTCGTCGGCCACGACGGCGGCAGCGAGACCTACGTGGCCCACAAAGTAAAAGCCTGCGAAGAATGCGGATTCAAGAGCACACTTATCCGCTTTGAAAGCACCCCCGAGGCTCCTCTCGACCCCGCCGAACTAATGGCCACGATCGAACGCCTCAACGCCGACGACGACGTCGACGGCTTCATCGTCCAGCTTCCCCTCCCGCGTCATATCGACGAGCAGGCCGTTATCGAAGCCATACGCCCCGAAAAAGACGTCGACGGATTCCACCCCGTGAACGTCGGAAAGCAAAGCGTAGGCCTCCCGTGCTTCCATTCCGCCACCCCGGCAGGCATTGTCGAGCTTCTCCGTCGCTATGAGATTCCGACCCGCGGCAAGAACGTCGTAATCGTGGGCCGCAGCAACATCGTCGGCAAACCTCTTGCCGCCATGCTCATGCAGAAAGGATACCCCGGCGACGCCACCGTCACCGTTTGCCACAGCGCCACCGAAGGCCTCGCCGAAATCTGCCGTCGCGCCGACATCCTTGTCGCCGCTCTCGGACGCCCGGCATTCATCTCCGCCGATATGGTCAAGGACGGAGCCACGGTCATCGACGTAGGCACAACGCGCGTGCCCGACGCCTCGCGCAAGAGCGGTTTCCGCCTCAGCGGCGACGTCGACTTCGACGCCGTTGCCCCCAAGTGCTCGTTCATCACGCCCGTCCCCGGCGGCGTAGGGCCCATGACAATCTGCTCGCTCATGCAGAACACCCTTCAGGCCGCCCGTCTGAAAGACTGACATGACTCCCGCAATCATTGTTCCGCTCGTCATAAACCTGCTCTCTCTGTTGCTGGGCTATGACGACGCGGAACTCCTTTTTGTCGGCGACGCCATGCAGCATCAGGCGCAAATCGACGCCGCCCGACGGCCCGACGGCCGGTGGGATTACGAGGCTTGCTTCGCCGACGTCCGAACCGATATCGAAGGCGCCGACTTCGCCGTCGTAAACCTCGAGACTCCCCTCGGCGAAGCCCCGCACACGGGCTACCCATGCTTCAACGCCCCCGCTGCATGGGCCGACGCACTCGCCGAAGCCGGATTCGACCTCTTCCTTACCGCCAACAACCACACCCTCGACCGCCGAGCACGCGGCCTGAGGGCCACTGTCGACTCCCTCGACCGCCGAGGCCTGAGGCATATCGGCACATACCGCGACGCCGCATCCCGCGCTCGCGCCATCCCGTCGGTCATCGACATAAACCGCATTAAAGTCGGATTCCTCAACTACACATACGGCACAAACGGCTTCACCCCCTCCGACGGTGTCGTCGTCGACTATATCGACCGCCGACGCATCGCCGCCGACGTAGGCGCCGCACGCATCGCCGGAGCCGAAATCGTGTGCGTCTGCATTCACTGGGGCGACGAATACCGCCTCACACCAAATCAGGCCCAGCGCGCCGATGCCGACTTCCTCGAAAGCCTCGGCGTCGACATCATTATCGGTGCACACCCGCATACCGTCCAGCCCCTCGAATTCCGCGACAACCGCTATTTCCCTCATAAAAAACTTTTTCTGGCTTGGAGCCTCGGGAATTTCATATCCAATATGAAAACCCCCGACACCCGGGGCGGTCTTATGGCGCGCGTGTGGCTCCACCGCGGCGACGACGGCGTGGCCCGCGTCGACGGCGGGAATTACACCCTCCTTTTCACCGTCCCGGCCGGTAATCCCGCCGGAACGAATTTCAGGCTTGTGCCCGCCGTCGCCGACAGCCTTATTCCGCCCGGATGGCACTCCCGCCGCGACGAGTTTGTCAGACGAGCGCGGCGCATTTTCGACGCTCACAACACAGGCGTGGCCGAAAAACACTGATTCCCCCCCCAGCTTTCGAACACTCCGGCCTCTTGGCGCGTTCATAATTTAACGAATCTGATTATATGAAGAAGTATGAACGCTCGCTCAATATTGTCCGCACTTGTCCTTGCCACAGCCGCCTCCGTCGCCGCTCAGAATGAGGCCTCCCTTCCCGACACGCGCCGGGAGCACATCTACTTTGAGACGAGGCTTGCCTTCGACGTCACGTCAAACACGGGCGTAAAACCCGCCTACGACGTCGGCGCGGGTTTTGTTGCCGGAGGTCTCGTCGGCATCCCCATACGCCGCAACTTCTATTTCGAGCCGGGACTCTTGGCTTATTATACCGTATGGAGCGTCGACAATGAGCGTCTCGAAGCCCTGAAATTATACAGCGGAACCGCCAAAAACCTCGGCCTCCGCCTGCCGTTCAACTTCGGCTATACCATTTCCCTCCTCGACAATCTCACCGTTCAGGCCTACATAGGCCCGTGGCTCAACATCAACCTTATGGCCCGGCGAAATCTCAGCCCCGCGCCAGGCTCGCCGTTCGAAAAATACTCGTCGTGCAACCTCTTCCGCGAAGGCTTCAGGAGGGTCGACGCCCAGTGGGGCTTCGGCCTTAAACTCACGTGGAGCGACCACTACGTCCTCGGAGTCAGCTTCGGCGTCGGAATGACCCCCGTGCGCAAATTCACGTCACTCCACAACGAGATGACACAGCGGCGAAATTCATTCCAGATAAACCTCGGATACAGATTCTGATGTCGGGAAAATTCACTAAATTTGCACAATGGAACAAGAATACTCTTCGGCTTTGCTCGACAATGCCGTCACGGCCCTCTCGCGCTTGCCCGGGGTAGGGCGCAAGACTGCCCTGAGGCTCGCCCTCCATCTCCTCCGGAGGCCCGAGGACGAAGCATGCGAAATCGGACAAGCAATAATCGACTTGCGCAAAAATATACGCTACTGCCGTGTCTGCCACAATATCAGCGAAACCGACATTTGCCCTCTCTGCGCTTCGCCCGCGCGACGGCGTTCGACGGTATGCGTCGTCGAAAACGTCCGCGACGTCATGAGCATCGAGGCAACGGGGCAGTTCGACGGACTCTACCACGTCCTCGGCGGACTCGTGTCGCCCGTCGACGGCATCGGCCCGGACCTGCTCGAAATCGACTCCCTCGTCGACCGCGTGGCCTCGGGTGAAGTCGACGAAGTTATCCTCGCCTTAAGCGCTACGATGGAAGGCGACACAACAAACTACTATATCTACCGTCGGCTCACCGCTCCCGGAGCCGTGCCCTCGCCTCCGAAAATCACACAGCTCGCACGAGGTGTCTCAGTCGGCAACGAACTCGAATACACCGACGAAGTCACCCTCGGGCGCTCAATCCTCAACCGTACGGTATTCGAAGATTCTTTCTGATGAAAATCAACAACGACCTTGTGGCTCTGCGCGCCCCCGAACCCGGCGACGTCGATGCCCTTTTCCGCCACGAAAACGCCCCGGAGTCTCCCGACGCAACGCTGACGTGTGCGCCCGTGTCGAGGCGCATGCTTGAACGATACGTCGAAAACTACTCCGCCGACATCGCCGACACAGGCTCCTTGCGCCTTATGGTTGTAGCCGCCGACTCCGGGCGGACCGTCGGCTCCGTCGACCTCTACGACCACAACTCCCGCGACCGCAGGGCTTACGTCGCTATATATATCGAAGAAAGCGCCCGCCGCCGCGGCTACGGCCTTGCGGCTCTCGGACTCCTCTGCACCTACGCCTCGGAGACGCTTGGCCTCCACCAGCTTGCTGCCGAAATCGCCGTCGGCAACGCCCCCTCGCGAGGCCTCTTCGCCAAAGCCGGATTCAAAACCTGCGGACGCCTGCGCTCGTGGCTGAGGACCGGGCGCCGCTACTCCGACGTCATCATATGCCAGCGCTTATTCTTCAATTGAGCCCCGCTTTGAGCGGAAGACGCTTCCAAAGCTCATAGCGCGCATCAAGAGCGCCAACGGCCTTTTTCCACATCTCCGGACCGTCGGCGAGCATAAGATCCTCGACCGGGAGATGCCCCACAGCCCATGTGCCCTCGTCAAGCTCTTTGCGAAGCTGACCCTCGCTCCAGCCCGCGTAACCGACCGTGAATTTGATGCATCCCTCCGTCTCCCCTCCGCCGCGGATATAATCCTTGACAGCTTCGAAGTCGCCGCCTACCCACAGCCCCTCGCCCACGGCGATGCTGTCGGGAATGATATCATCCCCCAGCGTATGCACAAGCACAAGGCGGTCGTGGCCGACGGGGCCGCCGAGATTGAGAGGCGGATTCCCCGGAAGGTCGACCTCTTTCAGCGCATCATTGATGCCGAGATCGAGGAGACGGTTCAGAATAACCCCGAGAGCTTCGCCGCCCTCGGCGTCGCAATCGACCATGAGCACCACACTGCGCGTGAAATTGCTATCCTCCAAAAACGGACGCGCTATCAGAAGCGAACCGGGGCGGGGCATCTCTCGCGTAAAAATCTTGAATAATCTGTCGGAAAAATGTGACATGGGGCAAGCATTGAATGTTAATACAAATATAACAATTAAAAACGGATTTTGGACTGAATGACTGACAATAAATTCCACGACGAAGCTTGCGAGATAGAGACGCACCCGTGGCCTCCGTTTATCCCGCCTCATGCAAAAGTGCTGATTATGGGCACATTCCCGCCCGGAAAACATCGCTGGAGCATGGACTTTTACTATCCCAACCGCACTAACGATTTCTGGAAAGTCTGCGGCCTGATTTTCTACGGCTCCAAAGACGCCCTTCTCAACTCCGACGGCCGGAGCTATAATCTCCCGGAAATAAAAATCATGCTCACCGACAAGGGTATAGCCCTCAACGACACCGGTCGCCGCATCAAACGCCTCAAAGGCAACGCATCCGACAAATATCTCGAAATCGTAGAACCCGTCGACCTCCACGCCCTCCTTGAGCGCATGCCCGAGTGCCGCGACGTAGCCACCACAGGCGAGAAAGCCGCTGCTGTCGTGGCGCAAATCACCGCAACGCCCGTCCCCGCAATGGGCGCTTGCGTCCCCGGGCCCGACGGACTCCGTATATGGCGTATGCCCTCCACAAGCAGAGCTTTCCCGATGTCCGTCGAAAAGAAAGCCGAATTCTATCGTGCTCTTTTCTTGCATATTTAAACATTTTTAGCTAACTTTGCCGTGCAAATAGATTGCTCCTTTCAACGAATACTTCTTTTCTCTAATATATAGATTATATAAGTTCTTGCAATGAAAAAGCTTGGCATTATTTTAGCAGTCGCTGCCGCAATGGCCGTCGCAGGTTGTTCTGCGCCAAAGAAAGTGGCTTATATCCAAAAAGTCGACGCCATCCCCGCGGAAGTGATCGCGCAGATTCCCGCGCCGACCGACCCCACTCTCATGGCCGGTGACCTCCTCAATATCGACCTTTCGGGGGCCGACCCCGTGGCCCTCGCGCCTTTCAATCGAGGAATGTATGTCGACGCCGAAGGAAATGTCGTCCAGATGTCCCATCGCGTGAGCTCCTCATCTGGAAGCTCAATCGAAAGCAACACCGAATATTACCTCGTAAACTCCGAAGGCGATATCGACTTTCCCATGCTCGGCAAAATACATGTTGCAGGACTCACCAAGCGCCAGCTCGAGCAGGAAATCCTCAACGGCGTATATCCCCGCTACGTCAAGGACCGTCCCAGCGTCGACGTCCGTCTGATGAACTTCCGCGTCACAATGCTCGGCGCCGTGAAATCAAACGGCGTTTTCCAGTCAAAGAACGAGCGAATGAACATCCTTGAAGCCATCGCTATGGCCGGTGACCTCGACATTCAGGCACAGCGCGACAACATAATCCTCTATCGTCTCAATGCCGACGGAACCCGCGAGCTTCACCGCATCGACCTCACCGACAAGAACCTGCTCCTCTCGCCGTACTACAACCTCCAGCAGAACGATATAATCTACGTCGAACCCAACAGCTCGCGCAAGAACAATTCGTGGGCCCTCAACCCCGCCGTCGGCGCTGTCCTCACCGTTGTGGGCGGCATATCTTCCGTCGCCGGCCTCGTGGTAGGTATCGTGAACCTTACAAGACTTTAACTTTCGACCTTTTAGCACGAAAAGCATAAACCTCACATCCTATTATGGCTGAAGAATACAATTCCGAAAACAAGTCCGCCGTGACCGAAGTCCCCGAAGAAGGCTTCGACATGATGGGCCTGATGCTTGATTACCTCTCACACTGGAAATGGTTCGTCGTCTGCGCCATCCTCGCTCTCGGATGCGCATACTACCACTACTCTACAATCGTGCCGACCTACGAAGTAGCCGCCTCGATTTATCTCAGCGACGACAAAAACCCCGCATCAAACGCCCTTGCGATGAACGGAGCTCTCGTAGACACCAAGCAGTTCATCGACCAGACCGAGCTTGAAATGCTCAAAAGCCGAAACACCGTAGTCAAGATTGTCGACTCGCTCAATCTCGCTTACAGCTACGCATACAAAGGCCGCTTCCGCGACATTCCCGTTTACGGAACAAACCCCGTTCAGGTTCGCCTCGACTCAGTCGCATTAATGAACCTCGGAGCCCCCATCAAGGCCGAAATCAAAAGCCTCGACGATGACAAATACGACATCGAAGTGCATACATTCTATGCCGGCGAAAAAGAAGTAAAGGAATTCTCTGACGTATCCCTCCCGCTCGACATCGAACTCTCGCAGGGCACCCTCCGCATCTCTCGCACTCCCGGCGCAGCACCCCTCTCCGGCACACTCTACGCTACCGTAAACAACCGCAACACCGTTGCCGGTCGAATCTCGGATTCCCTCCAGATGGGATTCAACTACAACTCGTCCAGCATCGTGCGAATAGTATGCCACACATCCGTAATCGAGGAAGGCATCGACATCGTAAACGCAATAATCGACTTCTACAACCGTCAGATTATCGAGGATAAAAACCGCTCCGCAATACAGACCGAAGCCTTCATCCTCGACCGTCTCGTCATGATTTCCGGCGAACTCAAGGACGTCGAAAACCGCCTTCAGGAATACCGTCAGAAGCACCAGATTGTAAACCTTGACGCGCAGGCAACGATGAGCCTCGGTCAAAAGACCGGCTTCGAACAGGAGCTCACCTCTATCGACGCCGACCTCCGTCTCCTCGACGACGTCGAGCGCATGGTTTCCGCCGCAGGCATTTACGAAACGCTCCCCTCGGCCGTCTCGGACGCAACAGTCGGCGCCATGATTGAAGCTTACAACCGAAAAGTCCTCCAGCTCAACCGCACCCTCCAGTCGTCGACCCCCGACAACCCCCTCGTCACCAAAATGCAGGAGGACCTCTCGCACGACAAACAGCGCCTCCTTCAGAACATAGCCGCCACCCGAAAGACCATGGCAAGCCGCCGAGGCACAATCGCTTCGCTCGAAAACCGCAGCCTCAGTCAGCTCTCATCCCTTCCTCCCATCGACAAAGGGCTTCAGGAAATCTTCCGCGAACAGCAGGTTAAGGTCAACATCTACACCTTCCTCCTCCAGCGCCGCGAAGAAATCGCACTCCAGAAAACGCTTGCAACCAACACCGCTCGCCTCATCGACAACCCCACTGGCAGCGGCCCCGTTGCCCCCAACCGCAACCAGATTCTCCTCATCGGCCTCGTAATCGGTCTCGTCATCCCCGCAACCGTCATCCTTCTCCGCCGACTCCTCTTCCCCATCTTCAAAGATCAGGAAGAACTCGAACGAATCACCCGTGTGCCCATCCTCGGCGAAATCTGCCGCGTAAACTCAAAGCCCGGAAACGAAGTCGTCATCGGCGAAAACGTCTCCACGCCCGTGGCCGAGCTATTCCGCCTTCTGCGCAACAACATCGGTTTCACCCGTCAGGGCGACGAAAACAAAGTCGTCCTCATCACATCATCCGTCTCCGGTGAAGGCAAGACCTTCGTGGCCGTAAACCTCGCCATGACCTACGCGCTCACAGGCAAAAAGACACTCGTAATCGGTCTCGACATCCGCCGTCCCGCTCTTGCACACAGATTCAATCTCAACAACCAGCGAGGCGTCACCACCTACCTCTCCGGGCAGGAAAAGGACGTCCACGCCCTCATCCATCCCTCCCAGCTCAACCCCAACCTCTTCATCCTCCCCGCAGGCCCCGTCGCTCCCAACCCCAACGAGCTTCTCATGGCCCACACGATGGGTGAAATGATGGAAGAGCTCCGCAAGGAATACGACTACATCATCATCGACTCGGCCCCGATAGGCATCGTGTCCGACACATTCCTGATTATGCGCTACAGCGACCTTCAGATTTTCGTCACCCGAGCCAACTACTCATCCCGCCGCGGCCTCCGCGTTCTGCACCAGAGCGTCGCCCAAGGCAAGTTCTCGAAAGTCTACATCGTCCTCAACGGCGTCGACATGGGCGCAGGCTCATACCTCTACCGCCGCTACGGACAGTACGGCAACTACGGCGCTCAGGGCCGCGCATACGGCTACGGCTACAACACGCGCGAAGATTCGGACAAACACCGCCACCACAGCTCCCACGCCGACAGCTCAAAGAAATAACAACACACACCAACGCAGGGCGGGGCGGCACTTTGCCGTCCCGCCCTTTATCGCTTTAATACCCCACCTCACATGCCGGAAACAAGCAATGGCGCCGACCCGCGCCTCATATCAATCGCCGACTATGACTACCCCCTCCCTGCCGAGCGCATAGCCCTCCATCCCCTCGCGCAGCGCGACGCCTGCAAGCTCCTCGTCCGTCGCCCCGACAGCTCGATTACCGACGAAATTTTCACTTCCCTGCCCGCGCTTCTCCCCTCCGACGCCCTCCTCGTCTATAACAATACCCGCGTCATCAACGCGCGAATACGCTTCCGCAAACCCTCCGGCGCCCTTATCGAGATATTCTGCCTCGAACCCACTCTCCCCGCCGACTACGAACGCTCCTTCGCCGCCGACAGCGCGTGCTCGTGGAGTTGCCTCATCGGCAATTCCAAGCGTTGGAAGGAAGGCCCGCTCACGATGAGTGTGACCCTCCCCGACGGAGCCGAAGCAACCCTGAAGGCCGCCCGCACCGGACGCACCGGCGCCGACGGCTCTCCCGAAGTGGCATTCAGCTGGACCGGCGGAGTCTCTTTCAGCGAAATTATCGCCGCCGCAGGCGAAATCCCCATTCCCCCCTATCTCAACCGCGCATCCGAAGGCTCCGACGCCACCGACTACCAGACAGTCTACTCCCATATCGAAGGCTCGGTGGCCGCGCCGACAGCCGGTCTGCACTTCACCGACGAAGTCCTCGCCGCAATCGACGCCCGCGGCATCACCCGTGGAGAAGTGACTCTCCACGTCGGCGCCGGAACATTCCGCCCCGTCAAAGCCGACAGCATCGGTGACCACGAGATGCACAGCGAATTCATCACCGTCCGCCGCGACTTCATAGCCACCCTCCGCGACTTCGTCCGCGACGGCCGCCCCGTCGTTGCCGTCGGCACCACGAGCGTGCGTACCATCGAAAGCCTCTATCATATCGGATGCGCCGTCGCCGCAGGCACGTGGCAGGGCGAGCTCCCTCAATGGGCCGCATACAGCCCTGCCACGCCGGTCCTCGGAGTAGTCGAAGCCCTTGACGCCGTCATCGCCCGCCTCGACGCCGCCGGCGACGACACTCTCAACGCCTATACCCGCATCATCATTGCCCCGGGCTACGAATATCGTATCGTCCGAGGCATCATCACCAACTTCCACCAGCCGCGCTCGACGCTCCTCCTCCTCGTCAGCGCATTCATCGGCCCGGAATGGAGAAGCGTCTACGACCACGCCCTCGACGGCGGCTACCGCTTCCTCAGCTACGGCGACGCCTGCCTCTTCCTCCGCTGACGTCCCCGTCCGCGGCGACGACTCGCATAAACCATTCACCTCTTTGCGGTGTTTTCAATTTATGTCAACAACATAAATTATGAAAACACCGCTTTTTTCACGCCGTGGCCTCCTCGCCCTCGTCGCCGCAGTTGCCCTTGCCGCGTCGGCTCCCGCCGCCCGCGCCCAATACTTTCAGATTGCATCTCAGTTGCCCTCGCTCATTCAGCCCGCGCTTTCCGGCTCGATGACATACCGCGGCTTCGTCGAAGCCTCCGGCCTCGCGGGATTCGGCGAAAATCGTGCAAACTTCCTCGGAACGCGAGTTCGGGATAAGGAACACCATAAAAAAGTTGAATCGGCAGCTTGAAAAAGCTGCCGATTCTTTTGGTAATATCACTGACATTTAGTAATTTAGAGGTAACAAACAATAAATACTGTATCATGATTACCGAAAGTAAAGTTACTGAAATTTTTTGTATTGCAGATGATTTCTGCAAGGAATTTGATGGTGAGATGGCAAAAAATGCACTTCCGTCCACAGCTGACACTCCAAAACGGAAAAGAAAGCGCATGATGTCGGATGCCGAGGTCATCACGATTCTGATCTGTTTCCACTTCAATTCGTACCGAAACTTCAAGCACTATTATCTAGGATGTGTGCGCATTCACTGGAAGCATCTGTTTCCGCAGACATTCTCCTACAACCGCTTCGTGGAAGTCATGCCCCGATGTTTTGTGGCTATGACCATGTTCCTGCGGCTCGCGTGTTTCGGAGAGTGCACGGGGATAAGTTTTGTGGACAGCACCTGCATTCCGGTCATTCACAACAAGCGCCAGTTCAACATGAAGGTATTCAGGGATATTGCGGCCAAAGGGAAGAGTACGATGGGATGGTATGTAGGCTTCAAACTGCATCTGCTATGTAACGAAAAAGGAGAGCTGATCAACTTTGTACTGACACGCGCCAATGTGGACGACCGCAA
>CAJUCQ010000025.1 GCA_910584905.1 uncultured Muribaculaceae bacterium
CACTGTAAATTTACTGATTTTTCGCGAGAATACCAAGAAAATCAGCCAATTAGTTTTATGCTAAATGGCTGATTGTTTTATTATTGAATAACTGAATTCTTATATCGAACTCACGTTATTTAGTGAAATAAGGTTAAAGCTGAGAAAATTTACCGCGAAAACATGTTGTAAAACATATTTTCTTTGTAATTTTGCATCAGTTTTTCATGGTATTAGATTTAAGGTAAGAAGATTATTCGTCGTGACGACGAGTAATTTTTTTTTATCCCTTTGATTTTTAGTTATTCCGGTTTGGCTCGACGGATGCTGATGACGTGATTGGGGCGTTTGCGTATTTTTTTGTATCTTTGCACAAATTGAGTGAACGCTGCCTTTCTTTGTCAAAAGAAGGCGCGCGTCCAAGAGTGTTTTTTTTGTCAATAAAAATTTATGTCAGCCTTAAAAAATCTACTGCGAAGTGTCGCAGTCATGACTCTTTTGTTTGTAGCTGCCATTCCTGCGCAGGCCTACAAAGTCTATTACGACAACACCGCCACAGGGTGGGGCCACCCTTACGTCTATTATTGGAATCCGGCGCCCGATTGGCCCGGAGTGCCGATGACTCCTTACACTGATAATCCGGCGCTTTCAAATATTTGGGTTTATGATGTTCCCGCTTCCGACACGGGCATTATCTTCAATAACGGCCTGAAGGATAATATGGTCCAGACAAAAGATTATAAAGGGACCGCCGCCGCGTTTGCCGACTGCGTATTCGGATTCGTTGGAAAAGACTCGGGAGCCGACGTCAGTGAAGCATACTACGGCCCCCTCTCGAGCTATACACAAGGCGGTGGCGGCGAAGACGTCGAAACCATTGAGTACGTCGTCCGCTTCCACAATGTAAATGCTTGGAGCAACGTCTACATCCGCATTTCCGGCTACAGCGCCGTAAAGGGCGGAAAGATGGAATCCTTCCTCAACAGCTCTATCCACGACATCACGTTCCGCGCTCCGGCCGACGCGGAGATGCAATGCAGCTTCTACTCCCTGTCCGGCGGTCAGGAGATAAACACCACGGCGCAATGGCCCCTCGTCAACGGCCACGTCTACACTCAGAGCGGCGACAAGGGCGACTACTCGACCTACGACCCTGCGACGGCGCTCCCGGAGGCAGAATTTTGGATCGAGCCCTCGAATCCCTCGCAGCTTCAGGAAGCGACCCTCTATTTCAACCGTGCATATTATCCGGGCGGCGTCCTCGAAAAGCAGGATGAGATATACGTCTATCCCGGACTTATAGCCACGGGGGCGAGCGACAAAGAATGGAGCGGCGCGCCGCCGACATGGGACAATCTCCCCGAGAAATACAAGATGCAGCCCGACCCTGATTTCTCCGACATCTTTACGCTCAAATTCAGCCCTTCGATTGAGAAATGGTTCGGGGTCGAAGGCTCGGGAGTCTACTCAAAGATAGCATTGATTTTCCGCGACAAGGCGGGCAACAAGCAGCATGGCGAGGAAGACCAGTTTATCACCCTCCGGCAAATAGCCGACGCTTCGGCCGGACTCGGCGCGGTAGTGTCATTCGACAGCGACGGTCGCACCGTCACCGTTACCTCCGAAAAGGGCCGTCTGATGCTCACGCCCTTCTCGGAGCAGATTGTCAAGGTGTTCACTCTCCCCGACGGAGCCTCCGTCACCGACGAACGCCCCTCGATTTCCGTTGTCGACCTCGGCGGACGCCCCTCTTACAGCGTGTCGGAATCCGAGACGGAGATTGTCATCGCCGTCGACGGCGGCGTGACAGTCCGTGTCGACAAAGCCGCGAGCACAGTCACATTCTGCGACTCCGACGGCAACGAATACCTCCGCGAGCTCGCAGGTCTCACCAACACTCCCGGCAGAATCAGCGTGTCTTTTGACGCAATGGGCGACGAAGGCTTCTATGGCGGCGGCTACAACGGCAACCGCATCAACTGGGAAGGAAACACAATGGTGATGAACAACACGCAGACCGGCGGATGGGCGCAGGGTACATCGCACCCCCACAACATCTGCGTCCCCTTCTACGTCTCCACCAAGGGCTATGGCGTCTACTTCGACGATCACTACCGCGGCGCCACCATTACTCCCACAGCCACCGGCTCGACCTACAACAGCGCGAGCCGCAACCCCATAGCATATTACTTTATCGGAGGCGGCGACATCGTCGACGGACAAGGCTCCATGCAGACCGCCGTCGAAAACTACACGCGCCTCACAGGCCTTCAGGAACTTCCTCCCTACTGGTCGCTCGGATATATAACCTCGAAGTTCAGCTTCGAGACGCGCGCCGAGGCCGAGGCTGCAATCCGCAAAACCAAGAACATCAACATTCCCATCGACGCCATCGTGTTCGACATCCACTGGCAGGGCGGCGTGCAGGGCATGGGACGCATCGACTGGGACACAAGCCGCTACCCCTCGCCGCAGGAAATGATGCAGAACTTCCGAAACGAAAACGTCCACACGATTGCCATCACCGAGCCTTTCTTCACGAGCAACTCCGGCAATTATAACTACATGAAGGAAAACGGCTTTTTCTCCGACGACCACGTCGAGAACATGGACTGGCTACAGTCGGAGCACGTAGGTCTCATCGACGTCACGAAGAAAGAAGCCATAGACTGGTTCAAGGAGCTTTACAAGAAGCGCACACTCGAAGGCATCGACGGATGGTGGCTCGACCTCGGCGAACCCGAGAAGCACGACGACGAAAGCACATACGTCCTCGGCGACATAAAGCAGGTGCATAACGAGTACGGCAACCGCTGGTGCGAGTTCGTCATCGAGGCTCTCCGCGAATGCAAGCCCGACGCCCGCCACATCCTTATGCCCCGCGCAGGCACATCCGGCATGCAGCGCTTCAACACATTCCCGTGGACCGGTGATATCCTCCGCGATTGGGGCGGCCTGCAGGCTCAGGTGCCCGCCCTTGTTAGCGGAGCAATGTCGGGCGTCAGCTATCTCGGAAGCGATATCGGCGGCTTTTCGAGCTGGTATGGCACCAAAGCCGATCTCTACCGCCGCTGGGTGCAGCTGGGCGTATTCTACCCCTCGATGCGCACCCACTCGCAAGACAAACCCGAAGTGTGGCGCGACGAATACTTGTCAGTCCGCGACGACGTCCGCAAGGCTATCAACATGCGCTACGCATATCTCCCCTACACTTACACGCAGTCGTACGCCTATACCCGTTACGGCACACCCATCGCCCGCCCGGCAAACTTTGCCGATGCCGACAAGACGGTCCTTTCCAATTGCATCGACGCCTATCTCTGGGGGCCTGATGTGTACGTGGCCCCGGTGCTGACCGAAAACGACACGCGCTCCATTACATTCCCCGAGGGCGACTGGCTCGACATGAATGACTTCAAGAGCGTATATGCCGGACACACCACGACGTCGTACTACGCGTCGAAGAGCACAATCCCGCACTTCATGCGCCGCGGCTCGTTCGTCACGCGCTATCGTCAGGACTCGTTCACCAACACGGCTGAAATCGAGACTGACCGCATCACCGTCCACTACTTCCCCTCCAAAGGCGACATCCACGACAGCGGTATCTTTTACGACGACGACCACACAAGCGTATCCCCCATTGAAAACCGCCGCTTTGTCCTCACTCATTTCACCGGCGAGAAGAGCGCCAACGGAGGCATCGTAATCAACATCACGCGCGACGGCGACGGTTGGGACGGCATCTACGACGGCAAGATGCAGGACATGATGTTTGCCATCCACGGCCTTGACTTCATCGGCAACATCGGCATGGCCGGAGTGTCGGCCGCAGCCGCAGGGCCGATGAAGGCCGCACCGGTGGCGAATTTCAAGCAACTCGACTCCGCCGATGCCGTGGCGCAGGAAAACACCTCCAACAGCTATGCCGTCGACGGAAATACGCTCTACGTGAGAATGCCCAACCTCCGCCCCCGCTACTGGTACACGCTGAGCCTCGACGGCAACGGCGTCACCGTAGGCAATGATGCCGCCGCCGCAGTCGAAGCCATGACGCTCTCATACGGCGGAGGCTCGATTGCATACTCCGCTCCGGCCTCGACAAGCGACCTCTCGCTCCGGGTTTTCAACACCACGGGCAGCCTCGTGGCCGAATACACGGGCCTCAGCGCCGACGGCTACGTAGCACGGCTCGACGTGGATCTTGCCGCCGGAGCATACATCGCCCGCCTCGACGGCCGCGATGCCGCAGGCACCGTTTGCTCGAAGACTCTAAAGATGCTCGTGCGCTGACCGCACCCCCGGGCATCACCCCGATTCCGTGGCCGCGCCTGAAAGGGCGCGGCCACGCCTTTTTTGTCGCCGCAAACCTGTCTCCGGCCGCCCCCGGAGATTTTTATCAGCCCTGAGGGTGGTCTTTGAATTATTTTGTGTATTTTTGCGGGATAATCAGACATATCCTTATATACATGAATTCAAGACACTGCCTCTCGGCGCTTATACTGCTTTTACCTGCCCTCGTGGCGCAGGCCGAGCGTCCGCGAGAGATTGACTACGAAGCATCCGTCATTGCGAATGCCGCCTCAGGCGAATGGGCGCCATATATGATAGGCTCGTGGAACGACGGACGCGTCACCTCGGCTTCAGGCGCGTGGCTCGACCTCGCCGCTTACAAGAAGCTCGACCTTTCGTCGCGCTTCTCATGGAGCGCGGGAGTCGAAGCCTTGTTCGGCGCCGGGACGAAAGCGCCCTACGAGCGTTGGAATCCGGCCGAATCGGCTTTCGTCGAGCATCGTGAAGGGCAGGCTCCGACAAGATTGCTTCAGCTTTGGGGCGAAGTGAAGTTCAGAGGCGTGTTCGCTATGGCCGGAATGAGGTCGCACCGCTCGCTGATAGTGGCGCAAGGGCTATCCTCCGGCGATATCACCCTCAGCGACAACGCCCGTCCCGTTCCGGGCGTGACGGTGGGCTTCGTCGATTTCCAAAATATACCGTTCACCCGCGGATGGGTGCAGATCGAAGGCCTTCTGAGCTATGGCCGCATGACCGATTCGCGCTTCAAGGAGAACCGCTACAACTTTTTCAACGACCTGATAGCGTCCGACCTCATGTACACCTACAAGCGCTGTTATTTCCGCACCATGCCCACACAGCCCCTTTTCGTCACCGTAGGCATGCAGGCCGCAGGCCTCTTTGGTGGAAACACCCGCTACTATTCCAACGGCGAGCTTGCCGAACGCATCGACCGCGGATTCCACATCAAGGACCTTTGGCAGATGTTCTTCCCGATGGAAGGCAGCGGCGAGGGATTCTATAAAGGCAGTTCTCTCGGAAGCTGGGACTTCCGCGCCGATCTCAGACTCCGCAACGGCCACCGCCTCGCGGCCTACTTCGAATGGCCGTGGGAGGACGGCTCGGGGATAGGCCGCCGCAACGGCTGGGACGGACTGTGGGGGCTCGAATACCGTGCGCCCCGCGAGACGTGGGTAGATGCAGCTATCGTCGAGTATCTCGACTTCACAAACATGTCCGGGCCGCTCCATTGGGCGCCCGGCGACCACAACAACACCACAATCACAGGCTCGGCAACCGGCGGCGACAACTACTGGAACAACGACGTCTACGGCCCGTGGAGCAACTACGGCATGAGCCTCGGAACTCCATTTGTCGTCGCGCCGCTCTACAACGCCGACGGCCACTGGCAGTTTGCCCACAACCGCGCCCGAGGCTTTCACGCCGCAATCGAGGGGCGCATAGCGCCGCAGTGGCGCTACAAGGCTATGCTCAGCTATCAGAAAGCGTGGGGCGACGGACGCCGCCCGCAGGCCACGGGGCTGCACGACACCTCGGCCATGCTTGAAGCCCGTTGGGCACAGGGCGAAGCGAAGCCGTGGAGCGCCGACCTCAAGCTCGCTTTCGATGCCGGAAATCTGAGAGGCAATAATTTCGGAGCCATGCTCACTGTGAGATATTCCGGCTCTCTTAAAATCAAATGACAGCAACGATGAAGAAAATTCTGCTCATAATCTCAATCATCCTGTCCCTCGCCGCGTGTCAGAACGACGGCCGGATCGGTTCGCTCTTCGGCACGTGGGGCCTCGCGTCGATGACCGTCAACGGCGCACCCGCCGAAGACGTCGACCCCGAGCTGACGACGTGGAGCTTCCAGAACAACATCGTCCGTATAGTCCTCGACGGGCCGCATCATGCGTGGACCGACCGCACCGGCACATGGAGCCGCACCTCGCGCGATGGAAAGAATTACCTCGAACTCGATTTCACCCACGGCGAGGACGGCATTGCCCCCGGCTCCGGTCCGTACAAGGCTCCCGAGTGGCTCGGATTCCCCGAAAACAGGGTCGTGCCGCTTGAGTTTGTCAAGGATTCGTCGCGCGAGATGATTCTCACATGGACCGACGACGACGGCAAAGTATATGTGTACACTCTAAAAAAGACTTGGTAATGATAAATATCGAAAAGCCCGTCGTCGTCACCGGCGCCGACGGCTTCATCGGCTCGCATCTCACGGAAGCCCTCCTTGCGCGCGGCTGCCGCGTGAGAGCGCTCGCCCAATATAATTCGTTCAACAACTGGGGCTGGCTCGAAGGCATATCGCATCCGGCGCTCGAAATTGTCTGCGGCGATGTCCGCGACCCCAATTTTTGCCGCGAAATATCGCGTGGCGCAGGCACGGTGTTTCATCTTGCCGCGCTCATTGCCATCCCTTACAGCTATGTTGCCCCCGACAGCTACGTCGACACAAACATAAAGGGCACGCTCAATATGCTTCAGGCCGCCCGCGATGAAGGCGTCGAGCGCATCATCGTCACATCGACAAGCGAGGTCTACGGCACGGCCATGTATGTGCCCATCGACGAAAAGCATCCCCGACAGCCGCAGTCGCCTTATTCGGCCACAAAAATAGGTGCGGACGCCCTCGCCATGAGCTTCTACAACGCCTTCGGCCTCCCGGTGGTCATCGCCCGCCCGTTCAACACCTATGGCCCGAGGCAAAGCGCCCGCGCCATCATCCCCACAATCATCAGCCAGATAGCCGCCGGGGCGGAGGAGATAAAGGTGGGCGATTTGAGCCCTACGCGCGACTTCAACTTTGTCCTCGACACGGCCGAAGGCTTCATTGCCCTCGCCGAAGCCGAAGGAATCGAAGGCCGCGAAATCAACATTGCAACCGGCACGGAGGTGTCGATGGAAGAAACCCTCCGGGCGATAGCCCGCCTGATGGGCAAGCCCGACACGCGCTATGTCGTCGACCCCGAGCGTCTGCGCCCGGCCAAAAGCGAGGTAAACCGCCTTTGCGGAGACGCCTCGCTCATTCGCTCGCTCACAGGGTGGCGTCCGCGCTATTCGCTTGACGAAGGCCTGAGCAAGACGATTGAATGGTTTCTCGACCCGAAGAATCTCGCCGGATACAAACCCGGAATTTACAACCGATGAGCGCCGGAGCAAACAAATTCCCCATACTCTTCCTCGGAGGAGCCAAGCGCGTGTCGGTAGGGCGCATGCTGGAGAAGGCCTTTGCCGACCGAGGGTATGAAGCCCGGTTTTTCAGCTACGAAATCGACCCTCGCGTGCCGGTGGCTTGCATGGCCCGTGTGGTTCAGGGGCTGCGATGGTCCGACCCCGCGATATACGACGACCTCGCGCGCGTTGTTGACGAATTCGGAATACGCATGATTGTGCCTTTCGTCGACGGCGCCGTCGACGTGGCCGCAACTTTCGTAGAGCGGAATCCCGCCGCCGGAGTATTTCTTCCCGGGGCGGATGCCGCCCGCGCACGCACGATGTTCGACAAGGTCGAGGCCGCGCGCGTGTTCGAGGAGCTGGGCCTTCCCGTGCCGCCGACGTGGCGCCCCGGCGAGCCCGCTTGTTTCCCGCTTATCGCAAAACCCCGGAGAGGCTCGGCTTCGAAAGGCATATCGGTCATTGACGGCCCGGAGGCGCTTGGAGCGCTCGAAGGCCGCATGGACGACTATATCGTCCAGCGCTATATCGCCGACCGCGAGGAAATTTCCGTCGACTGCTACGTCGGCGTCCGTTCCGGCGAAGTGCTGGCCGTGAGTCCGAGGCGGCGTATCGAGACCCTCGGAGGCGAAGCCGTGCGCAGCATCACTGTCGATTCGCCCCGGGCCGAAGCGCTCGTTCGCCGCACCCTTGAGGCTACAGGCCTGCGCGGGGCCGTCACCGTCCAGTTGATTTGCGACCGCGCCGCCGACGAGCTGATGATAATGGAAATCAACCCCCGCCTCGGCGGAGGAGTCGTGTGCTCCATAGGTGCCGGTGCCGATATTCCCGGAATGATTGCCGACGAGGCCCTCGGCCTGACGCCAAGCCCCTCGGCCGCTGTCCCCGGCACGGAAATGTGCCGCTATTTTCAAGAAGTGATTTTCAAACCATGAGCAAATCCGTTATAATCATTGCCGAGGCCGGCGTGAACCACAACGGGTCCTTGGACCTCGCCCGCCGCATGGTCAGGGAGGCCAAGCGCGCCGGTGCGGACTATGTGAAGTTCCAGACCGCCGTCCCCGAACTCGTCATATCGACTATAGCTCCGAAAGCCGAATATCAGAAGGAAACAACAGGCGAGGCCGAAAGCCAGCTTGAAATGTGCCGCGCAATCCATCTTCCCCTCTCCGATTACGCGGGCCTCAAAGAACTTTGCGACCAAGAAGGCATAGGCTTTATGAGCACTCCCTTCGACCTCGTGAGCATCGACTGCCTCGCTCCGCTCGGGATGGATTGGTGGAAAATTCCCTCCGGCGAAATTACGAACCTCCCGTATCTGCGCAAGATTGCGGCCAAAGGCGGACGCGTCATCCTATCGACGGGCATGGCGGTCCTCGACGAGGTGGAGGCGGCCGTAAGGGTTCTTGAGGAGGGCGGTATAAGCCGCAATGACATCATCCTTCTGCACTGCACCACGCAGTATCCCACGCCGATGGAGGCCGTGAATCTGCGCGCTATGGAGGCCTTGCGCACGCTCGGATGCGCCGGCGTAGGCTTCAGCGACCATACGCAGGGGATTACCGCCGATATCGCCGCCGCGGCTCTCGGTGCTTGCGTCATCGAGAAGCATTTCACCCTCGACCGCACCCTGCCCGGCCCGGACCATAAGGCCTCTCTCGAACCTGACGAACTCGCCGCTATGGTCCGTGCCGTAAGAGACGTCGAAGCCGCTCTCGGCTCGCCCGAGAAGACCGTGGCCGACGTCGAACGACCCAACATCGAGGTTGCCCGCAAAAGCATCGTTGCCGCGCGCGACATTGCCGAAGGCGAAGTATTCACCCCCGAGAACATCACCGCAAAGCGCCCCGGCTCGGGCATATCGCCTATGATGTGGGATGCCGTCGTAGGGCGCACCGCAAAAAGAAATTTCAAAGCCGACTCTCTCATCGAGCTATGATTGTATTCCCCAATGCCAAAATAAATATCGGGCTTCGCATTCTCGGAAAGCGCCCCGACGGCTTCCACGAACTCGCCACGGCGATGGTGCCCGTCGCTTGGTGCGACGTCCTCGAACTCGTTCCCGCCGCCTCCGGCCGCTCGTCGCTCACTCTTTCGGGCAATGCTCTCGCCGACGCTTGTCCTCCCGAAAAAAACCTCGTGATGAAAGCCCTCAGGGCTGTCGAGGAAGACGTCGGGCGCGAATTGCCTACCGACATTTACCTCCGCAAGATTATCCCCGACGGCGCCGGCCTCGGCGGAGGCTCGGCTGATGCGGCGTTCACGGTCCGCGCCCTCGACGAGCTTTACGGTCTCGCTCTCGGTCAGGAACAGATGGCCGCCATCGCGGCCTCAATCGGCAGCGACTGCCCCTTCTTTATCTACAACCGTCCGATGCTTGCCCTCGGACGCGGCACCGACCTCTCCCCCATCGACATCTGCCTTGACGGCGTCGAAGCCATCGTCATTGCAAAGCCGCGCACCGACGCCGTGTCCACCCGCGAGGCTTATGCCGGAGCCGCGCCCGCACCCTTGGCGCCCGGCGAGGACCTCCGCCTCTTGCTTGCCGAAGCGCCCGGGCGCTGGGCCGGCTGCGGCGTTAAAAACGATTTCGAGCACTCGATATTCCCCTTGCGCCCCGCCATAGCCGCCCTTAAAGACCGCATTAAGGCCGCAGGCGCCGTATATACGGCAATGAGTGGAAGCGGCGCGGCCGTGTTCGGCCTCTTTGACTGCAAAAAAAGCGCCGAGGCCCTTGTCGAGGCTCTAGGCGACTGTCAGACCTTTATTTCCGACTTCCCTGCCGCAGTGCGGTGACGTGCATCTCACAGCGGCCGCAGTCGAAGTCGAGCCGATAGCTCACCGCCGTGGCCGCTACGCTCCGCAGATAGAGCGGACCTTTGGGCAAGCGTCCGCCGCTTTTCTCTGCGAGGCATTCTCCGATCTCGCGGCGAAGACAATAGCGCGTAGTCATCACGCGCATCTCGCCCGCGGGTTTGGCAAGTTCCGCGGCTTCGGCTTCAACCCGCGCGCCGCGCTTTTCGTAAAATTTCCGTGCAAGCGGATTCGCCACGTTGTCGTGGTAATCAAGCACACAGCCCTCAAACTCATTTCCGGCCTCCGGCGTCCCCATGCGCGCAGGTTGTGGAAGCGCGCGGGCGTACACGTCCTGAAGCGCCGCCACGGCCCGCCTGCGCAGGTCGCTGAGCGTCGAGGCGGCAACAAAGCGCCCCCCGAGGCGGTCGGTAAGACTGTCGAGCACATACTCGCTGTCGCCTAACTTGGCGAGCACGCGCCGCCGGGCATCTTCCTGAGGCGTGCGCGCCTCATCAGTGCCCGCAAGGGCCTCCGCTTCGGCCCTGAAGCCCCCTTCCGAGGTGATTGCAAGCTTGATTTTATCCGGCTCGTCTCCGGCACAAAGCTCCATGTCGACGCCTATCGTGCGCCGCGTGGCCCCGCGCTCTATGATGTCCGCAAAAGCCTTGTCGACATTGCGGTAGAGCGTCATGCCGGGGCGCAGGCCGACAGCCGACGCCGGATAAATCCGACGCCCTTCGACGCGGTTGAGCCTGAAACCCTCGAATGCGCCGTCAGGGCGCGTGTAGGTCAGGCCGTCGCCGTTATTGAGCGTGTCGAATGCCTCGACAACGACGCTCCCGCCCTTGCGCGCGTCCGGGGTGGATACGACTTTGCCCACCGGGCGCCCGGCCCATTTCGGCGATTTCAACGACGCCATCGTAGTGCCCGAGCGCATGCGTCCGTGCAGAAAATAGGAGGTATATCCGCGGTTGAACGTTCGGTCGAGGTCGGGCGTGAATCCTATGTTTGCCCGGCCGTGCGAGCGCCGTGCGTATTTGCCGCCGCTTTCGGCCACCATGCGGTCAAGAGCCGCCGAATAGGCCGCCACCACGTTCTTTACGTAGTTTTCGTCCTTGAGACGCCCCTCGATTTTAAATGAACTGATGCCTGCGTCGGCCATTTCGCCGAGAGCGTCGATGCGACGCAGGTCGCGGAGCGACAGGTAGTGGGCCGCGGGCGCGAGTTCGTGTCCGTTGGCGTCGGTGAGAGAGTAGGGCAGGCGGCACATCTGCGGACACTCGCCGCGGTTGGCGCTGCGGCCCATCGCTGCGAACCCCGCCTGACAGTCGCCGCTGTAGCTCACGCAAAGAGCGCCGTGGACGAAGGCCTCGAGTTCGACCTCCGCCGGGAGCGCCGCGCGCATCTCGCGGATTTCGTCTACGCTCAGCTCGCGCGGGAGCACAAGCTGCTCGAAGCCCGCCGACGCGAGAGCGGCGGCCTTCGACGGCGTGCGGATGTCGCACTGTGTGCTGGCATGGAGCGCTATGGGCGGCAACTCGCCGCGCATTTCCGCGAAAGCCATATCCTGAACAATCAGCGCGTCCACTCCCGCCTCGTATAGCTCTCCGACGAGACGCTTGGCCTCCGCAAGCTCGTCGGCATAGACAATCGTGTTGACTGTCACGTAGACCCTCGCATGGTAGCGGTGGGCATACGCCGTGACCCGGCGGATGTCGTCGATGCTGTTGCCGGCCGCCGCCCGCGCCCCGAAGGCCGGGCCGCCTATATACACGGCGTCGGCGCCGTGGCGGATAGCTTCGATGGCCGTGTCGGCATTGCGCGCCGGCGCAAGAAGTTCGAGTTTGACTGCCGTTTTCATAGCCCGAGTTCTTTTTTCAGCTGCTCTACTATTTCAAGCCCCTCGGCCCGCGAGGCGTTGACACACTCCGGGCGGTGCGCGTCGCTGTTGACAATCACAGCCACGCCCCGCCGCATCAGCTCGCGCAGCGTCGAGGGCCGGGGAAACATGCGCCCATGCTCTTTGTAAGCCTTGGTGTTAAGCTCCACTATCACGCCCGACGCCGCCACGGCTTCGGTCAGTCGCGCAAGATGCGCCTTGTAGAATGCCTTGTCCTCGATGCCCGGGCTATACAGCGAGGCGTTGAGCCCCACTTTGTCAAGATGCCCTATGATGTCGAATCCGCCGGCCTCGACCATCGCCACCGACTGCTCGAAGAAGGTCTCGACGACGTAGCGTATATCGCCGTGGAATGTCTCCTCCATCTTGCGCCTGAACGAGTCGAAATGCCCGTCGATATCCGTCAGCACGCCGTCCTGCGACTCGATGAAGTGGACCGACCCTATGCGGTAGTCGAGCGGCAGATTGCGGAAATATTCGTGCCCCGGACCCCAGTCCGGCCCGAGACGGTCGATTTCCATCCCGGCGTAGAAGCGGCATTTGTCGCCGTAGAGCGCCTTGATGCGAGCCACTTCGCCGAGGTAGGCCTTGACGTCGGCGGCTTTCATGTTGCACGGCGACTCAATCGGCACGGGCGAGTGCGGCGAGAAGCCGTAGTGCGTGAAGCCTGCGGCTATGGCCGCAAGGGCCATCTCCTCCATCGGGGCCCTCCCGTCGCAGAACTGCGTGTGGCTGTGGAACGTATATAGTCGGGAATTGCCTGTTTCTGCAATTATATCCATGTGTCAGTCAGTGATTTCAGCGGTGGTTTTTCTTTCTTTGCCGCGGCGGGTCAAGAATGCCGCCGTGCACGCGGCGCTCGCCCCTGCGCCCAGCCCTGCCGACAGCCCCCACGGGAGCCCGAAGCCCTCGGGACTCGGAGCGTAGAGAATATAGCTCACGACCACGCTCGTCATGAACGCCGCCGGAACGAGCGTCAGCGCATAGGCCTTGCCCTTACGCGCAAGATACACCGTGCAGGCCCACAGCGTGCACGCCGCAAGCATCTGGTTGGTCCACGCGAAGTAGCGCCAGAGTGTGTTGAAGTCAATCATCATAAGCGCCGCCGTGGCCCCGAAAACCGGAACACACACGGCCAGACGCCTGACGATGCTTTTTTGATTGATTTTGGCCGCATCGGCGATGATGAGGCGCGCCGAGCGCAGGGCCGTGTCGCCCGTGGTTATCGGCGCCGCTATCACCCCGAGCAGGGCGAGAAATCCGCCCAACGCTCCGAGACGGTCCACCGACAGCTCATGCACCAGCGCACCGGCCCCGGCGTGGGCCGACATGTATTCGTGGAGTCCCTCGTAGCCGCCCGTGAAAGAGATTGCCGCCGCGGCCCACACCAGCGCTACGATGCCTTCGGCAACCATCGCGCCGTAGAAAATCGGGCGGGCCAGCCGCTCGTTCACCAGACAGCGAGCCATCATCGGCGACTGTGTGGCGTGGAAGCCCGATATCGCCCCGCAGGCGATGCTCACAAACATCATCGGGAATATCGGATGACCGCTTTCCGAGCGGCTGTGAAGCCCTTCGGTAAAGCCGTCGGGGATAGCCGACGACCCGCTCAGAAGCACCGCGAGCAGGCCTCCGGCCATAAACAGGAGCGCAAACCCGAACACCGGATAAAGCCTCCCGATAAGTTTGTCGACAGGTAGCACCGTGGCCAACGCGTAGTAGAGAAAGATGACCGCAGTCCAGAAGAGCGTGTCGGCCCAATCGGGCGTCATGCCCGAGAGCAGTCCGGCGGGGGTGACGATGAACACTGCCCCCACAAGCACCAGCAGGACCACCGACACCACGCGCATCATCTGCTTCACGGCCGGCCCGAGCTCGCGCCCTACAAGTTCCGGGAGGCTCTCGCCGTCGTGGCGCAGCGACATCATCGCCGACACAAAGTCATGCACCGCGCCCCCGAAAATCGTGCCTGCCACAATCCATATAAAGGCCGCAGGCCCGTACATCACGCCCATCACCGCGCCGAAAATAGGCCCGAGCCCGGCGATGTTGAGAAACTGAATCAGAAACACGCGCCAAGGGGCGAGCGCCACGTAGTCGACGCCGTCGGCCCTCCGCACCGCCGGCGTGGTGCGCGCGGGGTCGACCCCGAAAATCCTCTCGGCCACAAGGCCGTAGACAAAATATCCGCCGATGAGCGTGGCGAGCGCGATGAGAAATGCGGTCATGGTTCGTTGCGTGTGTGCGGGGTGGGGCGGGGGTTGAAAAATCAAGATTGCGGCTCTACATCGCATGGCCGTGTCCGGCACGGATGTGGAGCCGCAGTCTGTGTGTGAGAGGGTGCGGGCGTCGCCGACGCTTTATTTCTTGATTTGGGCGGCGGTGTCGGCCGGGCGGCCTATGTTTTCGCGCATCGTCGTGTCGGCTTCCATGTTCTTCATCCGATAGTAGTCCATGATGCCGAGGTTGCCGTTGAGGAATGCCTGAGCCATAGCCTTCGGTAGCTCGCATTCGGCCTCGATTACCTTGGCGCGGGCTTCTTGGGCGAGGGCCTTCATCTCCTGTTCGCGGGCGATAGCCATTGCGCGGCGTTCTTCGGCCTTGGCCTGAGCGATGTTCTTGTCGGCTTGGGCTTGGTCAATCTGCAGGGTGGCGCCGATGTTACGGCCTATGTCGATGTCGGCGATGTCGATCGAGAGTATCTCGAAGGCCGTGCCCGAGTCGAGTCCTTTGCTGAGGACGAGTTTCGATATCGAGTCGGGGTTTTCGAGCACAAGCTTGTGGCTCTCCGACGAACCGATGCACGACACGATGCCTTCGCCCACGCGGGCAAGCACGGTGTCCTCGCCCGCACCGCCGACGAGCTGGCGGATATTGGCGCGAACGGTCACGCGGGCCTTGGCTATCAGCTGGATGCCGTCCTTGGCCACGGCTGTCACCGGTGGCGTGTCGATTACCTTGGGGTTGACGCTCATCTGCACTGCCTGAAACACGTCGCGGCCCGCGAGGTCGATGGCCGTGGCCATCTTGAATCCGAGGTCGATATTGGCTTTCGAGGCCGATACAAGCGCGTGGACCACGCGCTCTACGTTGCCGCCGGCGAGGTAGTGGGCTTCGAGGTCGTCGCGCGTCACGTCGTTAAGACCGGCCTTGTGCGCCTCGATGAGCGCGCGCACTATCACCGACGCCGGAACCTGTCGGATACGCATCAGCACGAGCTGCATCAGCGAGATGCGCACGCCGCTCACCCGCGCCGATATCCACAGGAAGAACGGGCAGTAGTAGAAAAACACCACAAGCAGCGCTATCACCGCTATGGCAAGAAGGATAATTGTCAGTTCCATAACATCTTGTTTATTTGTCAGGGGTTTAATTCGTGTGGACTCGGCCGTCGGTGCGTCAGCCGCACTTCGAGGTGCCGCAGTTGGTGCAGATCAGACACCCCTCCTGATAGACGAGCGTCTCCTGTCCGCAGTTCGGGCAGGTCTGTCCCTTGGCCGCCGTGCCGTTGGGGAGGTACTTTTTGAGGGCGCGTTCGACGCCCATCTTCCACGTGTTGATGCTTTGAGAGTCGAGTTCGAGGCCGCCCACGAGTTTGAGCACCTGATCGATAGGCATGCCGTAGCGCAGCACGCCCGAAATCAACTTCGCATAGTTCCAGAACTCGGGGTTGAACTTGTCCGAGAGGCCTTCGATTGTGGTCTTGTAGCCGCGCTTGTTGATAAATTGGAAGTCGTAGCGTTTCACGCCGTCCTCGCCCGTGGCCTTGATGATTTTGCCGTGGCTCACCGACTTCGGGCAGAAGATGCCTTCCTCGTCGTCGGCAAGGCCGGTGAATATCTCGTAGGGGCGCCCGTCTTTAAGCCCGACGAACGCAATCCACTTTTCCTTGTTGTTCTGGAAGCGCACCACGTCGGCCTCAAGCTCGATCGGGCGAACCAGCACGTGCTGCGGCGTCCGGTCCGCGTCGGCCATTGCCGCCTCGCTCTCTTTTTTCTTTTTCGCTTTTTCCTCGAGAGCCACGAGCACGCCCGAGCGCGACCCGTCGCGATACACCGTGCAGCCCTTGCAGCCCGCGTGCCATGCCTCGAGATAGAGGCGGTTGACGGTCTCCTCGCTCACGTCCGACGGCAGATTGATTGTCACCGATATCGAGTGGTCGACCCACTTTTGTATCCGGCCCTGCATCTTCACCTTTTCGAGCCAGTCGATTTCCGCCGCCGACGCTCCCTTGTAGGGCGAGCGGCCCACGAGGGCCTCGATTTCTTCCTGCGTGTAGTCGGGGCGGGCTTCGATGCCCTGAGTCTCCATCCACGTCAGGAATTTGGGGTGATACACGACGTATTCCTCGAAGGCGTCGCCCGTTTCGTCAACGTAGTCGATGCGCACGTCGGCGTCGTTGGGGTTGACCTTGCGGCGGCGCTTGTACACCGGCATGAACACCGGCTCTATCCCCGACGACGTCTGCGTCATCAGGCTCACAGTCCCCGTCGGCGCTATCGTCAGACACGCGATGTTGCGACGGCCCGACTTCGCCATCCGCTCGTAGAGCGCCGGGTCGGCCTCGGCGAGACGGCGGATATAGGGGTTGTTTTTCTCGCGCTCGGTGTCGTAGATTTCGAAGGCGCCGCGTTCCTCGGCCATTTCCACCGACGAGCCGTAGGCCGCGAGCGCAAGCGTGCGGTGCACCTGCTCCGAGAAGTCCGTGGCCGCAGGCGTCCCGTAGGTGAGGCCCATAGCCGCGAGCATGTCGCCCTCGGCAGTCGTGCCCACGCCCGTGCGGCGTCCCTTGAGGGTCTTGGTCTTGATTTTGGTCCACAGTCGGCGCTCCGTCTCTTTGACTTCTTCGGTCTCGGGGTCGGTGTCGATTTTCGACAGGATGGCGCCGATTTTCTCCATCTCGAGGTCGATGATGTCGTCCATGATGCGCTGGGCCATGCCCGCGTGCTTGCGGAACAGCTCGAAGTCAAATTCGGCCTCGGCCGTGAACGGATTCTTTACGTATGAATAGAGGTTGATGGCGAGAAGGCGGCACGAGTCGTAGGGACAAAGCGGAATCTCGCCGCACGGATTGGTCGAGATGGTTCGGAAGCCGAGGTCGGCGTAGCAGTCGGGCACCGACTCGCGCGTGATAGTGTCCCAGAACAGCACTCCCGGCTCGGCGCTTTTCCACGCGTTGTGGATGATTTTGCGCCATAGCGCCGAGGCGTCGATGTCTTTGCTCACCCGCGGCGCGGCGGCGTCGGTGGGGTAGGTCTGCGTGTATTTTTCGCCGCTTTCGACCGCGCGCATGAAGTCGTCGTCGATGCGCACGCTCACGTTCGCCCCCGTCACCTTGCCTTCGGTCATCTTGGCGTCGATGAAGGCCTCGGCCTCGGGGTGCTTGATGCTCACGGTCATCATCAGCGCGCCGCGGCGGCCGTCCTGTGCCACCTCGCGCGTCGAGTTGGAGTAGCGCTCCATAAACGGCACAAGGCCCGTCGACGTCAGCGCCGAGTTTTTCACCGGCGTGCCTTTCGGGCGGATGTGCGAGAGGTCGTGGCCGACGCCGCCGCGGCGCTTCATCAGCTGCACCTGTTCTTCGTCGATGCGGATGATGCCGCCGTAGCTGTCAGGGGCGCCGTCAAGCCCGATTACAAAGCAGTTCGACAGCGACCCCACCTGATAGGGGTTGCCGATGCCGCTCATGGGGCTGCCCTGAGGCACGATATATCGGAAGCCCTCGAGGAGCCCGTAAACCTCGTCGAAGCTCATCGGACGGGGATATTTCTGCTCTATGCGCACTATTTCCGACGCTATACGACGGTGCATGTCAGCGGGCGTGAGCTCGTAAATATTGCCGAATGAATCCTTGAGGGCATACTTGCTGACCCATACGCGGGCCGCAAGTTCGTCGCCCCCGAAATAGGTGCGCGACGCCCGGAAGGCGTCGTCGAAACTGTGTGTTTGTTCGTGTGGTGTAGGAGATGTCATGATAGCGGAGGGCCTCGCGGGCTTCCTGTGGATTTTTGATAAGATGATTGGTTTGCAAAGATAACAACTTTCCCGCCAATCTGCAATTTTTTGTATACTGATTATTTTTTACTAATTTTGCACCGCAATAATCAAAGTTCTTAATGCTTTAGTATTTTCCACCTATGATTGATTCTGAAAAAAATCCGGCTGAGGCTTTCCGCGCCCTGACTCCCGCTGAAGTCGACGCTCTCGTCGCCGCCGGTTGCTCCTGCGACGACTGGTCGCGTGTCGAGGTCTGCCCCGGCTTCGACCCCGCCGCCGTCCGCAACGTCCGATTCAGCGGCGATATTCGCCTCGGTCGCTTCTCCAAGCGCTTCTCGCTTCCCGGAGGCCTTGAAGTCCGCGCCGGAATCTCCGACGCAACCCTCCACAACTGCTCCGTAGCCGACGACGCCTACATCCGCCGCGTCGCAAACTACATCGCCAACTGCGACATCTGCGAGGGCGCCTTCATCGAGAACGTCGAGAGCATCGTCGCAACGGGCGACTCGTCATTCGGCGTAGGCACCGATGTGTCGGTCCTTAACGAGACCGGCGGACGCGAGGTGCCTATATACGAGCGCCTTTCCGCCCAGCTCGCGTGGCTCATTGCCATCTACCGCCACCGCCCCCGCTTCGTCGAAGCCGTCCGCGCCATGATTAAGGCCCACGCCGACGACGTCCGCGCCGACAGATGTCGCATCGGTCGCGCAGCCCGCGTCGTCAACACCGGCGAAATCCGCAACGTAAACATCGGCGACAACGCCCGCATCGAAGGCGCCGCCCGCCTCGTCGACGGCACAATTGCTTCGTCCGACCTCGCTCCCGTCCGTGTGGGCGTGGGCGTCATGGCCGAGCACTTTGTCATGGCCTCCGGCTCGTGCGTCGAAGATTCGGCCGTGATTCTCAACACATTTGTCGGGCAGGCCTGCCACCTGAGCCACCTCTTCTCGGCCCACGACTCCCTCTTCTTCGCCAACTGCGCATGCGAGAACGGCGAGGCAGCCGCCATTTTCGCCGGGCCGTACACCGTCACGATGCACAAGTCGAGCCTCCTCATCGCCGGACTCTTCTCTTTTATGAACGCAGGCTCCGGCTCGAACCAAAGCAACCACATGTATAAGCTCGGACCCATCCATCAGGGCGTGGCCGAACGCGGCTCAAAGACCACCAGCGACTCATACATCCTTTGGCCCGCCCGCATCGGTGCTTTCTCCCTCGTCATGGGCCGCCACGTCAACCACCCCGACACGTCGCTCCTCCCCTTCTCATATCTTATCGAGAACCACGGCCTCAGCTTCCTCGTCCCCGGCGTGAACCTCAAGAGCGTGGGCACCGTCCGCGACGCTCAGAAATGGCCCCGTCGCGACAAGCGCCACCCCGACGAACCCCGCCTCGACTCCATCAACTTCAACCTCCTCAGCCCCTACACCGCCCGCAAGATGCTCCTCGGAATCGACCTCCTCGACTCCATCGAGCAGACCGAAGGCCCCACGTCGGCCCACTTCTCCTACTGCGGCATGACCATCGAGGCCCGCGCTCTCCGAAAAGGCCGCGACTACTACCGCATCGCCCTCGACAAATTCTTCGGCAACTCGCTCCTCTCGCGCCTCCGCGACATCCCCCTCGACGACATCGACCGCGTGCGCCGCACCCTTGCCCCCACGCATCACGCAGGCGCAGGCCAGTGGCTCGACCTCGCAGGCATGTTCGCCCCGAAGTCGGAGGTTGAGCGCCTTTGCGACGACGTCGTCAGCGGAGCCGTTGCATCCCTCGACCAAATCGAGGAGCGCATCGCAGCTCTCGCAGCCGACTACTACGACATGGAATGGACGTGGGTGGCCGACAACTTCAGCGCTTGGGCAGGCAAGGAAATCTCCGACCTCACCATCGACGACCTACGCACCCTCGCCGACCGCTGGGAGAGCTCCGTCGTGGCCCTCGACCGTATGCTCTACAACGACGCCCGCAAGGAATTCTCCGCCGTCTCCGCCACCGGCTTCGGGGCCGACGGCCACCCCGAAACCCGCGCCGAAGACTTCCGCAACGTCCGCGGCGAGTACGAAAAGGACGCATTCGTCTGCATGGTCCAAAAACACTCCACCGACAAAAGCGCCCTCGCCGCCGAATTCCGTTCCCGCCTCCCGAAATAAAAAAACGCCCCCGCGCGGCCCGCGAAATATGGCCGCCCCCGCGAAATGCAGGGATGTGCCCCGAGAAATGTACGGACGTGATTAATCACGTCCGCGCCGAACAGCGGTAACTATAAATGCATTGCGCGCCACGAAGTTACCATTTTGTTGCGCGGACGTGATTAATCACGTCCGTACATCCATCCCGCACAAATTCCGCCCCCGAAAATTGCCATCATTCGCGGCGGACGTGCCCGCGAAGTGTACGGATGTGATTCAATGCTATTAACTTAAGGCCTCATAGCGCTTGTCTGTAGTTAGTCAAAGTAACATATTTTCCGCTTGCCTTTATATTTCTGAACACTCGCGCATTGTGCCTGTCGGGGATTATC
>CAJUCQ010000026.1 GCA_910584905.1 uncultured Muribaculaceae bacterium
ATCAGAAACAACACTACAGCGTTGGCCGGATAGCGGCACGCAACTCCCGCAGCGAAACCCTGCTGCTCTTTTTCGGCATCCACATGGCAAACGCCGCAACACTTGCCGCCCGACAACTCGCCATCGAAGAAAAAGAGAAGCAGTTACAAAAACAGCGAGCGTGAAAAATCATACTGTCATCTCATCTCCGAAGCACATCGGAGGCGAATCAGTGTATCCCTATTTGTCCGAAATGTCATATTTTATCGCCGAGAATTGAAAATTTGCCCTCATAATCAAAACAGCACCGCCATAGGGCGACCACGCTCCATTTTCAGCTTGATAAATCAAGCCATTAACTGAATATCCCTATCTTATACATGAAGTATGCCCAACTTCTGCCATTCAAGAAGTTGGACTCGACTTTTTATGGTTTAGCGGACAGTAATAATACCATATAATCCCAACAAGCGTCCGAACGTAAGAACGTCGGGACGCCCCTGAATCAGACTGAAAAGGGCCACAGTACCGAAGCCTTCGATTCCCGCTTCCTTCCTTTTGGATATTTTCTCCATGACCTTTGCACATGAATCCGAATCATATCTTTGACATCCGACACACAGCATCAGCTTTTGTGTCTTGCAATCGTAACCATCGCAAAGCGATTGGACCATGTGCATTCTGAGATAAGGGTATATCGTCTGATAAAAGGCGTCTCTGATTTCAGATTCGGAGAATTTCGATTTCAGTTCGACCATCATCAGAATTTCCGTTTCCCGCGCCTCGCCGTCCGATTCACGCCATATACACGCAGCGTCGCAATTCTTATCTCTAAGGTGATTGCCGGCATCCTGATTTACAAATTTTCCGGCGTGATAAAATGGCAATCAACAGGGAAGAAGTCAGTGCCGGGCTTACGAAAAGTCAACTTTTTGAAATTTGCGCCGTCATCCGACTCTTCCGCTTCCCAAAAACCGCAAGACATCCCATGACACTTTTTGTTGAAATTGTGCTTAAACGCCTCAATTGTACCCATTACGACAACTCTCTGATTTTTTCCGAAAGGATTTCTTCTAATTCAAGGCTCTCCTTTATGGCACCGAAAAACGAAGTGAAGGGCAATCCGTCATCAAGTTTCTGACGCGTCACCACGGTATGGTCGCCCTCGCGCGTCAGAAGATAAGCTCTTATTTTTTCGGAGTTGAGCGCAAGGTCGGGGTTAAGGCTGTGCGTAGCGGCGAAGGCCGTGAATTCATCTTCAGTCATGACCTCTCCGATTCGGTAGAGCATTATGTGCTCGTTTATGCGGCGGAGAAAATAATCGCTGTGAGTGGTAATCTGTATGGACGCTTCGATATTTGACATAACCGTCAACACATCCGCCATAAGCCTTTGCTTGGAGGAGTGCAGATGCGCTTCGGGTTCTTCGACAAGGATTGAAGAGACGGATATATCTATGTTTTTCAGCATCAAATATATCGCGCCAAGTTCGCGCACCGACGCCGCGGCAGCCGACACGGGCATGGGCTGACCTTGCCTGAAAAAAGATACTTGGATTCCTCGTATCTGACTTCTCCGTCAAGCAGATTCGTCATCATCTCTACAAGACGCGAGTCCGGTTCATGGCGCGTACGCTTGGAGCGGTTCAGAAAATCAAGAAATTTCTGAAACTCGATATAAAGTCCGGTCTGAGGAATGATTTTTTCAGTAAGGAACGCACCTCGCGACGGCGGCATCTCATAAGTACTCTTCAAAGCCATCGGGTCTCCGACGATAAGTTTGCACAAATAGAGACACAGCACGCAGGCCGGCGCACTTTCTTCACCTATGATTCCTTCTCCCCGTACCCTGAATCTCACATCGTCTATACTGAGAATAAATCCTGAATCATCGCCATTGTCGACAAGCCCTGCATTATATTGCTCGTACATCATGGTGAAACTTTCGGGAAAAACATCGGGAAGGCGAACTGAAATCTTACCCGTAAGTTTGTCGTTTCCCAGCATGTATTGCAAATACGACACGGCTTCTTCGGCCATCCATTCTTCAAGCTCGGACGTCTTAATGGTTGCAACAGCGCCTCCCTCACCTTTATGCGATGACTGAAAACCCTTCAGGTCAATCCCGATTTTCCCGACAAAGGCCGCCATACGGTCGGTGTCCAACATTATTTCGAAAAAATAATGCGACAAAACCGCAAGGTATGATTTGCCAAGCCCGGATTCACCTGAAAAGAACATAAAATCGGAGACTTCCAGATCGGCGTCTCTCACCGGCCCGAGCTCGTCTATATGAACAGTTATCGGCTTTACGGACATATTATATCTTGTGTTAAACTTATGAGTGTGATTTTGTGCTATGCAAAATTAATTGATTTTCTCAAAACCGACGCTTGCGCGCTTATAAAAAAACATAATTCGGCGAGACACGGCGGCAGGGCAATCAAAGGGTGCGGACTTCGGATTCGAATGTGTCGGGGCGCAGGGCGCGGCGACGCATCTTCGAGCGGTAGGTGTAGACGGTCGTGATGGAACAGCGCAGGAAAAGCGAGATTTTTTCGGAATCGTCGATGCCTATGCGGATGAGAGCGAATACGCGCAACTCCGTGTTGAGGAGTTCGCCGGGTTTGAGGTTCACGCTTTCGTCGGGGCGCAACAGCGAGTTGAATCTTTTGATGAAATCGGGGTATATTTCGAGGATTGCCTCGTCGAAGCTGTTGTAGAAGTCTTTCAGGGCGTGGTCAATCATCTCCGATGACTCAAGTTTCTTAACGAGCGCTGCCCGGCTGCCCTGCGTGGCAAGGACGCGCAGGCTCTGGTGGTAGTGCTGGAGGGTGGAAAGTGTCGAGGAGCAGTATTCCATGAAGCGTCCGGCGTATTCTTCCTTTACGGTGTCGGACGCGACGAGGCGTTTGTTGATGGCCTCCAGCTCGGCGTTTGCCTCGCGGAGTTTCTGCGAGAGGTCGGAGAGCTCGTCGTTCGCCGTTCGGGCGGCGATGTTTGCCTGCTTGAGGCGTTTGAATTGCTTGAGGATGAGCCCTATCGCCATAATCAGCACCACGGCGAGAATACTTATAGCGGTGATGAGCCTCCGCTGGTGCAGCTGCAGTCGCGCCTGCTTGGCGTTGTAGGCCTCGTCGATAACGGGGAGCATGCGCGACGACTGTGCGTTGCGCATACGGGCCGAAAAGAAGTTTGCGTCGGCGAAGCTTTGTTTGAGGTAGCGGTTGGCCCGCTCGATGTCGCCTTCTTCAAAAATGACTGTGGCGAGCTCGCGGATTGCCATGTTTTCTTTTACCACGCCCCTGAGGTCGGAGATGGTGCTGCGGACGAGGTAGCGCTTGTAGTTTTCGGTGTCGCCCTGCGTCTTGTATATGTATGCGAGGATTGAAGCGAGGATTGAGTATGAGCGGGTGCCGGGCTCGTATTTTTCGAGACTGGTCTTCAGGAGGTTTATCGCATCGTCGGGGCGTCCGGCGCGAGCCATCGCCGGGGCGAGGTTGATGACGTTGTTGAGCGAGCCGGGGCGGGCCACGGCGATGAGCGAGTCGGTGTAGAGTTCGCGCTGGCGCTCGTACTCGCCTTTGTATTCGCTTTCCTGTGTGTATTCGCTCTGATATTGGTATATTCCGCAGTAGGTCGAATAGAAGTCGTCGAGTTGCGACGAGTCCATATCGGCGCTGTTGAGCGATGCCATAATCGAAAGGGCGTCGGCAAAGAGGCCTGCATGGGATGTGATGTCGGCTTTCTTGATCAGGAGCGATGTGCGGGCGTGGTCGTCGCGGGCCACAGCCGGCGAGGCGAGATTGGCGTTCACGTAATGAAGCGCCGAATCGGAATTATAGCTCTCGAATTCGCTTATGAGGCGGTCGGTGATGCGTTTGCGGCGCTCGACATCGGTTTCGCGGGCGAGTTCGTCGCGGAGCATGTCGATGCGGCGTTCTTTTTCGGCGCGATAGTCCTCGCTGCGCTTCATTTCTACGTCGATGCTGTCGTAAAGGGCCATCATGCGCCTGTCGGAGGCGCTGTCGGAGGCCGCGGAGCCGCATGACGCAAGCGCCAAGGAGCATACGCCGAGCATGAGGACCGAAAAAAAAGGAAAGGCAAATCTTTTCATGGTTACTTCCGCAAAGATACGGAAATTTCATCAAAAAGATTTGCCTTTTGCTTAAAAAATAGAGTCGGAGGCCTTAGCTCACGCTTCTTTTATCTCCTGAAGGCGTGCGAGATACTTCCCTATGATATCGAATTCGAGATTTACGCGCGAGCCGGGACGGATGTCGCGGAAATTCGTGTGTTCGAACGTGTAGGGGATTATAGCCACGCGGAAGGAGTCGTGGCGGGAATCGCACACGGTGAGGCTTACGCCGTTGACGGTGACCGAGCCTTTTTCGACGGTCATGTAGCCCTTACGGGCCATTTCGGGGGCTACGTCGTAGACGAATGTGAAATAGCGACTGCCGTCGACGTCGTCGACGGCGGTGCACACTGCCGTGGTGTCGACGTGGCCTTGCACGATGTGGCCGTCGAGGCGTCCGTTCATCATCATCGAGCGTTCAAGGTTGACGAGCGCGCCCTCGGTGAGGTCGCCGAGGTTGGAGCGGTCGAGGGTTTCCTGAATCGCCGTGACGGTGTAGGTGCTGTCGGGATGGATTTCCACAACCGTCAGACAGACGCCGTTGTGGGCAACGGACTGGTCGATTTTCAGTTCGTCGGCGAACGAACAGCGCACTCGCAGCTGAAGGTTTCCGCCCTCTTGGCGGGCCGCCACCACCGTGGCGGCCTCTTCTACGATACCTGAGAACATATTTTCGTATATTCGGTTATTGGTGTTTGGATGATGTTAGCGGCGCTGAAGACGCGGACCGGGCACAAGGCCGAGGGAGACGACAGCCTTTTTCGCGGGATTGAGGGTGAAGGTGGCCGTGGCTGTGCCTTCGCGCTTGTTGATGGCGACTTTGCCCTTGGCGCCGTCGATGCCGGCCACGAGCGAGCCGGAGGGGATGCCGTGGATGACGAGCGTGATTTCCACTTTCGCGGGCGCGCCCTTGTAGTCGCCGGTGGTGTCGATTTCCACGGTGGTGGTGCCGTTGTCGGCGTCCATCGAGCCGTGGAAGTTGATCAGACGATAGTTGCCCTTTTCGAGCGAGGATGCCGAGAGGCGGTCGTCGTCATAGAGCGAGAAGTCCGAGACGCTGCCGAATTCGGGATAGTAGTGCACGGTGAAGCGGTCGGAGCGGTAGTCGCCGGTGTTTTCCATCGGATATTCGGCCAAGGGAATGAATGCGCCGGCGCGGACAAAGAGCGGCAGCACGTCGAGAGGAGCGTCGTAGCTGATAGTCTCGCCGCCCTGATAGCGCTTGTTGGGGTTGGTGAAATCCATCCATGTCGAGCCTGACGGGAATGTGATGGAGCGCTTGGTGACGCCCTGTGCCATCACGGGGGCTACGAGCACATCGCGTCCCCAGAGGAATTCGTCGCTGATGGAGTCGTGGGCTTCGCCGCCGTAGAAGTTGAGCGGACGCACGGCGGGATAGCCCTTTGTTGCGTTCTCGTAGGCGAGCGTATAGTTGTAGGGAAGCCAGCGGTAGCGGTCCTTGATTATCTTTTTCAGTATCTGCTGATGTTCGGGATATTTATAGGGTTCGGCCGTGTGGGTGGAGTGCGTGCGCAGAACGGGCGAGAAGAGGCCGAGCTGGAGCCAGCGGACGTAGAGCTCGGGGTCGTGGGGATTCTGCTGATCGACGGCGAATCCGCCTACGTCGTGCGACATGTATCCGAGGCCCGAGAGACCCGAGTTGAGCATTATTCTCACCTGAGGCTCGAGGCCGCCCCACGAGCGGCTTACGTCGGTGCTCCACGGATAGACGCTGTAGCGCTGCAGGCCGGTTGTACCGCCTCGCATGAGCGTCATGAGGCGGCGTTCGGGATATTCCTTGGCGAAGAGTTCGGAGATAATGCGGCTCCAGTCGTTGCCGTACATGTTGTGGTATTCGCGGGCGGTCAGGCCGTTGGCGTGGGTTGCGGTCTCGGGGTGTACTTCGGGTTCGCCGAGGTCGCCCCACCAGCCGCCGACGCCAAGGTCGGTGAGGTCTTTGTAGCGCTGTCCGAGCCATGCGCGCGTGTCGGGGTTGGAGACGTCGAACATGCCGCCTTCGCCTACCCATATTCTCACTTCCTGAGTGGCTTTGCCGAGGCTGTCGCGGACAAACATGCCTTTTGCGTCGAGTTCTTCGTAGTTTTTGACGGCCCGGCCGTTGCGGAGCACGTAAGGCTCGGACACGGTGATGAGGTTTACGCCCTTCCTTTTAAGGCCGGAAAGCATTTTGCGGGGATTCTTCCACACCCGTTCGTCCCATTCGAGGATGCCCATGTCCTCCTCTTTGCCGAACCAGTAGAGGTCGAGCACGATTCCGTCGACGGGGTAGCCTTCGCGCTTGAGCGTGTCAATCACGCCGACGGTCTCGGCCGGGCTTTTGTAGCCGTATTTCGATGTGATGTAGCCCAGCGACCAGAAGGGCGGCAGGGGCTGGCGTCCGGTGATGGACGTGAGGCGTTCGGTGAGGTCGGCGAGGGTGGAGACGCCGCCGATATAGTAATAGCTCACTGGGGTGCGGCTCTCGGAGAAGTACTTGACGGGGTTGCCTGCCACCATTTTTGCGGCTGCGAAGTCGTCGAAGAGGATTGCGAAGCCGTCGGACGAGAGGAAGAGGGGCATCGTGATGTTCATCTGCGAGATGCGGGGGTCGGAGCCGGTGTAGCCGTAGTTCTGGCGGTTGTACATCACGAGGGTGTCGCCCCGGAGGTTGAGCTTGTGACCGCGCTCGCCGGCGCCGTAGAATGAGCCTTCCGACGTGGTCGAGAGGGCAATCTCGCCGCCACAGCGGCTTGAATTGTCGAGGATGATGCTTCCGGGGTTGCCGCCGTCGATGGTGAGCGCGCCGGTGCGGGTGTTGATTGTGGCCACCACGCCTGCGGTGGTCACGAGCGACGTCGAATACGCCGTCTTGCCGGTCTCGGCCACGGGCGATTCTCCCTGAGCGGGCGTGATGACTACTTTGGGGGCGGGCACGGTCTCTCCGGCGGCGACGTTGTCAACCCTCAGGATATTGGGCGCTACGGCCGTGACGGTGACGGCGCGTCCGCCGGGGGTGCGGGCGTCTATCGCCGGAGCTGAGGGTGCCGCGAATGCGCTCCAGCCACAGGCAAGCCCCAAAAATGATAAAACTACTTTTACGGTTTTCATTATCAAATATCAGTATAAATTGTTACATATTTGTTAGAGATGTGCAAAGATACGGTTTTACAGCGAGAAAATCCGCTCTTCGGAGAGGCGAGCGAAATTTCGTTAGCAAGAATTAACATGAAAAGTGAATAAATCCGAGGATTTTTTTGCAAATTTGCAAGAAGACAAACCCACTCATTCATCCGTCATGAAAAAACTCGTTCTTACACTCGCCGTGGCCTTGGCCTTTGGAGCCGCCGCGGCCCTCTGCCCGCAACACGAGCGGGGCTGTTGCCAAGCGCAGCGATGCACCGCCCCGACACCCTGCGCGACACAATGCAAGACTGAGCCCTGCGCCAAGCAGAACTGCAAAGACTGCCCGACGCATAAATCCGATTCCTGTTGCCGGGCCGCAAAGGAAGTTCCGGCCAAGAAATAAGCCCGGCATCCATTATTTTCCTCATCCCTCATCCCCAACGTCCGAACGCCATGCCGAAAGTACAAGGAGCCGTCACCATTGAAGAAGGCCGGTGCAAGGGTTGCGAACTATGTGTCGTCGCCTGCCCGACCGATGTGTTAAAACTTCAGCCCAAAGAGGTAAACGACCGCGGCTATCACTACGCCTACGCCGCCAACCCCGACGCCTGCACCGGCTGCACCTCCTGCGCCACCGTCTGCCCCGACGCCTGCATCGAAGTATATCGTGTGGTGCTGAAATAATTTTTCCGAACCCCTCACCTCTAACCTTCTTGATTCCCGCCCCGGCGGGAAATCAGCCCCCCCCCTCAAAATATGGAAGAAGTAAAACTGATGAAAGGCAATGAGGCCATCGCCCACGCGGCCATCCGCTACGGATGCGACGGCTACTTCGGCTACCCCATCACCCCCCAGAGCGAAGTCCTCGAGACCCTCGCCGACCTTATGCCTTGGGAGACGACAGGCATGGTCGTGCTTCAGGCCGAAAGTGAAGTCGCCGCAATAAACATGGTCTACGGCGGCGCCGCCACGGGCAAAGCCGTAATGACATCGTCGTCATCGCCCGGCATTTCGCTCAAACAGGAAGGCATATCCTACCTTGCCGCCTCCGAGCTCCCGGCGCTCATCCTCAACTGTATGCGCGGCGGCCCCGGACTCGGCACAATCCAGCCCTCCCAAAGCGACTATTTCCAAGCCACAAAAGGCGGAGGCCACGGCGATTACCACCTTATCGTCCTCGCCCCGGCCACCGTTCAGGAAATGGCCGACTTCGTGGCCCTCGGCTTCGACCTCGCCTTCAAATACCGCACTCCGGCGATGATTCTCGCCGACGGAATCGTCGGGCAGATGATGGAAAAAGTGGTGCTCCCGCCCCAGCGGCCGCGACGCACCGACGACGAAATCCGCGCCCAATGCCCTTGGGCCGCCACCGGGAAAGGCTCCCGCCCCCACCGCAACGTCGTAACCTCGCTCGAGCTCGACTCGGCTAAAATGGAAGTAAACAACCTCCGCTTTCAGGAAACATACCGCCGCATCGCCGAAAACGAAGTGCGCTACGAAGAACACTTCACCGACGACTGCGACTACCTGATGGTGGCCTTCGGCTCAATGGCGCGCATCTGCCTCAAAGCCATCGAGGAAGCCCGCAGCCAAGGCATCCGCATCGGCCTCATCCGCCCCGTCACGCTCTGGCCCTTCCCCTCGGCCCGCATCGCCGAACTCGCCGCCCGCGTCAAAGGCATACTCGTCGTCGAGCTGAACGCCGGACAAATGATTGAAGACGTCAAGCTGGCTATTTCCACGCCCGAGCCAACAGTGCACCACTTCGGCCGAATGGGCGGCATCGTGCCCAATCCGGCCGAAATCATCGAAGCCTTCCACTCTCATTACCCCGAAGCAAAACAGTAAGTCATGGACACGAACGACATTATCAGACCTGAAAACAAGGTCTACGCGCGCCCGCGCCTGCTCACGGAAAACATCACCCACTACTGCCCGGGGTGCAGCCACGGCGTTGTCCACCGCATCATCGCCGAACTCATCGACGAAATGGGGCTCGAAGACCGCACCATCGGCATCGCCCCCGTGGGATGCGCCGTGTTCGCTTACAACTATATCGACGTCGACTGGATTGAAGCCGCCCACGGACGCGCTCCCGCGCTCGCCTCGGCTGCCGCACGCCTAAACCCCGAGAACCTCGTTTTCACATATCAGGGCGACGGCGACCTCTCGGCCATAGGCACAGCCGAGACAATCCACGCCTGCAACCGAGGTGAAAACATCGTAATCATCTTCATTAACAACGCTATATACGGCATGACCGGCGGACAGATGGCCCCCACCACTCTCCTCGGAATGAAGACCGCGACCACACCCTACGGACGCCGCGCCGACCTCAACGGCTACCCCCTCGCCATTTCGCCCCTCCTCGCCGCCCTCGACGGCACATGCTACGTCACGCGGCAGGCCGTACACACCCCAGGCGCCGTCCGAAAAACAAAGGCCGCCATCAAGAAAGCCTTCACGAACGCACTCAACAAACGCGGCACATCGGTCGTCGAAGTCGTGAGCACGTGCAACTCCGGGTGGAAGCTCTCGCCCGCGGACTCCAACCGCTGGATGGTAGAGCACATGTTCGAGAAATATCCCCTCGGCGACCTAAAGAATGTCTGACTCACTCCCTAAAAATCCAAAAGCAATGAAAGAAGAAATCGTAATTGCCGGATTCGGCGGCCAAGGCGTTCTGTCAATGGGCAAAATTCTCGCTTACGCCGGTCTGATGGACGGCCTCGAAGTGTCGTGGATGCCTTCATACGGACCCGAACAGCGCGGCGGCACCGCCAACGTAACCGTCATCCTCTCCGACGCGCTGATTTCGTCGCCCGTGCTCGACACATACGACACGGCCGTGATTCTCAACCAGCAAAGCCTCGATAAATTCGAAAGCCGCGTCAAACCCGGAGGCACTCTCATCTACGACCCCTACGGCATACACCGCGCTCCCGAACGCGCCGACATTCGCATCGTCCCAGTTGATGCGATGGAAGCCGCAATCGAGATGAAAAACTCCAAAACCTACAACATGATTCTCCTCGGAGCGCTCCTCGCCTGCCGCCCCGTCGTAGAACTCGACGCCGTGATCCGGGGGCTCAAAAAAACGCTTCCCGAACGCCACCACCACCTCATCCCCCTCAACGAGCAAGCTCTCCGCAAGGGAATGAGCCTCGTCGAAAAATAAACCCGTTGTGTCCGCATCCGACCCCGATGATGCGGACACGCACGTCAAGCCTCGGGGGGTGCCTCAAAACCTAAGGCGCCCCTCACGTGTTCTATACTCAGAACACTTTAACAACCCGAACACACAATCATGGAATCAACCCGCCAAGCTAAAATATCACGCCTTCTGCAAAAGGAACTCAGCGAAATATTCCGCCAACAGACGGCAAAGACCCACGGCACGCTCGTAAGCGTCAGCGCCATGCGCGTAAGCCCCGACCTCTCGGTCGCAAAGGCATACCTCTCGATTTTTCCCTCCGAGAAAGGCCCCGAAATGCTCAAAAGCATCACGGCCTCGGCCAAGACAATACGCTACGAACTCGCCCAACGCGTGCGCTTCCAGCTTCGTAAGACGCCCGAACTCCAGTTCTTCCTCGACGATTCGCTCGACTACATAGAGAACATCGACCACCTCCTCGAAGAAAAATAAAGCGTAGCGCTCCGGCGCCCCCTCGTCTCCGACAACCGGAAACATGCCGACAGCCCCTGACGCCACGCACAACGTCAGGGCTGTCGGGCTTACAGGACAGTCAACATACACATTGTCGAACAGCCCCACCCTCACGCTTCTTGCTCGCTCTTAAAATCGCCCTGCGCTACCTCTTGGCGCCCAAGTCGCACAACGCCGTCAACGTCATCTCGATAATATCATTGAGCGGCGTGGCCGTAGCCACGGCCGCAATAGTCATCGTCCTATCCGTATTCAACGGCTTCAACGACCTCGCCGCCTCCCACCTCAGCGCCATTGACCCTCAGCTCAAGGTGAGCCCGGCCGGAGCCAAAGTCTTCGCAAAAGCCGACTCCATAGCCTGCGCCATCACCGAAGGCGTTGACGGCATCGACGCCGCCACTCCCGTCCTTGAAGAAAGAGCCCTCCTCGTCGGAGCTTCGGGCCAGATGCCCGTCGTTTTCAAAGCCGTAAATCCCGCAGAATACCCCCGCATTGTCGACATCAACGCCACAATCATCGACGGCCTCAACATCGAAGCCGCCGACATCCCCGGGCGCGAAATCCCGCAGGCTATGACCCTCTCGGTCGGAGTTGCCATGGAGACCGGACTCCGCCCCGCGCCCGACTCCGGCGCCGAGCTCTACGCCCCGCGCCGCATCGGCCGCATAAACCCCGCAAACCCGGCCGCCGCCTACCGCCGCGAAGCCTTCACGGCCACGGGTGTGTTTCGCGTCGAACAACCCGAATACGACACCGACCGCATCATCATACCCCTCGACGCCGGCCGTCGCCTCCTCGAATACGACAACGGCGAAGCCTCAGCCATAGAACTGAGGCTGACCCCCGGAACCGACGAACGACGCGTCGCCGGCGACCTCGCCGCCATGCTCGGCGACGGATTCACCATCGCCGACCGCCTTCGCCAGCAGGAAGAAGCCTTCCGCATGATAGCCATCGAAAAATGGATGACCTTCGTCATGCTCATCGCCATCCTCCTGATTGCAACATTCAACGTCCTGTCCACCCTCTCGCTCCTCGTAATTGAAAAACGCTCCGACGCCGCCACCCTCCGCGCTCTCGGTGCTCCGCGAGCGCTCACACGCTCGATTTTCACATGGGAAGGCTCGCTTATAACCATCTCCGGCGGCATCGCCGGCATAATCTTCGGCTCGCTCCTCACCCTCGGCCAGCAACACTTCGGGTGGGTAAAACTCGCCGGCGACCCCAACCTTCTATCCACGACTGTCTACCCCGTGAGGCTCGCCCCGTGGCCCGACCTCGCAATCGTAGCCGCCACAGTCGCCGCCATAGCCATAGCCACAGGCTCGGCCTCGCGCATCTTCACCAAATCAGAATAACCACCTCATCCGGACAAAAGCCATGCAAACCGTCCTGTTCAACTCCACAATATTCGGCCCCATCCACTCACGCCGCCTCGGCACAAGCCTCGGCGTAAACCTCTCGCCCGTCGACGGAAAAATCTGCACATTCGACTGCCTCTACTGCGAGGCCGGATACAACGCCCAAGGCCCCGGCAAAAGCGGCCTGCCCGAAAGAGCCGAAGTCGCCGCCCTTCTGCGCCAAAAACTCGCCTCAATGAAAGCCGCAGGCGAGAGCCTCGACGTAATCACATTCTCGGGCAACGGCGAGCCGACAGTCCACCCCGACTTCGCCGGCATAATCGACGACACTATCGCCGCACGCAACGAATTCTTCCCCGACGTCAAAATCAGCGTCCTCTGCAACTCGACCCAACTTCACCGCCCCGACGTCTGCGAAGCCCTGCGCAAAGTCGACAACAACATACTCAAACTCGACAGCGCCATTGAGTCCACGATGCGGGCCCTCGACCGCCCGAACGCCCCGGGATTCACCGTCGAGAGCCTCCTCCCCCGGCTCGAAGCCTTCGGCTCCAAAGCCATAATCCAGACCATGCTCACCCGAGGCACTCACGACGGAGCTGAAATCGACAACACAACCCCGGCCGAAATCGACGCCCTTATCGAAGCCTACAAACGCATCCGCCCGGCCGAAATAATGCTCTACACAATCGACCGGCGCACACCCGAACAGTCGCTCCAACGGCTCAGCCGCCAAGAACTCGACGCCGCCGCCGCGCGCATCACAGCCCGAACAGGCATCCCCGTCCAAGTCAGCGCCTGATCCCACCCCACGGCGACACCGACTAAGAGCCTTTCGCATTCTCCGAAATAGATACCCGCACACTGGCCGCCTGTTTTGCCGATTTAAATTTTTTGCATAACTTTGCGCCACCAAAACCATATTTTACATCATCTCATGTCTACAAACACAGTCGACAACCAGCGCAAAGTCACAACCAAGCGCCTCATTGAAATGAAAGCCCGTGGCGAGAAAATCGCCATGCTCACCGCATACGACTACTCGATGGCAAAGCTCATCGACGAAGCAGGAATGGACGTTATCCTCGTCGGAGACTCCGCCTCCAACGTAATGGCCGGCAACATGACAACCCTCCCCATGACGCTCGACCAGATGATATACCACGCCAAAAGCGTCATCAAGGGCACTTCCCGCGCTCTCGTCGTTTGCGACATGCCCTTCGGCTCATATCAGGGAAACCCGATTGAAGCCCTCAACTCGGCCGTGCGCATCATGAAGGAAAGCCACGCCGAAGCCGTCAAAATGGAAGGTGGCTCCGAAATCCGCGAAAGCATTGAACGCATCCTCAGCGCCGGAATCCCCGTGATGGGCCACCTCGGGCTCACACCTCAGAGCATCAATAAGTTTGGCACATACGCCGTCCGCGCAAAAGAAGAGGCCGAAGCCGAGAAACTTATCTCGGACGCATGCATGCTCGAAGAAATCGGATGCTTTGCCCTTGTGCTTGAAAAAGTGCCCGCTTCCCTCGCCGAACGCGTCGCCAAGAGCATATCCATCCCCGTAATAGGCATCGGTGCCGGTGGCGGAGTCGACGGGCAGGTACTCGTGATGCACGACATGCTCGGCATAAACAAAGGCTTCTCGCCGAAATTCCTCCGTCGCTACGCCGACCTATCTTCTGCCATCAACGAAGCTGTAAGCCACTATATCGACGACGTAAAGACCGGAGACTTCCCCAACGAAAGCGAACAGTACTGATGCCGTCGGCACAGCCGACGACGTCACAACCCCTCATTCCGGGCCAAGCGGGCGAGTGCTCTCTTGGCCCTTTTTCCAAACATTCAGGCCTCCGAAGCGTTATAAATGATGTATTTTCAACATCTATCCACCCTCAAGCTCATCTGTCTATGGAAAAAGAATTACCCGCAGAATGGCATCACTCATATCTTCTGACCGCCGGCGAAAGCAACGCATCCGGGCTGATGCCACTCACGCTCGTCACCGAACGCGTAATCGAAGTCGCCACCGAACACGCCAACGCCCTTTCCATCGGATATGCCGACCTTTCGAAAAAAAACATCGGGTGGGTTCTAAGCCGCCTCGCCGTTGAAATGAAGCGCTATCCGCGTATCAACGAACGCTACTCACTGTCAAGCTGGATTGAAAGCTACAACAAACACTTCTCCGAACGAAACTTCGTCATGACCTCCGACGACACAGGCGAAATCCTCGGTTACATGCGCTCCGTATGGGCGGCTATAGACATGGAATCGCGCACCGTTGCCGACCTCTCCGACTTCGAAAAAGACGGATTCCCGCTCTCCGACCGCGAATGCCCGATAGCCCGCATAAGCCGTCAGCCAAGACTCCCGGATGAAGCGACGGAAGAGAAATACACCTTCAAATACTGCGACCTCGACTTCAACCGCCACGTCAACACCGTGCGCTATCTTGCACTTATACTCAACCACTGGAGCCTCGGCCACTTCGACCGCAACATGGTCGAGCGCCTCGACCTTTGCTTCCACCACGAATGCTTCTTCGGCGAGGAAGTGGCCCTCCGTGTATTCAGCTCCGCCAACCGTAGCCTCTGCGAAATCTCACGCGACGGCGTAAGAGCCGTCGGCGCCGAAATCCGCTGGCTCGAACACCCCGCCGCGCACTAAGAGCCGGTTCGACAATAAATGTTAAACGCAGAGCGGTCAATCGTCGAGCGATGTTCTTCAGGCATTGAGGGAGCGATGGGGCTCCATCGTGACCGAAAAGCATGAAGAAGAGCGCCGGCGAGTGACCGAGGCGAAGGTAACTTTGTCAGGTATAGCGCTGTAAAATCAGAGGAATGGAGATGCTTGAATTATCTTGTATATCTCAGCATGAACAGAATTGATGCCATATATGCCATGGCGCGGGCTGTCGAAAGATAGCGCTCATAGTTGCGGCATAGACGCCGGAAGTTGTCAAGCCACGCATTGGTACGCTATATCTGATTTGTCGGCGTTGACACTTGTTAAACCTGATATCCATTATACACAAGACTTTGGATTTTATGTATAACATATTCCTGTCGTAATCGAGGCGCAGAAAGTAATAAAAGTTACCATCGCCTCGCATCTCATGGGCGCTTTTGGTGCTGTCGCTCAGTCACAGTGCAAAGGCACTGCTCCTTCGCTACAACCCCAAAACCACTCCATGATATGCGGCTCTGCGTTTAACATTTATTGTCGAACCGGCTCTAAATATCCATGTGGCGGTAAAATTCCTTGAACGCCTCCTTTGAGCCGAAGACCGTAAGCACGTCTTCGGCTTCGACTTTGATGGAATCGTCGCCCGCAAGCGCCGATGCGAGATTGATGAGCACTCGCCGCTTGCGCGCGATGCCGAGGATATTCGTCCGGCTCTCGGGACGCGTGGCCGCGACGACAGTCAGCCCGTACGACTTTGTGATGTCAAGCAGGCTGTATGGCATCCCCACAAACCGGCGGGGCACCCGTAGCTTAACGACCACATTGCTTTCGTCCACCTGAAGCGTCTCGACGTCGGCTCCAAGCTCCATCTCATGAGTTAGGTCTGAAGCCGCGCGCTGCTCGGGAGTAAGAATGCGGTCAAGCTCGAAGCTCTCAAGGATAGCCTCATGCAGCTCGTCGATGGCGCGAGCATAGATATGCTTCACTCCGGCCTTCTTGAGTAGAGCCACTGTCTTGATTGACGCGCCGAAATTCTCGCCGATGGCAACGATGACAAGGTCGACGTTAGTCAGCGGAAGCACCTGTAGGGAACTCTCCTCGGTAGAGTCGATGAGATACACCGTCGAGATATAATCCTTTATAGCGTCGATATTGCTTTGGCGGATGTCTGCGCCGATGACCTCGTGACCGAGCGCAGTCAGGTCGCGCGCGAGATTCGAACCATAAATGCCAAGACCGATTATCAGATATTTCATAGTGTTCGCTTGGAGGGGATGAAGTGTCAGTTGATGATTATTGAATCCGTGGGGAAATGGACCGAGCGGTCACGCCGGTTGCCCATAAAACCACATAGCAGCGAAATGATGCCTACGCGCCCGAGAAACATCGCCGTGCACAGCACGCACTTCGACGCCGACGAAAGAGCCGGAGTGATTCCCAGCGACGTCCCGACGGTGAACAGCGCCGATACGCACTCGAAAACAAGCCCGCGGGCATCCTGCGCAGGCTCAAGGATGAACAGCACAAAGACATACACCCCGAGCGACAGGATTGACAGGATGACAACGGCGTTGGCCCGACGCACGGACGCCGTCGAAAGATTACGCCCGAATGCCGGAATGCCGCGATAGCCCGACACGATTGAACGCAGATTCAGCAACACGGCAGCAAGCGTGTTGACCTTGATGCCCCCGGCAAGACTCTGAGACGCTCCGCCTATCCACATCAGAAGCATCACGACCACGAGTGTGGCATTGAGAAACGACGCCGGATTGACCGACGCAAACCCCGCCGACCGCGGTGTCAGCGAGTTGAATATGCTCTGTACGATTTTGTCGTATAGGCTCATCCCGGCCAGCGTATTGTTATATTCCAGCACGAAAAACGCCACAGCTCCCGCCGCGAAAAGCGAAAGCGTCGTGGCAAGGACAAGCTTGGTGTTCAGATCAAAGATATGCACGGGGAGAGGCCCGCGGTCTCCGCCGGGGCGAAGCCGACGCAGAAGATGACCGCCCACCTCCTTGAAATTCACAAGATTCGGAAAACCGATTCCTCCGGCAAACACAAGCAGCGACGTCACAAGATAGATATTGCCGTTGCTCCCCATAAGCAGGGGATTCGACATTCCCTCGGGCATATAGCAGAAGCCGGCGTTGCAGAACGACGACAGCGAATGGAACGCCGAAATCATCAACCGCTCGCCCGTCCCCGTCCCTATACCTTCAGGAAGAGTCAGATACACCAGCGCCGCTCCCGCACCCTCGACAACAAGCGTGAACATCAGGATATAGAGCAGCGCAGGAATCAGCGCGTTCATACTCTTCGAATAAATAAAATCACGAAGCATGAGCTGATTGTAAATCGACCGACTGCCGCTGAAAAATATAGCGAAAAAACTCGTGAACGTAAGCACCCCGAGACCCCCTATCTGCACCATAAGAGCTATAACAAGCAAACCCAGCGGGGTGAACGTCGTCGGCAGGTCGAGCGTCGTCAGCCCCGTGATGCACACGGCGCTCGTCGACACAAACAACGAATCGACATAGTCAATCGGTCCATACGTACACTTCGGGAGCATAAGCGCCAGCGACCCCGCAAAAATAAAAAACAGGAAACTCCCGGCCATCATAAGCGACGGATTCGTTCGACGCCCCACGACGCGCATGACTCCGAAACAAATTTCCATCACCGAATAAAACGCAAGGACCGAATACAAAAAATAATTGCTGTAAAGCATCGCCGCAAGTTGCGGAATCCACGGATTATCCGGCCGAGGATAAAACAGGGCCGGAAGCGTCAGCACCACAAGCCCGTCGGTAATCCACTTAAGAAGTCCCGTCGAGCGAAGAGTCGACCGCGTCAGGAACAATAGCCCGAACACAATATTGCCCGCAAAAACAAGCTGCGCCCCGCGCAGCAAAAATCCCATGAAACGCCAGTCATCAGCCGTGCATTCGTAGCCCGCACTGAGCGCAAGAGCCACAAGCGAAGCTACCGACATCACAAATACAAGCACCCCGAATACACGCGAAATGCGCTCCACAGCCACATCCCACTGTCGGGAATAGCTGTAGAACGCAAGCCGTAGCTTCCACCGCCGGCGATTAAGCAAATCCTTTAGAGTTCTCTCTGCAGGCCGCATCGCCGGAGATATTACTCTGCCTTCATCTTGAAACCAAGATAAAGGTCGTCATACTGTTGGAGCAATGAATTTATAGCCGACAACGACTGAAGCTTGGCCACCGACGACACTGCGTCGAGCACCTTCATAAGCTTCGTGGCGTCAAACACAATCGTAAGCGTCTTGCCGCTCTTCGTGGCGATAGCCTTGACACTGCCAAGCTTCACCTTCCCGAAAGCACTGAATGAAAACACAAGATTATTGTCATCATCCTTGCTGATTGTGCCCTTAAGATTGATTTTCCTGACGCTCATCGTAAATGTCAGATCATCTGCGACTGCAAGGCTCACATTATTGAGGCCAGCCTTGACATAATAAGGCTCAAGCTTCTGCTCGATGGCCGCAGATGCCGCCGCGCCGCCTATTTTCTTCAACGCATTGTCCGAGCCGAAGCCCACGGCCGGAGACGCATAATTCCACGTCCCGACGAGGTCCTCCACCGCGAACTTATTCGTCGACGTAAGATTCCCCAGCACCGAACCGATGGCCCCGGCAAGACCGCCGCCCTGCGACTGCGACGACGCCGTCGTCGTCGTGTCCTTGCCTGCGCCTCCGAGACGCCCGAAAATATCACTGAGGCTCTGGGCCGACATGCCCCCGGAAATACCCGCAAGCATCATTATCGCTATAATCAGTTTCTTCATATTTCTTTTTGTCTTAATCGTAAAAAATGATGCCGCCTCACGGACACAATCACGCTGTAACCTCCGAGAGAGCAGGAGCTGCCGAAGGCTCTTCCGACGCCTTCAACTCATTGTCAACGCGCTCCCACTCCGAATTGTTCGACTTATACTCCGGCACGATAAGCTTCATTTCTGCCACAATATCATGCGCCGGACCGTCAATCAAAGTCTCAAGATGCTCGAAATGAGCAAGCACGTCGGTATAATCGTACGTACGCACCTTCGCAATCATAATCTTCTTGTTGTGCGTGGCTATAGTGTTCTCCTTCTCGTTGAGCAACTCCTCATAAAGCTTCTCGCCGGGACGAAGACCCGTTTCGACAATCTTGATATCCTCGTCCGGGCGCAAACCCGAAAGACGAATCATCCGTACGGCAAGATCCCATATCTTCACCGGCTTACCCATATCGAACACATAAATCTCGCCGCCCTGACCCATCACACCGGCCTCAAGCACAAGATTGCAGGCCTCGGGGATAGTCATGAAATAGCGGATAATATCGCGGTGGGTGATAGTCACCGGGCCGCCCTCCTCAATCTGCTTGCGGAACAACGGAATCACCGACCCGTTGCTTCCAAGCACATTGCCGAAACGAGTAGTGATAAAACGCGTCGACGGTCCGTCGGAATTATGGCGCAACCACGTCGAAAGCGACTGAACATAAATCTCGGCCATACGCTTCGAACAGCCCATAACATTCGTCGGGTTAACGGCCTTGTCCGTCGACACCATCACAAATTTCTCTACCCCGTACTTCACTGACAAGTCCGCGATATTCTTCGTGCCGTAAACATTCGTGTGCACCGCCTCAGTCGGATTGCGCTCCATCATCGGCACATGCTTGTAAGCCGCCGCATGGAACACATAGCGCGGACGATACTTCTTGAACGCACGCTCCATACGCGTAGCGTTCGTAATGTCTCCTATGAAAAGATGAATACGGATGTTAGGGAACGTCTGCTGCATCTCCAGCTGAAGCTCATGCATCGGAGTCTCAGCCTGATCAAGCAACACAATGTCGCGCGCCTCAATCTTGGCTACCTGACGCACAATCTCACTGCCTATCGACCCGGCAGCACCCGTCACCATCACGGTCTGCCCCTTGAGCATATGCTCGATAGCCGGATTATTAGTTTGAATTGTCTCGCGGCCCAAAAGGTCCTCGACCTTGATGCTGCGGACATGCCCCGACAGATTCGGCATCTCCTTCGAATTAAGGTCAAACTCCTCAATCTGATTCATCATCATCAGCTGAATGCCATGCTTCAGGAAATTATCCGCAAACTCGCTCCGCATAAGCTCCATCTGAGTCGAAAGGAACATAAGAGTCTTGCACCTGTAATAATCAAAAATCTCCTTAACCTTATCAGGCTCATAAGGCACAACCGGAATACCGCTCACATTCAGATTCGACACCGTCCTATTAAGACTCAGAAGCGCCACAGGCTCATACACACCCTCAAACTCGCTCCGTAATGCCGAAGCCATAAAAAACGAATTGATAGCCGAGCCCAAGAATATCACACGCTTGCGCTTGGCCGTAACCCCCGACACATGAAGATAAAAATACTTCACCGTATAACGCATCAGAAGCATAAGCGTGAACACCAAAACGCCGGTAATGAAAATATTCCAGAATGCAAAATAATAAAATCCGAATGCCAGGTACGTTCCAATCGACACACCCAGCTGCACGCCCATGACACTCAGAACCAAAAGCATCAGACGATACGAGTCCTCAATCACCGTAAGACGGATTACACTGCGGCTTGACCCCGTTACATACAAACAGACAGCATACGCAATCCACACAAATGTGCCCTTCACAACCGGTGCAAAAATCGGATCGCCCGGCGAAACATAGCCGCCTCCAAAGGCATAAACCAACGCACACGACAAGGCAATGATAGTCAAATCAGCCAACGACACCATCCACTTCGGACATGGCGTCGCAACAAATCTCTGAACAAGCTTTGTCTTCGACAAGAAATACAAAAGTTTATTGGTCATTGATATTTTTTTTAATGATAAACCTGATAAGTTTTGATTATGCCTCGTAAATGAAGCTACCATCTTCAAATACTAAGTCTTGCAAAATTACAAAATAAATTTATGATTCGCAAATAAATAAACCACCCCGCCACAACAAAAAAGCACCCACCGCCATATCCCATCCCCCCACGCCAAATCACAAACACCCCACGTCCAACGCAGTACGGACGCGATTCAATGCTATTAACTTAAGGCCTCATAGCGCTTGTCTGTAGTTAGTCAAAGTAACATATTTTCCGCTTGCCTTTATATTTCTGAACACTCGCGCATTGTGCC
>CAJUCQ010000027.1 GCA_910584905.1 uncultured Muribaculaceae bacterium
AGACGTTTATAATAGTAGATTCAGTAGCCATGGTCGGTAAGTGTTGGTTCTAATTTATAACACATAACCGGCCTTGGCCGTTTTTGATAACATTGCCATAAGTTAATAGCATTGAATCGCGTCCGTACTGCGCCAAATAACAGACGTTCCCGATAGCCGCTCAGCCGATTACAAATCAGCGGCTTGTGCTTCCCCGCCTAAATAAGCCATCCTCCCCCGCCCGAAAATCAAAAAAGCCCCGCACGGAATTGAATCCGTGCGGGGACTTCGTTTATATCTCTAAGAGCAAACTTATTCGCCTACGGGGCTGATGAAGTTGAGGCTCTTGTTTTCCACCTTGTTCTTGCCGAGCAGGAGGGGCAACGGGCTCTGCAGGCGACCGAAGCCGAATGCCTGATTGAAGCGCTGGCCATATTCCTCGGCGTTGAACGGACGGTTGTCAGTGTTCACGTCCGTCACTTCAAACACGATGATACCGTGGTTGCCCTTGACCGGACCGGCCGTCTGACCCTTCTCGGTTGCGGCGACAGCACCCTGAATGGCGCTCTCGTTGATGCCGAGGTTCAGAAGCACGGGCGAGTTGAAGTTGACATTGCCCTCAGCGGCTTCCACGCCCATAGCCTTGGCGTAGCCTGCAACGTCGTTTGCCTTGCCGGCATAGTCGGCCATGAGTTTGTCGGCCTTCTTCGAGTTGAGAGCCTGCTGGCGGAGCTGAGCGGCAATCACGGGGCTGGTAGCGGGGAGATAACCGTTGTCATAGACGTCGGTCACTGCCATAGCGATAAGATAAGTCTGCTTGTCGTCCTGAAGCATGGGCGATACCTGACCCTTCTTGGCGTCCATCACCCATTTCACAAACTTGCGCGAGTCCGAAGCCATGCCAAGACGCGACGACGAAGCGCCGACCTGCGCGTTCTGCACGGAGTAGCCTGCGGCTGAAGCGTTCTCGCTGAAGTCCTTGGCCGAGCTGTTGTTGCTCACGTAGGTGCGGAGGTCCTGAGTAAGTTTTTCGAGCGTTTCGTTCGAGGGGTCGATGCCATACTCGATGGTGGCAACTTCGTAGAAAGTCACCGGAGCGTGGCGGCGGTTCACGCGGTAGATAGCCGATGCAGGCTGTCCGCCTACGGTATCCGTGTAGACAAACGCCTTGCCGATAGCGGCGTTTTCGAGGGCGGATTTAAGCTTGGCGTCCACGCCGGGAGCCTCAAGCGAGGTCCAGAGGCTGTCCTGACCGCCTACGGTCGTGTTGTCCACGATGTCGTCAAACTTCTTGCCTTCGTTAAGGAGCGAAACGAGGCTGTCGAGGATTGCGGGATTCTGAGCCGAGAGCATCGTCACGTTCAGCGAGTCGATACCCTGCTTCGTGTTCACCACCTTGGCGATGGTGTAGGCCGTGTTCGTCTGATTGATGATGGCGGCGCGGCCGGCTGCCGAGTCGGCAACGAAAGTCTTGAGTCGGCGGTCGTTGATACCCGCGAGAGGCGTCGTCACGCGATTCACCGAGAAGCGGCTGTCAGTCTGCACGGCTTCGGTGCCGGGCTTCGTGTTGAGGCCTGCAAGAGCTTCCTCCACAGCTTTCTGAGCGGCGAGGCGGTCAGCCTGCGAAGGCTCGATGGCAACATAGATATAGTCGACGGCGCGAAGCTCTTCGTCGATTTTGTATTCGTTTTTGTGCTTGTTCCAGTAAGCCTGAATGTCGGCGTCGCCGAATTCAATCTGATCGTCGCCCACGGTGTTGACGTCCTTGACGGCGTAAGAGATATGGCGCGTGGCGGCGTTGTCGTTATAGAGAGCCTTTGCATCGAGTTCGTTGGCCGTGAAGAGGCCGCCGATGAGACGATAGAACTTGGCACCGAGGAGCTGTTCCTCAACGTTCTTTTCAGTTTCGGCCCAAATCTGACGGATTTGGTTGCCGGCCTCGACGGGAAGACCGTATTTGGCGGGGGCGTTCATGGCCTGATACACATCAGCGCCCGAAGCGGCGGGGAGACCCATCTGTTGCGAAAGATAAGCGATGGTCTGATATGCGGCGGGGTGCACGTTCTCGCCCGTCATGGCCTCGGAGATTTCCTTGTCCGTGACTACGATGCCGAGGTCGCGGCATTCCTGCTTGAAGAGCTTTTCCGTGAGGAGCTCGTTGATTACCTGCTGCGAGGCGAGGTCAGCGTCGTAGTTGCGGTTGCGTTGCTGCTCGCTGAGGCGCGAAAGGCGGTCCTGATACTCTTGGTATTCAACCTTTTGCCCACCGGCTTTGGCAACGGTGGTGGGGTCGCCGAAGTAAGTGCGGCCCGAGGTGAGGAAGTCGCCGAGAATGAATGCAAGGAGTGCCACGATGATGATGACAAAGAGCAGCACCGACTTGTTTCTGATTTTTTCTAAGGTTGCCATTGTGATATTTAGAGGTTATTGTTTGCGAAATAAGCGCACAAAGATACATTTTTTTTTGCGATTTCACAAACAAATGCCGTTAAATTTGTTATCGCTTCATAATCCGCAAAATCCGACAAAAGCATTCCCGCCCCGGACCTTTCTCTCAAGGCCGGAGCGGGAACGAATATATCAGCTTGCGTCAGGCGGGCGTCAGCGACGCCGCATTCAATCGAATTTGGCGCCTCAGTCAATCCCGAAAGCCGCCTTGAACGCGTCGACGAGGTCGAGCTTCTCCCACGTGAACAGCTCCACGTCCATTTCTATCGGCTGCTGCTCATAGCTGCTGCGGAAGCTCTTGTGCACCGTCCGCGGCGTGCGGCCCATGTGGCCGTAGCTCGCAGTCTCGCGGTAGATGGGTGCGCGAAGCTTGAGGCGCTCCTCGATGGCGCGCGGGCGCATATCCACGAGCTTGTCGACCACTGCCGAGATTTCAGCGTCGGTCATGCCGATTTTGGCCGTGCCGTAGGTGTTGACGTAGAGGCTCACCGGACGGGCCACACCGATGGCATAGGCCACCTGAACGAGCGCGCGCTCGGCCACACCCGCCGCAACGAGATTCTTGGCTATATGGCGCGCGGCATAAGCGGCCGAACGGTCGACCTTCGAGGGGTCCTTGCCCGAGAAGGCGCCGCCGCCGTGGGCGCCGCGCCCCCCGTAAGTGTCGACTATTATCTTGCGGCCCGTCAGACCCGTGTCGCCGTGCGGGCCGCCGATCACGAACTTGCCCGTGGGGTTCACGTGGAGCACATATTCGTCGTCGAGCATCTGCGCGATGTCGGCCGGAAGCGTCTTCTTCATCCGCGGAATAAGGATGGTGCGCACGTCGCGGCGGATGATATCGAGCATCTTCTCGTCGGCTTCCTCCTGCGTGAGGCCGTTCTCGGCGTCAGGACGGATAAAATCGTCGTGCTGAGTAGACACGACAATCGTGTGGACACGCACCGGCCGATGAGCCTCGTCATACTCCACCGTCACCTGACTCTTGGCGTCGGGGCGCAGATAGGTCATATCCACGCCCTCGCGGCGGATGGCCGCAAGCTCCATCAGCAGGCCGTGGCTCAGCGCGAGCGTAAGCGGGATATAGAGCGGAGTCTCGTCCGTGGCGTAACCGAACATCATGCCTTGGTCGCCGGCGCCCTGTTCGTCCGCCTCCGCGCGCTCGACGCCGCGGTTGATGTCGGCGCTCTGCTCGTGGAGAGCCGAGAACACGCCGCACGACTTCCCGTCGAAGCAAAGCTCCGAACGGTCGTAGCCGATTTCGGTGATTACCTTGCGTGCTATTTCCTGAAGGTCCACGTAGGCATCGCTCTTGACTTCTCCAGCGATGACGGTCTGGCCCGTCGTGACGAGTGTCTCGCACGCAACCTTCGAATGCGGGTCGCGGGCAAGAAACTCATCGAGCACCGCGTCCGAAATCTGATCCGCAACCTTGTCGGGATGTCCTTCCGACACCGATTCGGATGTAAAGAGGTAGTTCATATCTTTTTCCGTTTTTAAGTTTTTGACGTCTCCACCGGGCGCCCGCATCCTGCGGTGCGAACCGGCGACAATAAAAAAAGCCGTGCGAACATACGCACAGCAGGCCATGAAAAAATCCGTCGAAAAACATTCTGCCCGACGGCCCTCTTCACGAGCGGCGACGTCGCAACAGCAATTTTAGCATTTTTTCGAGTGGTTGCAAGCAGCCAAATCTTTCCACAGCGAAGCCCGCACAGCGAACATTCACGCCGCAAAGTTACAACCTTTGCGCCGACCATGCAAGCATTTTCACATATTTAACGCATCCGCCCGGCCCGCCCCCGCCATAACTCATTCACACGGTCCGCACGGCGCCCCTCGAAAAAAGTCCGCCCGGCCAGCAGGCCGGGCGGACTATATTGCGGGAATTATCGACGCATCAAAGAGCGGTGCGGAAAGTGCGGGCTTCGCGCACTTCTTCCTTCGTGAGGGAAGCACCCTTGCGGGCCTTCTTGTTGAAGGTGCCTGCCTTGGAGTCAACAAGCTTCTTGAGCTCGTAGGTCGAAGGCAGAGCGCTCTTGCGCTGAATCTTCTTCGACGACGAGTTCTTCATGTGCGAGAAGTCTACGCAGAAGCAGCCCGTTCCGGAGTTGATTTCGGAGCCTTCGGCGCGGTCCGGGTCGGTGTTGGCGTAGAAGAGGTTCTTCTGGTTGCCGGCGAGCATAAGCAGACCTGCGGCGGGGAAGGTAATCATATCGTCGGCAAGCGTGCCGCAAAGACCTGCGGCCTTCACCTGTTCGAAGGTTGCGTCACCGACGGCCACGGTGTACCAAGCGTCGCTGAGGAGGCTTGCAGCACCCATCTTTTCGCCCTGAGCGTTGATAGCTTCGTCAACATATACGCCGAGGGGGCAGATAGGCATCATCACGGCGTCGGGATCCGTGGCATCAAGTTCGATATAATACTTGCCTTCAAGCAGCTCCCAGCCAATCTTGCTGAGGAGAGGCCATGTGGCATAGGGGTTCACCAGACGGTAGAGTCCGGGGGTCTCCTTATGTTCCTGAACTTCGACCTCCCAAGTTTCAATACCATTGGAGTTGAGCAGAAGGCCTACGAAAGCACCGTCGGTGTAGTCGCACATGCCGAGCGAAGCCCATTCGCTGGCGGCCTGAACCGTCTCAAGCGTATAAACCTTCGAGCCGCGGCATACCATCTTGTTGTCCTTGTCGAAGCCTACGGCGATGAAGGTGTACGCACCCTCCTCCGTGAAGGGGTAGCTGATCGTATAGCTTGCGTCGTAGATGAGCTCTACGTCGGGGGCAACGGCGAGCTCGTCCTGAGCCTTCTCCAAATCCGCGCCGGAAACCGAACCCTGAAGAACGGCGTAGGAGAAGTGATCGATATCGGTCGAAGGCACAACCTGAACGAGTGCGTACTCCGTGCCGGTGGTCGACACCATGTTGCCCTGATGATTGAAGGTGAAGTAGTAGTCGTTGTACTCGCCCGGAAGCTGAAGCGTCTCAAGGGACTGGTCTTGGGAGAAGCCCCCGCTGATATAGAGCGTCATGTAGAGGAAGAAGCGGCCCTTTTCAGGGTTGAAGTACGAGGGCATCCAGCCCTGAGCGGCCATTACGTTGGCGATTTCCGCATCCGTGAATTTGCCGCCGCCCTGATAAAAATACTTCAGGTAGGTGTAGGTCGTCGTGTAGCTGTAGGTCGTGCCCGAGTTGGGGTCAACAACCGGCGTGTCAATTGCATTGTCCATCCAAGCCTCGTAGCACTCAACGCCGTCCACTTCCGTCTTTTTGCTGGAGTCTACGTTGATGATTTGCTCATACTCAAAATCCGAGAAGGGCGAAAGCACCAGATACTGCGTGAGGTTTTCGTTCGTGAGCGACTTGCGGACATATACGGGCGTGTTGTACTCATAATCCCAAAGCGCACCCTGCTGGTAAACGCCGGGCTCAGCTTCGTTGAAGAGCTCCCAGTCGGTCCAAGGAAGATATACGGCTGTGAAGGTGCGTTCGCCGAGGCCGTAGGCGCCGGTGTGCGCTCCGTCGAGCGTAAGGGTGATGTTGTACTCGCGGTCAATGACAACCTTTTCGAAATCAACGCCGATTTCAAGCGTAAGTTCCTTTACGTCCTTGGGGAAGGTGACGCTCGAAGGGATGGTGAAGATGTCCGTCACGGGGATTACTTCGGGAGCTTCCTCCGTGCCGCCCACGTAACTCACCGCAGAGGTAAGAGCCACGGTGGACTCCTCGCTTGCGTCTACGCGGTTCACAGTCACCGAAATCTGAGTGGCATCTACGGGGATAGCCAGCTGAGGGTTCGTGTCGTAGGGGAAATACACTTCCTCGTTTCCGGCCACGGGCGAAGGCGTGGGCTCCACCTTGTCGGCGCAGGCGAACGTGCCGGCCATGAGGGCGGCGCATGCGAGCACTGAGAAGACTTTGTTAAATTTCATATCTTGTGGAGTTTTATTTTTTGTTGGAATTTTGCTTTCCGCAGACTCCTCGAGGATGTCCTGACGGCTCCTTGCGGAGTCTGCGGGTTTTTATTTTAGTTGAGGGGCTTCAGAGCGCCGAAGGGCGACGGGCTGTTGAAATCCTTGATGCCTACGTTGTTTTCAGTTTCAGCCGCAGTGATCACGAAGTTCATCCAAGCGGGGCGACCCTCGGTGTTGTAGGTGTCGGCGCCGAAGTTGAAGTTCGAGCCATCGTAGCCGCGGGTCACGCTCATGTCGCGACGCTTCACGTCGAAGTAGGTCTGACCCTCACCCCAAAGCTCGATACGCTTCTGCAGGATGATTTCCTCTATTACATTTTCCTCGTCCGAGGCATAGCACTTGTAGGTGGGGTAGCGGTAGGTCTTCATGAAGCTTTCGAGCTTGGCAACGCCGTCGGCGGGATTGGCGTGAGCGGCGGCCTCAGCTGCGATGAAATACATCTCCTCAACACGCATCAGCGGCACAGCCACGACGCAAGCCGTACGGTAGTCGGTCGTGATGCCCGAACCGGGACGGAACTTAACCGAGTAGTAGGGTTCGAAGTTCTCCTCGGCGAAATCCTCGCTGATGAAGGACACGCGCGATTCGAGCGACGAGCCTTCGGGAGCCACGAAGGTGAGCTTGCGGAAGTCGCGGTCGCTGATGCTGTTGTAGAGCGATGCGCCAATCTGCACCCACACGCCTGCGGAAGCATAGCCGAAGGTGGCTTCGTTACACATCCATGAGGTCCAGTTGAGAAGACCTGTCTGCACGGCATCGTCTTCCTTCACGTACTGCTGACCCCACATCCACGAGGGAGTGGAAAGTTCGTTGAAGCCCGTGGCGGTGGAGAGCCATTCATCCTCCGTGGTGGGGGTGAAGCCGCTCGTGGCCATTTCGGCATATTTGAGAGCCTCGGCGTAGCCGGCGGCTGCCTTGGCGGCATCCGGAGCCGGAACGTTGTAGGCTTCGTCGTAGTAAGAGCCATCCCAAAGATTCAGGCGGGCGAGGAGGCCGTAGGCCACGGAGAGGCTCGGAAGAATCTTGGAGGGCGGGTTGGCGCTGTTGGTGCCGAGATATTCGACAGCCTTGTCAAGGTCGCCCTTGATGAACTCGACGATTTCATCGTGAGTGCGGCGGGGATTCTTGCGGCTTTCTTCCTCAGTTGTCTTTTCGGTGATAATGGGCACCGAAAGACCGGTCACGTCTTTGCCGTTGCCGTTCACGCCGCTGAGATACTTGTTGGGCATGAACTCATACATGCGTGCCCAGTCGAGATAAATGGCTGCGCGGAAAGCATAAGCCGAGCCGAGGTAGCTGCGGAGCACGGGATTGGTCGTCTCGGGATCGACGGCGGCGATGGCGAGGTTAGCGGTCAGCACCTGCTTCGAGTAGCTGAGCCAGATCCACTGCGTGGCCATATACTGGTCGCCTACAGCGGCGCTGACGTTGCTCCACGTCTTAAACCAGTTGTAGCCGACAGCCGGAGCGGTAAGGTCTTCGGTCATGACGTCGCGGACGTGCATGAGGGCCGGGTTGCCCCAGTCATATGCTTGGTCGGAGCCCATCACATCGGCCGAGTTGAGGTACGCGGGCATACCCATGACAATGGCCTCGGTAGCTTTGGACGAGCCTTCAAGCTGCGATTGCACGATGCCGTTGGTGGGGAGTACTTCATCCACACAGCCCGTCAGCGCGGGAGCGACGAGGGCGGCGGCAATGAGGGTTTTATATGCTGTTTTCATTGTGCTGATGCTTGATTAGAATGTTACGGATAAGCCGCCGGAGATTGTGCGGATAGGAGCGTAGTAAGTGTTGTTGCTGCCGCCGGTGAAGCTCTGACGGGGGTCGAGACCCTGACGCTTGCTCCATACCCATACGTTTTCGCAAGCGAAGTAAACGCGGAGCTTCTGGAGATACATCTTGCGGGTGAGCGACGAGGGCAGGCTGTAGCCGAAGTTGATGTTCTCAATCGAGAAGTAGCTTGCGTCGGTGAGGAAGCGCGAGCTGCTGGAGTTGCTGTATTCGTCGCCGTAGAAGTAGCGGGGGATGTCGGTCGTGGTGTTGGTCGGAGTCCACGAGTTGTAGATGTCGGCGTGGATATTGAAGCCCTTGCCGTTGCCCGATGTGGGCGAGCCCATCAGACTGGCATAACCCGAGTCGTAAACCTTGCCGCCGATCTGATAGTTGCAGTTGACGGAGAGGTCGAAGTCCTTATATTCGAAGCTCGTGCTGAGACCACCGTAAACAGGTGCAAGACACGTGCCGAGGACGAAACGGTCGGCGTCGCCGTAGTTGGTGGTGGTTGTGAGCTTGCCGGTGGGTTTGCCTATGAGAGCTTCGTCGGTGATTACGCCGTCGGTGTAGTCTTTCTCGGTGTAATACTCTGTCTTGTAGTAGAGCGCCTGACCGGTTTTCTGGTCTACGCCTGCATACTTCTGGTTGTAGTAGCTGTACATGGGCAGACCTTCACCGTAGAAGTAGCTGCCGCTTGCATAGCCGCCGTACTCCTCACCGCGGGTGAGTTTGTCGAAATCGGGCATCCAAGCCGAGCCGATCTTCGTCTCGGGGTCGAGGTAGGTGACACGGTTCTTATACCACGTCATGTTGAAGTTGACGGTCCAAGTGAAGTCGCGGGTCTGCACGGCGATGCCGGAGAGTTCGAGTTCGACACCGGCGTTCATCATGTCGCCGACGTTGCGGTAGTAGCCGCCGAAGCCGAAGGACGTCGGGAGCGTGAAGTACATGAGCATGTCCGTGGTCTTGCGGTAGAAGCCGTCAACCGAACCGGAGAGGCGGTTGTTGAACATGGCGAATTCCACGCCGGCATTGAGGTTGCCGCCCTTTTCCCACGAGATGTTCTCGTTGCCCATCGTTGCGGGCACGGCAGCGGCGTTGCCGTTGACATTGACGAGGTTGTAGGTGTTGGTGTAAAGGAAGTTGCCGATGTTATCATTGCCCTGTTCGCCGTAGGAGAACTTGAGTTTGAGGGCGTTCAGCCAGCTGCGGCTCGATTCCATGAAGCTTTCCTTGGAGATAATCCATGCGGCGCCGACACTCCAGAAGTTACCCCAGCGGTGCTTGGGATGGAATTTGGAGGACGCGTCGCGACGATAGGAGGCATTGGCGAAATAGGTGCCTTCGTAGTCGTAGAGGCCGCGGAAAATCCAGCCTTCGTTGTTATATTCGGTCGTGTAGGACGAAGCCGAACCGTCCATAATGGCGTTGTTGAGCTCCGAGTTCCACGGGTCGAACATGTTGCTCTTGTTGGCGCTGAGCGAGTAGCCTTTCTGGAGGTTGTATTCGTGACCGGCGAGAGCGGCTACATTGTGCTTGGCGTTGAAGGTGCGGCTCCAGTTGAGAAGCTGCTGGTAGCTCTGGTTGAACTGGCGGGTGTGGCTCTTGCCTACCATACCCTTCATGTCGGCATAGCCGCCGTAGAAGGGGTTGGTGATGCTCGATGCGCGGCGTTCGTTGACGTAAACGGTGTTGTTCGACGTAAACTTGAAGTCCTTGAGGAAGCGCACTTCGAAGAAGCCGGTGGCATTGAGGAGGTTGCCGTTGGAGTCGCTCTTGTCGAGCATTGCGGCGTTGAGGGCGTTGGAGTTGCCGAAGACGGGGCGGGTGAGACCTGCGTTGGTGCCGTCGCCGTAGTCATAGCGCTGGAGGCCGTTTGTATCGATGAGGATATTGCCGTTGGCGTCGCGCATGTAGAGGGGATAGATGGGAGCAACCTGAGTGGCGGCGGCAAATACGTTGGCCGTCGAGTTGGAAGCACCTTCTTCACCGTCCATCATGTTCATGGAGTAGTGGGTATAGCTCACGTTTGCGCCCACCTTGAGCCAAGGCTTGGCCTGCACGTCGGCGGTGAGGCGACCGGTGAAGCGCTTGTAGTCGGTCTTGGAGGCGATGATACCCTGATTGTCAAGATAACCTACGGAAGCGCGGAAGTTGCTCTTCTCGGTGCCCTGAGCCACGCTCACGTTGTATTCCTGACGGAGGCTGGAGCGGTAAGTGGCGTCCATCCAGTTGTCGGGTGTGAGGAGGTATTCCTGACCGCGATAGTTCACGACATTGCCGAGGGTGGCGTTGGGGTTGAGCTTGCCGTTGGTGCCGATAAGCATCTGACCGGCGGGAACGGTATATACGTTATAGCCGAGACCGGTGGAGGTGGGCGTGATCATGTTCTGGTTGGCCCAGACGTTTGCCGCTGCGGGAGCGAGGCCCATACCGCCCATTTCAGTGGGAAAGCTGGCGTAGTTGTAGAGGCCCATGTAGTAGGCTTCGTAGTACTGGCCGGGGTCGGTGATATAATCGTAGTCCTGAGTGGCACGCGTGTTGGCGCCCCACTTGGCGTCGACCGACACCACAGCCTCGCCGTGCTTGGCGCGCTTGGTGGTGATGAGGATGACACCGTTGGCGCCGCGGGCGCCGTAGAGGGCGTTGGAGGCGGCGTCCTTGAGGACGGTCATGCTTTCGATGTCGTTGTTGTTGAGCGTGTTGATGTCGCCGGTAAAGGGGGCGCCGTCAACGATGATAAGAGGCTCGTTCATGTCGGTATTGATCGAAGAGAAACCGCGCACACGGATGGTGGGGTTGCCCGATGCACCGGGAGCGCCGGATGCGTTGGAGAGCTGCAGACCTGCCACGCGGCCCGAAAGGGCGTCGAGCACGTTGGAGCTCTGGCTCTTTTCGATAGCAGCCGAGCCTACGACAGCGGCCGAGCCGGTGAAGGCCGAGCGCTTCTGTTCGCCGTATGCAACGGCAATGACTTCGTCGAGCATCTCTGCCGACTCGTGGAGATGAACAACCATCTTGCCGCTGGCGGGGATGGCGACACTCTGGGTTTCAAAACCCACGTAGGAGAAAGTGATGGTCTTGGCCGACGCAGGTACGACGATGGAGAAGTTACCATCGATGTCCGTTACTGCACCATAGCCTTGACCGGCTGTCACCGAGACACCGACCTGCGGCTCGCTATTCTCGGCATCGTAGACAGTACCCGTCACGGTGCGCGTCTGCGCCGACGCACACAAGGTGATCGAAATCACTGTCAGAAATAATAGAAACAGCTTTTTCATACAAAAATTAATTAGACATAAAGTTGATTGATTAGTTGGATTCTTTGTCTGCAAACCCGCCACTCCGAGCTGTGTACGGAATGACGAATGTGCAAATTTAATACAAATATTTGATTATTTAAACTTTTGAAAGGAAAAAATTCATCACCTTAACACTTTGAAAACGCCGTTTTATGTTTAAAAACATTATTTTTCAGCAAAACAACTCCAATGTATCAGCGCATTACGCATCCGCAAAAGAGTAAAATAAAGATTTGATTTTTAGTGCAATTTTTCGCACTAAAGCAACGATTTGCCACAAAAAAACCGCGCCGCGCACAGCCAAAGCACCCGCCCCGGCAATTTACGGAGCGTAGGATTCGGCGCGTTTAAAATATTTTTTGTACCTTTGTACGAAAAACAATCCGTTAAACACTCTTATTATATATAGACTCCAATGGCAAACTGGTTTGAATGCAAAGTACGCTACGATAAAATCCAAGAAAACGGCTCGGCAAAGAAAGTGACGGAGCCTTATCTGGTCGACGCGCTGACCTTCACTGAGGCCGAGGCCCGCATCACCGAAGAACAGCGTCCCTTCATCTCGGGCGAATTCTCGGTGTCGGCGGTGAAGCGCTCGCGCATTGCCGAAATCTTCTGGAACGAAGGCGGCGACCGCTGGTATCTCGTAAAAGTAGCTTTCATCACCATCGACGAGCGCACGGGCGTTGAAAAGCGCTCGGTGTCGCAGATTCTCGTGCAGTGCTCGGGCTTCAAGAGTGCGTTCGACAACTTCTGCGAAGGCATGAAGGGGTCGATGGCCGACTACGAAATAGTGTCCATCTCCGAGACTCCGCTCATGGACGTCTACAAAATGAAAGTAATCGCCGACGGCCCCAAGGACTGAACAAGGCCGCCGCGCACAATCCCCCCGAGCAGTAAGATGTCGGTCAGCGAACGCATCCGCCGGATCCGCACCACCCTCCCCGAAGGCGTGGAGCTTGTGGCCGTGTCAAAATTCCACCCCGTCGAGGCTATCCTCGAAGCCTACCGCGCCGGACAGCGCAACTTCGGCGAAAGCCGCATTCAGGAGTTGGCGGCCAAAGCGCCGCTCCTGCCCGCCGACATCAACTGGCACTTCATAGGCCACCTGCAGACCAACAAGGTGCGCAAGCTCATAGGCCACGCCACGCTCATCGAATCAATCGACTCCGAGCGGCTTCTCGACCTCGTCGACCGCGAAAGCGCGGCGGCGGGCGTGGTGTCGCGCGTGCTCATGCAGGTACACGTGGCCGAAGAAGACTCCAAATTCGGCTTCACTCCCGACGAGCTCCTGCAATATTTCAGCGAGCGGCGCTTCGAGCGCCTGCAAGCCACCCACATATGCGGCCTTATGGCCATGGCCACCAACACCGACGACCCCGCGCGCATCAGCGCCGACTTCCGGCGCGTGGCCGAGCTTAAAGCCCGCATCCTCGCCGCCGCCCCCGACCTCCGGGAATTCGACATCCTCTCGATGGGCATGTCCGACGACTACCCGGCGGCCATCGCAGCCGGCAGCACACACGTGCGAATCGGCACAGCCATATTCGTCGAACGCGACTACGACGCAAAACCATCTGAAAATCCGACAACACATACACCAATCTAAAATCACTATCTTTCAAACCCTGAACAATGGCACCTACAAAAGCACCCCGCGCCCAAGCCTCGGCCTCGTCCAACGTCGTGGCCATCGTTGCGATGTTCTTCCTCTTCGCAATGATTTCATTCGTAACCAACCTCGCCGCCCCCCTCGGCACTATCTGGAAAAACAACTACGAATGGTCAGGCATGCTGGGCAACCTCATGAACTTCCTCGCATACCTCTTCATGGGCATCCCCGCAGGCAACCTCCTCTCGAAAATCGGATATAAGAAAACCGCTCTCGCAGCCATGGCCGTAGGCTTCTTCGGCCTTGTGCTCCAGTGGCTTTCAGGCATCGTCGGCACCGAGACGGACATCTTCACCGTCGACGCCATGCCCGTGACCCTCAACTTCATCATCTACCTCCTCGGCGCATTCGTCTGCGGCTTCTGCGTGTGCATGCTCAACACTGTGGTGAACCCCATGCTCAACCTCCTCGGCGGAGGCGGCAACCGCGGCAACCAGCTCGTGCAGACCGGCGGCTCGTTCAACTCCCTCGCCGGCACGCTCACGCCCTTCTTCGTGGGCATGCTCATCGGCCAAGTCACCGACCGCACGTCGATGAACGACGTGGCTCCGCTCCTCTTTATCGCAATGACGGTGTTTGTCCTCGCATTCATCATCATCAGCTTCGTCAACATCCCCGAACCCCACCTTCAGAAAAAAGGCACCAAAGACGCCAAAAAAGACGCACACAGCCCGTGGAGCTTCCGCCACACGGTGCTCGGCGTAGTAGGCATCTTCTTCTATGTAGGCATCGAAATCGGCATCCCCGGCATGCTCATCTTCTACCTCTCCGACTCGGCCGCATCCGGCATCACTGAAAACGCCACGGCCGTGGCAGGCGGTGTCGCCGCCATCTACTGGCTCCTGATGCTCGTAGGCCGCCTCGTGTCGAGCGTAATCTCCGGCAAAGTGTCGTCGCGCGCACAGCTCATCGCCGTCAGCTCCGCCGCCATCACCCTCGTCGTAGCCGGCATCTTCCTGCCCTCGGACATCCGCGTGAGCATGCCCGCATACTCCGCCGGCGAAGGCTTCACCTCGGCTATGGTGCCCGCAAAAGCCCTCCTCTTCGTGCTCTGCGGCCTCTGCACATCGGTGATGTGGGGCGGCATCTTCAACCTCGCCGTCGAAGGCCTCGGCAAATACACGGCCAAAGCCTCCGGCATATTCATGATGATGGTAGTAGGCGGCGGCGTAATGCCGATGATTCAGAACGCCATCGCCGGAGCCGCCGGATACATGGCCTCGTACTGGCTCGTTGTGGCCATGCTCGCCTATCTCCTCTACTACGGCGTGGCAGGCTCGCGCAACGTCAACACCGACATCCCCGTTTCCAACGAGGACGACGTGCCCGACGCTCGCAACCTCTGATTTCGCGCCGACACCCTCCGCGACAATCTCGATTCAGAAGTCAACAAACGCCCCTTCGGGGGCGTTTCAGAATAACGAACTAAAACACTAATTTTTTTCAAGCAAAGAAAGCTATGGTAACAGACGCCAAGACCCTTACACGCGCCGCCGACAACATCCGTGTGCTCGCCGCCGCTATGGTTGAAAAAGCCAATTCCGGACACCCCGGAGGCGCGATGGGCGGTGCAGACTTCGTCAACGTCCTATACTCCAAGTTCCTCGTGTACGATCCGGATGACGCCACGTGGCCTTGGCGCGACCGCTTCTTCCTCGACCCTGGCCACATGTCGCCGATGCTCTACTCCGTGCTGGCAATGACCGGACGCTACACTCTGGCCGAGCTTCAGCAGTTCCGCCAGTGGGGTTCCGTCACCCCGGGCCACCCCGAAGTGGACCCCGCACGCGGCATCGAAAACACCTCCGGACCCCTCGGACAAGGCCACACGATGGCCGTCGGCGCCGCCATTGCCGAACGCTTCCTCACCGCCCGCTTCGGCGAAACCTGCGCCCATAAAACCTACGCCTTCATCTCCGACGGCGGCATTCAGGAAGAAATATCCCAAGGCGCAGGCCGCATCGCCGGATACCTCGGCCTCGCGAACCTCATAATGTTCTACGACTGCAACGGCGTCCAGCTCTCGACTGACGTCGACGCCGTCGACGAGGAAGACTACGCCGCAAAATACCGCGCATGGGGATGGAACGTCGTGGAAATCGACGGCAACAACCCCGACGAAATCGCACACGCACTCGCCGCCGCGCAGCAGGAGACCCGACGCCCCTCGCTCATCATCGGACGCACCGTCATGGGCCTCGGCGCACGCGCCGCCGACAGCTCCAAGATGGAAGGCCTCTGCAGCACCCACGGCCAGCCCCTCAGCAAAGCCGGCGTAGACATGGCCGAAACCTACCGCAACCTCGGAGCCGACCCCGCCAACCCCTTTGCAATCTTCCCCGAAACCGAAGACCTCTACGCCGGCCGCGCCGAAGAACTCCGCCGCATCGTCGGCGAACGCCGCGAGGCTCACCGCCTCTGGGCCGAAGCAAACCCCGCCGAAGCCGCCACGCTCGCCGGATACCTCGAAGGAGCCATCCCCGAAATCGACTACGCCGCAATAGCTCACAAAGCCGGATGCGCCACCCGCACGGCCTCGGCCGACGTCCTCGGCGTCCTCGCCGAGAAAGTGGGCAACATGATTGTATCCTCCGCCGACCTCGCCAACTCCGACAAAACCGACGGCTTCCTCAAGAAAACCCACGCCTTCACCCCGCACGACTTTACGGGCGCGTTCCTCCACGCCGGTGTGGCCGAGCTGACGATGGCCGCGATAATGAACGGCATAGCCCTCCACGGCGGATGCATCGCCGCATGCGGCACATTCTTCGTCTTCTCCGACTACCAGAAACCCGCCGTGCGCATGTCGGCCCTGATGGAGCTGCCCGTGAAATACGTATGGAGCCACGACGCATTCCGCGTCGGCGAAGACGGCCCCACCCACGAACCCATCGAGCAGGAAGCCCAGCTCCGCCTGATGGAGGAAATCCGCAACTTCAGCGGCGAACGCTCGATGCTCGTGCTCCGACCGGCCGACGCCGCCGAAACCTCCTATGCATGGCAGATGGCGATGGCCAACAAACACCGTCCCACGGGCCTGATTTTCTCGCGTCAGGACATCAAAGACCTTCCCGCCCCCGCCGGGACCACCCGCATCGAGGCCGCCAGCGGCGCCCTCCGCGGCGGCTACACGGCCCTCCCCGCCGAAGGCACGCCCGACGTAGTGCTCGTGGCCAACGGCTCGGAAGTGTCGCTCCTCTGCGACGTCGCCGCCCTCCTCGCCGCCGAAAGCATCAAGGCTTCGGTCGTATCAGTCCCCTCCACGGGCCTCTTCAACGATCAGGACGAAGCCTACCGCCTGAGCGTGCTCCCCGCCGGAATCCCCCAACTCGGCCTCACCGCCGGACTCCCCGACTCAATCCGTACAATCGAAGGATTCAACGGCCAAGTCTACGGCATGAACCGCTTCGGCGCGTCCGCTCCCTACAAGGTGCTCGACGAAAAATTCGGCTACACTCCGGACAACATCCTCGCTTGGGTAAAAGGCAAACTCGGCATCCAAAATCCTCTCCGCGAGAATTTCTAAGCCCCGCCAAACCCTTTAGAAGCAAAAAAAATGCCTGTATGCGAAAACTTTTTTTCACATACAGGCATTATAATCGAAAAAATTGTTGTAATTTTGCCGAACGAATTATATTTAACAACAACCATAACAACAAATTCCTATGAAAAAAGCTTTGTTAGCACTCGGCGCTGTCCTCTTCGCAGGTCAGGCCCTCGTTGCCCAAGAAGCCGCTCAGGAAGTGACCTACGTAGAGGATCCTTCTCAGGGCTATGTCTTTAACCGATTCAAGGACAACTGGTTCATCACCGCAGAAGGCGGCGCAAACATCAACTTCGGTGCCTACACCAGCCACCGCGAACTCAAGGACCGCTTCTCGCCCCAAGCCGGCATCTATGTAGGCAAATGGTTCTCGCCCCTCCTCGGCCTCCGCGTAGGCGGCACATGGGCTGAAATCAAGGCGCTCAACAACATCTACGGCGTCCCCGGCGAAACCCGCCCCGACGGCTACAACAAGATGAACGTCAACCTCTTCGGCCTCAACTTCGACGCCATGCTCAACATCACCAACTGGTGGTGCGGCTACAAACCCGACCGCGTTTACAACTTCATCGCTTACGCCGGCGGTCAGGGCAACTTCACCTACTCCAAGAACAGCGAAGGCAAATGGGAATATGCTCACGACAAACTCCTCGCCCTCCGCGCAGGTGTAATCAACTCATTCCGCATCTCCAAGCAGATGGCAATCGGCATCGACGTGCGCTACACCCTCTATGAAGCATGCGACGAAATCGCCGGCGCCGGCAACAACCGCGAATGGAACAACCTCTCGGCCAACGTTTCGCTGACCTACAACTTCCCCCGTCGCAACTGGCACGCTCCCGTCGTTCCCGTTTGCCCCGAGCCCGAAAACTGCGATCCCCTTCGCGCCCGTCTCGACGCCGCAAACCGCCGCATCGACGAACTCGAAGCTCAGCTCAAGGCCTGCCTCGAACGCCCCGTTGAACGCGTTGTCGAAACCGTCAAGGCTCCCCTCGCAACCGTTTACTACCCCATCGGCGTTTCGCGCCTCTCCGCTGACAACCGTCGCGTAATCACCGCCGTTGCAGCTGAAATGGCTCAGCACCCCGACCAGAAGTATGTCGTTACCGGCTGGGCCGACAACTTCACCGGCTCCGACGCCATCAACGCTCGTCTCCGCAAGAACCGCGCCACCGGCGTTGAAAAGCTCCTCATCCGCAACGGCGTGAAGGCTGACCAGCTCATCGTTGTCGACAACAACACCAACAACCTCCATCAGGACCTCGGCAAGAAGTGCGCATCCCTCGACCGCGCCGTTACCATCACCGAAGAATAATCCCTGCGGATAGGTTAACCATCACAATATCAAAGCCGCGCCCGCCAATACCGGGGCGCGGCTTTTTCAATCCCGCACATCACCCCTCCTCACCGCACGCTCAGATGCCATACAATCTGTACACCTACGACTCGCCCCGTCTGCTCCAGCGGGCATCGCACCGCAAACGCTTCAGGCGCAGCCTCGCGCTCGTGCAGCGCTACGCCGCCCTTGCCCCGCAAAAAATCTTCCTCGACTACGGATGCGCCGACGGCCACCTTGCCGCGCAGGTCAGCGAGTCCATTCCCGGCCTCACCGTGATGTGCTACGACCCCTACCCCGACGATTCGCCCGTCGAAGGCATGAAAATCCACACAGCGCTCGACGGCGAAATAGCCGCCCGCGCCCCCTACGGCATCATTGGATGTTTCGAGGTGCTCGAACACCTCTCCCCCTCAAACCAAAAAAAAGCAATCGACAACATACGCTCGCTTCTCGCCGACGACGGATTCCTCATACTCTCCGTCCCCGTCGAAGGCGGCATCCCGGGCGCTTTCAAAGGATTGTTCCGCAAAATATTCGACCGCAGACTCGCGCCGCAATACACCCTGCGCAACACCCTGCGCACCCTTCTGCGCCGACCGATGCCCGAATTCCGCCTCCGCGACGGATACCTCGACCACATAGGCTTCTACTTCAAAGACCTTGAAAAAATCCTCGAAAGCCACCTTATCCTCAAAGAAATATCTTATTCGCCCCTCGGCATAGGCCGCGAGGCCCTGAACGCGCAGATACTTGCCGTCTACACTCCCGCGCCGCGCCGGTGACACGCACCAACACTCAGCGACGCGGAAAAGCTTTTTCCACGGCCTTCCACGCCGACTGCCTCAGCAGCAGGTCAGCCGCGACCGAAGCTGCGAAAAAGACAAGCAGAAACGCAAATATCGCCGCAATACACGTCGCACCCGAATATTCGCCGTAAAGCCCTTTCACATAGTTCTTGAAATGAATATAAATCAAGGGGTTCATATTCAGCAGATACACGGCGAAGCAACCTGAGCTGACCGCGTTGACCACCCTCGACACAAAAGGCTTCATCCGCGCGAACAAAATGAGGAAACCCACACTCTGCGCCACGACCAATGGATTCGAATAGCGTATAACACGTTGAGTAATATCCGGAATGACCGCACGGATGCCGTAAAAGTCGAGGATGCAGTCGAGCACACAAGGCACGAGTATCAGCCCCCAAGCCACAGGAAGAGTCAACAGGCGCCTCCCGTGAAGACGCACGAACCTCGCCAAGAGATAAAGCCCCACGAACGACATCGCGCTGTAGCCGCGATTGAAATCAGAGGAGTCACACACGACGTCGGCGAAAGTCTGAAGCGCATAGAATGCAAGCAGAAACAATACGAGCTGGCGGGCCGAAGCTTTTTCAACGTAAGCGTTAAGCAATGGCGAGACGATAAAAAGCACCATATAGCTCATCACAAACCACTGCTCCACAGCCCACACCTCGACGGCATTAAACCACAAGCCCCCGAAAGAAAAATCCGCCTTCCCGAATGAGACGAATGCGAAATATGTGAACGTCGAGAAAAACGCCACCTGAAACAGCAGCTTGCAGAATCCTCTTGCCCCGGCCCGAATGCCGAACCACCCGGATATGAGCACAAATATATTGACGCTCACCAAGGCGACGAATTCGATTACGACGCGCGTCCACGTGGCAAGCGGGGCCGCGAGTGCCTCGGCCGAGGTCGGTTGCCTGAGCGCGGCGTAGTCGGCATGGACCACGAGAACAAAAAACATGGCAAGGATACGCAGAAGTTCGAAATTCGACGACCGCGCCGACGGGCCATCCGTGACCGAGAGTATTTTCATGGACTGAAAAAAGGGCTTACAATTCTATTTTTTCGGCTTTTACAGGATGTCCCATAAACATCGTGGCAAGTTCGGAGAAGGCCGATGCCTCTTCCGTAGTGAGGTAGCGCGTCGAGCCGCCGCGCGTGATTCGGGCGTCCATGTCGGGATGACGCCTGAGATAATCCACAAGCGATGCAGCCACGATGTCGCCCTGCGAGAGCACCTCGACACCCTGCGGAATATACTTGCGGATTTTATCGAGTAGAAGCGGATAGTGGGTACACCCCAGAATGAGCGAGTCGATTTCGGCATCCTCGGCGAAAAGCGCCTCAAGGTCCGAGCGGACGAAGTAGTCGGCTCCGGGCCCGTCGGCCTCCCGAGCCTCGACGAGAGCGGCCCACAGCTTGCAGGCGCGCGACGACAGGCGGAATCCCGAATAGGCCTTGGCGATTTCGATGTCATACGACTGCGAGGCCACCGTGCCGGGCGTGCCCACAAGCCCGATATGACCGTTGCGGCTATACTCGCCGACCGCCTCCACCGTAGGACGAATCACCCCCAGCACGCGGCGCGAAGCGTCGAGCCGCGGCAAATCGCGCTGCTGGATGCTGCGCAAAGCCTTCGACGAAGCCGTGTTGCACGCAAGAATCACAAGATGGCATCCCTGACGGAAGAGATACTCGACGGCTTCGAGCGTAAAGCGATAGACCGTAGCGAACGAACGCGACCCGTAGGGCGCACGCGCATTGTCGCCGAGATACATGAAATCGGCATCCGGGAGCGAGCGCTGAAGCGAGTGCAGAATCGTCAGGCCGCCGTATCCTGAGTCGAATACGCCTATCGGGCCGGGAGCGGAGGGCAATAGATTGTCGGGCATGTTGTGTTTTTTTGTTGCCGGCCTGCGGCGCCGGCTTTTCCGGGAGAGAGAGCGTGTGGATTAAAAAAACGGCGGCGGGACCGCCATATCGCAGACCCCGCCGCCTGTATCTTCAGGTGTTGACCCCTGATTACTTCTCAAGACGCTGCTTGATGGCGGCAGTCTCGGCCTCGTAGCCGGGCTTTTCGAGAAGAGCGAACATGTTCTTCTTGTAAGCCTCGACGCCGGGCTGGTTGAAGGGGTTGACTTCGAGGAGGTAGCCGCTGACACCGCAGGCTGCCTCGAAGAAGTAGATCATCTGACCGAGTGCGTTTTCGGTAAGAGCAGGCACGACGAGCTGCATATTGGGCACGCCGCCGTCGACGTGGGCGAGCTTGGTGCCGAGTTCGGCCATCTTGTTGACTTCGTCAACGCGCTTGCCGGCGATATAGTTGAGGCCGTCGAGGTTGTCGTCGTCGGAGGGGATACGCACCTCGTATTTCTGCTCGGCAACGGAAATCACCGTTTCAAAAATCGTGCGTTCGCCGTCCTGAATCCACTGGCCCATCGAGTGGAGGTCGGTGGAGTTGTCGACAGCCGCAGGGAAGATGCCCTTGTGGTCCTTGCCCTCGCTCTCGCCGTAGAGCTGCTTCCACCATTCACCGAAGAAATGGAGCTTGGGATTGTAGTTCACGAGGATTTCAATCTTTTTGCCTGCGCGGTAGAGGGCGTTGCGGGTCATGGCGTAGGTCACGGCGCTCATGTCCTTGCCGGAGAGAGTGGCCTTCTCCATTTCGCGGGCGCCTTCGACGAGAGCCTTGATGTCGTAGCCGGCCACGGCGATGGGCAGAAGGCCCACGGGCGTGAGCACCGAGAAGCGGCCGCCGACGTTATCCTCGATGACAAAGGTCTTGTAGCCCTCGGAGGTGGCGAGGGTGCGGAGGGCGCCGCGCTTGGCGTCGGTGATGGCCACGATGCGCTTGCGGGCCTCGTCCTTGCCGGCCTGCTGCTCCAGCTGCTCCTTCAGAAGACGGAAGGCGATGGCAGGCTCGGTGGTGGTGCCGCTCTTGGAGATGACGATGATGCCGAACTTGCGGCCCTTGAGAAGCTGCTGAAGCTCATAGAGATAATCCTCGCCGATATTCTGGCCTGCGAAGAGCACCTTGGGAGCGCCGGGCAGGTATGCTGCAAACGAGTTGCCGAGAGCCTCGATGACGGCCTTGGCGCCGAGGTAGCTGCCGCCGATGCCGATGGCCACGACATACTCGCAGTCCTCGCGCAAAGCCTTGGCCGTAGCCTCGATATCGTTAAGAAGTTTCTCGTCGGTGGAAGTCGGCAACTTCACCCAACCCAGAAAATCGTTGCCGAGACCGCTGTGGTCCGTAAGCTTGGCAAGGCTCTTGGCCGCTTCGGGGGCGAGAGCCTCGATGTCGGCACGGCTCACAGTGGCGAGCACATCCGAAATATTAAGCTGAATCTTTTCCATAAAAATTGAGAAGTTATGTTAGTTCTATGTGGTTTTCCGATGCAAAAATACTCATTTTCGTCGGGATTACGCAGCTTTTGCGTATAAAAAAAATTAAGGAACACGAGAATACTGCAAAAAAATGCGTATCTTAGCGCATCGTTTTGCGTCCGGCACGCCCGGCTACGCGGCGACTCATCCGCGATAATCAATCAAACCAATTAACACTCAAACCCTTAACCGCCTCCTATGTTTAAAAACCAGCCCAAGGGACTTATCCCCGCCGCCTTGAGCAACATGGGCGAACGATTCGGCTACTACATCATGAACGCCGTGCTCGTTCTGTTTCTCTGCTCCAAATTCGGTCTCAGTGACGAAACCAGCGGCATCATCTATTCTTGCTTCTATGCCGGCATCTATATACTGAGCCTCGCCGGCGGATATATCGCCGACAAAACCCAGAACTACAAAGGCACGATTATCCGCGGTCTCATCATCATGTCGCTCGGCTACTGCATCCTCGCCGTGCCCATCCTCTCCACTTCCGACAACATCTCGTGGCTTCTGCCCCTGACGTGCTTCGCCCTCTTCCTGATTGCATTCGGCAACGGCCTCTTCAAAGGCAACCTTCAGGCAATCGTAGGCCAGCTCTACGACAACCCCCGCTACGCTCCCCAGCGCGACTCGGGCTTCCAGATTTTCTACGTGTTCATCAACGTCGGCGGCCTCATTGCCCCCTTCGTGGCCCCCTTGCTGCGCTCGTGGTGGCTCGGCGTCCACAACCTCACCTACAACGCCAACCTCCCCGCCCTCGCCCACGAATACCTCTCGCTCGGCTCCGACATGAACATCGAGAACGCCAACAACCTCTACGCCCTAATCACGCAGACCGGCGGCGACGCCTCGGGCGACGTCAGCGCATTCTGCACGCAGTATCTCGACGTGTTCAACACCGGCATCCACTACTCGTTCATCGCTTCAATCGTGGCAATGCTCATCTCGCTGGTCATCTTCATCTGCTTCAAGAACGGACTCCCCAACCCGCCCAAGAAAGAAGCCGCCGAGACCGTAAACTACACCCCCGAGGAAAAAGTGGCTATGGCCAAAGAAATCAAACAGCGCATGTACGCCCTCTTCGCCGTCCTCGGCATAGCCATCTTCTTCTGGTTCTCATTCCACCAGAACGGCACATCGCTCTCGCTCTTCGCCCGCGACTTCGTGAAGACCGACGCAATAGCCCCCGAAATCTGGCAGGCCGTCAACCCCTTCTTCGTCATCGTGCTCACTCCGCTGGTAATGTGGATTTTCGGCAACCTCGCAAAAAAAGGCAAAGAAATCTCGACCCCGCGCAAAATCGGCATCGGCATGGGCATCGCCGGCCTCACATACCTCTTCCTCATGGTCTATAGCTACGCCAAAGGCTACCCCTCGGCCGAAGCGTTCAAGGCTATGGAAAACTCCGCCGCCGAAGCCCTCAAGAGCGGTTGGTGGATCATGTTCGTAATCTACTTCTTCCTCACCGTGGCCGAGCTCTTCATCTCCCCGCTCGGACTCTCGTTCGTCTCCAAGGTAGCCCCCAAAAACATGCAGGGTCTTTGTCAGGGCCTCTGGCTCGGAGCCACGGCCGTCGGCAATCTCCTCCTCTGGATTGGCCCGCTCATGTACAACAAATGGCCCATCTGGGAAGCTTGGGGCGTGTTCCTCATCGTATGCCTCATCTCGATGGGAGTGATGTTCGGAATGGTAAAGTGGCTCGAACGCGTCACTTCCGAACCTCAGGAAGTACCCCGCGCCGAAGCCCTCGACACCGTCGAAGACGACGTCGTCTGATTCCCTGCGCAATATATTCCAGAAATGCGCCGCGCCGGAGTTCGGCGCGGCGCATTTTTTTTGATGTTTCGCGGAAATGACGTATCTTTGTGTTCTACCAATCTTTTTTGCCCGATGAAAACCTTCACCGAAAATTGCTATGACGTATTCGAGCGCAGCGTCCTCGACTACCACAAGACCGACAACGTCGACGCACCCGAGACAAACCCCTACGACCTCGGCTCGTTCGAACACACTCTCTACACCAAAAACTGGGTCGACGCCGTGCAATGGCATCTCGAAGACATCATCCGCGATCCGCAGATCGACCCCGTAGCCGCCCTCGCCCTCAAGCGCCGCATCGACCGCTCCAATCAGGTGCGAACCGACATGGTCGAGGAAATCGACACATACTTCCGCACCCGCTACTCCGACGTGCAGCCCCTGCCCGAAGCGAGCATCAACACCGAAAGCCCCGCATGGGCCCTCGACCGCCTGAGCATCCTCGCTCTCAAGATTTACCACATGCAGGCCGAGACCGACCGAACCGACGCATCCGACGCCCACCGAGCCAAATGCGCCGCAAAACTCGACGTCCTCTGCGAACAGCGCCGCGACCTCACCGCCGCCATCGACTCGCTCCTCGACGACATCGCCGCCGGACGAAAATACATGAAAGTCTATCGGCAGATGAAAATGTACAACGACGCGGACACCAACCCCGTGCTATATGCCCGAAAAGACTGAAGCCCGACCCGTCACCGGAAACTCCCGTGGCATGGTGAGCGTACTCATGGCCCGATTCTCGGCCTTGGGCGATGTCGCCATGACCATACCCGTGATATACAGCGCTTGCCGGTGCTACCCCGACATACGCTTCGTCATGCTCACACGCCCGGCCCTGACCTCAATCTTCATCAACGCCCCGGCCAACCTCCAAGTTGTCGGAGCTGACGTCAAACACGAATACAAAGGCATCCTCGGCCTGCGCAGACTCGCCTCCGAAATACGGCGCGAATTCAGGCCCGACGCCTTCCTTGACCTCCACAACGTCCTGCGCACCAACGCGCTGGGATTCTTCCTCGGCATCCGAGGCATCCACAAATACACTCTCCAGAAATCGCGCGCCCGCAGGCGAGCACTCACCCGCCGACGCAACAAGGTGATGTTGCCCCTGATTTCGCAGCGTGCCCGCTACCGCGAAGTCTTCTTTCAGGCAGGAATTGCCGTCAACGAATGCTTCAACGGCCTCTACGAAGGCCGCGCACAAGCCCCGGAAGCGGCTTTCGCCTGCATAACACGCCCGAAAACCTCGCTCGACGAAAAATGGGTCGGAATAGCCCCCTTTGCCGCACATCAAGGGAAGATATACCCCCCCGAACTGATGGAGCAGGTGCTCGACCGCCTCATCGCCGACACGGCCCGGCCGCTTAAAGTGTTCCTCTTCGGTGGCGGAGGACGCGAAGCCGAAATCCTCGCCGGATGGGCCGGAAAACACCCCGGAAAAGTAATATCCCTCGCTGGAAAGAAATACGGTTTCCCCGCCGAAATAGCCCTGCTCAACCACCTCGACGCCATGGTGGCCATGGATTCGGCCAACATGCACTTCGCATCGCTGGCCCAGACGCCGACCCTCAGCATCTGGGGCGCGACACACCCCTACTGCGGCTTCAAGGCGTGGAAACAAAGCGACAAGGACACAATCCAGCTCCCGCTCAGTTGCCGCCCGTGCTCGGTATTCGGAAACAAACCGTGCCACCGCGGCGACTACCTCTGCATGACGGCAATACGCCCCGAAAACATCCTGAAACGAATAAGCGAAATCCTCAAATGAGCGACGACCACAACGAAACGCCCGGATTTGACATAAGAGCCGGAGGGCAGCCCCCATCCGGCGCCGAAGCCGACATCGAAAAAGCCCTGCGCCCCGACCGATTCGAAAGCTTCAGCGGTCAGGAAAAAATCATCGACAACCTGCGCATATTCGTGCAGGCCGCACGCATGCGCGGCGAAGCTCTCGACCATATTCTCCTATTCGGCCCTCCCGGACTGGGCAAAACCACTCTCTCGGGTATCGTTGCAAACGAGCTCGGCGTCGGAATGAAAATCACTTCCGGGCCCGTCCTCGACAAACCCGGCGACCTCGCCGGCATACTCACATCCCTTGAGCCGAACGACGTCCTGTTTATCGACGAAATCCACCGGCTCAGCCCCGTCGTCGAAGAATATCTCTACTCGGCGATGGAGGACTACCGCATCGACATCATGATCGACAAGGGCCCGGGAGCACGCTCCGTGCAACTGTCGCTCAGCCCCTTCACCCTCATCGGCGCCACAACGCGCAGCGGCCTCCTGACCTCGCCGCTGCGAGCACGCTTCGGCATATCGTGCCACCTTGAATACTACGACCACGAGGTCCTCGCCCGAATCATCCGACGCTCGGCCTCACTTCTGAGAGTGGCTATTTCCGACGACGCATCCGTCGAAATCGCACTCCGAAGCCGCGGAACACCCCGAATAGCCAATGCCCTCCTGCGCCGCGTGCGCGACTTCGCACAAGTCGTCGGCTCAGGCAAAATCGACCTCGAAATCGCACGATACGCCCTCGAAGCCCTCAACATCGACCGCTACGGCCTCGACGAAATCGACAACAAGATTCTCACCACCATAATCCGCAAGTTCAAAGGCGGACCCGTCGGACTCACCACCATCGCCACAGCCCTCGGCGAAGACCCCGGCACAATCGAGGAAGTCTACGAACCATACCTCATCAAAGAAGGTTTCATCCGCCGCACGCCCAGAGGGCGCGAAGTCACCGACCTCGCTTTCCGCCACCTCGGAGTCGATAAATACACCGACTTCGGCCTGTTCGGATAAACCTCCCCGTCCTCACATCACCACACATCCGAATTCCAAGCTCCACCAAAGATGGCAGGAATAAAAAGTCTGGCCAAAGACACGGCTGTCTACGGCTTCAGTTCAATCCTCGGCAGACTGCTCAACTGGCTGCTCGTGCCGATGTACACACGCGTATTCGTCAGCGAAGAATACGGCATCGTCGTTTTCGACTACTCAGCCGTGGCCCTCATGCTCGCCCTGCTGACCTACGGAATGGAGACCGGCTTCTTCCGCTTCGTCAACCACGAACGCTGGAACAAACCCATGGAAGTCTACTCCACATCGCTGATTTCCCTCGCCATAAGCTCCTCGGCTTTCGTCATCATAGCGGCGTGCCTCGTCGGGCCGCTCTCGGAGTTCATGCGCACCCCCGACCGCCCCTCATGCACACTCCTGCTTGCCGCGACAGTAGCCCTCGACGCCTTCACGGCAATCCCCTACGGCTACCTCCGCTATCGTTCCAAAGCCCTGCGCTTCGCCACCGTGCGCCTCATCAACATAGGCCTCAACATCGGGTTCAATCTCTTCTTCCTCCTCGCATGCCCTTGGCTCGCCGCGCACGCCCCCGGAGCCGTCGATTGGTTCTACGACCCCGGCTACGGCATAGGATACATCTTCCTGAGCAACTTCATCGCATCGGCGGCAACACTCATCCTCCTCGCCCCTGAACTCCGCGGATTCCCGTGGGTATTCAATGCGCGCCTATGGAAAGAGATGCTCCGCTACTCGTGGCCTCTGCTCATTCTCGGCGTCGTCGGTCTTATGAACCAGAACCTCCCGAACATCATGTTCCCCTACCTCGCCACTCAGCTCTCGCCTGCCGAAGCCGACGCCGCCCTCGGCACATACGGCGCATGCTACAAGATTGGCATGATAATGGTGATGTTCCTGCAGGCATTCCGCTTCGCCTACGAACCCTTCATATTCGCCCGAGACAAACGCGCCAATCCCGCCGGAACGAAGGCCTACAGCGATGCGATGAAATACTTCATCATCGTCTCGCTCTTCATATTCATGGCCGTGATGTTCTACCTCGACATCATCAAACTCTTCATTGGAAGCCGCTACTACGGCGCCCTCGGCATTGTGCCCGTAATCATGGCCGCCGAGCTTTTCTTCGGCGTCGTATTCAATCTCTCGGTATGGTATAAGCTCACCGACCGCACTATATGGGGTTCGATACTCTCGCTCATCGGCTTCGCCGTCATGCTCACGATCAACGTCATATTCGTGCCCCGCATATCATACTATGCATGCGCGTGGGGGGCCTTCGCTAGCTACGGCGTGATGATGCTCGTGAGCTATTTCGTCGGGCAGGCAAAATACCCCGTCGACTACTGCGTCAGGCGCCTCGCCGCATACACGGCCTTGGCCGCCGTGCTCTACGTCGCCGGAATCTACGGTCTCGACGCCCTCGCCCTCAACGCTTGGGCCGCAGGCGCTGTCCGCGCTGTGCTGCTGACCGTATTCATTGCCGTTGCCGTAAGGGCCGAGAACATTCCGCTCGGAGCCGCCATTGCCAAAATACGCCGATGAAAGTCGTTATAATCAACCACAGCGACACCATCGGCGGAGCATCAGTCGTAAGTCGCAGACTTCTCGACGCCCTCGTGGCCGAGGGGGTCGACGCGCGCATGATTGCCGGACGCCTATCGCCCCGCGGAGCCGCAAACCCACGGATAGCTCCGGCCGCCGGAAACGCTCTCCGCAAGACGGCATTCTTGGCCGAAGAAGGCTGGATATTCGCAAACAACGGTTTCAACCGCGCCGACCTCTTCAAGGTCGACGCCGGGCGATTCGGACTTCCGCTCGCAAGCCATCCGTGGGTCCGCGAGTCCGACGCCGTAATCCTCAACTGGGTAAACCAAGGCTTGTTGTCAATCGACGGCATAGCCGACATTGCCGCCGCAGGCAAACGCATCATCTGGACCATGCACGACATGTGGCCTCTGACCGGCACATGCCACCATGCCGGAGAATGCCGCGCATTCACCGCCGACGCTCCGTGTCGGCAATGCCCCTTCGTCCACGGCCTTGCAGGCCGAGCGGCGCGGCTTTCTGCCCGCGTCGCCCGCCGCAAAATACAACTCTACGACAGCATCCCAGGCCTTGATTTCGTGGCCGTAAGTTCTTGGCTCGCCGACAAAGCGCGCGAAAGCGCCATTACCCGCGGACGACATATATCCGTCATCCCCAACGCCTTCCCCGTCGAGAAATTCCACATCGCCCCGCTGCGCTCGCGCCAAGCCTGCGGACTCCCGGCGCAAGGCGTCCTCATAGCTATGGGCGCCGCAAGGCTCGACGACCCCGTCAAGGGCCTTCCCCTCGCCGTTGACGTCCTGAACGCCCTCGCCGCGCAAATGCCCCGCAACGACGTCCACGCCGTATTATTCGGAAATATCCGCGACCCCCGCATCCTTGACAGGCTGAATCTGCCCCACACATGGCTCGGCCAAATCTCAGACCCGACGCTCATTGCCGATATATACGCCCACTCCTCGGCCGTGCTTTCAACCTCGCTCTACGAGACCCTCCCCGGCACACTCATCGAAGGACAGGCCGCCGGAGCGTGGCCCGTAAGCTTTGACCGCGGCGGACAGGCCGACATCATAAGCGACCCCTCGCTCGGCTCTCTCGTCGCTTTCGGCGATACCGACGCCGCAGCCCGGCAACTCGCCCGCGCTATCGAAGGCGACACACCCGACCGCCGACGCCACCTGAGCGAATCCGTGGCTGCGAAGTTTTCAGCCCGAGCCGTTGCCTGCCGATATATCGACTTGCTCCGGCGCTGACTCAAAGACTGTCGAGATAATCGGTAAGCTTGTCTTCGCGGTCAAGGTCAAGCTTCTTTCGCAGGCGGTAGCGAGTCATTTCCACACTTCTGTACGATATATTGAACAGCGGTGCCATATCCTTGGAGCTCAAGCCCATGCGAAGATAACAGCACACTTTCAGCTCCGCAGGCGTCAGCGACGGATGCCGCTCGCGCAGGCGCTTGGTAAAATCCTCGTAGACCGCGTCGAAATTACCCGTAAAAGTCTTCCAGTCATCGTCATGGCTTATATTCTCCTGTATAAGAGCCTGTATTTTTGAAATCTGCGCGTTCGTCTCCGAAGGCGACGAAACCTCAAGCATGCGCTGGATTTTAGTCAGGCGCGTCGATATGTTCATGAGGATTTCATTCTTACGCACCACATTCATCGTGATGTTCGAAAGCTCGCCCGCCTTGTGCTTGATATCCTGCTCAAGCTGACGGGTCTTGAGATCGGCGATTTCGTTTTCTTTTCTCAGCGATTCCTCCGCGGCCTTGGCTCTCAGATGCTCCATCTCAGCCTCCTTGCGGCGCGATATCACCTTCGAATTCCGCTCGCTCACGTATGTGACCGTGCGGTAGCCGACGTAGAACAGCACGAGTATCAGCACCGTATATACCAGTTTGGCCCACGTGCTGCGATACCACGGCGGAAGTATCGAGAAATATATCGCTTGCTCGTCGACGGCTTGAGTCGACGAATTCAAAGCCCGCAGATGAAGTGTGTAGTCGCCCTCGTGAAGCTGTGTGTATTCCTTCGACGACGACGCCATAAACGAGCTCCATCCTTCGTCGTAATTTTCGAGATAGTAGCTGAACGTCACTGCATTGTCGGTGGCGGAATGGTCCGTAGCCGCAAACTCGAAGCGGAGCGAGTTGAGGTCGTTGGAGAGACGCAGCTCCGACGGCGCGCGACGCCCGAAAGCAAGAAACACAAGCGAATCCTGATTGGCATACACCGCACTCACAAGCGCGCGATGCGACTTGGCGCGCGTCCGCCCGTCAAAGGCCCGGCGCGTGTCCAGCTCGTAAAAGCCATCCTGAGCCGAGGCTATCACGCGCGAGTCGTCAACGAAATTGAACGAGTCAAAGCCCGGTATCAGCGCCGACGTCATGGGCGAGAACGTCACAGAGTCAACCTCGTGAAGACCCCCGGCGCGCGACCTCGCCACGTACACATTGTCGGGCGTGACGCTCCATATATCGCCCTCGGGGCTGTGGTAGAGGTGCGGCGACACCTGTGCCCGGAAATAAGCGTTCAGCCCCATGTGCGCCACCATGTGGCCGTCCTTGCCGTCGAGGCGGTAATAGCCCGCCGAACAGGCTATGACAGGCTCGCCCCCGTGCATCGCCACGGACGTATTTTCGTTTGACGGCAACCCGCGCGACGAGTCGTAAAAATCCACGACATCAAAGCGCCGGCGATGCAGGTCGAGATGAAGGCGGTAGACGCCCTTTATCCAGTGGCTGATCCAGACCGAGCCGTCGCGGGCGATTACAAACGAGCCGTTTATATCCGAAAACCCTGCGATGCGGCCGAGCACCGTCCAGCGGCCTCCCACATCCTCCAGAAGCATAAAATTGTCGTAAGTCGAGGCGAGAGCGTAGCGGCGGTCGGCCGGGATGGTCTTGACATCCCATGCGCCGGAGATGCCTTCGACCGCCTCGAAGCCCGAGCCGTTGTCGATAAACAGCCCGACGTCCGTACACGCCGCTATCGACCCGCCGAGACTTTCGAGCCGCCACACCTGACCCGAAAGCAGGCGACGAGGCACATCGAAATCAAAATTCGTGCGGAAAGGCGTGGCGTACAGCCCCTGATTCGTGCCGAGATAGAGCGTGCCGCCGCTCACAAGCGAAGCATAACCCGCTCCGCAGGCCGCCTCGCGCGATAGAAGAGTGCGATACGGCGCGTCGTAGAGCACGTAATCAAGGCCGTTATCGAGGGCGCACCATATATTGTGGTGACTGTCAAAGCCCACCGAGAGTATCGTATTGTTCTGCATTCCGGAGTCGGTGTTCGAGTACGTCACGGACTTGCCCGACGCGAAATCGCACACCACAAGCCCCCCGTTGACAGTCCCGACGGCCACTTCCGTGCCGTTCGTGTCGGCGCAAAAAGCCTGAGCCTCGCGCAAAAAACCGTCAATCACCGTCGGCATCACGCGAAGCCCCGTCGAATCATAGATATAAAAGCCGTCGAACTGCGTCACTACGAGCACGTCATTGCCAAAGGGGCATATAGCCACGATGCGCTTCCCGTCGAGAAGTCCGCGCGAATCGAGAGGCAGGAACTGCCCGTCGCGCAACTGGCAGAAGCCCTTGTCGCTGAGCGCCGCATAGAAAACTCCCCGCACATAAGCCGACGTATTGATTTTCTCGCGGATGGATATTACAAAACGACTGCCGTCACGACCGATGCCGAACACGGCGTGGTCTGCCTGAAACCAGATATAATGCTCGTCCTTATGTATATTCCATATTTCTCCGTAGCTCGCCGGCGCATCGGGAAAATCCGACGACAGCGACACATAGTCGAGACGGCGTTCCGCCGGAGCAAATGTGAAATAGCCGAATTCCTCCGTGCCGGCCACAAAAACACGGCCCGACTCGTCATCGACCATGACCGCACGCACAGTCGAAAAGTTGGGAAGCGTATAATTCCGCCAACGCGTACCGTCGTACGTGAGCAACCCGAACTTATTGCCGAAATACATCATGCCGTTAGCATCTTCGGCCGAGGCCCAGTTCTGCGACCCCCACGAATATTCCGCGCGAGAGAAATTGCGAACAGGCGGATACGACGCATGAGCATCGCCCCCGGACGCCGCCGCTACAAGCACGGCGATAACAATTGTTCGCAGTACTTGTGTAAAAATTTCTAATCCCGCTTTTATGGTCATGCTATGTTTTTTCATTTACACTGCAAAGTTGGCAATTTTTCACGAGTTGTAGCCGATATAAAAACATGTTATATAACATATTTTTATTATCACACTAATCTACAACTATTTAACCACTTACTGTAGGCCTATTGTAGTGTTATAAAAAAGTCATTGTAGGGTTTTTATTGAGTTAATTTAGTATATTTGCGCTCTGATAATATCTAACTTTGCGGCGTCAGAACACAAAAACCGTTTAAAAATCCTTTTTCGCCTTAACAACTCTTTACCTAAAATCTCAACACCAATCCAGCAATGGCTCGACTAAGCACCCTCTTGTTCCTATTACTCCTCAGCGTGGTCCCCGCTTTCGCGCAAGGACTCCGCGTGACAGGCACTGTCACTTCGGCCGAGGACGGAGAACCCCTGATCGGCGTTTCCGTCCGCGACCTGAACAACTGGCAAAACGGCGTGACCACCGACATTGACGGCAACTACGTCATCACCGTGGCACCCGGCTCCAAACTAATGTTTACATACGTAGGTTGCGACCCCGTCGAAAAGACTGTCAGCGCCGCCGGCACCATCGACATCGTGATGCAGGGCGCGAACGAACTCGACGAAGTCGTTGTCGTCGGCTACGGCACCATGAAAAAGAGCGACCTCACCGGCTCGGTGACAACCGTAGGCGCCGACAAGCTCCAGAAAACGCCCGCCTCCTCGCTCGCCAACGCCCTTCAGGGCCAGGCTGCGGGCGTGACGGTCAACTCCCTGAGCGGACGTCCCGGAGCCGGAGCCGAAGTGCGTATCCGAGGCGTCGGAACTGTCAACGGCGCATCGCCCATCTACGTTGTCGACGGCGTAATCACGGACGACATCAACTTCCTTTCGCCCAACGACATCGCAAGCACCGAAATCCTCAAAGACGCCTCCGCAACGGCAATCTACGGCTCGCGCGGCGCCAACGGCGTTATCCTCGTCACCACCAAATCTGGAACGCGCGACCAGCGCGCACGCGTAAGCCTTGACGCATATGTAGGCGTGCAGCAACGTTGGAAAAAGCTCGACGTCATGAACGCCAAGCAATTCGCCGACACTTATGTGGCCATCAACGGCAACAAGACCGCCAAAAAGATGTACGAGGAGCAGGGCTTCAACCGCTGGCTCTCTGTATTCCAAGGCCTCTCGGCTTCGCCCTACTTCCCGACCGTCTACAACGAAGAAACAAACCCAGACGGACTCGATTACTCGAAAATCGACACCGACTGGCAGGATGAAGTGTTCCGCGACGGCATGATTCAGAACTACCACCTCAGCATCGACGGCGGCGGCGACAAGTTCACCTACTCCATGAGCGGCAGCTGGTTCAAACAGCAGGGCATCATCATCGGCTCTGACTACAGCCGCTTCACCGGCCGCCTCAACACCACGTATCAGGCCCTCCCGTGGCTCAAAGTCGGCGAAAACATCTCGTTCATGGCTTCCGTTGCCCGAAACGCATACGAAAGCGGCGACAACAGCGAGAGTGCCGGCGCAAACATCCTTTCGGCCGCATTCGCAATGGCACCGTGGGATCCCGTCCGCTACCCCGCCGGTTCGGTCAACCGCAACGGCAAGGACCTCAGCGGAGGAATCGCCGCCGGCTCCAACTTCAAAAACGTGACAAACCCGCTCAGCATGGTCGAATACTCCCACCCCAAAGTGCGCAACGAACGCTGGGTCGGCAACGTATTCGCCGAAATCGAGCCGATAAAGCACCTCACATTCCGCACAAGCTTCAGCTTCGACTACCGAATCACCACCGACAAGAGCTTCATGGATGCCTATGAAGTAAGCGCTTACGACCGTCGCGAAAAAAACTTCCTCTCCTCATCGATGAGCCGCGCATACTACTACAACGTCGACAACATCCTCACCTACGCCCGAACCATCGACAAGCACAACTTCTCCGTAATGGCCGGTCAGACCGTCGAGGAATACAGCTACTACAGCATCGGCAACTCAGGTTCGTCAATCCTTAACCCCGTGGAGAAAAACTGGTATCTCTCGCAGGTGACCGACGACTTCGGACGCCCGTCCGACGGCGTCAGCCGCAACCGACGCTTCTCGTGGCTCGGACGCGTATTTTACAGCTACAACGACCGCTACCTCGCTACGGTGAACTTCCGCGCCGACGGCTCAAGCAAATTCCCCGAAAACTCCTGGGGCTACTTCCCCTCGTTCTCACTCGCTTGGCGAATCGACCAGGAAGACTTCATGAAAGACTTCACAAACCTCTCCAACCTAAAGCTCCGCTTCGGATGGGGTAAGGTCGGCAACGACAACATCGGCAACAATGCCTTCACGCTCAGCATGTTCAACAACGGCCCGACCTTCGTCGACTACGTATTCGGCCTCGACCAGCAGCTCGTCAACGGCGCAACCGTGCTCACGTGGGTCAACCGCGGCGGCCACTGGGAAAACACCGAGCAGTGGAGTCTCGGCGTCGACTTCGGATTCTGGAACAACAAACTCACCGGCTCCGTCGACGGCTTTATCCGCAACACCAACGACATGCTCATGAGCGTCAACGCCCCCGCCCACGTCGGCAACCGATACAGCGCAACGGCCAACGTCGGCAAGGTCCGCAACCGCGGCATCGAAATCTCCCTCGACCACCGCAACACCGTGACCCGCGACTTCTCATACAGCATCGGCGGCAACGTATCGTTCATCGACAACAAACTCACGGCCCTCAACGGCGGCGCACCCATCTACACCAACTTCGCAAACGTGCAGGTTGTCGACGAAGGCTACCCCCTCTACTACTTCTGGGGTTATGAATACGCCGGCGTCTTCCGCTCCGACGAAGAAGCCCTCGAATACCTCCACGGCTATACCGCCGAGAACATCCCCTTCCACGCCGGCGACGCAAAATACATCGACCGCGACGGCTCGGGCACTATCGACGACAACGACCGCACCAACCTCGGCTCCTCGATTCCGTGGCTCAACTACGGCATCAACCTCGGAGCCTACTGGAAGGACTTCGACCTCCAGCTCTTCTTCCAAGGCGTGGGCGGCAACAAAATCTACAACCAGATGCGCCACCGCCTCGAAAGCAACGGCGCAACATCGGTGCTCTCGCCCGTGATGGCCGACTGCTGGCGCGCCGACAACCCCGACGGCATCCTCCCCGACCCGCGCAACTCCATCAACTACTACGCCAGCGACCGCTTCCTTGAAAACGGCGACTACTTCCGCCTGAAGAACCTCCAGCTCGGCTACACCCTGCCCCGCAAGCTCATCAGCCGCGCAGGCTTCGAAAACTGCCGCTTCTACATCCAAGGCTCCAACCTCTTCACCGTGACGAAGTACAAAGGCTTCGACCCCGAGGTCAACGGAGGCGTCGACTACGGCAACTACCCCCAGAGCCGCACATTCCTCTTCGGCGTGAACATCACATACTGATGCAAAAAAAGATTTCAAACCACAAGCTCAGAACAACATGAAAAAGACTCTATATATCGCTGCCGCAGCGGCTCTCGGCATGGGTCTCGCCTCCTGCAACAAGTGGCTCGACGAGGATGCGCCCGGCAACACCCGCTTCGACGACTTCTATATAAGCGGCGCCGTGGCCGTGCAGAACGTCAACGCCTGCTACACACCCCTCGCTTGGGAATACAACTCGACCTACTTCCCCGAGTGGTATATCGGCGACATCACCTCCGACGACGCCCTCAAAGGCGGTCAGAACCTCGCCGACGGCGGCGACGTCTACGACATCGACAACTTCAAGGTCAACGCCAACAACGCCATCCTCCGCGATTACTACCGCGCCAAATATCAGGGCATCGCCCGCTGCAACCTCGCCCTTCAGGAAGTGGTGAAGATGGAGCCGGACGCCGAAATGGACGAAAACCGCAAAGCATGCCTCCTCGGCGAAGCCTACTTCCTGCGCGCCTTCTACTACTTCCAGCTCGTGCGCGTCTTCGGCGGTGTGCCCCTCATCGACTTCGTAATCGACTCCAGCGAGAAGTGGCAGCAGCCCCGCGCCACTGCCGAAGAGGTCTACAACCACATCATCAGCGACCTCATCGAAGCCGAACGCAACCTTTGGAACAAAAGCCAATATCCCGCCAAAGACCTCGGCCGTGCCACCAAGGGCGCCGCTCAGGCAATGCTCTGCAAGGTATATCTCTACATGAAAGACTACGCCAAAGCATACGAATGGGGCAAGACCTTCGTCGAGACCCAGTATAAAGGCAGAGAATACAGCCTCTGCGCCGACTACGGCGACAACTTCACCCTCGCCGGTGAGAACGGACCCGAAAGCGTGTTCGAAATCCAGTATATGGAAGAACCCACCAGCGACTACGGCGAAGGCTTCGGCTTTACCCGCGGCACCTTCACGACTATCCTCTCGCGTCCGCGACTCTCGAGCATGGGCGGCAACGCCGGCTGGGGATTCGGCCACCCGACGCAGAGCCTCTTCGACGAGTTCGAGGCCGGCGACCCCCGCCGCGACCTCACCATCGGCATCCCCGCCGAGGGCGAACGCGACGAAGCCGAAGTGAGCTATCTCGGCAACTCCTACTTCAACCTCAAGATTTCGTACTGGGAACACGGCGCCTTCCCCTCGCTCGCCCACGCCACCCGCTCGCCGATGAACTATCGCCTGATGCGCGCCTCCGACGCCCTCCTTCTCTTCGCCGAAGCCGCCCTCGAAAGTGGCCGCAGCCTCGCCGATGCCAAGTGGGCCCTTGAAGAAGTGCGCAACCGCGCCCGCCTCATGGCCTCCGACCCCGCGACGCTCCCGGCCTTCCCCGCCTACCGCGGCTACACCGACAGCGCCGACGACCTCCGCGAGGCTATCCGCCACGAACGACGCGTCGAACTCGGAGGAGAAGGCCACCGCTGGTTCGACATCATCCGCTGGGGCATCGCCGCACAGATTTTCGACAAAAACACCGGCAGCTACCCCCGCACCGAAACCGAGGAGGCCGTGGCCGAGATGGGCAACTTCGTCCCGGGCCGCAGCGAGCTCTTCCCGCTCCCGGCCGAGGAAATCAACCTCAATCCCATGCCGCAGAATCCCGGCTATTAATCATCCGAAAAAAATCCGGCCGGCACAGCGCGTGCCGGCCGGGATAAAAACCTCAGATACAAACAATCAACCTTTTTCATAAACCATTTAAAATTTTCATCCCCATGAAAAAACTTACTCTTCTTGCCGCCGCGGCCGCAGTTGCCATGAGCGCCAACGCACAGTATGTAGTCGAAGACGCCGGCCTCCAGCCCGTGCTCGACAAAGGCGAAAACGCCGCAGTTTTCTACACCTTCCTTCTCGACCAGAACTCGATTGCCGAGCTGAAGAATGCAGGCAAGACCGTGTATGAATACGCCACCAACGACGAAACCCGCTGGCTCTACATCTGGGAGAACACCTTCATCGCCGGCGACGGCACCGCCCCCGGCGTAGACTTCCAGACCGACGGCCACGTGGCTCTCACCGTAGGCAACTTAGGCTGGTCCGGCGCAGGCTTCAACCAGAACAAGGACGGCGTAGGCATGGACTTCACCGGCCTCAGCGACGAAACCCGCCTCCACCTCGGCTACAGCGCAGCCTCCAACCCCGTGAAGTCCATCGGCATTACCCTTCTTGACCGCGACAAAAAGAACGCCGACGACAAGACCGAAATTGCCAACACCCCCGCCCACTTCTCGATCGGCGCACCCTTCACCGACAACGGCGAAACATGGCCCAGCGTAGGCGCCGCCCCCACCGACGAATGGCAGGCTGTCGACATCTCCTTCGGCGACCTCAAGAAGCTCTATCCCAAGTTTGCCGTTCAGCCCGTAGCTGACTGGACCGGCAACTACCTCGCATTCCTTTGCGGCGGCATCACCGGCCAGAACATCGAATTAGACGCCATCTACTTCTACCAGCCCAAGGGCGAAAGCGGCATCAGCAACATCGACATGGGCAAGGCTGAAATCATCGTAACCGGCAAGACCGTCAGCGCTTCCGGCGCCAAGCACATCGCCCTCTACGACCTCACCGGCAAGACCATCAAGGCTGTCGACGGCTCGATCCTCGGCCTCAACGGCGTTCCCGCCGGTCTCTACATCGTAAAGGCCGACAACAGCGTACGCAAAGTACTTGTTAAATAATCTATTCCCAATCTCCGGGGGCGCGGTCTGCCGCCGCGCCGGTCGCGCCCCCGATTTCCTCCTCACCCGCTCTCTCCCCGCCAAGGCCTCCGACAGCCGATTTCTCAACGGCAAAAAAGATTGTATTTAGCTTGCACCTCCCCCTCTCCTCCTCACATTCAGACACGACAACACTCTCCGGCCGCACAGCCGGCACAAAATACCTGAAACCAATCCTTTCTTAAAATCCTGCAATGAAACTTTCACATATCCTCCCGGCGGCCATCGCCGCGTTCATCTCCGCCTCACCGGCCGTATGCGCCGCCGACGCACAGGCAGGTTCGGGCGAAACCGACGGCTACCGCCTCGTCTGGCAGGACCTCTTCGACGCCGACGAGCTCAACTATCTCCGATGGAACATCGAAGTAAACGGCGGAGGCGGAGGCAACAACGAACTCCAGTACTACACCGACCGCGAAGAAAACGTGCGCCTCGGCAAAGACGACAAAGGCAACGGCTGCCTCATTCTCACGGCAATCCGTGAAAAGTACAAGGGCCGCAACTTCACCTCCGGACGCATCAACTCCAAAAACCTCATCACCTTCAAACACGGCAAAGTCGAGGCCGCCATCAAACTCCCCAAAACCGCCAACGGCCTCTGGCCCGCGTTCTGGATGATGGGCAATGACTACGACGCCGTGGGCTGGCCCAAATGCGGCGAGACCGACATCATGGAATTCGGCCATCAGGACGCCTTCGGCCCCGGCACTCAGGAGCGCTATTTCAACGGTGCCTGCCACTGGGGACAAGGCTGGCCCGCCGCCTCTTACGCCAAGAGCATCACCCTCGGCTACAGCCTTCAGGACGACGAATTCCACCTCTACACGTGCATCTGGGACGAAAACTCCATCGCCATGTACGTCGACCTTGACCGCCGCCCCGTCCAAAGCCCCTACTACAAAATCGACATCCCGCACGACGACCCCGGAAACGAATGGTCGGCCGGCAACTATTTCCATAAAGAAAACTTCATCCTCTTCAACCTCGCCGTGGGCGGCAACTTCCCCGGCATCCATAACGCCGACGGCATCACCGCTCTCAACGACGCCAACGGCCACCGCCAGTCGATGTACGTCAACTACGTGAAGATTTTCCAGAAAGACACTCCCGACGAAAGCAACTTCTTCATGGACCCCGGCGACTCTCAGACTAGCGGCATCGACGAGCTCACCGCCCCCGAAAGCGCCCTCAGCCTCGACTTCTATCCGGGCGGAGTCCGGTGCGCCGGAGCCGCCGCCATCGAGGTCTGCGACCTCAGCGGGCGCATCGTCCGCCGCACCGGAGCCGACAGCCTCGGCCTCGAAGGCCTGAGCGCAGGCGTCTACATCATCCGCGCCAACGCCGCCAACGGCCGCGCCGCAACACGCAAAATTTCCATCTGAGAAATGAAACACAGCCTGAAAAGCCAAGTGCTTTGCGGCCTCATTGCCGCCGCCGGAGCCTGCGCCGCCACGGCCGCAGTGCCCGAGGGTCCGTACGTGACGCTGTGGGAGGACAACTTCAACGGCCATGAGCTTGACCGCTCGGTCTGGAACGTGGAAGTCAACGGCTCAGGCTGCGGCAACAACGAGCTTGAATACTACATCGACTCCCCGGACAACCTCGAAATCCGCGACGGCGCCCTCGTGCTCAAAGCCCGCCGCACGCCCCACGGCGACAGCCACCACTTCACGTCGGCCCGCCTGAACACACGCGGCAAGAAGGCCTTCACCTACGGCATCGTCGAAGCCTCCATCAAGCTGCCCTCGACAGCCGACGGCCTTTGGCCCGCCTTCTGGATGATGGGCGACGACATCCGCGAGACAGGATGGCCCGCCTGCGGCGAAATCGACATCCTCGAGATGGGCCACGCCGACGGCATCGCCTCGGGCGAGCAGGACCGCCTCTTCAACGGAGCGCTCCACTACGGCCTCCGCAGCAGCGAGCACAAGCAGATTGTGGGCGCAACCACCAGCGCCTACAGCCTTCAGGACGGGCGCTTCCACACCTTCCGCGCCGTGTGGACACCGGAAAAGATAGAGATGTACGTCGACTCGGCAACCACGCCCTATCTCAGCGTCGACATCACCGCCGCAACGGACAGCTCGCACCCCGGCTACTACTTCCACCGGCCACACTTCCTGCTACTGAACCTCGCCGTCGGCGGCGACTTCACGGGCATCCACGACCCCGCCGCCATCAGCGCCCTGCCCGACGACGGCTCCGAGGCCGAAATGCTCGTCGATTACGTCCGCGTGCTCACGCCCGCCGTAAGCTACACCAAATAAGCCAATACGCACACTACCTAAAGCCATAAAATCCCCTCCCCATGAATAAGAAACTCTTCCCGGCGATAGCCTTCGGGCTTCTGAGCCTCCTCGCAGTCGGCGGTGCAATCAGCGCCTGCACCGGCACCTCGGCCGAAGCTCCCGACAAATCCGACGTCGAAGGCCGCATCGAGGCCCTCCTGTCGCAGATGACCCTCGAAGAAAAAATCGGACAGCTCAACCAGCTCACGGGCGTAGGCTGTCAGCCCGCACGCATTCAGGAAATCCGCTCGGGCTCCGTCGGCTCTATTCTCAACGAAGTCGACCCCGACACCGTCAACGCCCTCCAGCGCGAAGCCGTCGAGAACAGCCGTCTCGGCATTCCGCTACTCATAGCCCGCGACGTCATCCACGGGTTCAAAACCATCTTCCCCATCCCTGTCGGACAGGCCGCGACGTGGAATCCGGCCCTCGTAGAGGAAGGCGCCCGCATCGCCGCCGACGAAGCATCGTCAGTAGGCGTGCGCTGGACCTTCTCGCCCATGGTCGACGTAAGCCGCGACGCCCGCTGGGGCCGCGTGGCCGAAAGCTTCGGCGAAGACCCCTACCTCAGCGGCGTCCTCGGCGTGGCTATGGTCAAGGGCTATCAGACCGACGACCTCTCGCAACCCAACACGATGGCCGCATGCGTCAAGCACTTCGTCGGCTACGGCGCAAGCGAGGGCGGCAAGGACTACAACACCACGTGGATTCCCGAACCGCACCTGCGCGACGTCTACCTGCCTCCGTTCAAGGCCTGCGCCGACGCCGGAGCCGCCACGTTCATGTGCTCCTTCAACGACATCAACGGCATGCCAACCAACGCCGACAAGCACCTCCTGCGCGACATCCTGCGCGGCGAATGGGGCTGGGACGGCCTCATGTGCAGCGACTGGAGCTCCATCCAGCAGATGGTGCCGCAAGGTTACTGCCGCGACCTCAAGGAAACAGCCGAAAAGGCCGCCAACGCAGGCGTCGACATGGACATGCAAAGCTTCGCCTACATCGGCCATCTCAAAGAACTCGTTGAAGAAGGCAAGGTGAGCGAAAAGACGCTCGACGACCTCGTGCGCAACGTGCTCCGCGTCAAATTCCGCCTCGGACTTTTCGACAACCCCTACGTCGACACGGCCACCGCGCGCCGCTTCTTCACGGCCTCCAACCTCGACGCCTCGCGCCGCGCCGCCGAAGAGAGCGCTATCCTTCTCAAAAACGAAGACGGCGTGCTCCCGCTCAAGCCGGGCATCCGCATAGCCCTCGCCGGCCCGATGATGGACGCCCGCCACGACCAGAACGGCACGTGGGTGTTCGACCTCGAAAAAGACAGCACCGTCACCGTCCTTGACGCCATGAAAGAAATGTACGGCGCAGGCCGCATCATCGAAGCCCAAGGCCTCGGATTCAGCCGCGACAAATCCTCAGCTGCCATTGCCTCGGCCGCAGCCAAAGCCAAGGGTGCCGACGTAATCGTCTACGTCTGCGGCGAAGAAGCCGTGCTCTCCGGCGAAGCCCACTGCCGCACGGACCTCACCCTCCCCGGCGCTCAGAAAGAGATGCTCGCACGCCTTAAAGCCACGGGCAAGCCCGTAGTCACGGTAGTGATGACAGGCCGTCCGATGGACATCACCGACGTCGTGGCCAACTCCGACGCCGTCCTCTACTGCTTCCATCCCGGCACGATGGGCGGTCCCGCCATCGCCAACGTGCTCAGCGGCAAGGTCAACCCCTCGGGCCACCTCCCCGTGAGCCTGCCCAAAGCCTCGGCCCAGCAGCCCCTCTATTACTCCCACAAGAACACCGGCCGTCCCGCCGAGGGAATCACCCTTATCGACGACATACCCCTCGAAGCCGGACAGACCTCGACCGGATGCACGAGCTTCTACCTCGACGCCGGCGACGGCGCGCTCTATCCCTTCGGCTACGGCCTGAGCTACACCGACTTCAGCTACGGCCCCGTGGTGCTCTCCTCCGACCGCATGGCCACCGACGGAAGCATCACCGCCACCTGCGAAATCGAAAACACCGGCTCGGTGAAAGGCTCGACCGTGGCCCAGCTCTACGTCCGCGACATGGTGGGCTCGCTCTGCCGTCCGGTCAAGGAACTTAAAGGATTCGACAAAATCGAACTTGCCCCCGGCGAAAAGCGCACCGTAAGCTTCACCGTCAACGCCTCCGACCTCGCCTTCCATCAGGCCGACAACACCCTCGCCGTCGAACCCGGCGACTTCAAACTCTGGATTGCCCCCGACAGCGAAAGCGGCGACGCCAAAGACTTCATCGTAGAATAAACAGGCAAGTCCGCCCGAACAAAACCTCCGACAACAATCATGAATCTCAGACACATATTACTCGGCGCCGGCCTCGTGCTCTTGGCCGCCAACGCAGCCGAAGCGCGGAGCGCCAAACGCGGCGTATGCGCCAAATTCACGTTCGCATCCGAAATCGAGCTGCTTGAGCCCGGCGTGTGCTGGTGGTACAACTGGGGCAACACCCCCGGCGCCGGCTACAAAGGCGAAGTAGCCGCCTACGAAGGCGACTTCGAGTTTATCCCCATGTGCTGGAACGCAAGCTACAGCGCCGACAACATCCGGGAATACTGCAAGACTCATCCCGAAGTGAAATACCTCCTCGGCTTCAACGAGCCCAACTTCACCAATCAGGCCAACATGACGCCCGAAGCGGCGGCGGCCCGCTGGCCGGAGGTTCAGGCCCTCGCCAAAGAGCTCGGCCTTCAGCTCGTGGCTCCGGCGCTGAACTACTCGCCCAACCCGCCCTATCAGGACCCCCTCCGCTGGATGGACGAGTTCGTGGCCCTCGTCGGCAAAGACGCCTTCGACTTCACGGCCATCCACAACTACGGCGGCTTCGGCGTGATGCAGACGCTGGGCACGCAGTTCCACGAACGCTACGGCAAACCCGTGTGGGTCACCGAATGGTGCAACTGGCCCGGCGGCGCCGGCGACGTGTTCGTGGCTCCGGCGACGCAGATTTCATCAATGGTCGAATGCCTCGAATGGCTCGAACAGACGCCTTGGATCCACCGCTACTCGTGGTTCATGGCCCAAGGCCCGCACGACACGGCCAACAAGCCCAACTACGGTCTTCTCATCAACAACCGCGGCGACGTGAGCCTCTCCGACCAAGGCGAAGTCTACGTGAACCTCTGGGATTTCGACCCTGAATACCGCCACCCCGTCGGGGAGCGCATCTGCGCCGCCGACTACCACGCCCGCACCTACGCAATGGTGGGCGCCGGCGCCGCTCCCGACGCCCCGAAGCCCATCGAAATCATCAGCTTCTCCGGCGGAGCCACACTCGACTATCAGTTCGACATCCCCGAAAGCGGCGACTACATGCTTGAGCTTACCGTCTCCGGCATCGGCGAACCCTCGCGCTTCAACCCCTGCATCAGCATCGTGAGCGTCAACGCCGACGGCACCGACGGCACCGTCCTCAGCGCGGCACGCCGCTTCGCCCTCCCGGGCGCCGACGACAGCTACACCACCGAGAGCTTCGCCGTGAGCCTGCCCGCCGGGCATCAAACCATCCGCCTCAAGGACGAAGCGCCCTACCAGCCCTCGGGCATCCGCATCGCGGCGCTCCGCATCACCTCCGCCGCCGGAATCGACGGCATCCTCGCCGGAAGCGACGCCGCCGACACCCCGGTCGACGTCTACAACGCCTCGGGCATCCGCATCCGCAGCGCCGTGAAAGCGTCGGACGCAACGGCCGGACTGCCCTCGGGCCTGTACATCGCCGGAGGCCAAAAAGTATTTGTCAAATAAAGAAATTGAGTATAGTTATTATTGTCAAAAACCATCTAAAACCTGATTTTAGAGAGAAAAAGCACTCGACTGTGAAGCCGAGTGCTTTTTTTTTGAACGCGGCAGATTTTTCCTGCATTTGTAGAAGTTAAAATTTTTAGGTATTTTTGCAGGACGAAGTAAAAATACATAATCCCGATTAACCAAAATCGCGCCCTACTCCCCCACTGACAGCGAATCACCATGGCCAATCACAAACTGGTATTCAAGAACACACTCTTTCTCTACATCCGTGTATTTCTCAGCATGGCCATCGGGCTGTACACCAGCCGTGTGGTGCTCAAAGAGCTTGGCGTCGACGATTTCGGCATCTACAGCGTTGTCGGAAGTCTGTCGATGCTCTTCGGCTATCTCAACTACGGCATCTCGTCGTCGCTCCAGCGCTTCATGTCGTGCGAGATTGCCGTCGACAACCGCGAGGGGCTTCAGAAATGCTTCGCCTCCAGCCTTCAGGCCGCCCTATACCTTGCGCTGATAGTGGTAGCGCTTACGGAGACTGTCGGCGTATGGGCCTTGCGCGAGCTTATCGACGTGCCTCCCGGGCGCGAGGCCGACGCTATGTTCGTCTTTCAGGTGTCGATAGCCATTCTTGTCATCGAGCTGTTCAAGACCTGTTGCCTCAGCCTCATCATCTCGCACGAACGCATGTCGTTCTTCGCCTATATCTCCATCGCCGAATCGGTGCTGAAACTGGCCATCGTCTTCCTCCTTGTCATCGTCGGCGGCGACAAGCTGCGGGCCTACTCGCTTCTGCTCTTGGGCGTAAGCCTGATTATCCTCGCCGGCTACATCGTGTATTGCCGCGCCAAATTCCCGAGCGTGCGCTTCAGCCTCCGCGGAGGCGGCGAACGCATCCGCGAGATATTCTCTTTCACGGGCTGGAACACCCTCGCCAGCTTCGCCGACCTGTGCTACATGCAAGGCACGAACATCGTGCTCAACGTGTTCTACGGCGTGGCCTACAACGCCACAATGGGCATCACCAACCAAGTCAAAAACGCACTCTACTCATTTTCCAAAAACCTGCAGACGGCGTCCAACCCCCACCTCACCAAAGAATTCGCCCTCGGCGACTACGCCTCGTTCTCGAAGCTGGCCATGATGATTTCGGTGCTGTCGTGCCAGCTTCTCTATCTCTTCGGCCTCCCCATCCTGATCAACACGGAGCTGATTCTCGACCTGTGGCTCGTGACGGTGCCTCCGGCCGGCGTGCAGTTTATACGGCTTATCATCTTCTTCTGCATGGTCGACTCGCTCGTGGGGCCGCTGTGGGTGGGCATGCAGGCCTACGGTAAAATCCGCAACTATCAGATAATCATGAGCACCGGCTGGCTTCTGTCGCTCCCCACCATGTGGCTGGTGCTGAAACACGGCGGCTCGGCCGAAAGCGTGCTCATGATTCAGATTATTTTCAATTTCATATTGCTGACGGTGCGTCTTGGCTTCGCCGTGAAATACTGCCATATCAGCCTCGGAGTGTATCTCCGCGATGTCGTCGGGCGCCTTGCCGCGGCGCTCGTCGCCGGAGGCGTCATTCCCCTCGCACTCGCCTTCGCCACCGACGGCTACACACGCCTGATTGTCACCACGGCCGCATCGCTCGCGGCGGTGCCGCTTGCCACCCTGTTCGTTGCCTTCCCGAAGGCCGAACGCACGGCGCTGATAAACCTCGTGAAAAAACGACTCCCGCATGGAAAAAAATAACACAAGCTTCAAAGTCGACCTCAGCCGCATCCATCTCGGACGCCGCCCCGGCATCAGCGGCATGATGCGCGTCAAAAACGACGCCGAATTTATCGACGCCTGCGTCGAGTCGTGTATCGACGCCCTCGACGAGCTCGTAATCGTCTACAACGGCTGCACCGACGCCTCGCCCGAGCGCATCAAAGCCCTCGCCGCGCGCCACCCGGATAAAATCCGCGTCTACCACTATGAGCCGGAGCTGTACTGCGGTTCGCTCACCCGCGAGCAATACGAAGCCGCCCGTAACCTGCCCCCCGATTCCGAAGCGCTCCTTGCCAACTATTACAACTACGCCCTCGCCAAGACCACGCGCAGCCACGTGATGAAAATAGATGCCGACCAAATCTATTTTCCGGCGGCGCTCCGCCGCCTCTGCGACGCCGTGCGAGGCGCAAGCCTGCGGCGCATCTCGCCGGCCGACTTGCGGCGCTTCTTCAAGCTGGCGAAGCTCATACGCTATTTCGACTGGAAAATCGGCGACAACACGCCCCGCGAGTTCGAGTCGTATCGCAAAGTGCTCGTATATCTTTGCGCCAAGGGCCTGCTGTCGGTGTCGCTCTCGGGCATCAACGTGTTCTTCCACGGCGACCGCCGCTATATCCCCCAAGGCCTGAAAACGGGGGGACTCAATATCCTCGGCCAGTTCAACGGCACGGGCGACCACCTGCTCTTCAAGGTGCGCAAAGGCACGCGATTCGTACCGTACGACTGCACGGAATACAGCACACTTACGTCAGCCAACTACACTTATATCGAAAAGCTCGTAGGCGAGCCACGCGGCTTCTCCTACGGCTTTATGTGGTGGCATCTCAACGCCATGCGTTGCGGCATCTACGCGCGGCAGACCGAGAACCTGCGCCTTCATCCCGAAGCTTTCGTCGAAGCCGGGGAGTACCTCTCGCGCACGCCCCGCGAAATCCTTGATTCAATCAACCCCGACTTCCTCCACCCGCTGGCGGGGGTAAATTTCGCTTTCTATATGGCCAACAGCCGCGACGAAGTCGACCCCGCGGCGCTCCGGGATTATACATTCGACCCCGAGAACGGCCTGAGCCGCCGCAAAGATTTTCGACAATAGAGGATTAATCGCATCCGCGACGACGCTTGCCGTTCGGAAGTGCCCGATTTTATTTTTTTATGGAGGGGAGAATAGATTGCAAATCAGCGACTTGTACGGACGCGATTAATCGCGTCCGCGACGAATAGCGGTAATCTCCCCGCGACAAAATTGCAGTAATACACTATTAGATAGCGCTTTTCGCGGCGGACGTGATTAATCACGTCCCAATGCTATTAACTTAAGGCCTCATAGCGCTTGTCTGTAGTTAGTCAAAGTAACATATTTTCCGCTTGCCTTTATATTTCTGAACACTCGC
>CAJUCQ010000028.1 GCA_910584905.1 uncultured Muribaculaceae bacterium
AATGCGAAAATAAGGGCAAATTAAGGCAAAAGCATAGAAATACTTTGCGATATAACTATTTGAAAATGAATGGCAATGAATGTATTTGAATATCAGTGAATATATGGCAAAATACTAACTTCGCGGGATGTAATGCGCTGAAAAGCAGTGTCATTAGCGATGCACGCGATGAATCGCACCCGTACTGCCCTTATCGACATGCGCTCGGCATGGATTAAATCCGCTACAAATCAAAAACGGCCGGTATGTATCCACCGAATCCGCCGAGAAATCAATAGCTCCTCAATAGCTTCTAAAAAAGCCACGACAGCTACGCGCCGTCATACCAAAAAAAAGAAGCCTCGATGTTGAGACTTCTTTTTCGTAGCGGGATCGAGAATTGAACTCGAGACCTCCGGGTTATGAATCCGACGCTCTAACCAACTGAGCTATCCCGCCGTTTTGCGAGTGCAAAGTTAAGCACATTTTTTTTATTGTGCAAATTTTTTGGAAACTTTTTTCATCGGTCACCCGGATCAAGCACCCTGCGGTCGACGGCATAGCCGCTATCGACCGGCGTAAAGACCCACTCCGCGCCGTCAGCTTCAACAACATAGGCCTCAAGCCATGCGGCGTCGAGACGGCGCGCACCGGGCGGCAAAGAGCCGACAAAACGCGTCGACGGCCTCAGGAGCACGGGAGCCACGCTGTCGCAGCGGTGATAGTCGGAAAGACATTCAAGGATATAGACATCGTCGGCATCCGGGACTCCGCGCAAGCGGTTGAGCGTCCACGCCGGAAGAGCATCATCGGCAGTATAATCGCCTCGGATTACCCCGTCGGGAGCGGCTATAAAATCGCGCTCATAGGTCTTGTATTCTTCCCAAAGGCCACGCTGCACCACCACAAGCCCGACGGATTGACACACGAGCACAAGCGACAGTGCCCACTCGAGCACCGGGATGCGACGGGCGGCACGTGGCCCGAAATACGCCGCCACGGCAACCAATGCGAAAACCGACACAAACCAACCCGACCGCCCGACTATGCCTGATGCGACAATCACCGGAGCGCCGAAAATCGTTGCATAAGCAAGCACCGCCGCCGGAGTAGCGGCAAAGCTGAGCAGCCGACGACGCGAGGGAGTGAACATGAGCCCGGCGAGGACAGCCGCCCACATGACAAGCACAAGAGGCTCGGATTTGAGCAAAAGGAGCGCCACGCTGTCATTGGCCTCGCCGCCGCCCCCTACCCTCGTCCAAAAGGCCGGAGACGCGAGCACGACGAGTGCGCCGACGACGAAGGCCGCAAGCAAACGGAGCTGAACTCCGCGCGGTCGCCGCCCCGAAAAAAACAGATATACAGCCCAACCGCCAATCAAGGGCACGGAAGCCCCCTCATGACACATCCCCGCAAGGAAACAAAAAATCAACCCTGCGATATACCCGCGGTGACCAAAAGGCTTTTCGGCGGAACGCACCATTACGATATAGGCGCCGAGGACCATTGCCGTCGACCATACGTAGTTGAGCTGAACGGCAAAGACAAAGGCGCTGTCCCACCAAGGCAACGCGAGCGCCATGGCAGCCACAAGCACAAAGGGCATCCACCCCGAGAGAGCTCGCGAGGCGCGCACAGCCATCACATACATAGCCCCGAGCATCAGCGCACACGCCGCCGCCATCAGCCCTTGGGGCATATTGGTGACAAGGGGCATCACCTTGTCGAAAAGGCGCCCGTTGACATGCAACCAATGAGAGACCGGAAAACGCGGATAGTACAAATAGCCATAGCGCGGCTCAGCGCCGCTGAATACCGCACGATATGCATAATCGTCGCCGCTGAACGGCGTCATCAGATAAAGAAAAAACGAGCACACGGTGAGAGCCGCCACAAGCCATACCCAATGATTGCGCGCCCACGCCGGGATAAAAAATTCTTTTGCCATCGGTTAAAAATATAAGCACACAAAGGTAATCCAAATTTCACATAAAAACAAAATGGCCGCCGGCCGGGCGAGAAAAAGAGGCTAAAAAACTTGCAAATGCGCCAAAAAAACACTATCTTTGTGGCTGATTTTCGGCCGGAAGTCCGCCATCGCGGATTAATCGGCTGAATTTTAGTGGTATATAGCATTCACCTCATTCAAATGATTAAGATTACCTTCCCCGATAAAAGCGTCAAGGAATTCGAGCCGGGCATCACGCCCCTCGCGATTGCCGAATCAATCAGCCCCCGTCTCGCCAAGGATGTGCTTGCCGCCTCCGTAAACGAACAGGAATGGGACCTTAGCCGCCCCATCGCCGAGGACGCCGAAATCAAGCTGTTCAAGTGGGACGACCCCGAGGGCAAACACGCCTTTTGGCACAGTTCAGCCCACCTCCTCGCCGAAGCTCTTCAGGAGCTTTATCCGGGGGTGAAGTTCGGCATCGGCCCCGCCATCGAAAACGGGTTCTACTACGACATCGACCCGGGCGAGCACACGCTCACCGCCGCCGAATTCCCCAAAATCGAGAAGCGTATGCTTGAACTCGCCCAGCAGAAGCAGGAAATCAAACGCGCCGACATCAGCAAGGCCGACGCGCTCAAACTCTTCGGCGACCGCGGCGAGACCTACAAATGCGAGCTTATCTCCGAGCTTGAGGACGGCCATATCACCACCTACACCCAAGGCTCATTCACTGACCTTTGCCGCGGGCCGCACATCCCCACCACGGCGCCCATCAAGGCCGTCAAGGTGATGTCGCTTGCCGGCGCATACTGGCGCGGCGACGAAAAGCGCAACCAGCTCGTCCGCGTCTACGGCATCTCCTTCCCCAAGAAGTCGATGCTCGACGAATACCTCACCCTCCTCGAAGAAGCCAAGAAGCGCGACCACCGCAAGCTCGGCAAGGAGATGGAACTCTTCGCCTTCTCGCAGAACGTAGGCGCCGGCCTTCCGCTTTGGTTACCCAAAGGCGCCGCCCTTCGCGACCGTCTCGAGCAGTTCCTCCGCAAAATCCAGCGCAAGTACGGCTACCTTCAGGTAATCACTCCCCATATCGGCAACAAGAACCTCTACGTCACCTCAGGCCACTACGCCAAATACGGCAAGGACTCCTTCCAGCCCATCCACACGCCCGAGGAAGGCGAGGAATATCTGCTCAAGCCGATGAACTGCCCCCACCACTGCGAAATCTTCCGTGCCCAGCCCCGCTCCTACCGCGACCTGCCCCTGCGCCTTGCAGAATTCGGCACCGTCTATCGCTACGAGCAAAGCGGCGAGCTCCACGGCCTCACGCGTGTGCGCGGCTTCACGCAGGACGACGCCCACATCTACTGCGCCCCCAATCAGATAAAAGATGAATTCCTCAAAGTTATGGACATCATCTTCTTCATCTTCAAGGCGCTCAAATTCGAGAACTTCGAGGCTCAGATTTCGCTCCGCGACCCTGCCCACAAAGAAAAATACATCGGCTCCGACGAAAACTGGCATCTCGCCGAGAACGCCATCATCGAAGCTTGTGAAGAACGCGGCCTCAAGGCCCGCAAAGAGCTTGGCGAAGCAGCCTTCTACGGACCCAAACTCGACTTCATGGTCAAAGACGCTCTCGGACGCCGCTGGCAGCTCGGCACGATTCAGGTGGACTACAACCTCCCCGAGCGCTTCGAGCTTGAGTACACCGGCTCGGACAACAAGAAGCATCGCCCCGTGATGATTCACCGCGCACCCTTCGGGTCGCTTGAACGCTTCGTGGCCGTTCTTCTCGAGCATACCGCCGGCCACTTCCCCTTGTGGCTCGCTCCGGTGCAGTGCGCCATACTCCCGGTCAGCGACAAGTACCTCGACTACGCCCGCGAAGTCGCCGCCAAACTCGATCTCAGCGATATCCGCGCCGAAGTCGATGACCGCAACGAGACGCTGGGGCGCAAAATCCGCGACAATCAGCTCAAACGCATCCCCTATATCCTCGTTGTAGGCGAAAAAGAAGCCGAAAACGGTGAAGTTTCCGTAAGAAAAATCGGCGAAGGCGATAAAGGTACGATGAAAATTGCTAACTTTGCAGAACTTTTGACCTCCGAGGTCAAGGCAATGACAGAGTAAGCCCATAATAATAACACCACACTCAACCCCCTACCGAAGCACCGAATGGTGAAGAAACCCTTCCATCCCGCAGGCCCCCGGCCCGCAGCTCCTGCCGGAGGCCCCCGCGGCCCTCGCCGCGACAATCGCGGCCCTGCCGCCAAGGCCCTCCCCAACAACATCAACGACAGCATCCGCGCTCGTGAAGTGCGCCTTGTCGGCGACAACGTGACCCCCGGAATCTACCCGATTCAGGAAGCCCGCAAGATAGCCGACGAGCTGGAGCTCGACCTCGTGGAAATCTCCGCACAGGCGGAGCCGCCGGTCTGCAAAATCCTTGACTATCAAAAATATCTCTACCAGCAGAAAAAGAAAGCCAAGGAAATCAAGGCCAAGAGCACAAAAGTAGTGGTAAAAGAAATCCGATTCGGCCCTCAGACCGACGACCACGACTACAACTTCAAGCTCAAGCACGCCACGGGCTTCCTTAAGGAAGGCGCCAAGGTCAAGGCCTACGTATTCTTCCGCGGACGCTCCATCCTCTTCAAGGAGCAGGGCGAGGTGCTGTTGCTCAGATTTGCCAACGACCTTGAAGAGCTCGGCAAGGTCGAGCAGATGCCGGTCCTCGAGGGCAAGCGCATGACAATCATGATAGCGCCCAAGAAAAAAGCCTGAGCCCCCGACAACGAAACGACCGCCACGAGTTGGCGCGACAAATAATCACAAATTTCAAACAACAGACAAATGCCAAAGATTAAGACTAATTCCGGTGCCAAAAAGAGGTTCGCCCTTACCGGATCAGGAAAAATCAAGAGAAAACATGCGTTCAAGAGCCACATCCTGACGAAGAAGACCAAAAAGCAGAAGCGCAACCTTACCCACTTCGGCCTCATCGCCCGCGTGGACGAAGGCAACGTCAAAGCCCTCCTCGGTCTGAAGTAAGCCCACGGCTCACCATCGCAGAACCACCAACTCTCTTGAAAGAGACATTTAATTCGTGATTTAAACAAATTCCTAACCGAATGCTCAGCACACCAAGAGCACACAGCCGCTGACATTCAAAAATCATCAGAACAATGCCAAGATCAGTCAACCACGTTGCATCCCGCGCACGTCGCAAAAAAATCCTCAAGCTCACCCGCGGCTACTTCGGCTGCCGCCGTAATGTCTGGACCGTTGCCAAGAACACATGGGAAAAGGGTCTGACCTATGCTTACCGTGACCGCAAGGACAAGAAGCGCAACTTCCGTTCGCTTTGGATTCAGCGTATCAACGCCGCCGCCCGCGTCGAGGACCTCTCCTACTCCAAGCTCATGGGCCTCATCCACAAGAGCGGCATCGAAATCAACCGCAAGGTCCTCGCCGACCTCGCGCTCAACAACCCCGAAGCCTTCAAGGCTATCGTTGAGAAGGTGAAGAACGCCTGATATTTCAAGCCTCATCAGATAAAAAGCCTCCGAGCCACCGGCTCAGGGGCTTTTTTCGTTGGCGGCTCTTGCACGGGACGTCTTTTTTAGCTACTTTTGCGAAGCAATAAATCTCCTGTATCCATGAAGAAATACGATTTCGACCGCGTCATCGACCGCCACGGCACGTCTGCCGCGAAAATCGACCGCCTCGATGCCATGTTCGGCCGCCATGACCTTACCCCCCTTTGGATTGCCGACCTCGACTTTGCCGTATGCCCTGAAATCACAGCCGCACTCCACTCCCGTCTCAACCATCCCGTGCTGGGCTATTCGGATGCATCCGAAAGCTACTGGGATTCTATCATTCAATGGAACAGACGGCGCCACGGATTCGAGCTTTCGCGCGAAGAGCTGGCATTCATCCCGGGGGTTGTAAAAGGCTTTGCCCTTGCTCTGCACCACTTCACGCAGCGCGGTGACGGCGTGGTGATTCAGCCGCCGGTATATACGCCGTTCCGAACCGTAGTCGAAGGCAACGGGCGGCGGGTAGTTGAAAATCCGCTCGTTTTTGACGGGGATAAATATGTCATGGACCTCGAAGGACTCGCCGCGCTTCTGCGCACCGAAAAGCCCTCGATGATGATTTTGTGCAATCCTCACAATCCAATCGGCATCCAGTGGGACCGTGCTACTCTCGCGGAGCTCGCACGGCTCTGCCGCGAGGCGGGATGCGTGGTTGTCAGCGATGAAATCCACGGCGACCTCACCCTCGGCGGACGCCGTCATATTCCCTTCCTCGAAGCCGGAGACGACGCCCGTGCAATCGGCGTGATGCTCGCCGCTCCGTCGAAGACGTTCAATATTCCGGGACTTGTGAGTTCCTGGATGGCCGTTAAAAATCCCGATCTGAGGAAGGATTTCTACCACTGGCTTGAGGTAAACGAGTTTTCGTCGCCCGTGATGATATCTGTCATCGGCGCCGAGGCGGCTTACCGAAACGGCGAGGACTGGCTCAACGAAATGCTCGAATACGTCGAAGACAACATCGAGTTCACGCGCGATTATATCTCCCGCAACATCCCCGGTCTGTCAATGGTCGAGCCGGAGGCAAGCTTCCTCGTGTGGCTTGATTTCCGCGCCTTCAACATGCCACAGGAGGAAATCATGCGCCTGCTCCTCGACAAGGCTCATCTCGCCCTCAACGACGGCACAATGTTCGGCGCGCAGGGCGCAGGGTTCGCCCGCCTCAATGTCGGCACTCCGCGATGCGTGCTCAGAAAAGCTCTCGACTCTCTCCGTCAGGCTCTCGTTGAAAACGAGGTTGCCGCCGAAGCCTGAGCGTCCGCACTTCAAACAAGCGCTCACACTCACATCCACAGCCTCGCCCCCACCCTCCAATGGCAATACGTATTTTCCCTCCTCAAGAAATCATTGAGACACGCATAAAGCTCCCGCTGAGCAAAAGCATCAGCACTCGCGCGCTCGTAATGGCATATCTGACGCCGGGAGTGTCGACGCTCCCGACAGAAGGCATATCCATGTGTACAGACACGGCTATCCTGCGCCACAGCCTTGAAAACACGTCGACAAACGTAAACATCGGTGCCGCAGGCACGTCCATGCGGTTTCTCACGGCTCTCTACGCGGCAATGCCCGGACGCGAAGTCACTCTCGACGGCTCGGCCCGCATGCACGAACGCCCCGTGGGGCCTCTCGTCGAGGCGCTGCGTTCGCTCGGTGCCCGAATCGACTATCTCGGGAAAGAAGGCTTTGCCCCCCTGCGCATTTCCGGGCGTCAGCTCAGCGGCGGAAGCGTCGACATCGACTCGGCCACGTCGTCGCAATACGTCTCGGCGCTGATGATGATTGCCCCGACAATGGATGCTCCCCTGAAAATACATCTCACAGGCGGCGGCACGGCCTCCTCGCCGTATATCCGCATGACGGCCGAGATGATGCGGCGCCGCGGCGTGGAAGCCGAAATTTCGGGCTACGACATCCACGTGCCGAACACGCCCTATCTTCGGACAGCCGACGATGCCGAGCCGGACTGGAGCGCGGCTACGTTCTGGTATGAAATCGCGGCACTGAGTGCCGGGTGGGTCACCGTCGACGGACTCAGCGCCGACGCCCTTCAGGGCGACCGCGGCGTGGCCACCATATTCGAGCATATGGGTGTAAACACCGAATATACGCCCGAAGGCGCTGAGCTTTCGGCCCTCCCCGACCTCTATGCGCGCATCGACGGCGACTTCGCCGACATGCCCGACGCCGTCCCCGGGATAGCCGTCACCGCCGCCATGCTGGGCATCCCCTTCCGCCTATCGGGCGTTTCTGCGCTGAAAGTCAAGGAATGCGACCGCCTCGCGGCCCTCCGCGAAGAACTTCTTAAGTTCGGTATCATCCTCGAAAGCGAGGTTGAAAGCGGGTCGGATGTGATAGCATGGGAAGGCCGCCGGGCACATGTAAGAGAAATACCAGTAATCGATACCCGCGACGACCATCGCATCGCTATGGCTTTTGCTCCGACGGCGATATTCATTCCCGGAATAGTAATCGAAAATCCGTCGGTGACAGACAAATCATACCCCGGCTTCTGGGAAGCACTGAGGGATGCCGGATTCATCGTTCAGGACGCCGACTCACCTTTCCCCGAAGCCTTCACCACGGAGGGCGGCGAATAATGGAGGCGGCCCTTATTATCGTCGCGGCGCTTGTCGGCGTCGGCGCTATTCTCTATGTCCATCACCGCTTATGCGGCACCAAATCTTCAGCCACCCCTCCGGTCAGAGAGGAGATGCCGGCGCAAGCGCATACGCCGTCCGACGACGGATGTTGCGGCCTGCATGCCACCTGCGAGCGCGATTCGCTCATTGATGCCGTCAGCCCTGAAATAGAGTACTTCGATGACGAAGAGCTTGACCGCTTCGCCGGCCGTCGCCCCGAAAGCTACGACGACGATGAAATCGAAGAGTTCCGCGAAGTACTTTTGTCGATGCCTGCCGACAATATCGCACCGTGGGCACGAAGCATCAGTCTGCGCGGCATCAGTCTCCCCGGTTGCATCGCCGACGAACTTCTGCTTATAGTAAGCGAAGCGCGGGCCGAGCGCTCCGGCAAACCCAAGGTCTGAATATGAACTTCTTAGAAATACTCACATATCCTTTTTTTCAGAATGCCCTCGCCGCAGTGGTGATGCTCAGCATCTGCTCGGCAATAATAGGGACCTACGTCATCAGCCGCCGCATGGTGGCAATATCGGGCGGCATCACCCATGCCTGCTTCGGCGGGCTCGGCCTCGGCTATTATCTCGGCATCAGCCCTCTGGCGACAGCGGCCGGATTCGCCGTGGCCTCGTCGGCCGCTGTCGAATGGATGTCGCGCCGTCTTGATATCCGCGAAGACTCGGCCATAGCTGTTGTCTGGGCCATCGGCATGGCCGTAGGGGTGCTTTTCGTGTTCCTAACGCCGGGCTATGTCCCCGAGCTGAACGCCTTCCTTTTCGGCAATGTCCTCACCGTGTCGGGGGCTGACCTCGCGGCTTTCGGGGTCTTTACAGTCGTGCTCACGGCCTTCTTCTTCAGTAGGCGGCGCACAATCATCGCATGCGCCTTCGACCCTGACTTCGCGCGCGTGGCCGGTTTGCCTGTGAATTTCATAAGCTATGCAATGACCGTGCTCGTGGCCATATGTATCGTTCTGACAATACGTGTTGCGGGAATAATGATGCTTATGTCGATGCTGTCGCTGCCGATGATGGCCGCGGAGACTTTTTCGTCGCGTTTCATTCCGGTGATGCGCTCGTCGGTGGCAATATCTCTGCTATGCTCGGTCGCAGGCCTTTTTGCGTCGGCCATTATAGATGTTCCGGCTTCGGCGCTGATTGTGTTGCTGATGTCGGGGGTATATGTTGCGGCGCGGACAGCGAAGGGGCTCGCACGGGCAGTCCGGGGGTAATGGTGATGAAGGGCTTCAAACGGCGTGGCCGTCCGCGTCCGCTGACTCCCGCTTGGTCAGATATGCCGAGCATATCCCGATGACTTGACGGCACTGATTTTCGTCGAAATAGCCCATGTGTACAAGATGGCGGGGCAGGCCCATGCGCAACGACAGCCATGAATAAGCTTTGTAGCGCGAAGCTTTGTAGCGCTTCTGCCATATAAGGTCAAAGACGCGGTGCGCCTCGCGGCGCAAGCCTCGGAGTTCGGCAGTGGCAAGACGCCCCATGGCTTCGCTCGAATAGCGGTGGCATCCAACCCATGCGGAGCAGTGGCGGCAAAGATAATATCTCCCCGTCGCCTCCGGGCTTCGGCGGCCGAAGATCTCGTCGGCGTCCACAAGCTCGGGAACGCCCCCGCAATAGGGACATTTCCGGGCCGTGAATATCAGTTTTTGCTCGTCGGTGAACTTTGCCATCCTCAGAGGAGCTTGGCAAAGGAGGCCGGCAGTGCAGACGTGAAACTCATGTCGCGTCGCGTGACGGGGTGCACGAATCTCAGCGTTTGCGCGTGCAGGGCGAGACGGTGGATAGGCGATGCCTCGGCTCCGTAGCGGCGGTCGCCGACGATGACGTGGCCGGTATCTTTCATGTGAACGCGAATCTGGTTCTTGCGTCCGGTGGCAAGGCTGAGCTCTACCATCGAATAGCGTCCGCGCTTTTTGACGGTGCGGTAGTTTGTGACGGCAAGGACGCCTTTCTTGGGGTCGGGCGTCGAATACATCTCATGCGCCGCGTTTTCGGCCAAATAGCTACGGATGACACCTTCTTCAGGGTCGATGACGCCGTGGACTATGGCTATATACTTGCGTTCGAGCACCATATTGTTCCAGTTGTGCTGCATCGTATCTTTCGCCTGAATGTTTTTCGCAAACATCATAAGGCCTGAGGTCTGCTGGTCGAGACGATGGACGATAAAGAGCTTGTTGCGCGCGTCCTTGCGCTTGAGGTAGTCGCGCAGGAGCGAATATGCCGTTCCTTCTTTTTTCTTGTCGGTGCCCATCGAAAGGAGTCCGTAGCCCTTGTTCACCACGATTATGTCGTCGTCCTCGTAGACAATCTTCAACCGCGGGTTGCTGAAGGTCTGGAACTCGCGCGTGGTGTTGACGCTTACAGCATCGCCTTCCGAAAGGGGGCGGTTGAAGCTCGTTGTGACGCTGCCGTTGACCATCACCTGATTATACTTGAGGTAGTCCTTTACGGTGGTGCGCTTACGGTCGGAGAGTCGATCGAAGAGGAATTCAAGCAATCCGAGCCCGTCGTCCGGCTTTGCGGCGCGGGAAAGGTCATCCGCCGTGACGGTAAAATTGAGAATAATATCCGGCTTGAGACGCGGACCGTTTGTGCCGGGTTTAGCAGCGAGAGGTTTTCGGGACATAGGAGATTACTTTTTTCGACGCGCTCCTGCACGCCTGGGTTTGGCGGGTGCTTCGTCAGCAGCCTTGATTATTTCCATTGCTTCCTCATAGCTGAGATCGCCGGGCGACGCCACGCTCTTCGGAATCTTATAGTTCGATTTCTTGTACACGATATAAGGGCCGTAGCGTCCGTTGAGGATACGCAACTCGGCATCCTCGTCGAAGGTTTTCATGACCTTGGATGCGTCCTCGCGGCGCTTGGCGTCAATCAGCTCCACGGCCTGCCCGAGAGTGAGTTCGGCCGGGGGCGTCTCCGCCGGAATGCTGACGAATTTGCCGTCGTGCTTGACATAAGGGCCGAATCGCCCTATGGCCACACTGACTTCTTTGCCTTCATAGTCGCCGAGAATGCGGGGGAATTCGAAGAGTTTCAGGGCTTCTTCGAGCGTGATGTCCTGAATGGACTGGTCTTTGTGGAGTGAGGCGAAACGCGGCTTTTCTTCGCCCTCGGTATCGCCGATTTGCACCACAGGACCGAAGCGTCCGATTTTCACGCTTACCGGCAGGCCGGTCGCCGGGTCGACGCCGAGACGTCGCTCGCCGAATTTAGGCCCGGTCTTGTGCGAAAGGGCCCCTTCGACAGCCGGGTGGAACATGCCGTAGAAATTCGATATTTCCTCGTTCCAAGGGAGCTTGCCCTCGGCAATGTCGTCGAAGCGCTCTTCTATGCGGGCGGTGAAGTTATAGTCGAGGATGTCGGGGAAATATTCTGTCAGGAATTCGTTTACAATCATGCCTATGTCCGTGGGGACGAGCTTTCCGCGGTCGCTTCCGGCATTCTCCGTGCGGGTGGCCGCCGTGATTTTGCCACCGGATAGCGTGAGCGTCTCGAAATCGCGTGGGGTGCCCTCCTTTTCGCCTCGGACCACATACTCGCGCTGCTGTATCGTCGAAATTGTCGGAGCGTATGTCGACGGACGACCGATGCCGAGTTCTTCCATCTTCTTCACAAGTGATGCCTCCGTATAGCGCGGAGGGTGCTGTGTGAAGCGCTCGACAGCGGCGATTTCCTCGCACGAAAGGGTCTCGCCGCCCGAAAGCGCGGGGAGGCGTCCGTCGGCACCGCTTTCTTCGAGGTTATCGTCCTCGCGGCTTTCAAGATACATGCGCAGGAAGCCGTCGAATTTTATCACCTCGCCCGTGGCCGTGAATGACTCGGGACGCCCGGAAATGCGGATGTCAACGGTCGTCTTCTCAACCTCGGCGTCGGCCATCTGCGAAGCCAAAGCGCGCTTGCGGATGAGGGCATAGAGCTTTTTCTCCTGCGCCGTGGCTTCGTCGATAGTCTCACGCGAGATATAGGTGGGGCGTATGGCTTCGTGGGCCTCCTGCGCACCTTTCGATGACGTATGGAAGCGACGTACGTGGAGATAACGCTCGCCAAGCTTCGACACAATCTCTTCCGACATGGCCGCAAGAGCCTCGTTTGAGAGATTTACCGAGTCGGTACGCATATAGGTGATATGACCGTTCTCGTAAAGCTTCTGGGCTATCATCATCGTCTGAGACACCGAAAATCCGAGCTTGCGGGCAGCCTCCTGCTGGAGTGTCGAGGTGGTGAATGGCGGCGCCGGGCTCTTGCGCAAGGGCTTGACTGCTATTTCTCCGACAGTGAAAACCGATTGCGAGCAATCCTCAAGAAACGCGCGGGCTTCAGCCGGCCCTGAAAGACGGCGTCCCAGCTCGGCCTTGAACACAGGGCCGGACGCGGCCGAAAAACGCCCCGTGACGCGGAAATAAGGCTCGGATACAAAATTCTTTATCTCATTCTCACGTTCGACTATGAGACGCACGGCCACCGACTGCACACGCCCGGCCGAAAGCGCCGGCTTCAGACGCTTCCACAACACCGGCGACAGCTCGAAACCCACAATGCGGTCAAGCACACGCCGCGCCTGCTGAGCGTCGACACGGCCGATGTCGATGCCTCGTGGATTGTCAATGGCATGCAGTATCGCGTTTTTAGTGATTTCATGAAACACAATGCGCCGCGTATTCTCGGGTTTAAGCCCCAGCACCTCATAAAGATGCCATGCGATAGCCTCTCCTTCGCGGTCTTCATCGGAAGCGAGCCACACCATACGCGCCTGTCGGGCCGCCTTCTTCAGCTCGCTCACAAGCTGGGCCTTATCCTCGGGGATTTCATATATGGGTTCGAAATCCTTTTCTACATCAATACTGAAACTGCGCTTCTTCAAGTCGCGGATATGACCGAAACTCGACATAACCCTATAATCAGGCCCAAGAAATTTTTCGATTGTCTTGGCCTTGGCGGGCGATTCGACTATTACAAGATTACCGGGTGTGCTCATGTGCTGTTATGCAAATATATATATTCAGGTGGGGCATTATCATAATTTCAAACGACAAAATTACATATTTTTTCTTATTTGGGCAAATTTGTTGATTTTCAGAGGGGTTCGGGAGGGCACGGGTACTAATCGTGTACTTTTGTGGAAGTTGACGGAAAGCCGAGGAAATTGAATTTTGGATTTTTGGCTTGTATTAAGGATTTTTAACTGTTGGGATTTGCCTGTTTTTACCTATGACAACACCGGAAAGTGCACCTCTCGCAGCCCCATAATCGGGGTCACTATGAAGTAGCTGTAACTCCAATTCGTAATTTTGCGCACAAAAGTACTCATAATTTTTGATATTTAATAATGTCAGATGATTAAATCTGAAATATACTTCGCTGGACTTCGCTGCGATGCTGGACATCGAATAGCCGTGTCGCCGGAAGATGTGCAACCGAGGACGGTTGTCCGCATCTTACGACTGAACACGGTCATTCCATGTCCCGCAGGTAATTCAATCCACGGGGATAAAGACCGTCATTTGCCCTGCACCTTCGCTGCTCTACGGCTTGAACAAATGCCGGACATTATCTTGTTCCGGGATTGCATACTCCATTCTTTTTCTTATTGCCTGATTGTTGTCCTTGACAGGACGGTTCCGGATTTCTACATTGTCTCACTACGATGCTCGACATCGAATAGCCGTGTCGCCGGAAGATGTACAACCGGGGACGGTTGTCCGCATCTTACGACTGAACACGGCCATCCCATGCCCCGCACAGGTTTTCAATCCACGGAGATAAAGACCGTCATTTGCCCTGCGCCTCCGCTACTCTATGGCTTGAACAAATGCCGGACATTATCCTGTTCCGGGATTGCACTCTCCTTTCTTTTCTCTTTCTGCCATTTTCTTGTTTCCCCGGATTTTTCATTATGATGCCGTTCAGTAAAGTCCGGCATTTTTGATTTCAATGTCGTCCTGTCGCTTTCCTGTATATCGGGGAGGCCATTTTCATCTGATGCGTACCTGAGTCTTGTGGGTCTCTGTTGGAGTTGCTTGCCAAAATAAACGTGTGGCAAAGGGACATTCGCGTCGATCCGGAAAAATCTCCACTCTGCGAGTAGTATTTTTCCGTCTTGCCGTGAACATCCCTTCTTTTGTGCCACACGCCTTTCAGGTGTCAAGCAACTCAAACAACCACACTGTCTTTGGACGCATGAGGTTAAAAAAAAGCCCCCACCGATATGAAAGCCACAGAACAACATATAAATAGGTCAAGG
>CAJUCQ010000029.1 GCA_910584905.1 uncultured Muribaculaceae bacterium
ACTGTAAATTTACTGATTTTTCGCGAGAATACCAAGAAAATCAGCCAATTAGTTTTATGCTAAATGGCTGATTGTTTTATTATTGAATAACTGAATTCTTATATCGAACTCACGTTAATTTATAACACATAACCGGCCATGGCCGTTTTTGATAACATTGCCATAAGTTAATAGCATTGAATCGCGTCCGTACTGCGCTTGCGGACGGGGGCTTCGACTTTGGGCAGACGGCTTGCAAATCAGCGTCCCTACTGCGCTTGCTGACGGAGACCGGCGCGGCCTTATTCCGGGACGTATATTATGTCGCCGTTTTCCAGCTCGTAGGCCACGCCTACGCGCTTGCCTTTGTTCGACGATGAGGCGTCGGGGTCGTCGGAGGGCGTGTAGCGGTTGATTTTCTCGCCTTCTTTTGTTATTATCTCCATGTTTTCCTTTCCGGGGTTCTTGACCATTGTGAAGTCCTCCTGCGAAAACATCTCAGTCATGTTGTAGCGGCTCACGAGGGCCACCATCAGCGCCACGGCAAACACCATAGCCACGTCGAAGAGGTTGCTCACCACGCTCATGGGGTCGGAGTCCTCGCTCTTGCGTAATAAAGATCTGCGGCGCATGGCGGTTAGTTGTTTTGTTTGAGGTTTTCGGCAATGAATTCAAGGATTGTCAGGTCTTTGACGGCGCGGCGCTCTTTTGCCTGCTGAGTGATAAAGCCGATGGCGCTGATGACGAGCCCCACGACCGTCGTTGCGAAAGCCACCTGCATGTTGTAGGCCATCGAGGCGATGTCGCCCGAGGCGAGGCCGGTGAGGGCCGGGCCCATAGGGATGAGTGTGCCCATCAGGCCGAGAATGGGGCCCATCTTTGTGAGGGTTTTGGAGGTGGCGATGTCCTTGTCGGCGGCCATCTCGTATTCGGAGAGGAGGAAGTCGATTCGCGCCTCGTTGCCTGCGCATTCGATTATTTTCTTGGCGTAGGCTTCGGTCAGGGTTGCGGGTTTGGCGGGGAGGGCGGCGGCGAGTTCGCCCACGTTTTCCGGGGTGAGCGTGCGCACTTGGACATAGAGCTTCTCGCCGGATTTGTGTTCAATCAGATAGCGGCTGAAGAAAGCGCCTGTGAGCAGGAGCGCGCGGACAAAGAATATGATGAGCAGCACGATGACGGGCACGAGCAGGCCTGTCGAAATCCAGTAGAGAATATTGGAGATGACGTTCATTTTATTTTTGATATTTTTTTGGTTTCGGTAAATCTGTAGATGACGCATCCTGCGGCGGCTCCGGCGAGAGCGAGGGCGGCAGTGGCGGCGAGAGCCGCGGCGTCGACTTCGCCGCAGGGGGTGGCGGAGGTGCGGCCGTTGACCGTGGCCACGATGCCGAGGGCGGCGATGATGACGTTGACGAGGAAGAGGAGTTCGAGGCGCATGTCGTCCTCGGGGATAAGCGCTTTGGCGCCATAGGCAAGGAGCAGGCTGCCTGCGGCCGCGGCCGCGGCTGTCGAGGCGGCCACGAGGGTGAAGTCGGCGCCCGGCATCGAGAAGATAATCTCGACAAGGAGCGCGAACAGCACCGGGAAGATGAGCAGCCCCGGCACCCAAAGGCACACTCCGGCCACGGCCTTGGCCGCGCGGGGCAACGGACTCCCGAGGCTCCGCGCCTTCAGGAAGCAGAAAAGGAGCTGGAAGGCGACGTCGACGGTGAGCACCACGGAGATGTCGAGCATCAGAGCGGGATCGGCGAGGACGTCGGCGATGCGGGTCTTGGATTGCGCTGTGGCCGCATCCTGAGCGAAAAACACAAACAGCGCGGCGAGGGCGGCGGTGACGGCGGCGCCGACGGGGCTGTGCCAAGTCAGCTTCAGCACGAAGCTGAGGCTGACCATGAGCATTATAATCAGTACTACCGTTTCCATCACTCGGCTCTGTTGCGCCGCCTGCGGCGGGCGATTACGACGAATGCGGCGAGCGCAGCGGCCACGGCGGCGCCGACGAGCAGGCCGTTGACGCGGTTGGTGGTCGTGTCGGCGGCGTTCATTTCTTCACGTTTCATCACCATGCCGTCGGCGTCGTCTCCACCGGCGATTTTCTCGGCGCGGACAGCGGCCACGTTGCGGCGGTAGTCGGAAGCGGTGGCGGCGGGCACCTTCGAGGCTATGAAGTCGCGGAGCTTGGCGTTGTCGCACACAAAGCCCGAGCAGGCCGCGCCGTGGCGCGTCACCATTTCGGTGTGGAGCTCGGCTATGGCCGCAATCTGTTCGGGCGAGGCGTCCCACATGCCCTTGCGCACAGTCTCGAGCATCACGGCTGTCATCTCCTGAAGCGCCGCCGGATTGACGCCGCTGAAATACTCCTTTGTGCCGAGGCCGTGGCTGTCGGCGACGTAGGTGTCGTAGATGTCGTCCCAAAGCTCGTCGTCGATGGCCTCGGGTTTCATCACGTTCCAGCCGTAGGTGTTGCGGACGATGTCGGCGAAGGCCGAGGCGTCGCCGGCGCCGCCCTTCATCTTCTCGCGGATATATGCGGGGTTGAGGATGGTGGTGCGGCTTTCGACGCCTATCGCCTCCTTCACCTCCTGAATTTTCGCGTTGTTGCGCTTGCGGTAGTCGCTGAGGTATGCGTCGGGTTCTTTGCCGGTGACGTTGCGCACGGCGAGGTTCATGCCTCCCATGAATTCGTACACGTGGTCGAGGCTGAGGGCGCCCCACGTGTTGCTCTGGCGGGGCTGGACAACGACGTCCGTGCGCGAGAGAGCGGCCTCGAAGGCGTGCTCGCGGAGTTTTTCCCAGTTTTCCTCGCTGTCGTAGACGGCTCCCATGTTGTTGATATAGGTTGCGGCGATTTCGGCTTCGTCGTCCCAGCGGTCGCCGGCTTCGACCATGCCCTGAATGCCGCTTCCGTAGCTGCCGTTGACGCCACCGAATACGCGTGCGGCCGCGAGCTCGCGGGCTTCTTTGGGGCTTACGCCCTTGTCGACGAGCAGGCGCTCGGACTCGACGACGCCCTCGGCCACGAAGTTGGGGAAGTCGTCGTCGCGGTCTTCGGCGGCCATCTTCACGGCGCGGCCGATGAGAAAGAGGCGCGAGGCGGCGAGGTCGCGGAGCTGGCCCGAGGTCTGCACGACGACGTCGATGCGCGGGCGCCCCAGCTCGGCGGAGGGAATGAGGCGCAGGTCGGTGACGCGGCCGAAGGGGTCGCGCACGGGTTCTACGCCCAGCATGTAGAGCACTTGGGCTATGGTGGCGCCTTCGGTTTCGATGAATTCGCTGCTCCAGAGCGTGTAGCTCACCTTTCGGGGGATGGAGTCGGAGTGGGCCTTGCGATACATTGCTATTGTGCTTTCGGCGAGAGCCTTGCCTTTCTCCCACGCCACGGCCGAGGGCGTTTCCTCGGCGTTGATGGCAAACATGTTGCGGCCCGTGGGGAGGATTTCGGGGTTGAGCACCGGGTCGCCGCCTGCGGTGGGGGCGATATAGCCGCCGCCGAGAGCGTTGACTATGGACTCAAGCTCGGCCTCGGGGCTTGCAGCGAGGGCTTCGCTGTAGGCTGTGACCTTGGTGAGCGCGCGCTCGACCTCGCCGACGGCTTGGGCAAAGTCGATTTCCTCCGGCGTGAACTCGCGGCTCTTCATGGCTCCGCGGTGAGCGGCGCCCGGGTGAGCGTGGTCTGCGGCGGGCGCTGTGTTTTTGCGTTTCATGGCCGCTTCCATCTTCTTGAGGTCTTCCTCGCCGGCGCCCATCCTGCGGGCCATTTCAAGTGCTTTTTCGGCCGACATGCCCGGGAGCATGGAGCCGTGGGGGCGCTTTGTGGCGGGGCGGTCGGCGATGCGCGCCGGAGTGGCGGCGGGGCCGGAGGGCATCATCGCGCCCATGACCATCATGCGCGAGAGCATGTCTTTAGAGCCTTCGAGGTCGCTGAGGATAGAGCGTGCGCTGTCGAGCTGAGCCTGCGTGGTGCCTGCCGTGGCGCATATTGTCTTGTCGTCGGCGGGACGTCCCGATTCGAGAATGCCTTTGACTACGGCCTCGGCGCGTGGGCGGAATGCGGCGGCCTTGGCCTTGCGGCCTCCGAGGCGGCGGAGGCTCTCGGCAACGGCGTCGACGGTCATGGCGAGCACCGTCGAGCGGACGTGTTCGGGCGAGTAGGGGCGACCGAGCACGTAGAAAGCGCCCGTAATCTTCTCGTTGGCGAGCTCGTCGGCGAAGTCTTCGATGCGCATGATTTCATCCGGGGTGTATGCCGTCGATGCGGCGCTGTCGAGCCTGAGTTCGCGGTGGATGCCGAGGCCGACGGTGTATTTCTTCACGAGTGCTCCGGCGCGGGCGGAGTCGGCGGCCGTCTTCGAGCGGTTGTATTCGGCGAGGGCGTCGGTGAGGTTTTTATAGATTCCTCGGACGTCGCTTTGCATGAACGGCGGCGTCAGGTAGTTGACGATAGCGGCGTAGCTTCGGCGCTTGGCCGTCATGGCTTCGCCGACGTTTGACGTCGAGTAGACGTAGATGTGGGGGAGAGGGCCGACGAGGCGGTCGGGCCAGTCGCGGCTGCCGAGGGCCACCTGCTTGCGGGGCGTGAACTCAAGCGAGCCGTGCGCTCCGAAGTGCATGAGGGCGTCGGCCTTGAAGCCGTAGCGCGCCCAAAGGTAGGCGGCCACGTAGTTGTGGGGCGGCGCGGCGTCGGTGCCGTGGACGATTTTGAAGTCGTCGTCGCCTATGCCTGCGGCGGTTTGCGGGATGAGCACGACGTTGCCGAAGCTCACGCGGGCGAGAGCGAGATTGCCCTTGTCGTCCTTGAGCCCGTGGCCCGGAAAGGGTCCGTCGAGGGCGTCGATTTCGGCACGCATCTCCGGGGCGAAGGCCTCGGCGCACCAGCGGTCGTAGTCGGCGGCGGCGATGAGTTCGGGCCGGTTGCGGCTCACGAAGTCGGCCATAGCCCCGAGGGCGTATTCGTTGAACACCTTGCCCTGCTCGCCGAGGATGCGTTCGAGGCCGGCGGCGTCGGCCGGGAGATTGTCGACGCGGTAGCCTTCGGCTTTCAGGCGCTTCAGGAGGCTGAAGAGCGAGGGCGCCACCTCCATGCCTTCGGCCACAAGGGCATTCTGTCCCGGGCCTTTGAAGTAGAAAATGGCGAGGCGCTTGTCGGCGTTGGCCTTGCGGCGTAGCGAGAGGTGGTTGCCGACGGTGGCCGTGAATTCCTCGAGACGGTCGGGGATGGCGGCCACATGCGGGAGGCCGTCCGGCCCGTCGTAGTGGGCGAAGAGGGCGAGGGGGCGAATGGCGCCGTCGATTTCGGGGGTGACGACGCTCTGCGAGAGGAAGCCGCCGTTCATGCCCGTCTTGTCGGCCATCCACTCGTCGTAGGGGCGGTTGACGTTAAGGGGAGAGAAGAGAACGATGTTGTTGCGGGCGAGCCATCCGGCCACCATGTCGCCCATGCGGCCGTGGGCCATGTTGATGAGCGCCGAGGCCCCTACGGAGTCGGCGTGGCCTTTGGCGATGAAGGGTTGAATCACCCCCACGGGGTAGACCATATTGCCGGCCCTTTGCAGGGCGGCGGTGAGGCTGTCGGCCACGCCCATCTGCCCGGTGAGGATGATTCGCGGAGCGTCGTCTTTCCAAAGACCTTTTTTGCGGAGGAAGGCTTCGTATTCGGCCACGCTGCCGAAATTCAGGTCGTCGCCGTCGGAGGGGTAGTAGAGAAGGCCCGTGCCTGAAACGACGGGGTCGCCGGGGGTGGGGGCGAAGAATTTTTTTCCGTCGATGAATTTGCGCACGTAGCGGAGCAGATTGCGGTAGTTGGAGCGACCGCCGGCGAGATACTGTTTCAGGAACTCGGCGTCGACGGAATCGACACTGTTGATTTGGTTCTGCGGGTTGGTGACGGCTGTCGAAAGCACTTGAGTGGATTTTCCGGCGGCTTCGATGAGCGCTTGGCGCTGTTGGTCGGTGATTCGCAGGCCCATGCCGTTGACAAATACCATGTCGAATTTCCCGGCCTTGTCGAGTTCATCGACGGGCAACTCCGAGATTTTGACGAACGAGCCGTTGTCGTTGGCTTTGGAAATCTGTCCGAGGGCGATTGCCTGATAGTTGACGAAGGCTATGCGCGTGGTCGAGGCGCATTTATGCCATAGAACGAGGGCCGCGCCGGCAATGAGCGCGCCCCCCGCACACAGGGATATTATCTTTTTTCGGTTCATAAGCTGTCAGATAAGCTCGTTGATGTCGAGCGATAGCCCCACGGACACGCTTGTACCCGTGGTCGATGGTGTGTTGCTGTAATAGTAGGCCGGCACGTAGTTGAAAAGATTGTCGACTGCAAGGTTCAGGCTGATGCCCTTCATGAATGTGAGCGCGGCGTTGAGGCGCCACATGGTGTAGGCCGGGTAGCGCACCTTCTCGGTTTCTTCGTATGATGTCATCGAGGTGTATTCGTCGACAGTGACGCCCGAGAGGACGCGCCCGTTGAGAGCGGCGGAGAGGCCGAAGCGTCGCCATTTCTTCTCGTAGTCGAGGCGCAGGGTGGCAGTGTGGGGGCGTGTCGACGAGGTGTAGGGCTCGCCCTTGCGCACGTGTTCGCGGGTGAAGATATACGACGCGCGTACGTCGGCTCCGCAGTTGTGGCGCCACGAGGCGTTGGCCTCGATGCCGGCGATGTTGACGCGGCCCGTGTTGGTGTAGAGCTGACCTTTGAGGGCCTGCGACCACGCCGTGGTGATGCGGTCGTCGACGAGGTTGCAGAAGCCTCCGATGCTCACGTTGAGCAGGCGTCGCGTGTATTCGGCCGAGAGTTGGAAGTTATGGCTTGTCTCGGGGCGCAGGTCGGGGTTGCCGTAGATCATGAAGATGTCGGCCATGTCGAAGTCCATGTACATCTCTTTGAGCGTGGGCGCGCGGAAGCCGCCTGAATATGAGCCGCGGAAGTTGATGCGGCGGTGGCGGTACATGAGGTTGACCCTCGACGAGAAGTGCTTCATTGCCGCTTCCGAGAAGTAGTCGTAGCGTCCGCCGACGATTACGTTCAGGTTATCGAGGATGTTAAGGTCGAGTTGCGCCAGTCCGTCGGCCGTGAGCTGGCTGTGGCGGCCGCCGTCGGCGAACTGGTAGCTCCGCAGATAGTCGCGCATGACGTCGCCGCCGACGGTGAGGATGTATTTTCCGGCGAATGTGTGGTTGAATACGATGCGTCCGCTGTTCTGGACGTTGCTGTATTTGCGCACATCCGCGCCGGAGAGCGTCAGGAAGTCGCTTTTGTCATATTGGTCGAAGGTGTAGCTTGCCTCGATATTTGTTGCCGGGGAGACCTCGTAGTATCCTCTGAGTCCGGCCGAGAAGTCGCGGTAGCGGTCGCGGCTTGCCTCTTGGGCATTGCGCTGGCGGAAGTAGTAGCCTGCGCGCGCCGTAAGGCTCAGGCGGTCGCCGGCTTTGAAGGTCAGGCGCTCTTTGACGTTCATGTTGTAGCCGCCGTAGAAACGGTTGTAGTCGCCGGCGTTCTTCATGTCGTAGGAGTTGATGCGATGGTAGCGCAGGGTTGTCGAGCTGCTCAGGCGTCGGGCGCTGAATGCGGCTGCGGCGCTGTAGCGCTGTTCGTTGTGGGCGCCGTAGCGGGCGTTGAGATTGAGGCGCCAAGGCTCGGAGGTGTCGTCGCGGCTGATGAGATTGACCACGCCGCCGACGGCGTTCGAGCCGTAGAGCGACGATGCTCCTCCCTTTACAATCTCGATGCGCCCGATGTTGTTGAGGTCGAGGCGGTTGTAGTCGATGTTGTCGAGGGTCTCTCCGGCGAGGCGTTCGCCGTCGACGAGAAAGAGGATTGAGTTGCCGCCGAATCCCTGCATGTTGAGGCTTACCTGCTGGTTCATCGAGTACGAGAACTCGATGCCGGGAAGCTCCGTCTGCAGGAGGTCGCTGATGTTTGTGGCGTCGACTTTGCGGATGTCGGCGTCGGAAATCACGCGTGTGAGGATGGGCGAGTCCTTCAGAAGTTTGGGCGTGCGTGTGCCCGTCACGACGATGGTGTTCAGCTCCTTGGCCCAAGCCTGCTCGATGGAGTCGAGCTCGGCTTCGGTGTACGATGTGGCCCCGCAAATCAGCGGAGCGCTCATAAGTGCTGTCAGGACCGCACGTCTCATAGGCTCAGAAAATGTAGGGATAAATGTATTTTATGGTCATGAAGCCTTTTACGCCCGTATCGTCCATGTAGTTGTCGAGGAGGACGGCGGCGTGGGTGGCATCGGTGAATTTTATGAGGTAAACTTTGCGCGAGGGCGTATAGACCGGTGGCATCGTGCTCATGTCGACGTTGAGCCATTTGGACAGCTCGGGGTTGTAGTCGGATTCGGCGTACGAGAGGTAGCCGTCCATCATCGTCGACATGTCGGTGACGATTTTGTCCGTGGTGAACACGTCGCTGACAAACTCGCCTTCGGGCGTTATCTGCGCGCCGAAGCCCGATGCGGCGGTCTCGATGACGGAGGCGCCGTTGGTTTTGGCGTCGTAGCGGTGGATGGCGATGTCCCATGCGGTCGGCGCCTCGGCGTCGACGGCGCGCGCTTCGGCGGTCATGGAGTGGAAGTCGATGTAGGTCCACACTTTGTAGTCCGTGGCGTCGATGTAGAGCGTACCGGCCTGCGTCATCGTCGAGCCGCTCTGAAATCCGAAACCGTCGGCCACGGGTGTTTCAGGCTCGTCGTAGATGCCGCTGAGGATGCCGTTACAGGCCGACAGCAGCACTGCGGCTGCCGTCGGCGCTATGAGTCGGAGGAGTGTGCGCGTCATTCTTCGGTCTGAGGAGCGTCGCCCTGACGGAATTCGATTGTGAGGCCGCCCATCACGGCGGGAATGGAGAATGAGGCCTGAAGTTCGCCGCCGGTGAATTTGCCGCTTGCGGTGCAGACGTATTCTTTGGCTTCGCCGCCGGCATGGCCCATCAGCGACTTGCCTTCGCCGTAGAAAGTTTTTTCGGAGCCGGACTGCGCCACGGTTGCGTCGTCGATTGTGATAGTGCCCCACGTCGAGGACTCGAACGATATGTTGATTTTGCCGAGAGTGGCGGAGGAGCTTACGGTGACGGTCTGGTCCGTGGCTACCTGATTGGGGAAGTAGGCGCACGAGGCTGTGGTGTAGCCCTCGTATTGCCCGGCAAGACCTTCGGCGGGGTTTGTCACGTCGTCTTTGTCGCTGCACGAAGCGAGTGCGGCGGAAGCGAGGAGGAGAAGTGTAAGATGCAGTTTTTTCATTGCAGAAACGGAGTGGTTTAAATTCGCCTGCAAAATTAGAAATAAGGCCGTCGGCGGGCAATACTCAGAAATTGGGTTTGTGTCCGGCCCGGATGCGCCCCGCGGGGCGCATCCGGGCGGCTGTGTTACGTTCAATAGTTATTTTTGGGTAAAATGTCGGTTTTTGTCGCCATTTGTTGCCGCCGGAGATTCGATGAGGTTGCGGATTTGGAAGTATGAAAAATAGTTTGTACCTTTGTTTGCACACATTTTTCAAAATGTGCAGTTTTATGACAAGCGCCTCGCGCGCGGACTTAAGTCTTACCTCTCCGCCGGAAATATCCGTGCGGGATTCGCACAATCGAGCCATGCAGATAAATACCTACACCACTGCCGACGAAGCTGTGAAGCTCATAAAGAGCGGCGACCATGTGTTTGTTCAGGGCAGTTCGTCCATCCCTGAAGCACTCATAGCCGCCTTGGCCCGCCGGGGCGACGAACTCCGGGATGTCATCCTCTACAATGCCTTCGCGCTCGGGCGCCGCGTCTCGCCCCTGTGCAAGCCGGAGCTGAAGGATTCGTTTCTTATCGACTCGTTCTTTGTGTCGAATGCCGTGCGCGGCTGGGTGAATCAGGGCTATGCCACGACCACGCCGCGCTTCTTCGGGCAGGTTCCGCAACTTTTCCGCGAGGGTTCGATCCATCTCGATGTGGCTCTCATTAACTGCTCGCTTCCTGATGAAAACGGATTTGTGTCGTTCGGCGTGTCGGCTGACCTCACGCCTGCGGCCGTGGAATGCGCCAAGATTATTATTGCGCAGATAAATCCCCTGATGCCCTTTACATACGGCGATTCGGTAATCCACATGTCGCGAATCGACGCTCTCGTCGAGGTGCACGACCCCTTGGCCGAGACGCCCGACCTCGAACCCACTGAAAAGGAGCTTGCCATCGGCCGCCATATCGCCGAGCAGATTCCCGACGGCGCCACGCTCCAGATCGGTATCGGCGCAATCCCCAATGCGGTGCTCCATTCGCTCGGCAACCACCGCCATCTCGGCCTCCACACCGAGGCTATGACCGACGGCATGATTGAACTTATCGAAAGCGGCGTGGTCGACAATTCGCGCAAGCAGGTCGAGCCGGGCCGCTCGGTGGCGTCGCTCGCCCTCGGCACGCGCCGCCTTTACGATTTCATCGACCACAACCGCGCCGTCCTTTTCCGCGATATCGCGTGGGTTAACGACCCCTTTGTCATAGCCCAGAACCACAATATGGCCGCAATAAACTCGGCTCTTGAAATCGACCTCTCCGGGCAGGTCTGCGCCGACTCGATAGGCACGCGGATATATTCCGGCGTCGGCGGCCAGCAGGACTTTGTCTACGGTTCGTCGCGCAGTGTCGGCGGCCAATCGTTTATAGCCATGCTTTCGACCACATCAAATGGCGAAAATAAAATCAAACCCATCCTCACGCCCGGCGCCGGCGTCGTCACGACGCGCTTCCAGACCAATTGGGTTGTGACCGAGCACGGAGCCGTCAATCTCCGCGGCCGCAATATGATTGATCGCGCGCGCCTGCTCATATCAATCGCCGCTCCCGAATTCCGCGAGGAACTCGACCGCGCGGCCTTCGATATGCTCGGTTATGCTTATCGCCGCTGGCGCTGAACGGGCATTGTCCATCAGCGGCGAGTGGCCGAACGGCCCTTTCAGGCCTCGCCCCGGTCGCCGTCGGGCGATTCGGAGCGCGTGTAGCGTATAAGCTCGATGCGGTTGGCGGCTTTTTCGAGGATGTCGAAACGGCCGCCTTCGAGCACGACCGTCTCGCCCTGTCCGGGGATTGTGCCCGTTTCGTGCAGGATATAGCCCGCTATAGTCTGATAGGCGTCGTCCTCGGGGATATCGAGGTCGAAGCGCTCGTTGAGTTCGGCGATTTCGCATCGCCCTGAAAACTCGTAGATGCCCGGGGCAATCTCTTTTTCGGTGAGCCCGGAAGTGTCGTGCTCGTCCTCGATATTGCCGAAAATCTCTTCGACGAGGTCTTCGAGAGTAAGCATGCCGGCGGTGCCGCCGAATTCGTCGATGACTATGGCAATCGAGCGCTTTTGCTGGAGCAGCCTGCGCATCATCACGTTGGCAAGAAGATTTTCGGGCGCATACAGCACGGGCTTGATTTGCTCGTGCCAGTCCTTTTCGGGGGTGAACAGCTCGCTCACGTGGATATATCCAACGATAGAGTCGATGTCGTCGCGGTAGACAAGGATTTTCGAGCGACCGCTCGACTGGAACAGTTCCGAGAGCTCCTGCCGCCCGCACGTCTCGATGTTGACGGCCACGAGTTCGTTGCGCGGGATCATGCAGTCGCGGAGGTGGGTCGACGAGAAGTCGAGGGCGTTTTGGAATATTTTCACCTCGTTTTCGACCGAGCCTTTTGTCTCCTCCACGTCGTCGATGGTCTCTTCGAGATAATCGTTGAGGTCGCCTATCGAGAGGATGCCGAGGCCCCGGCCTTCGTCGTCTTTGATGCCCACCATGCGCATGAGCATTCTCGACAGCCATGCCGTGAACTGCGAAATGGGGTAGAGCACCACGTAGAAAAGCCCGATGGGAAGGGCGAAGACCTTGAGGCTGCTGTTGGGGTTGATGCCGAAGACGGTTTTGGGAAGAAACTCGCCCGTAAGGAGGATTACGAGGGTGGACAGGAGCGTCTGCACGAGCAGGACGCCGGCCTCGTTGTGGATGTATTCGGCGAGCATCGGCTCGATAAGCTTGGCGAAGCCCATGCCGTAGATTACGAGCATGATGTTGTTGCCCACGAGGATGGTCGAGATGAACAGCTCGGAATGGGAGTAGAAGCGGTTGATAATGCCTGAGATGAAGCCTCCGCGCTGGACGTCGAGCCGCACGCGGACGCGGTCGGAGGTGACGAACGCCATCTCTACGCCCGAAAACAGGGCGGAGAACAGAAGAGATACGAGGGTGATGATGAGCCAGACGGTCATTGATTTTCGGGAATAGAGGAGTTGGTGTGGTGGGAAGCAGCGGCGCGGGGTCGCGTGCGGGTGAGGAGGGGTGATTTGTCAGCGTGAGCGCGAAGGCTGGTCCGACGCCTTTTTCATTTCTACGGGAGCGGGGCGTTTCATCTTCGCCGGCTTTTCGTCTTCGGTGCTCAGCCGCAGGGAGCCGGCGCTGTGGGGCGCTTTTTGTGGTGCCGGGGGCGCTTGGGGCGCCGGGGGCTGCGGCTTGCGGTTCGACGGGCGCTCCGGGGCGGCGGTGCGCGCGGTGTCGGGCATCGGCGCCGCTTCGCCCGAGGGGCGCGGACGCTCCACGGGCAGGATGGCCGTGGGGCGGTTGATTTCGTAGTCCTTCATGCTTTGGTCGCTTTCGAAGCCGTAGCCTTCGAGCACGCGGTCGTTGCGGACGATGTGGATGAACGAGTCGGAGCGGATGCGCCGCGTGTCCTGTTCCCAGAACAACTGTTGCGTCAGGAAGGAATCGCCTTCGGTGCTCACCATGACGACGTCGCCGTCGAGCTGCCAGAGTCTCTTGCGCGAGAAGTATATGGCGGAGTCGCACACGACCGTGCTCGACACGCGGTGGAAATTGTCGAATTGTTCAAGCTCGACCCCCTCGGGGAATCGCCAGAAAGGCTCGGTCGTGTCGTCGTAGATATACCATACGGGTGTCTCGAGGTGGTAGCGCGTATAGCCCGAGTCGCTGATGAAGGTGCTGACGTCGCGGGTGGCCATAGTCGGGGTCGACGGCAGGGCGTTTGCCACATAATGACGCTCCTCCTCGCCGCAACCTCCGGCCAAGGAGGCGAGCGCGAGCAGGAGCGCGGTCACAAAGGGCAGTCGATACATTGTGCGGCTGCCGCTTTAGTAGATTTTGCTTTGGCGGAACCACATCTCGTTGAAGTTGATTCCGATAGTGATGTTCAGATAGTCTTCCTTGATAAGAGCCTGAGGGCTTGCCTGACGGTGCTTCCATTCGAGGCCGAGGTTAACCGTGGTCTTGAACGTCGGCACGGGGAAGCCGACGCCCATGCTCACGCCGTATTCGCGCACATTGTTGCCGAGCACGATGAGGTAGTCGCGGTTGTAGTATGCGCCGAGGCGATAGCTCATGCGCTTGCCGTAGCCGCCGCGGTAGTTGGGCACGAATTGCGCGCCGGCGGCCGCTTTCCAGCGGTTGGCGAAATTATGGGTGTTTTCGTCGCCGTCGAAGCCCCGGAACTTGGCGTCGGCCCAAGGCTGATACGTGAAGTCGCCTTCGAACATCCATTTCGGGCCGATGCGGTAGTTGATGCCGGCGCCCCACGTGTCGGGGATGCTGTAGTTGTGGCGGAGCTTGTGGGCGTCGTGTGTCTCGGGGCTTGAAAGATTTTCGACGTAGTAGTAAGTGGCGGCGTCGCCGAGGAGCGTTTTGCCCGGGCGGTAGGTGAGGCCGAAGGTCAGGCGATGGCCCGGCGAGGGGTTGAAGCCGTACTGGATACCGGCGGTCATGTTCCAGTCGCGGATTTTGAGTTCCTTCTGGAATATGGCCTGCGAGCCGGTCGTGCCGACGATTGCATAAGAGTCGTTGAGAATAGTGCCGAACATGTACGAGAAATCCACGCCGACGTAGAAGCCTTTGAATATATTGGCGGCGATGCCTGCGTAGAGTTCGTTGATGCTACCCGAGCCCTGACGCGATGCGAGGCCGTTGGAGATGTTGTCGCCGAAGGAGTAGCCCACCGACGAGAAAGGCACAAGGCCCACGCTCATGCCCATTCGGCGGCCGATCGGGAATTGCATGGTGGCGTAGTCGAGCCCGCCGCCGAAGTTGTTGTCGGATATTTTTGCCCCCTCGGAGTCGGTCTCGCTCTGCCATAAGGCCGTGAGGTCGATGCCCATGTCGAAGAGGAATGTCAGCGAGTCGATTGCGGCGTACGACGCGGGGTTCATGGCGTTGATCTGGCGTCCGCTCTGCATGGCGTAGCCCACGCCGCCCATCGAGCGCTGGGTTGAGGTGGCGCGGTCGCGCAGGATGCCGTAGCCGTAGCGCGAGTAAGGGGTCATCGTGCCGTTTTGGGCGACAGACGGGAGGGCGAGGCCCGCAATGAGCAACAATGCCGCGATGGCGGCGACGGTTTTAGAGAGTTTCATTATATTCAAGAAGTCGTTTTAGTCCGTGATGAATCAGATTGTGGCGGATTTCTATATCCGGGAGTCCGGCAGTGATAGCCGGGAAGAAACAGGCGTCGCCGCCGGTGAGAAGCGTGAGAGTCCGCTCTCCGGCGATGGCGGCGTAACCGGTGATTTCGGCGGCTATTCCGCGGAGCACGCCGGCGCGGATGGCCGTTTCCGTCGAATAGCCGAAAAGCGGAAGGTCGCCTTCGGCCTCGACAAGCGGCAGGGCCGGCGCCACCTCGTGGAGCGAGCGGAACCGGGCCTGAACGCCGGGGGCGATGTTGCCTCCGAGATAGCGGCCTTCGGCGTCGACGATGTCGTAAGTGATGGCCGAGCCGAGGTCTACCACCAGCAGCGTCCGCCCCGTCCCGTATAAGGCCAGCGCGCCGAGAGCCGCCGCAAGGCGGTCGGCGCCGAGGGTCAGGGGCGTCGAGTAGACTGACGTCATAGGCATCGGAGTCGACGCATTGAGTACAATGCACCTCGCACCGGGGGCGCTTGCTTCGCGCAAAGCTTCGACGATGGCCTCGTCGGCGCCGTCCTTCACCACCGATGCGTAGGCCGACGAGCCGATTTCGGCTCGCGAGGCCGCTTCGCGTATGAGGGCGATGCACTCGTCGCGTCCGGAGCTGCTGCGGCTGCGCAGATGGCAGGCGATTTTACCCGCCTGATTCCAGAGCGCAATCTTGGCCGAAGAGTTCCCGCGGTCGAAGGTGAGGATGTACTTTTCCATAATAATGGGGCAAAATTAATAAAACCCCGCGAATAATCGTCTCACAAAGCTAAGATTTAAATATTTATTAACGCACTCCGTGCCGCATCCGTCCCCGGGGCCCATCGGCGATTTGTCCGTGTCAGAAAAATTTCTTACCTTTAGGCTCAATTTTTAATTTCTAACCTTAAAAAACCACCATGACAAACCCGGTATTCTGGCTTGTGCCTGCCGCGTCGCTTGTCGCATTGATTCTGGCTTGGTATTTCTTCCGCCGGATGATGAGCGAGAGCGAGGGCACCGACACGATGCAGCGCATCGCATCCCACGTCCGCAAGGGCGCCATGTCTTATCTCAAACAGCAATATAAAATCAATGGTTCGGTAAAATTTGAGGTTGAACAGTCAGGCTTAAGCCGCTAATTGAGCCAACCTTTGGTTTATTTTCTGAATTATTTTGAGATGCGGGGATTTTCCGTAAGTCGAAAT
>CAJUCQ010000030.1 GCA_910584905.1 uncultured Muribaculaceae bacterium
AATACGTTCATAGTCTAATGTTTTTATAATGAACGCTTTGGCGATTCATTTGTATCTGAAATATTAATATATTAACTTAATTTTCAATCACTTCGGTAGTTTTTACCGAACCATTGTAAGGTAGGGGCTGTTCATAAAGGCAAGAAAGTGATGGGGGTTTGAACTTTGGAAGTTGAAAATTTGGTTTTTACGATTGGTTATCTCTGGAATAGCCTTTTTGGGGGTCGGCAAATCTAGATTTTTACAAAATTACTACATTTTTTTCAAACAAAAACAAAAAGCGTACTCTTTTTTGCAAAAAATACGTACCTTTGTGCGCTGACTTCCCGTCAGCCTCTAATTTAAATCTCGTTTCGCCTTATATGTTAATGTCTATGACGGGCTTCGGGCGCGCTGTCGCCGAGGTCGCAGGTAAAAAAATCACCGTTGAAATAAAGTCTTTGAACTCAAAGCAGATGGACCTCAATGCCCGCGTGGCGCAGGCGTTCAGGGCCCGTGAGATTGACCTCCGCGCTTACGTCGCGTCGGTCCTCCAGCGCGGAAAAGCCGACATGACTGTCGTCGTCGAATCAGTTGCCGCCGCCGACCTTGCCGTAAGCCTCAACGTAACGGCGCTCGCCGCTTATAAAAAGCAGATTGAGGACGCCGCCGCGGTGCTCGGCATCGCAGTCCCCGACGACTGGTATCCCGTGCTGATGCGCTTCCCGGACACAATCCACAGCGAAGCTCCCGAAGAAGCGTCGTCTCTCGAAATCGAAGCCCTCGACAAAGCCGTCCGCGAAGCCGTCGACGCCCTCATGGCCCACCGGCGAGCCGAAGGCGAGCGCCTTGAATCATTCTTCGCCGCAAGAATCGACGCTATTGCCGCGCTCCTCGACCAAGTGGCTCCCTTCGAATCCGAGCGAATCGAGAAAATCCACGCCCGTCTCAGCGAAAACCTCGCAAAAATACCCGTCGCCGAATTCGATAAAGGCCGCCTCGAACAAGAAATGATTTTCTATATCGAGAAACTCGACGTCAACGAAGAAAAACAGCGCCTCGCCCAGCACCTCCGCTACTTCGTCGAGACAATGAATGCCCCCGAACCCGGTCAAGGGAAAAAACTCGGCTTCATAGCTCAGGAAATGGGGCGCGAAATCAACACCCTCGGCTCCAAAAGCAATCATGCCGAAATGCAGAAAATCGTTGTCAGGATGAAAGACAATCTCGAACAAATCAAAGAGCAGGTCCTCAACGTCATGTGATGAACTGTTAAACTTTCTTGCTTTTAAGCCGATTTCCGGGGACAGGCTATGCTTTTCTCCGGAAATTTCTTACCTTTGCATCTTGAAATCGACGGAAACAACTCCCCGAACTCTATTATTTTGAAAGCGACAATGCAAAAATTCTTCCTTTCGGCGCTTTTGGCCCTTATGCTCTCCTCGTGCGGCGAATACCAGCGCGTGCAGAAGAGCGACGACTACGCTTACAAGTTCGACTTCGCCAAGCGTGCATACGAAGAAAAAAGATACGTTCAGGCCGCGACAATCCTGAAAGACTGCATCACCGTATTCAAAGGCTCCGACAAAGCCGAAGAAAGCCTCTTCCTACTCGGCATGAGCCACTATGAAAACAAAGACTATCTGACAGCAGGCTCATACCTCAAGGCCTACTACCAGCGCTATCCCAAAGGCAAATACACCGAAGACGCCCGCTTCTATACCGGCTACGGCTACTACCTCGACTCTCCCGAGCCTCAGCTCGACCAAAGCGGCACCATCAAAGCCATCGAAGAGCTTCAGGGATTCCTCGACTTTTTCCCGCGCAGCGACAGGGTCAGCATTGCCCAGAACGCCATATTCGAGCTTCAGGACAAACTCACCCTCAAGCAGCTTCAGAACGCCCAGCTATACTACAACCTCGGGAACTATATGGGCAACAACTTCGAAAGCTGTGTCATTGTGGCCCGAAACGCCATCAAGGACTATCCTTACTCGAAATACAAAGAAGACCTCGAACTCCTCATCCTCAAGGCCCGCTATCAGGAAGCCAACATGAGCATCGACGAGCGAAAGGCCGACCGCTTCCGCGAAGTTGTCGACGAATACTACTCCTTCACAAACAACTACCCCGACAGCCCTCACCGTCAGGAAGCCGAAAACATCTACAAAATCGCCCGCAAATACGTAAACGAGTGATTTCCACGAATCGAAAACAACAAACACACAATAATCAACTCCTGAAAAGATGATTGACTACAAGAAAACCAATGCTCCGCTCAACACCGTCACCCGCGACATGATTGAGCTCTCGAAAGACACCGGCAACGTCTACGAAACCGTATGCATCATCGCAAAGCGTGCAAACGAAATCGCCGCCGAGATGAAAGACGAACTCGACAAGAAGCTGCAGGAATTCTCTTCCCTCAACGACAACCTCGAGGAAGTGAACGAGAACCGCGAGCAAATCGAAATCTCGCGCTACTACGAGCGCCTTCCCAAACCCACTCTTATCGCCACGCAGGAGTATCTTGACCACAAGCTCTACTTCCGCAAAAGCAAAAAACACGGCGTAATCTGATTCGCGTCTCCGCAACGCGGCAGACAACCTGATTGGCGCGGCCCTTTGCAAGCAACTGCAAAAAGGCCGCGCCCTTTATTTTGCAAGGCGCGGCCGCGGTGTTAGACATAGTATTGATTGTACTCACGGCATCCTTGTCCGCGGATGCCGGATTCCTTGGAGCGGAGATGCTCAGCCCGGGCGCCCTTACGCCTCGTAGACACAGTTGTGGCGCGAAGGCTTTTCAATCTCCTTGCGCACGCGCTTGGCATAAGGCCCTACGTTCGACACAAACAGCCAGTCGATGTCGTCAAGCCGACGCAAATCAGTGACAAAGAAAGCTTCCGAATTTTCCGAGCCGACAACAATCACGCGCTTCACACCGGCCTCACGCGCCGCATGAACAGTGCGCGTGAACGTCTTGAGCGTAAGCTCATTCGTTCGGGCATCCCGTAAATCGTCGTTATACACAAGCACAGCCGTGTCGTAGCCGGCAAACGCCTCGCGGCTCTTGGTCTCGTCCGTCACATCAAGGTGCGACACGGTGAGACGGCTGTCGTCAAGCATAATCTTCTCGGGTTCGTCAACAAAAGCGTTGACGCTAAGTCCGTGTTTGAGCAGTTGGCCGAGCACATCGCCGAAAATGCGGCTCGCGGTGCCTGTAAGTGCTATTTCTTTCATTTTGGTGAATGGTTATATAGAGGTTAGTGGATAATTTTCATTTATCCATATAACACTCCACCCCCGCCGAACGTTTACCGTCCCGAGCGATTTTTCTCCCGGCGGCCCCGAAATTAATTCACCCCGCATGCCGTTTTTCGGGCATGCGGGGTGAAACGTGTGCTTTGTATATTTTCAGCGGGCTTAAGCCTCGGCTGCGCCTACTCCGTAGAAAGCAAGCTGCTCGGGACGGAAGTTCTTGATGAACTCGTGGTGCTTGCACACCTCGGCCTCGGCAATCTTGTTGTAAACGTTGGCGCTGGCCGTGAAGCTCTCGTTGCGGTTGGCATCGAGAAGGAGCAGATAGCCCATCACGATATTGCCGGCCATCTCGACGAGGCGACGGGCCATGAAATCAGTGTATTCGGCCTTGCCTTCGGCGCTTACGGCTGCGATTGCCTCCTCGTAGAGAGCGGTGAGGCGTTTCAGGTTCTCGGCCATAGGCTGAAGTTCGGCCTTGAACTCGGTAGCCGCATAGCCGTCGATAAGGGCCTTGTAAGTGCCGGTGGTGACGTGGCGGATAGCCGCTACGACCTGAAGCTGCGTCGTGCCCTCGTAAATCGACGTGATGCGTGCGTCGCGGTACACGCGCTCGCAGGCGTAGTCTTTCATGAAGCCCGAGCCGCCATGCACCTGAATGCAGTCGTAGGCGTTCTGGTTGCAGTATTCCGAGCTCATGCCCTTGCTCATGGGGGTGAGGGCGTCGGCGAATTTGCGATAGCCCTTCAGCTCGGCCTTCTCCTCGGGAGTGAGCTTGCGCTCGCGCTCGATATCTTCGATAGCCTTGTAGAGGTCGACGTAGCGGGCCGTCTCATACAGCAGCGAACGGCTTGCGTCGAGTTTGGCCTTGATTACAGCGAGCATTTCAGCCACAGCCGGGAACTCGATGATGGCCTTGCCGAACTGGCGGCGCTCCTTGGCGTAAGCCACAGCTTCGCGATAGCAGATTTCGCTGACGCCAACGCTCTGGGCGGCGATGCCGAGGCGGGCGCCGTTCATGAGAGCCATCACATACTTGATAAGACCCATGCGCGTCGAGCCGCAAAGCTCGGCGGGGGCGTTCTTGTACGTAAGCTCGCAAGTGGGCGAACCCTTGATGCCCATCTTGTTCTCGATGCGGCGCACGTCTACGCCGCCGTTGCGCTTGTCGTAGATAAACATCGACAGGCCGCGGCCGTCCTTGGTGCCTTCTTCCGAGCGGGCGAGCACGAGGTGGATGTCCGAGTCGCCGTTGGTGATGAAGCGCTTCACGCCGTTAAGCACCCACGTGCCGTCTTCCTTCTGAGTGGCCTTGAGCATCACGCTCTGGAGGTCGGAGCCGGCGTCCGGCTCGGTGAGGTCCATCGACATGGTTTCGCCGGCGCAAACGCGCGGGATGAAGCGCGAGCGCTGGTCGTCGTTGCCGAACTCATAGAGCGTCTCGGCGCAGTCCTGAAGGCCCCAGAGGTTCTCAAAACCCGTATCCGCGCGGCTCACGATGTCGGCCGCCATGATATAGGGGGTGATGGGGAAGTTGAGACCCCCGAAACGGCGCGGCATGGCCATGCCCATAAGGCCGGCCTTGCGGCACACGTCGAGGTTTTCCTGAGTGCCGTCGGCGTAGATTACGCGGTTGTTTTCCACGCGCGGTCCCTGATGGTCGACGCTTTCGGCGTTGGCGGCGATGACTTCGCCGCAGATTTCGCCTACGATTTCGAGCGTGCGCTCATAGTTGTCGATGGCGTCATCATAGTTGATGGGAGCGAAATCGTATTTTTCGGCTTCTGTATAGTTGCGTTCCTTGAGCTCGACAATCTTGCGCATCATCGGATGCGTCAGATGGTGCTTCAGGTCGGGATTGTCTGTATAAAAGTTTGCCATTGCTTACTTGGAGTTTTTCTTATAGTACTTAATCAGCTTGGGCACGACTTCCGTCATGTCGCCCGTGATTACGAAGTCGGCGATTTTGTTGATGGGAGCGTTCGGGTCGTTGTTGATGGAGATGATGATTGCGCTCTCCTGCATGCCGGCGATGTGCTGGATTTGACCCGAGATGCCGCAGGCGATATAGAGCTTCGGGCGCACCGTCACACCCGTCTGGCCAATCTGACGCTCGTGCTCGATATATCCGGCGTCGACAGCCGCGCGCGAGGCGCCTACCTCAGCGCCGAGGGTGTTTGCCAGATCATAGAGAAGCTGGAAGTTCTCCTTGCTTCCCACGCCGTAGCCGCCGGCAACGATGATAGGGGAGTTCTTGATGTTGACCTTCGACTTCTCGATGTGGCGGTCGATGATTTCAACCACATAGTCTGCGTCGGAGACATATTTCTTGGCGTCGAGATTGATTACTTCGCCTTTGTGGTTGGCGTCGTAAATCTCTTTCTTCATCACGCCTTCGCGCACCGTGGCCATCTGGGGGCGGTGTTCGGGGTTGACGATTGTTGCCACGATGTTGCCGCCGAATGCCGGACGGATCTGATAGAGGAGGTCCTTGTATTCTTTGCCGGTCTTAACGTCGGTGTGGTCGCCGATTTCAAGCGAGGTGCAGTCGGCGGTAAGGCCGCTGTGGAGGCACGAGCTTACGCGGGGGCCGAGGTCGCGGCCGATACAGGTCGCACCCATGAGACACACCTGAGGCTCGATTTCCTTGAAAAGGTTGATGAGCGCCGATGCGTGGGGATTCGAGGTGTAGGGGTAAAGACGGGCGTCTTCCATCTTGTAGACTACGTCTGCGCCGTAGGGGAAGAGCTGCTCTTCGACGCCGTCGAGCTTGTCGCCAATCACGATGGCTTCGAGCTTTACGCCCAGACGGTTGGCGAGAACGCGGCCTTTGGTGAGGAGTTCGAGGCTCACGTCAGCGACGCGGCCGTCGTCGTATTCGCAATATACGATAAGATTGTTTTTGTCTGCCATAGCTGTTGTTGTCAGTGTGGGAGGGGGTTCGGCCCTTAGCCGATAGTGTGATTGGTGATGAGTTCTTGGATGAGGTCTTCGAGCTGGGCATCGTTCGAGCCGTCGATGCAACGGCTCTCTTTAGCCGTGAACACAACGTTTTCGATTGATTTTACCTTGGTGGGAGAGCCTGCAAGACCGATTTGCTTGGGGTCGGCTTCCACGTATGCCGCGCCCCATTCCTGAAGTTGGAGGTCCGGGCGCTTTTCGACGATGGCCGCGATTTCGGGAGCAAGGCTCTTGGCCTCGGAAGGCGACACGGCGCGCTTGTACTGCATCACGCGCTTGGCGTTGCGCGGGCGGCAGGGGGCTGCCGAGCCGTTGACCGTCACTACGCAGGGGAGCGGAGCCTTCACGGTCTCGACGCCGTGCTCAAGACGACGCTTTACAACGATATGGCCGTCCTTGACTTCGAGGATGTCCTCGGCGTAAGTCACCTGAGGAATGCCGAGCTTCTCGGCAATCTGCGGACCCACCTGAGCGGTGTCGCCGTCGATGGCCTGACGACCGCCGAGGATGATGTCGTAGTTGCCGAACTTTTTGACGGCCTGCGCCAGCGAGTAGCTCGTGGCGAGGGTATCGGCGCCGCCAAGGGCGCGGTCAGTCAGGACGATGCCCGTGTCGGCACCGCGGAAGATGGCTTCGCGGATTACTTCGGCCGCGCGAGGCAGGCCCATGGTGAGGATAGTGACTTTCGAGCCGGGATGTGCGTCTTTCAGACGAAGAGCCTGCTCGAGGGCATTGAGATCTTCAGGGTTAAAGATTGCGGGCAATGCGGCACGGTTGATTGTGCCGTCTTCCTTCATCGCATCCTTGCCTACGTTGCGCGTGTCAGGCACCTGTTTGGCAAGTACAATGATGTTTAAGCTCATAATTACTATGTTAGAGGTTTATTAATTGGCGTAGCTGGTTTTTAAGTGACTACAAAGGTAACAAATTAAACTTTTTTAGCCAAATTTTAAACTAACTACCTTACAATTTCTATGTTAAACTTTGTCATCGGAGCATCTTCGGGGCTTCATGGCCTCAGCAATGGCTCGACCCGTCGAAGCAGTGCGTGCACACGCGTTCGCGCGGCAACCCGATGGCTGCCACGAGGTCTTCTATCGAGCTGAATTGAAGGGAGTCGAGTCCGAGGTCCTTGCGGATTTCCTCGACCATCGCCGCGTAGCGTTTCGTGCCGGCGGTGGCGTATTCTTTAAGAGCTTCTTCCGACGGATTCGGCTCAAGCTCTTCGATGATACGGCGAGCAATCAGCTCCATCGGGCTGCGCGAGCTCGTGAAGTTTATGAAGTCGCAGGGATAAATCAGCGGCGGACAGCTTATGCGGATATGGACTGCGCGGGCGCCGGCGTCGCGCACGTCCTGGACGTTATCCCGGAGCTGGGTGCCGCGGACGATGGAGTCGTCGCAGAAGGCCACGTTTTTCCCGCGGAGCAGGTCGGCGTTGGCTATGAGTTTCATCTTGGCTACGAGCTCGCGGCGGGCCTGAGTTCCCGGCGTGAAGCTTCGGGGCCATGTGGGCGTGTATTTCACAAGCCCGCGGAGGTAGGGCTTGCCGGCTCCGGCGGCGTAGCCGAGAGCCATTCCCGTGCCGGAATCGGGCACCGGACTGATGAAGTCAAGGTCGGCGTCGGCGGCCTTGCATTTTTCGCCCATGATGCGGCCGCACTCGTAGCGCATTTCGTCGACGTTGCGCTTCTCGTAGCGGCAGGGGGGATAGCCGTAGTAGGTCCACAAAAACGCGCACACCTGCATTTCCTTGCCGGGGGCCTGAAGCTGTTCGATGCCTCCGTCGGGGGTGATGCGGACAATCTCGGCCGGGCCGAGGTCGTACACTTCCTCATAACCGAGGTTGGCGAACGCCGATGTCTCCGACGAGGCCGCGTAGCTGTTGTCGGACTTGTTGAATCCGATGGCGATGGGTGTGCGCCCGAGCCGGTCGCGTGCGGCCACAAGGCCGTTTTCCGTCAGCACGAGCATCGAGCACGAGCCTTTGACCGTCTCTTGAACGTGTCGCAGTCCGTCTGTCAGGTCGCGCCCTTCGGCGATGAGCGCCGCAACCAGTTCGGTGGGGTTGACGGTGTCGCGCGAATGTTCGCAGAAGTGAATTCCTTTCTCAAGCAGGCTGTTCTCGATTTCGGGGATGTTGTTGACGCGCGCCACTGTGACGATGGCGAATTTCCCGAGCCGTGTGTTCACGATGATGGGCTGGGCATCCGTGTCCGAGATGACACCGATGCCGCTCTCGCCTTTGAAGTCGGGGAGATCAGCCTCGAATTTAGTGCGGAAATACGAGTTTTCGATATTGTGGATCTGGCGCGCGAAGTGTCCTTTCTCTTTATCGAAAGTGGCCATGCCAGCACGGCGCGTGCCCAGATGTGAATTATAGTCGACGCCGTAGAAAAGCTCGTCGGCGCAGGGTTTGCCTTTTTTTATGACACCAAAGAAACCGCCCATAATTTATAATCTTCTGTTGTGAAATGTGGATTGAGAGGGAATGGACTTCCCTCGGAAACCTGTGGAAAAATTGTACGTTTGCTTTTATATCATCGGAAAAGGAATGTGGATGACGAGGATAAGCCTCGCTCCCACATTCCTTTATGCCGTGGATGATTACTTTGTATGGGCTTCGACCCACTTGCGGGCATTGACGAAAGCCTCAATCCATATCGTGACTTCGTCGTTGCGGCGCGAACGCGGATAGTAGGCGCACTGCCACGGGAAGATGGCGCGCTCAAGGTGCGGCATCATCGCAAGATGGCGGCCGTCGGCCGATGCGAGTGCGGCCACTGCGCCGGTCGAGCCGTTCGGGTTGCCCGGGTAGCGGGTGTAGCTGTAGCGGCCTACTACGTTCATCTCCTTAAGAGGCTTCTTGAACGCGAAGCGACCTTCGCCGTGGGCTACCCAGATGCCGGTGCGGACGCCGGAGAGGCTGCCGAACATCACGCTGTTGTTCTGAGGGATGGTCATGTTGACAAACTCGCTCTCGAATTTGTGCGACGTGTTGTGGAGCATCTCCACGGGAGCGTCATCGCCTCCGCCGAAGAGGAGGTTAAGCTCGATCATCAGCTGGCAACCGTTGCAGACGCCGAGGCTTAGTGTGTCCTCGCGGGCGTAGAAGCGGCGGAGGGTCTCGCGTGCCGTCTCGTTCCAGCGGAAGCCCGATGCCCAGCCCTTGGCCGAGCCGAGTACGTCCGAGTTGGAGAAGCCGCCGCAGAACACAATCATGTTGACGTCATCGAGTGTCTCGCGGCCGCTCATGAGGTCGGTCATGTGCACGTCCTTGACGTCGAAGCCGGCGAGGAAGAGCGAGTATGCCATTTCGCGGTCGCCGTTGACGCCTTTCTCGCGTATGATTGCCGCGCGCACGCCAGAGCGCTCGCTGCCGCGGTCGTCGCTGAGTCCGTAGCGCTCAAGGGTGCCTTTGAAGCCCTTGGGAAGCAGGTATTTCAGCGGCTGTGCGGCGAAGTTGGTAAAGCGCATGGCGGCGCAGTCTTCGCCGCTTTGCAGGCGGTCGAGGAGATACGAGGGGGTGTACCACAGTTTGCGCATCGAGTCGATATTGACGAGATGGAGCTCTTCGTTGTGGCTAATCTGGAGCACACGCTCGGGGCTTGTCGTCGCAATCGGGAAATATACGACCCCGGCCTTGTCGAGAATTTCCTCGACGGATACCTTGCGGGCATCGTCGGCCTGTATGACGATGGCGGGATTCTCGGCGAAGAGTATTTTGATGAGGTCAGTTTCCTTGAGCACGCTCTTGAATCCGTCGGTGTACATCTTGAGGCCACCGCGGCTGTTTGCGAAAACCATTTCAAGCAGCGTGGTCACAAGGCCGCCGGCGCTTACGTCGTGCATGGCAAGAAGCTTGCGCTTGCGCACGAGTGTCTGCACCGTGTCGAATGCCTTTGCGAAGGCTTCGGCATCCTTCACGTCGGGGGCGTCGGAGCCTACGGCGTTGAGAGTCTGCGCGAGGGCCGAGCCGCCGAGCCGCAGGCGGTCGCTTGAGAAGTCGATATAATACAGCGTGGAATTGGACGAGGGCACAACCACGGGGCTGAGCGTGCGGCGCACGTTCTCCACCGGCGCTGCTGCCGAGATTATCACCGTGCCGGGAGCGTAGACCTTGTCGTTGCCGTATTTTTGGGTCATCGACAGCGAATCTTTGCCCGTGGGGATGTTGATGCCGAGGCGGCATGCGAAGTCGGAGCAGGCCTCGACGGCGCTGTAGAGCGCAGCGTCTTCGCCGGGGTTCTTGCACGGCCACATCCAGTTGGCGCTGAGCGACACGCTCTTGAGTCCGAGAGCGAGGTCCGCGCCGACGATGTTGGTGAGCGCTTCGGCGATGGCGAGGCGGGATCCTGCCGCCGGATTGGCGAGAGCCGCCGCCGGCGCGTGGCCGATAGAGGTGGCGATGCCTTTGCGGCCGTGGTAGTCAAGGGCGACAACGCCGCAGTCGCTGAGCGGGAGCTGAATTTCGCCCTGACACTGCTGGCGCGCCACGCGGCCCGTAACCGAGCGGTCCACTTTATTTGTCAGCCAGTCCTTGCACGCCACGGATTCGAGCATCATCACGTCCGAGATGTAGCGCTCAAGCTGTGAGCTGTCGGTGGCGGCGTCTTTGTATTCGTTTTTCACCGTCGAGTCGGTGATTACGGTCTTGGGGGAGTTGCCGAGCATGTCGGTCACGGCGAGGTCGATGGCCGTGCGGCCGTCTTTATGGCCGAATGTCAGGCGGTGGTCATCGGTGGTGCGGCCCACGACGTAGAGCGGCGCGCGTTCGCGTTGAGCGATGCGTTCAACCAGCGGGATATCCTTCGGCTTGATTACGAAGCCCATGCGCTCCTGACTCTCGTTGCCGATGATTTCTTTGTCCGAAAGGGTGGGGTCGCCCACAGGGAGGGCGTCGATGTCGATGAAGCCGCCCGTGGCCTCGATAAGCTCCGAGAGAGCGTTGAGGTGGCCGCCCGCACCGTGGTCGTGGATGCTGACGATGGGGTTGAAGGCGCTTTCGGCGAGTGCGCGGATTACGTTGGCCACGCGCTTCTGCATTTCGGGGTTGGCGCGCTGCACGGCGTTGAGTTCGATGGCGTTGGCGTATTGCCCCGTTTCAACCGACGACACTGCGCCGCCGCCCATGCCGATGCGGTAGTTGTCGCCGCCGGCGATAACCACGCTTTGGCCCGGCTTGGGTTCGCCCTTGATGGCGTCTTTCTTTGCCGCGAAGCCGACGCCGCCGGCAAGCATAATCACTTTGTCGTAGGCAAACTGCTTTTCATTCTCGCAGTGTTCGAACGTGAACAGCGAGCCGCAGATAAGCGGCTGGCCGAATTTGTTGCCGAAGTCAGAGGCGCCGTTGGAGGCTTTGATAAGGATTTCGGCCGGCGTCTGATACAGCCATTTGCGCTCGTTCATGGCGTATTGCCAGCGCATGTCGGGGCTGAGACGCGGATAAGAGGTCATGTACACGGCCGTGCCCGCAATCGGCAGGCTCGCGCGGCCGCCGCCGAGGCGGTCGCGGATTTCGCCGCCGCTGCCGGTGGCCGCTCCGTTGAAGGGCTCGACGGTGGTGGGGAAGTTGTGCGTCTCGGCCTTGAGGGAAATCACCGTGTCGAGCGGGCGCTCCTCGAAGTAATCGGGACGGTCGGGGTTGACGGGATAGAACTGGCGCACACGCGGGCCCTTTACAAATGCCACATTGTCTTTGTAAGCCGACACGAGGCCGTTGGGGTTTTCCTGCGATGTGCGTTTGATAAGCTTGAAAAGCGACGTCGGCTTCTCTTCGCCGTCGATGACGAAGGTGCCGTTGAAGATTTTGTGGCGGCAGTGCTCGGAGTTTACCTGCGAGAAGCCGAATACTTCGCTGTCAGTCAGCGGGCGTCCGAGGCGCGTCGAAAGCTCGCGCAGATACGTCTCTTCTTCCGGGCTGAGCGCGAGGCCCTGCTCTTGGTTATAGGCGGAGATGTCGTCGATATAGACCACGTCTTCGGGCTGCGCCGTGATGTCGAAGATGTTCGACGAAAGCCCCTCGGCGTAGAGGCGCTGGAGCATGGGGTCGTAGGTGGGTTCGCTGCCTTCGGCCACGAGGGTGAATTCCTCAATACGAGAAATGCCGGAGAGACCCATGTTCTGTGTGATCTCTACGGCATTCGTGCTCCAAGGGGTAATCATTTCTTTGCGGGGTCCGACGTAGCGGCCGGCCAGATGTTTGGCCGCGACGGGGCGCGCTCCGGCAAGAAGCCATTTGAGTTTGTCTTTTTCCATGGCGTCGAAGCCGTGGTTCGTATCCACCGCATATACTGTCGACGGACCTTTCTTGAAGAATACTACCATATGTGGGGCAAGTAAATGTGTAATTGGGTTTACGTTTTCTGCCGCAAAGTTACGAAAATTTTATCAAGAGGCAAAATTGTCGGATGCGGAAAGTTGCTTCCCCAACTGCGCTTATTCGGCCTTGCGGAGCGAAATGTAGCTCTCTCCGGCCGTGTTGAGGCGCATTGTCGAGTCGTTTCCGGCGACGGCGGTTCTGACTTCGGGCAAAATTTGTTTTATAAGGTCTTCAACCACCATGTTGTCGCAGGCCATCTCGGTGCAGAAGCCGTCGCCGATGGTGAGGCTGTCGCCGTTCAGGGTGTATGAGCCGCCGATGCTGTTGCAGTTGGTGCGAACGGAGTACGTGCTGTCAGGGCTGAATACGATATATTGCTTCGTCCCGGGAGTGATTTCGGCGGGCATGGCGCGGACGGAATCGTTGAGAACCACGTCGGTGATTTCCCAGCGGCCTTCGAGCGCCGGGGACTGCTCCGGGGCTGAGCTTGTGCCCGAGGGTGTGCAGCCGCAGATGACGCATGCGGCGGCGAATGCAAAGATTTTTACGTTCATTAATGGCTTGGTCTTGTATCTGTTGTTAAAATATATTATCTTTGGCCGATGCAAAGGTAATCTTTTTTTTCGATATGGACGTAAAGGAAATACAATCCGACCCTGATTTCTGGCTCGAAAAGGGGCGTGAGGCCTTGCTTGCTTTCGAGAGCCTTTCGGTGGCGGAGGCCGACCTCGACGCGATGCTCGCAATGCCTTACGAGGAGTTCAAGCGGAAAGGCGCCTCTCACGAAGCTGTGCGCGAAGCCCTGTTCAGGGTGGTGGCCTATCTTGACGAAAAGGCCGCCGACATTGACGAGCTTAACCTCTATGATAAAAAACGCTATGCAGCGAGGGCCAATATCCGACAAAACGCATGGGTGAGGCATCTGCTTTACTATAAACGTCACGGAGAAATCAAGGCCGCGAGCATCAGGCGGCTCGTGAGCTTCCTCAAAAATCCGGCCTCTCTTCTTCCCGTGATAGCGCCCGCCCAGATGGAGGCTATATTCGACTATTATGTGGGCGGTGATTACGACGCTTCGGCTTTCGACAAAGCGGTAATCGGACGACTTGCGCCCGAAGTCGACTGCCTGAACCCCGAGAATCTGACAGGGGCGATAAGCCGCCGGATTTATGCGGAGAAGGATAAATGGTGGACGCGACCGATGTTGGCAGGCCTGCTCGTCCATGAGAGCAATGACGAATGGAAATACGACCTTATCGATGAAATGGACCGGGGCTACGCCTGCCTGTGGTGGAACAGACTCCCGTATTCCGGCGACACGCGCCGGGAGGTGATGCGTCAGCTTGAAATCCTTGTCGACGAGGGCGGCTTCGACCTGCTGTATCTTCGCAACAACGAAACCGCTTTCAGGGCGCATGTCGTCAATTATGCCGACAGCATGCAGTCCTACAATGCCAAGAAAGACGGGTGGAAAGACTATTCGCCCGCATGGTTTGGAGAAAACTTCGACGATTATCATGACGATTCGCGTTCGGCAGCGATTGTGTTCCTCGTCGATTGTTTCGAGCCGATAGAGACACCGGTCCGTATAGAAGACATCAAACTGTACAAGAACTATAATATTCGTGGTGGGATAGGTGCCTTTACCCGAATTTGCTCAAAACTGGAAAACATGCAGAACAAACAAATGGAATTTCTATATCAGCTTGCCGTGAAATTCCGCAATCTGATTCTACAAGGTGCGCCCGGCACGGGAAAGACTTATGTGGCAAAACGTCTTGCCGTGAAGCTTGCCGACGGCGTCGTTGACGAAGCCCTGATAAATGAGCGTTATCGCTCGCTCGAAAACGACGGACGCATTGCGTTCGTCACCTTTCATCAGTCGTTTGATTACGAGAACTTCGTGCAGGGTATCCATCCCGAAGTCAGGGACGGCGCAGTCTTGTACAGCCTGCGCGACGGCATATTCAAGCAGATCTGCGACCTCGCCGAAGCCGACCCTGACCACAATTATGTGCTTGTAATCGACGAGATAAACCGAGGAAATGTGTCAAGGACTTTCGGCGAACTTATCACCCTTATCGAACGCGACAAGCGCCTCGGAGCAAAGAACCCGCAGACTCTGAGGCTTGCGTATTCTCATGACAAACCTTTCGGCGTGCCGGGCAATCTCTTCATCGTCGCCACGATGAATACCACCGACCGCAGTGCCGGCGCGCTCGACTATGCGCTGAGGCGTCGATTCGCCTTCCACACCTTGCAGGCCGATTCCGCCATTGTCGCCGCGGCAAATCCTGCGTCGGTCGCCGACTTGGCCACAGGTCTTTTCTATGCCGTCCGGGACTTTATCAATGAGAATCTCGCACTTGACTCCGACTGCGACGACCTGATGCCCGGCCACAGCTACTTCCTTGCAGACTCCGCCGCTGAGCTTAAACTCGGATTCACCCACGAGGTGATGCCCCTGCTTGAGGAATATCAGCGCGACGGCATTCTGCGCCCCGAAGCAGACCTATCAGGATTTGGCCGTATCATCGAAGCAAGATTCTCATGACAGCCGGGTGTCTCATACTTGAGGAGCATTCGCCGTTCCCGGGTGACGGAAGTGGGGCCGAGTGGGTGCCGGAGTGGGGCGAAGGGCTGGTGCTAAGACGCGGAGAGTCCGACTTTGACACGCGCATGCTTTTCCGATGGGAGAACCATGGCCGCGGATTCGGATATTACACAAACTATATCGTTGGCGCATGCCGCGTGCCCGCCCCCTCAAGCGGAGAATATCCCGTGGTCGTGCTTCCCAAAATTCGCGATCTTGATTTCTTCTCCATTGTCTCGGCCTGCGCTTTCGGCCACTCGGCCGACACCTTGGACGGAATACTTGAAATTGACTTTGACGCTGAGCCGATCGAGGCCCCGCAGGCCCGCAGTCTGCTGACCACCGTTATCGCCGCCTTGTATCTTACGCTTATGGAGCGTCTTCTTGCCGTCGGACTGAAAAAAGATTATATCGACATAGAAGAAAACCGCCGGAGCGTAAAGGGTAGGGTGAGGTGGTTCAGGAATCTGACCGTGAACACCTTGCGCGGGCATGACGAAAGGGTGGTTTGCCGCTATGGCGAATATACCGTCGACACGCCGTGGAATCGTATTCTCAAAAAAGCCCTTGCGGCATGCGGCGATATCCTGCACGCCTGCCCTTCAGGCTGTCGAAGCAGGCTTCAGGCCCGCGTCGCCGGAGCTATCTCCCGCATGGAGGGCGTCGACGAAACGCGCGCCGACCTCCGTTCGGTGCGGACCGTCTCACGGACGGGGACGGTCTTCCGCCACTATGCAGCGGCCTTGAAAACCGCGCGGTGTATTCTGCGATTCAGAGATTTCGCGCTTGCGAGCGACAATGCTTCGGTTTCTGCGGTGCCTCCTTTCTGGATTGACATGCCCCTTTTGTTCGAACGCTATGCGCGCGGTCTCCTCGAGCACTCGTTTCCCGGTCAGATTATATATCAGTTCAGGGGACTAACCGGTTACCCGGATTTTCTATCCATGAAGGAAACACTGATACTCGACACCAAATATATTCCCGCACTCGAAGGCGAGAATATCGATGCCGGTATCGTTCGTCAGCTTGCGGGTTATTCCCGCGACAACCGTATCCGTCGCGTCCTCGGAGTCGACGACCCCGACGCCACGATAGCTTGCGTCCTCATATACCCCGAACCGGTGTCGGCGGCGGTCTTTAACTCGACGCGGTCGTGCCCGTTCGGGAGCGCGTCTTTACGCGAAGCTATGATTCCATACGGCAATTATCAGCACTTCTACCGCATACCTCTCCGACTGCCCTTGCTGCCTTGAGTCAGGCCTTGAGGGCCTCGGCGGCAGCGCGCGCACAACGTATGCCGTCGACAGCCGCGCTGACAATCCCACCGGCATAGCCGGCGCCTTCGCCGCAGGGATAAAGACCGTCGATGCTTACATGCCGCAGGGCCTCGCCGTCGCGCGGGATACGCACGGGAGCCGACGTGCGCGTCTCATCGCCGACGAGGATTGCCTCCGGGCTGAGAAAACCCGGCGACTTGCGCCCGAACTCGCGGAATCCGGCCTGAAGACGGCTTGCCACCCCTTCGGGCAACAAAAGGTCGATACGGGCGGGGAAAACCCCCGGAGGATAGGAACTGCGTGGCAGGTCGGCCGACGGGCGCGAAGCCGTGAAGTCGGTCATTCGTTGGGCCGGAGCTTTCTGCGTGTGGCCCGAAGCCTCGAAAAAGCGCTGCTCGATACTCTCCTGAAAATGCATCACGCGCAGAGGGTCGTCGCCCGGAATATCTTCAGGGAGTATCTCCACGACCATTCCCGAGTTGGCCCATCGCGTCCCGCGGTTGGCCGGCGACATGCCGTTGACAACCAGTTGGCCCGGCGCGCTCGCCGCAGGGATGATATAGCCCCCGGGGCACATGCAGAACGAATACACCGCGCGGTCGCCGACGCGTGTGAGCATCGAGTATTCAGCCGCCGGAAGATACTTGCCGCGGCCTTCGGGCGAATGATACTGTATCCTGTCGATTAATGCCTGCGGATGCTCAAGCCGCACCCCCACGGCAATGCCTTTGGCCTCAAGCCCGACGCCGTGGCGCATGAGCATGTGGTAGACGTCGCGCGCCGAATGCCCCGTGGCAAGTATCACGGCGCCCTTGTGGCGCGCCCCCGTCGAATCGACCACGCCCTCGCATCTGCCGCCGTCGGCCGAGAGAATAAGCCCGTCGACACGTGTGCGGAAGCGCACCTCGCCGCCGCAGCGGATTATAGTCTCGCGCATGGCCTTTATCACCTTCGGCAGACGGTCGGTGCCGATATGGGGGTGAGCATCGACCAATATCTCGGCCTGCGCACCGTGGAGGTGAAGCACACGGAGCACCTTCTCCACCGGCCCGCGCTTTTTACTGCGCGTATAGAGCTTGCCGTCGGAGTAGGCGCCCGCACCGCCTTCGCCGAAACAATAGTTCGACTCCGGGTCAACACGCCCTTCGCGGGAGATGGCCGCCATATCCCGCCGCCGCGAATCGACGTCCTTTCCCCGCTCGAACACGATGGGCCGCAAGCCCAGCTCGATAAGCTCGAGAGCCGCGAACAGGCCCGCCGGGCCGGCCCCGACGACAATCACCTCCGGGGCCCGCGACACGTCGCCATAGACCGGCGACTCGATTTTCAGCGCCTCCTCGTCGACGGCGTCGATATGAAGGCGCAGACCGAGGTTGACCATGACGCGTCGCTGGCGCGCGTCGATTGAACGACGCACGATATCCAGGCGGACGATACGGCGAGCGTCTATTCCGGCCGTGCGTGCCGCCTCGGCTTTCAGCAGCTCGGCGGTGGCGGCGATTTTGGGGGTGGTGCGGAGGTCAAATGTCTTGAGCATGTCCGGGTTGTATTTGTCGCCCGAGGCGGCGGTTCATATATATTACGGTAGCGATGGCAAGCACACCGGCAAGAAAATCGCTCCCCGTCATCGAAAGCCACACGCCCGGCACCCCGTAGAGCCGCGACATAATCCACAGCATGGGCACGAGAAACAGCAGCTGGCGCGTTAGCGAAAGAAATATCGAGAACTTCGGTTTGCCGAGGCTTTGGAAATAGTTCTGAATGATAATCTGCACGCCCACGATGGGGAAGCAGATGAAGTAAAGCCTGAATCCTTCGCGGGCGATTGTTACCATCGGCCCGTCGGTCGTGAACATATGGGATATCGTATTCGGAAACAGCTCGCACACCGCGCAACCGAGTGTCGATATTGAGGCTCCGGCCCACAGGCCCATGCGTAGCGTGTGGCTCACACGCCCCCAATTGCCTGCGCCGTAGTTGTAGCCCAATATGGGCTGCATGCCCTGAGTGATGCCGAACACTACCATGATAAAAAACATTGTCGTGCGGTTGATGATGCCGTAGGCGCCGATAGCCGTATTGCCGTCCGCACCCGCCGAATCAAGAAGCGATTTGTTGATGAACACCACAACCAGACAGGCGCAGCAGTTCATCAGAAAGGGCGACAGCCCGATGCCGTAGATGCGCATGAGCAGGCTCGGCCGCGACAGGCGCTCCTGACGCCTGAAGTGTACGTAGCTCTTGCGCGAGATAAAGTGGGCGAGCACCCACACGAATGCGCTCAGCTGCCCGATGATAGTGGCAAGCGCCGCCCCGCCGATGCCCCACTCGAACTTAAAGATGAACAGCGGTGCGAGAATGACGTTGACCACAACCGACAGTATCGCCGAAATCATGGCTTTCTTCGGGTAGCCAGTGGCGCGCATCAGGTTGTTCAGCCCGATGAAAATGTAGCTCACGGGCGTGCCGAGAAGAATCACGCGCATAAACTCGCGGGCGTAAGGCAGCGTTTCCTCCGTCGCGCCGAAAAATGTGAGGATGGAATCAAGAAAAAGCAGCCCCGCGCCGCCTATCACTACGGCATGGACAACGCACATCGCCGCCACGCTGTTCAGCGTCTCCGTGGCCTTCTCGAGATTTTTCTGCCCAAGAAAAATCGACGACACCGTGGCACCGCCTGCCGCCAAAAGAACGCAGAAGGCCACCACGAGATTCATCAGCGGGAAGGTGATGGCAAGCCCGGATATGGCCATAGGCCCGACGCCGCGACCGATAAAAATCGAGTCGACGATATTATACAGCGACGTCACCAGCGCCGCAACAATGGCCGGAAGGGAGTATTGGACCAACAGCGTGCCTATGGGCTTTGTGCCGAGGTCGTTGGGCGACGATACCGGGCTTGTCCGTATGCTTGAATCGTTTGTGCTCATAGAATTATAACAAAAAAACCGTCGGATTGCGGTCCGACGGTTTTCACTCTTGTGGCGGGGGCAGGACTCGAACCTACGACCTTTGGGTTATGAGCCCAACGAGCTACCACTGCTCCACCCCGCGATGTTTTACGGGTGCAAAGTTACGGCCCTTTTCCTCAATTTGCAAATGTTTTTAAATTTATTAACTAAAATAAATACACATTCACTCTTGCTATGTGCCGTGTTTCACCGATGTTGGCTATCTTTGCACACTGATTGACAGTGCTCTATGAAAGATATAACCGGACTTGCAATAAGTGCCTTCCTCGGTAGCGGCATCGGAGGCGTGTGCCGTCTTCTCATCTCTTTATATATAGAAAGGCGAATCGCCTCATGCGCCTCCGCCGCGGGTCAGGCCCTTTTTCCTTGGCCCACGCTTTTTGTAAACATCGCCGGGTGCTTTCTCCTCGGAGCTTTTTGGGGCTTCTTTGCCCGCTTCGCCCCCTCGGCGTCGGTAAAAGCACTTTTCACCGTCGGATTTTGCGGCGGCCTGACCACCTTCTCCACCTTTGCCCTCGAAAACCTCAGTCTCCTCGAATCCGGGCGATGGGTCGTCGCGGCAACGTATATCGCTTCGAGTCTCATCTTCGGACTCATTGCCGCATACGTCGGCAGGGCGCTTATCCAATGCCTTTACCCGTGATTGCCCGCGCCCGCGCGAGGCGCCTGCCATTTTTTTTTGTATATGAAAAAAAATATCCTTACCTTTGCGCCATCAATTTCCAAGGCATGATTTCCAGAAGAAAGACTCCGAAGGCCGTCGGCCGGTCTTGCAGTAGCAGTAGTTCTGCATCTGCAGGCCGCATCAGCGCCTCCGCCGTCAGCCTTGAAAATCCAATAGCATCCGACCGTCTGCGCGTCTCAACGTGCGGGCGGTTCGCATTTTATATGCAAACATCAAAAAAAATCAAATAATCACATGTCAACCTCCTTACGTTTCAAAGTTGTAGAAGAGGCTTACGACCGCAAAGCCGTAGCCGTGGCCACCCCCGCCGAACGCCCGTCAGAGTACTACGGAAAGCAAGTATTCAACCGCGCCACAATGTTCCGCTATCTCCCTAAGGCTACCTACAACGCCCTGCTCGACGCGATAGAAAACAAAAAGCCCATTTCGCGCAGTCTCGCCGATTCTGTTGCCGAAGGCATGAAACGTTGGGCAGTAGATAACGGCGCCCGTCATTACACCCACTGGTTCCATCCCCTCACCGACGGAACAGCTGAAAAGCACGACGCATTCATCGAACATGACGGCAAAGGCGGCGTCATGGAAGAATTCTCCGGTAAACTCCTCGTCCAGCAGGAACCCGACGCTTCGTCATTCCCCAACGGTGGCATCCGCAACACATTCGAAGCCCGAGGCTACTCCGCGTGGGACATCTCATCGCCGGCATTCATCCTCGGCGAGACCCTCTGCATACCCACAATCTTCATCTCCTACACCGGCGAGAGCCTCGACTACAAAACCCCTCTTCTCCGCGCCCTCAACGCCGTTGACCTCGCCGCCGCCAAGGTGGCACGATTCTTCGACCCCGACGTCCGCCACGTAATCAGCTACCTCGGCTGGGAACAGGAATACTTCCTCGTCGACGAAGCTCTATACAGCGCCCGTCCCGACCTCGTCATGACCGGGCGTACACTCATGGGCCACGAAAGCCCCAAAAACCAGCAGCTCGAAGACCATTACTTCGGCGCAATTCCCTCGCGTGTCGAAGCTTTCATGCTCGACCTCGAAATCGAATGCCACCGCCTCGGCATCCCCGCAAAGACGCGCCACAACGAAGTTGCCCCCAACCAGTTTGAGCTCGCGCCCATTTTCGAGGAGACAAACCTCGCCAACGACCACAACCTCCTCCTCATGTCGCTCATGGCCGAAGTTGCACGCCGCCACAACTTCCGTGTTCTCCTCCACGAAAAACCCTTTGCCGGCGTAAACGGCTCCGGCAAGCACAACAACTGGAGCCTCGGCACCGACCGCGGAAAACTCCTCTTCGCTCCCGGCAAGACCCCGGAAGAAAACCTCCAGTTCGTCACGTTTGTCGTCAACGTCATGGCCGCCGTCCATCGCCACAACGGCCTCCTCAAAGCCTCCATTATGAGCGCCACCAACGCCCATCGACTCGGCGCAAATGAAGCTCCCCCCGCAATCATCTCCATCTTCACAGGCAGCCAGCTCGCCGGTGTCCTCGACAAAATCGAAAACAGCTCCATGACCGACCTCATGGCCCTCTCCGGCAAAGCCGAATACTCCCTCGGCCTCGCGCAGATTCCCGGCCTGATGATCGACAACACCGACCGCAACCGCACATCGCCCTTCGCGTTTACGGGCAACCGCTTCGAATTCCGCGCCGTAGGCTCATCGGCCAACTGTGCATCGGCCATGATAGCCCTCAACGCCGCCGTCGCCGACCAGCTCAACGAATTCCACGAAAAAGTCTCCGCCCGCCTTGACGCCGGCGAAGCCCTCAACGAAGCCATCATCGCCGAAGTGCGCGCCCTCATCCGCGAAAGCAAGGCCATACACTTCGACGGCAACGGCTACTCAGACGAATGGCAGCGCGAGGCCGCCCGCCGCGGACTCGACTGCGAGACCTGCCCCCCGAAAATATTTGACGCATATCTCCGCCCGGAGACTGTCGCAATGTTCGGACGCACGGGCGTATTCTCCGAAGTCGAGCTTGAAGCCCGAAATGAAGTGAAATGGGAGATGTACACCAAAAAAATCCAGATCGAAGCTCGCGTCCTCGGCGATCTCGCCATAAACCACATCATCCCCGTCGCAACCCGATACCAGTCGGTCCTCGTCGACAACGTTGTCAAGCTCAAGACCCTCTTCTCCGGGCAGAAAGGCGCCGAAATCGTCGGCCACGACCTTGACACTATCGAAAAAATCTCGCGCCACATGACCGTCATCAAGGCAAAAGTCGAAGAAATGGTGGCCGCGCGCAAAAAAGCAAACGCCATCACCGACGAGCGTGAAAAAGCAATTGCTTACTACAACGACGTCCTCGCCCCGATGGAAACAATCCGCTACCACATCGACAAACTTGAGCTCATGGTCGACAACGAGATGTGGCCCCTGCCGAAATACCGCGAACTCCTCTTCATCCGCTGATATAGATGGAACAACTCAAACACGAATGCGGCGTAGCACTCATAAGGCTCCTGAAGCCCCTTGAATACTACAAACGCAAATACGGCTCCTACACCTACGCCCTCGACCGCCTCTATCTCCTGATGGAGAAACAGCACAACCGCGGTCAGGAGGCGGCAGGCGTAGGCGTCGTAAAACTCAACGCCGTCCCCGGCCACGAATACGTATTCCGACGCCGCGCGCTCGGCACCGGCGCTATCGACGAGATTTTCCGCGAAATAGGCGCAGATCTGCCTCCGAAGCTCAACGCCCTCCCGCCCGAAGAAGCCGCAACACTCACGCCTTTTATCGGCGAGATATACATGGGCCACCTCCGTTACAGCACCACCGGGCGCTCGGGCCTCGAATACACCCATCCTTTCCTCCGCCGCAACAACTGGCGCTCGAGGGCTATGATGCTGTGCGGAAACTTCAACATGACAAACGTAGGCGAAATCTTCGACTACATCGTCTCCTCAGGCCAGCACCCCCGCCTCTACGGCGACACCGTGCTCCTCCTCGAACAGCTCGGCAACGCTCTCGACAAGGAAAATCATCGCGTCTACCGAAAATATCGCGACCTCGTCCGCGACCCCGAGTTGTCCCGCGCAATCGAGCGTGAACTCAGCATCGAGCGCGTCCTCGGCGACGCCGCTCCCCGCTGGGACGGAGGTTACGTCATCGTCGGAGCCGTAGGCTCGGGCGACACCTTCGCCCTCCGCGACCCCAACGGCATCCGCCCCGCATTCTACTATTGCAACGACGAGATTGCCGTCCTCGCATCCGAGCGTCCCGTAATCCGCACCGTATTCAATGTTCCCGCCGACGAAGTCCGCGAACTCGAACCCGGTTGCGCCCTTATCGTATCGCAGAGCGGCGACGTAAACATCCGCCGCATACTCCCCGAGGCCGAAAACCGCAGATGCTCCTTCGAGCGCATATACTTCTCAAGGGGCAGTGACCAAGACATATACCGCGAGCGCAAAGCCCTCGGCGCAAACATCGTGCCCCATCTCATGAGCCTGCTCGGCAACAACCTCGACGACTCGATATTCTCCTTCATCCCCAACACTGCCGAAGTGGCCTTTATCGGCATGGTGCAGGAACTCGAACGAATAAACACCGCCGAAAAAACCGCCGCCATAAACGACCTTTGCTCCGCAGGGAAAGCCGACCCCGAGGTGATTGCACGGATTCTCGAACGAAAGGTAAGAGTCGAGAAAATAGCCATAAAAGACATAAAACTGCGCACATTCATCGCCGAAGGCACATCCCGAAACGACCTTGCCGCCCACGTCTACGACGTCACATACGGATGCGTCCGCCCAGGGCGTGACACCGTCGTCGTAATCGACGACTCGATTGTCCGCGGAACAACCCTCCGCCAAAGCATCCTCCGTATTCTCGACCGTCTCGCCCCGAAGCGCATCATCGTCGTATCATCATCCCCTCAGGTCCGCTACCCCGACTACTACGGTATCGACATGCCGCGCCTTGAAGAACTCATCGCTTTCCGCGCAGCAATCCGCCTTCTGATGGAGCAGGGCAGGGTAGCCCTGATTCACGACACATACGAGCGTTGCCGCCGGGCAGTCCTCACCGTCCCCCCCGCCGAACAGATCAACCACGTAAAGGACATCTACGCCCCGTTTACCGACGAGGAAATTTCATCCTCGATATGCGCCATGCTCACCCCCGAAGACCTCTCGGCCCGCGTCGACATCATATATCAGACCATCGACGGACTCCACAACGCGGTCCCGTCATGCCCGGGCGACTGGTATTTCTCCGGCGATTACCCCACTCCCGGCGGAACACGCCTCGTAAATCAGGCTTTTGTCGACTATTACGAACGCACCTTCGGCGCGCGCATCTTACCCGTCTGATTCCCCCCCGCGACATCTGAAAACATGGAAAATTCCCGAAACACAATCCTTGCACACGACTACGTTCAGGTTTACAAAAACGACTTCGGCAACATTGCGCTCCTGTTCGAGAACTAAAAAGAAAAGCCCATAGAAATCGGGCGGAAAATGAACGAGATAAACGAATGCGCGTACATGAACGGCTACAACCGGGACGCATTCTTCAACCACTGTCTCGCCAAAAACGCCCCGACATTTACGACTCAATCGTAAGCGACCCCGAAGCAGGGTCATACGTCGCATATTTCGAAGACTCGGAAGAAAACGGGGAAAAAGGCCCGTCGCTTCGCCTCGCTTATTATCTCCCTGATCGAAAACGAAGACGAGATATATGCCATTCTGCGCGAAGAAGGCGATGAAATAGAGTGGGACTGATTCGTCCCCCTGAAAAACCGGCGGAGGATTGTCTCTCGTGAAAGCAATCCTCCGCCGTGGTATTATTGGGGAACGGGGGCTTATCAGCCCGGGGCAGCTTAATCGTCTATCTCTCCGCTGTCGAATCGCTTCGACATATCCTTGATAGCCGGCGTATAACTTTGGTCGGGCGTGACAGGCACCACACTCACAAAGTTGTGTCCGAGCCAGTATTCGTCGGTGTCCTTGGCCTCCGGCTCGCAGTTGACAAAACGACCCGTAAGCCAATAGAACGGGTTGCCCGACGGCGAGAGATACCGCTTGTATTCCTCGCTCCAGTGGCCCTTGGCCGCGCGACACACGCGGATACCCTCAGGGCGGACTTTCGCCGGGATATTAACATTCAGACAAACACCCTTGGGCAGGCCCTTTTCGAGAACATCAAGCGCTATGCGGCGCACAAAATCTATGCCGAGCGTGAAATCCGCCTTCATCGAATGATGAAGAAGCGAAAAACCCGCCGAAGGAATCTCTTCCATGCAGCCCTCGAGCACGGCGCCCATAGTCCCCGAATAAGTTATGGCCGTCCCCGAATTCGACCCGTGATTGATGCCGCTCAGGAGCACGTCAGGCTTCCGCGGAACGATGGCGTGGAGCGCGAGCTTCACACAGTCAACCGGTGTCCCGCTCACCGTGAACACTCGTATATTGCCGCGGCCTTCGCGTTCGCGGATATGGAGCGGAGCTCCGACAGTGAGGGCCGCGCTCTGACCCGAATGAGGCTCGGAGGGCGCTACGATATAGATGTCGGCATATTCTGCCATGCAGTCTGCGAGGGCGTGGATGCCCGGAGCGTCGACGCTGTCGTCGTTCGTAAGTAATATCAGTGGTCTTTCCATATCTTTCAAACGGTTTTTCCCGATTTTTGTTTTTCCGGCCTTCCGCCCGGAGTGTGTGCATGCCGCGCCGCAGACGCGACTTGAAATGCAAAATTAGTAAATTTTTTCAAATCCGGGAAAAAGCAGTATATTTGCACTATCATGGACATACACTTTCAAGGAGCCCTCGTCGGGCTCGCCACTTTTCTTATAATCGGCCTTTTCCACCCGCTGGTAATAAAAGGCGAATACTATTTCGGGCGTAAATGCCGCATATGGTTTGCCGTCGCAGGCGTCATTTTCCTTGTCGCGGCACTGCTTACGCCGGACACAACTCTTTCGTCGCTTCTCGGCGTCACCGCTTTCAGTTGCTTCTGGAGCATAAAAGAGGTCGACGAGCAGGTCGAGCGAGTGCGCAAAGGATGGTTCCCCGAAAATCCCAAACGTAAAAAATCTTAACGCGAGTCACTCCCTCCACAAAAATTCATTATCTTTGTAACTGTTATTTATCAACATTTCTGTAAGGAAAAATCACTCCCCATGAAGAAAAAGACGCTTATCACCGTGTTTGCGCTCGCTGTCGGTGCGGGTGCTTACGCCGCCGGTGCGGCCCCGGGCGCTCCGCTTTGGTTGCGCGACGCGCAGATTTCGCCCGACGGAAAAAACATCGCGTTCACATACAAAGGCGACATATACAGGGTAGGGGTCGACGGTGGAAAAGCCGTCCGGCTCACTTCTCGCGACTCCTACGAGCAGATGCCCGTGTGGAGCCCCGACGGCAAGAGCTTGGCTTTCGCATCGAACCGAAACGGTAATTTCGACATATTCTTGATTCAAGCCGAGGCCCCCGGGCAATGGCAAAGACTCACATTCGACTCTGCCAACGAACTCCCCGAGGCTTTTGCCCCCGACGGAAAGTCGGTCCTGTATTCCGCCTCGATTCAAGACCCCGCGAAAAGCGCCCTGTTCCCCTCCGGGCGCATGACCGAACTATACAGCGTCGACATCAAGGACGGACGCCGTCGTCAAGTCCTGCCGACACCTGTCAAGGCCATCAGCTTCGCCCCCGACGCCAAGACCTTCCTTTACCAAGACGTCAAAAGCTTTGAGGATGACTTCCGCAAGCACCACACCTCCTCGGCAAGCCGCGACATATGGGCCTTTGACATCGCTTCAGGGCGCCACACAAAACTCATCGACCGTCCCGGCGAAGACCTTAACCCCGTGGCGGCTGAAAACGGCGACTTCTATTTCCTCAGCGAGCGCGACGGCGACAAGAGCATAAACGTATGGCGCGCAAACACCGCTCACCCCGAGGCGGCCCAACGCGTGACGTCATTCAAGACACACCCCGTGCGCTTCCTCTCCCGCGCACTCGACGGTCGTATCGCCTTCACATACGACGGCGAGATTTACACCATTGCTCCCGGCGCGAAAAAGCCCGTGAAACTCGCCGTAAGCATCGACGCCGACCAGGACGAAGAACTCCGGCGCCTTTCTGCAACTTCCGGCGCCCGACGCCCCGCGGCTTCGCCCGACGGTAAAAACATTGCCTTCATTTATCGCGGCGACGTTTACGTCACCTCCGTCGACTACTCAACCACGAAGCAGATTACCGACACACCCGAGGCCGAATCCGACGTGGCGTGGGCCGATGACAAGACGCTCTACTACACCTCCGAGCGAGACGGCCGATACAACATCCGCAAAGCAACCATAGCTCGAACCGGCGACGAACCCTCATTCCCCTATGCAACGGCCATAAAGGACGAACCCGTGTTCAAGGCCGACGGACGCGAACGCATGATGCCGCAGGTATCGCCCGACGGAAAATCGCTCGCATTCATTATCGACCGCAACAAGCTAGCGGTCATGGACCTCGACAGTAAAAAGGTGCGCATGCTTACCGACGGCAGCACTGACCGCTCGCGTTCAGGCGGCTTTACATACAGATGGAGCCCCGACTCCAAATGGATTGCCCTCGAAATCAGCCCGCGCAAACACGACCCCTATTCCGACATCGCAATTATAAACGTCAAATCCGGCGAAATAACCAACCTCACAAACAGCGGATACCTCGACGCCGATCCCCGATGGGTCCTCGACGGAAACGCTATAATTTTTGAAAGCGAACGCTACGGAATGCGCAACCACGCATCGTGGGGCTCCGAGTCCGACGTCATGATTGTGTTCATGAACCGTAAGGCATACTCCGACTTCCGCCGCGACAAACAGCAGGTTGAGCTTGACGACGAAATCGCAAAGCTTCGGAAGGAAAAGGAAAAAGACGAGGACGACAAGAAAAAAGACGATAAAAAAGACAAAAAGTCCGATAAGAAGAAGGACGAAAAAGCCAAGGAGATCATCGTCGAACTCGACGGTATCACCGACCGTATCGAACGCCTCACACCCATATCGACCCTCCTCAACGACAAAGTGTTCAGCGCCGACGGGAAAACCCTCTATTTCATATCCCGCACACCCGAGGGCGCCGCTATGTGGACTGTCGACCTGCTCGAAGGCGACGTTGCGATGAAAAAGAAGGTCAATGAGTCGTCAGTATTCTTCACCTCTCCGTCAGGCAAGGATATATTCATTTCGGGCGGCGGACTAAGCAAGCTCGACGGCTCGAAAACAACTCCCGTCACTTTCCGTGCCGAAAAGCTCCTTGACCCTGCGGCCGAACGCGAATTCATGTTCGACAACGCTGTCCGTGAAGAGGCCGAGCGATTCTATGTCGAGGATATGCACGGAGTTGACTGGCCCGCGCTGACTGCCGCATACCGCAAATTCCTCCCCCACATCAACAACAACTACGACTTCGCCGAAATGATGAGCGAACTCCTCGGCGAACTCAACGTGAGCCACACCGGGGCGCGATACTACGGCGATTCAGGCGTCGACAACCCCTCACGCACTGCTCAGCTCGGTGTCCTCTACGACCTCGATTATGACGGCAAAGGCGTTAAAATCGACGAAGTCCTCGTAAACGGACCCCTCTTCGGTCTCGACCCCGAAATTATCCCCGGCACGTTGATTGAAAAAATCAACGGACGCGACATTACGGCCGAGACAGGTCTATCTCAGCTCCTCGACGGAGTCGCCGGAAAGCGCACACTGCTGACCGTCAGAATCCCCGGCGAAAAGGACTCGCGTGAAATCGTTGTAAAGCCGATTTCCGCAGGTGCACAGTCCGGTCTCCTCTATAAGCGCTGGATTGCCGCCCGCGCCGCCGACGTCGACCGCTGGAGCAACGGACGTCTCGGCTACGTGCACATCAGCTCTATGGACGACAACAGCTTCCGAAAGGTCTACTCCGACCTCCTCGGCAAGTACAACGACCGCGACGGCGTCGTAATCGACATCCGTTGGAACGGTGGCGGTCGACTCCACGAAGACATCGAAGTTCTCTTCTCCGGCGAAAAATATTTCACTCAGGAAATACGCGGATTTGAAACTTGCGATATGCCTTCGCGCAGATGGAACAAGCCCTCGATTATGCTCATGAGCGAAGCCTGCTACTCCAACGCCCACGGCACTCCTTGGGTCTACAAGCACCGCAACATAGGAAAACTCGTCGGAATGCCCGTCGCGGGGACGATGACCTCCGTTAACTGGGTGACGATGCAGGATCCCTCGCTCGTATTCGGTATTCCCGTCGTGGGATATCGTCTCGCCGACGGCTCTTTCCTCGAAAACAAGCAGCTTGAACCCGATATAAAGGTTGAAAACGCCCCGGAGGCTATAGCCGCAGGTGAGGATACTCAGCTCAAGGTTGCCGTCGAGGAACTCCTGAAATCCATCCCCGCAAAAAAACGTTGAGCAAAAATACCGTAATATACGGGCTGACGGGATTTCCCCTCGGCCACTCATTCTCAAAGGCCTTCTTCACGGATAAATTCCGCGAGGAAGGCCTCGATGCCGAATATCTCAACTTTCCTCTCGAAACATGCTCCCGCGAGGCTGTCGCGGCTTTGATTGAAACGCACCCGAGGCTCAGGGGCATCAACGTCACGTCCCCTCACAAACGTGCGGCATTCGCCCTCGCCGACACCCGCACCCCCGAGGCTGAAGCCGTAGGCGCCGCAAACACCCTGCGCTTTTCAAGGCGTCCCGAAGGCGACGGACTCTTTATCGAAGCCCACAATACCGACGTCGAAGGATTCCGCGAGGCGGTAAGAGGGCATATCCCCCCCGGAGTCCGCGCCGCTCTTGTCTGCGGCACAGGCGGCGCCGCAGACGCCGTGGCCGTGGCTCTGCGTTCGCTCGGAATAACATCGCTGTTCGTTTCCCGCAATCCGGCGGCGCGCCCCGGCGCGATTGCATACCGCGAGGTCGACGCCGCTTTGCTCGCTTCCCACCCCCTCGTCGTAAACGCAACCCCGCTCGGAGCATTCCCCGCTGTCGACACATGCGTCTCTCTCCCCTTTGAATTTATGTCTGACCGAAACCTTTGCGTAGACCTCGTCTACAACCCTTCGGAAACACTCTTCATGAAGCGCGCACGCCGAGCCGGTGCAAGCGCCCTCAATGGCGCCGAAATGCTCCGCTTGCAGGCGATTGCTTCGTATGATTTTTGGAACAATTTTATAAACTCTCAAAAATGAAAAACAACAAAGGCCTTGCGAAAGGCATCTACATCGCAATCATAGTACTGATACTTATTCCGTGGAACCGCCTCGGGCTCCCCGTCATTTCCGCGCCGATTGCACTCCTGTGCGGACTCATATTCGCATTTATTTTCCCGAACCCCTGCCCGAAATTCAATAAAAAGACTTCGAAGTATCTTCTTCAGGTGGCAGTCGTATGCCTCGGTTTCAACATGAACCTTCAGGAATCGCTCAAAAGCGGGTCGGAAGGCATGCTCTTCACCGTGGTGTCGGTTATCGGAGTTATGGCCCTCGGCGTGCTCCTCGGATACTACATGCACATAAACCGCAAGACCGCATACCTCATTTCTTCAGGAACGGCTATCTGCGGAGGAAGTGCAATCGCCGCGGTAGGACCCGTCGTCAAAGCCGACGAAAACGAGATGGCGGTGTCGCTCGGCGTGATTTTCATCCTCAACTCAATAGCGCTCTTCGTTTTCCCGCCCCTCGGCCACCTCTTTGAAATGAGCCAGCAGCAGTTCGGTACTTGGGCCGCTATTGCAATCCATGACACGTCGTCAGTCGTCGGCGCAGGCGAGGTATATGGCGAGGAAGCCCTTCAGGTGGCGACGCTTATCAAGCTGACGCGTGCGCTGTGGATTATCCCGATGGCTTTCGTCACGATGTTCATTTTCCGCGACAAGAGCAGCCGCATCTCTATTCCGTGGTTTATATTCCTCTTTGTTCTTGCAATGGTTGTCAACACCTATGTCGCGCTTCCCGCATGGTTTGTAGATTCTATGGTGTGGATTGCGAAAAGAGGCATGGTCGTCACGCTCTTCCTCATCGGTGCGTCGCTCTCGATTGATTCAATCAAAAATGTCGGCGTCAAGCCTCTCATGCAGGCCGTCCTCCTTTGGATTGTAATCGGAGTGTCAAGCCTCTTTGTTGTTCTTGAGACAATCGAATAATCCCCCATCCCTATGAGAGCGCCGCTGTCGAAGGCCCCGGCCGCAGGCCCGTTGGCCGCGATGCTGACAGCTGTCCTCTTCACTTGCTTTGCATCCGGCGAAGCCCGCTTTATCGGCGGCTTTGCCGGATGCGCTGTTTTATTTGCAATCTTCTTGGCGCTGAGGCGTCGTATGTATGCCGCCGTGTGCGCCCTGTTTGCCGCAGTCGGGGCGGCCTGCTGGCTTGTGGCTGTTCCGGCCCCGGCCCCGGACTGTGCCGCCGATGGATTCCCGCATTCGCTTTCGGCGTGCGTCGTGGCCGCAGATGCCTCGCCGCGATCGCAGACTCTCGTCCTCAGTGTCGACGGAGTAGACGGCAGGCCCGTGGCGCCGTTCAGCTGTCTGATTACTCTCGGCGATATTGAGCCGCATGTGGAGATAGGCGACAAAGTGAGAGTCGAGTGCGCGCTGACCCCGGTCGATAAACGCCATATGCCCGACGGCCTCGGCCCGTCGCCATTCTACTATTATGCGCGGGGCGCGGCTTCGTCGGGATTCTGCCCCCCTGACCGCATTGTCATCTCGGCCCGCGCGCCTGCTTCCGACCTGTCTTGCCTGCCCTCGCGTCTGCGGCGCAAAGCCGCCGCTGTGCTTGCGGCATCGCCGCTTTCGGCCCGCACACAAAATTTCATTCTCGTCACCGTCCTCGGCATCCGCGGCGAAGCTGATGCGGCCCTTGCGGCTGACTTCAGGGAACTCGGCCTTTCCCACATCCTTTGTGTCAGCGGCTACCACGTGGGGATTATTGCTTGTGTCGCCGGCTTCCTTCTTATTCCTTTCGATGCCCTCGGAAGGCGTTGGAGACGTCTGCGATATCCTCTCGCTATGGCTCTTGTGTGGCTCTATGTCCTTATGTGCGGTGCCGCCCCTGCCGCTGTCCGTGCCGCCGTCATGATTTCGATTTTCCTCCTCGCCCGGGCTATCGGACGAGGCAGTTATCCTTTCAACAGCCTTTGCATCGCCGCCATTCTGATTCTTGGTGCGAACCCGTTCAGACTGTTCGACGGAGGCTTCATCCTCTCGTTCTCGGCGGTCCTCGGCATTCTCCTTTTTGCCGCTCCGCTCAATCCGGTGTCGCCGCGTCGACGCATCCCCTACATCGTTGCCGCATGGGTGCTTCTGCCCGTTTGCGCCGTCCTCGGAACCGCTCCCGCCACTCTCGCTCTTTTCAACGGGTTTCCCGCGCTCTTCCTTCCGGCAAATATGCTTGCCGCCTTGATTTTCCCCGTATTCGTCGCCGCAAGTGCCGCGGCTGTCATCCTGTGGCATGCCGGGTGCCATGCCTCGTGGATTGCAATCCCGGCCGATTCGCTGATGGACGCAATCGAACGCCTGAGCGCATGGGCCGCGGACGCCTCGCCGCTCTCCGGAGAGGTATATCTCTCTGCGTGGGCCGTCGCATCGCTGGCTCTGGCTGTAATCGCCTTTGCCTTCTTCCTCCATGTCCCGCGCCGTCGGAAACCCCTGAAGCTTATCCTTGCCGGAGCGACAGCGGCATGCGTCGCAGCGGTGTTTGCGGCTCCTGAAATCGAAGCCCGGCCGGATTCCGCGCTTATTGTCGCTGACACACGGCGGACGTCCTTGATTCTGCATTCCGGCCGCGAGGGCGCCGCATTTCCTCTCGTCGGCGAGGCCCGTGCTGACTCCGCGCGCTTTGTCGATTCATACACACGCTGCCTCAGACTGCGAGGTGTCTCATCGCCGGGAATATGGCATCGTGTCCCGGACACGGAAATCGGAGGAATGTACAATTCATCGCGGGGCGTGCTCGTATTCGGCGCGCAGGCTGTCGTTTACGGTCCATCGCAGATTGATTCGGCCATCGTGGTCCTTCATCGCGGCTTCCGCCCCGAAACGTACGAAATCGTCGCCATGACCCCGCGCCGCGTCATCATCTGTCCCGACCTCACTCCGCTCCGTCGGCGCGTCTATCTCGACGAACTTTCAAAAGCGGGAATCCCCTGTCGGCTGCTCCATCCCGGCTCGGCTTTCGACCTCATCAAGGAGCCGTAGACCCTCGGCGAAATAGGGCGCATAATAATCGTCGCGGAGAATTTGCCCGTCAGCCGTCACAAGATCGATATCAATACATATCTCTCCACGGCTCTTGGCCTCGGCTGTGCGTCCGCAGGCCTTCTCGTAAGCTTTCGATAGACGCTCAAAATCTTCGACACTCAGGCGGCTGCGAAGCCTCAGAAGCGCATTGCCGTAAATCGACCCGCAACTGTGGAACACACGTGTCGAAGCAAAATCGCGCCACGGAGTCTGCTCCCGGATAAAGGCGATGGCGGCATGGATGCGCTCGTCGGCATCCGGGAAATTACTCCCGATACACACCGTCATTTCCGTCTCGCGCGTCTCCGGGAAAGATGCTCTCGCTTCAGTCCGGCTCATGTCCGTAAGGCTCATTTTTTGCGAAGAGTGATTAGCGTGATTTCAGGCGTGGCTCCGATTCGGGCAGGGAAGCCGACCTCGCCGAGCCCTGTGTTGACATAAAGCTTGTGCGTGCTGTCGGCGTCGGCGTACATCCCTCCCCACGTCTTGTAGCGCCATACCGCCGGCGACAGCCCCGCAACCTTTATCTGCATTGCATGTGTGTGGCCCGCAAGTGTAAGGGCTATGTTCTTGTCGGGCGAATCCTTGATGTCGTCCACCCAATGGGCCGGATTATGCGAAAGCAGAATTTTTACGTTAGCGTCGTCAAGGTCACCCGGGTAAGCCGCATCGAGGTCGCCGTAAGTTCGGAAAGGAGGGTCGCCGACGTTTTCGACTCCGACAAGCATGATGCTGTCTGTGGGGCTTCCACGGTGAAGGACGGCCGTGGCGTTGTTGAGCATCTGCCATCCCATTGCCCCCTGCATGTCTTTGAGATATTGCAGATTGGCCGCCTTCGAGGCCTCGTCGGGCCAGTCGAGATAGTCGCCGTAGTCGTGGTTCCCGAGGATGGAGTAAACACCGTCGCGGCCTTTCAGACGCGAAAGCACGCCGGTAAAGGGGGCGAGCTCATCGCTGCGGCGGTTGACAATGTCGCCTGTAAAAACCACAGCATCCGGCGATAAGGCGTTGACGTCATCAACAACCTTGCTTACAAAGCTCGTGTCGTTGCCGAATGTCCCGACGTGGAAATCCGAAATCTGAGCAATCGTATAACCGTCGAATGCCGCCGGGAGCCCTTCGATTTCAACCTCGGCTCTCACAATTTCGGTGCGGTCTACGGTGACGAGCGCACCCCACCACAAAGCGCCGAAGCATAGGCAGCCGACGCACGCGCCCGTCCGGCCGAGCCACTTGGCCCGCTTGCGTTTCGCAAGCGCCGGTATCCGCGACACAAGGTCGAAAACCACGTAGACAGCCTTGGGGATGTAGATTGAAAAATAGGCGAACAGCCCCCACATGATGCATCTCAGCTGGTCGTCGCCCCCGTTGCGCTTGGGCATGCAGATGATGAGTATAAGAGCGGCGGCAAGAAGAAAACTGCTCACTGCGACAGCTCTGCGCGCCGCCTTCGCATGTACGCCTTTGACACGCGCCGAGACTGCGCGGTAGATATAATAGTCGATGAGCCCGTTGACGAGCAGAAGCGACAAAATCGGGATAAGTGGCAGACGCATCGTTCGAGGGTGTTTGGCCGGTGGGGAGAGTGGTGGAGGTGAATCGGGGACGAAGCCTGTGGCGGACGCCGCCGGGGATGTCAGCTCCGGGGGCAGTCGTTTGCGCCAAGCTGGTTGCGGAGCGGGTTGGAATACATCGTGAGCATCATCCTGCGCATGAATTCCGCTTCTTCGGCAGTGATGTCCGGCTCGTTGACTTTGGCCAGCTGAGCGGCGATATATTCGTCGAATTCCTCCACGTCTTTGGCCGTGTAGCGGTGGGAGTGGGTGTCGGTGCCGTCGAGTTCGTCGGCCGCTATGTAGTTGCACGGGTAGAGGTGATAGCCGCAGTGGATGGCGCGGTCAATCAGCCCGCAGGTATAGTGGACGACTTCGTTGCGGGCGCTTCCTTCGTAGGCGGCGAGGCCGGTGTTGATGCATTCGCCGATGTTGAAGTGGATGCGGCCTTTTCGTCCGAGGATACCTGTCTCCATGCTGAAAAGGTCGTCGCGCTGGCTCTTCTTGAATTCCGGATTCCGGCGTTTGAGGAGGAATTCGCGGATTTTGAGGTAGTCGTTGGGATCATACTCGTATGAAATCGACACCGGCATGATGTTCAGGGCGAGGAGGTTGGCTTTGGTGTCGCCTCCTCCCGAGATAGCGAGCATCTTCACGAGGCTTTCCTGCGTGACGTCGTTGGAGTCCTTGGCTCGGCCTTCGCGCTGGGCAATCCATACGCTCTGGTGGCGTTCGTCCACGGCGTAGTGCATGTAGCCCGAAAGCTGGCGGGCGGCCTCGAGGGCCTGAGTGGGTCGGATATCGCGCTTGACGATGAAGCTTTTGTTGAGTTTGACGAGGTCGGTAATCCAGTCGTAAATCAGGAGGTTGTTGCCGATTGCCACCTGCGTGATGGGCTTGCCTTCGCGTATCATGCAGAGGTTGAGAAACGAGGCGTCGAGGACGATGTCGCGGTGGTTTGTGATGAACGTGTGGGCTTTCTCAGACGAGATGTTTTCGACGCCGCCGAGGCTTACGCCGTCGGTGGTCGTGGCGGCAAGAAGCTCAAGGAAGGGACCCATGACTTTTTTCTGGAAGTCGTCCTGAGTCTTTACGGTCAGAAGGTTCTGCACGAATGCCGGATAATCGACCTCGGGCATGACATAGCGCACGGCGTGCTCGAAGCCGGGCTCGCCGACCAGCGACGCTATCTTTTCGTGGAATTCGTGGTCGTCGTAGGGGGCGATGTCGCGAAAATCCTCCGGCACGTCGGGCAGACTGTTGCCGGGAGTCTTGTCGATAGGTGGGGTAGGTATGTCAGTCATTATGCTGTTCAGTCAGTTGAGAAAGGTCAAATCAGTGTTCAAAGTTACTACAAATTTTTAACACTGCCTAAAAAAAATGGTTCGCCGTTGCGTTTTAACTTTAATGAGTTTTCGCTGTCGCCGGTCAGATGAATTGCTTCTGAGGGCTGTCAGGGTCATTCGGGCAGGGTTGCGGCGTAGTTGCGCCACTTTTCGATGAGGCCCTGCATATCGGGCGGCAACGGGGCTTCGAAATCCATTTCTTTGCCGGTTTCGGGGTGTCTGAATCCGAGGGTGCGGGCGTGGAGGGCCTGACGCGGGCAGATTTCAAAGCAGTTTCGGACAAAGGCGGTGTATTTGCCCGAGGTGTTGCCTCGAAGGATTTTGTCGCCGCCGTATCGGGCGTCACTGAAAAGGGGGTGGCCGATGTGGCGCATGTGGGCGCGAATCTGGTGGGTGCGTCCCGTCTCGAGCACGCATTTTACCAGTGAAACGGGGCCGAATTCTTCGAGCACTTCGTAGTGCGTGACGGCCGGTTTGCCGTAGTCGCCTCCGGCCGGAAATACTTCCATCTGGAGTCTGTCGCGGAGGGAGCGCCCGATGTTGCCTTCTATTCTGCCTGTTTTAGGGGTTGGGATGCCCCAAACGAGGGCGCGGTATTCGCGGCGTGTGGTTTTGTTGAAAAACTGGCGTCCGAGTTCGGTTTTCGCGTCGGGTGTTTTGGCAACGACGAGCAGCCCCGATGTGTCTTTGTCGATTCGATGGACGAGTCCGAGGCGAGGGTCATTTACGTCGTAGGCCGGGGTGTTGCGGAAGTGCCAAGCGAGGGCGTTGACGAGTGTGCCGGAGTAGTTGCCGTGGCCCGGGTGCACTACGAGGCCTGCCGGTTTGTTGACAACGAGGACGGTGTCGTCTTCGTAAACGATGTCGAGGGGTATGTCCTGCGCTATAATCTCGCATTCGTAGCGCGGGCGGTCCATGACGACTTGTACGACGTCGAGTGGTTTGACGCGGTAGTTGCTTTTTACGGGTTTGCCGTTGACGATGATGCAACCGGCTTCGGCGGCCTGCTGGACGCGGTTGCGCGATGATTTCTGGAGGCGTTCGACGAGGAATTTGTCGACTCTCAGGAGCGCCTGTCCTTTGTCGGCGACAAAGCGGAAGTGCTCGTACATCTCGGCGCCGTTCACTTCCACGAGCCGGCTTTCGGTCGTGGCTTCTCCGGCGGTATATGCGTCGTCGAAATCTTCGGTGTCAAGAGGCCTGAGGCCGGGATTTATTTGCTCCATCAGTTTTGGTCGAGTCCTTCAGTGGTTGAATAGTCGTATTCGTCTTCGGCAGTGAGGGAGTCTTGTCCGTCGAAGGAGGGCGTCGAAAGCGGAGCGGTGCCTATCTCGAGGGTGACTGTTGCTGTCACGGGGATAATGGAGCCTACGGTGAGGGGTGTGTCGCCGTAGCGTGCGTTTACGACGAGATCGGGGTATTCGGCAGGGACGTGTACGGTGCGGATGTCGGATATGCCGAGTCCCCGGAGATATGATATGGCCTGCCGCTCGGAGACGTTGTTTGACAGGGGCATTGTCACGGTGACTTGCTTTGGCGCGAATGCCGTGACGGTGACGTAGACCTGACGGCCTTTTTTTACGATAGCTCCTGCTCGCGGCATAGTCTCGACTACGGTGCCGCGCGGCATTTTGCGGTCGTAGATTGAGTCGGCTATCTCGATGTCAAGATTTGAGCCGGCGAGAATCTGACGCGCTTCGGCGTATGATTTGTTTTTGATGTCGGGGACCACGGAGGTCTCGCCGTGCATGGTCCAGTGGTCAAGAAATATCATGGCCCCCCATACGATGATGAGGCCTGAGATGATTATCAGAATGAGTGTGCCGATGACGGGGTGTTTGGCGTAGAAGCTACGGGGTGAGAATGACATTGCGTGTATCAGTAGTCGTAAAGAAGTTCGAAATCGTCGATGTAGAGCATTGAGCCGGCGCCTCCGGTGAAGTAGTCGCCGTATTTGCTGGCTGATGCCGTGACAAGGATATATTTTGGAACGCGCGAGGTCGACTTATAGTTGATGTCGAACTCGAATGGTATGTATTCGCTGATTGTTTGTCCGAACTGAATCTTGCCGTAACCGACAACGTATGAGCCGTTCGGGTCGAAGAGGTTGCGGTTGTTTGGGTTGGTTCGGATTTCGAAAGGTTCGGGGGTGTCGATCAGCGCACACCATACGATGCATGTGTCGGGGCGTCCCGTAAGTTCTTTGTATTCGTTGATTGTGTGCGAGATGGCTTTGCAGTCGTATTTGAGATAGCCTCGCATGCGGGTGGGACGTTCGGTGAACGGATGTCCGAAGCTGAGGATGCCGTTGGTGCCGTCGGTTCGGACGTAGTGGCCGACGAATATGTTTCCGGCAGCGAGTTTGCCGATGGCGCCGATGCCTACGAAGCGTGTTTCGAGCAGGGCGGCGAGTCCTGTGCCGGAGGGGGTGTCTTCGGTTGGATAGGTGTTGGATGTTCCGAGGGTCGTAGCGCCTTTGTTGCCGGTGTCCCACACTTGTTCGCCGCCTTCGGCCCACGGATTCCATACTTTACCGTCGAGCCACCAAGATTCGAAATCGGAGTTGGGGAGCTGCACGATTGAGCCGGTTGTGAACTTGACGGTGTTGCCTTTTTCGTCGTCGGAGTATGTGCGTGCTTCGTATTCGGTCCGGGGGCTGAGGTGGTCGATACGGGCGGTGAAGTTGCCGCCGTTGTGTGTGACGTTGGCAGGGTCGACGGCTGTCCATTGAGAGTCGCCGGGGAGGCGGTATTCGACGCCGTTGTCTTTGCCTGCCTGACCTTGTCCGTTAACCCAAGCCACGCAGGTCCATGCGTCGACGCCGATGGTTGTGACGCTTGCTTCGACGCGGTTGATGTAGACGGTCCAGGTTTCGGCGCGGCCGAATTCCTCGACGAGAATATCGAGTGGTCTGCGCAGGTCAACCGTACCGCCGTCGGTGAGGTCGGGGGTCATCACGGCTCCGGCGGAGGCCAGTTTTGCGCGGAGTACTTTTACGGCTGAGAGGTCGGCGGAGGCCGGCATGTCGACGACGATGCGGTGTCCGGGGGCGTCGATGAGTGTTGCGCCCATCTGCCCTTCGATGTCGAAGTAGCGCACGACGTCGCGTGTGGCCGAGATAATCCACGTGTAGTCCTGATAGAGATGTAGCGTGACGTATTCGGGGCGTGAGAGGTCGAGCGGTTCGGCCAGCACGTTGTCTACGACGTATGCGTCGGGAGTGAGAGTGTAGTCGATTACTTTGACGGCGAACGGGTCGGCATCTTCGCTGAGAGTCAGGGAAATGGTGCAGTTTATGGAGTCGATGGCAGCTCCGGCGGTCTGGTTTTCGACTGTGATGCTCCTGAAATTAGCCTGTATGCGGGGGTAGGGGATGTCGTTGTGGATACATCCGGCTAACAGGGTAGTGACGGCCGAGGCGACCGGGATGATAAATTTTGTTTTTTTCATATCACCACCATCATTCCGAAGTTGATATTGAAGATGTTGAAGCGGAAATTCGCACCGCTTGTGAAGCGGCTGCCTTCGTCGACGCCGTCGGTCCATTGATGTTCGTTGCGCATGTTGAGGCCGAAAACGCCGAAGCTTACGGTAGCGGCGACGTATTCCTGAATGAAGACGCATACGCCGGGGCTGAAGTTGAGCGATGCTTTTGTGATATATGTGCGGGTGCTCTTGGGTTCGCCGGCATATATGCGTCTGAAGTTTGACGAGCCGCTTGAGAATGCGAGGTCTACTTCGTTGAAAATGGCGAAGCGCCGGCTGTTGCCAATGCCGATATAGTTGCGGTAAAAGGCTGATGTGGCGAAGCTTTGGGAGTAGTAGCTTACATCCTTTATGGAGAAATTGAGGTCGCCGTCGAAGTCGACCGACAGGTTGGCGAGGTCGGCGACGCCGCGGGTGTAGTTGAATCTCAGGCCGATGCTTTGGTTGTGGCGGATAAAGTATGAGATGTAGGGCTTGATTGAGTAGGTTTTGCCGTTGAAGTCGAGGTTTGTCAGAATCGACAGGATGCTTGAGTCTTCGGTGGTGAGTTCGCCGTATGAAGCCGTAAGGCCGAAACCCCATTTGCCTTTGGGGATAAAGAGATAGTTGAAAAGGCCTCGGTGGTATCGTCCGAAATTTCGTTCGGGTATTATGACGCTCACGGTGTCGGCGCCGACGATTACTTTTTCGACGCTGTCGGGATTGAATGTGTAAAGATTCTTGCGCACTATTTCCTGCGCAGCGCATTGCGGAGCGGCGGCCGTCATTGCGGCGACAAATATAGCGGCCGCACATACGAATTCTATCAGTTTTTTGCTCATAGCCATGCGTCAGATATAGAATGCCACACCGAATGTGATGGAAAAGAGATTGATTTTGAAATTAGCCTGCTTGGTTTTGCGGTGGGCGACATAAACTTGGTCGCTGACGGACCTCGTGTGGTTGTAGTCGAAGCCGAGAACGCCAACGTTCACTTCCATAGCGGAGTAATTGTTAAGAAAGACGACCACGCCCGGCGCAAGCCCGACGTTGCATTTGAAGCTACGCTCGTAGGTGCCGGTAAGGCTTGTTCCCGAGCCGGAGCATATTTTGGATTGTCCGCCGCCTACCTGAAGCTGGACTTCGTTGAAGAGGCCGAAGCGAGTGTTCTTGCCGAGGCTCATATACATTCTGAAAGCGGCCATGCCCTCGTAGCTGTGGCTGATTGAGTATAGGTTTTCGATGTCGTAGCTTGTCTCGGAATCGAGGACCACGTCGGCTGAATTAAGGTGGGTTCGATGGCGGGAATAGGCGAAGCGTCCGCCGGCGGCGAGGTTGTCCTTGAATGTGTAGAAAAGCATGGGGCTGACCTTAAAGCTGTAGTTCTCGCCGTTGATTTTTTCGAAAACGAGAAACTGGTAGTTGTCCTGCGACGATTGTGCGTAGTTGACGCTTACGCCCGTGATGTATTGTCCCTTGGGGACAAAGGCGATATTGTCGATTTTTCTCTGAAACACCTCCTGCCCGTCCGCATCGGGAGAGGCAAAGAGCATGGATAATAGAGCTAAAAGGCAGAGCCTGAATAATTTTGCTTTGTGCATTTACTGTCGATTTTAGTAAAATCGCTTCAAAGTTACGATATTTTAACCAAATAAGCAAATTGAGGCTTCGGAGCGCCGTCGCAACGTGGGTGTCGGATTCTTTGATAATGGTATCTTTGCCAAAGATTCTGATACGACTGAGGCCGGATTATCCGGCTTGAACCTGTAAGCGACGAGGAGTACGACGGGCTATGAGCGATATTTTCAGTTCAATCGATTAAATTGCAAGAGGTTGTGCCTGCAATGGCACAACCTCTTTTGTGATTATTTCAAAGACGTCATTGCGTCAAGCAAGTCTTGGTAGCAGGTTGCTTTGTGATAGCGGACCTTGTCAGATGATATTTCATCGAATAGCTTTGTACAGCAATCAATCTTGGCATTTTCGATAGCGTTTAGCTGCATTGATTGCAGGGAGCCTTTGGTCTCGGCGATAAAGAAAATTATTACTGTCCGCTAAACATTTTTTGAGCGGATGAAAAATTAGGGCTGGCACCTATTGCAGGAGTCAGCCCTAAATGGTTACTTTGCTTTTGCGACAAAACATAGATAACCATGG
>CAJUCQ010000031.1 GCA_910584905.1 uncultured Muribaculaceae bacterium
CCGATAATCCCCGACAGGCACAATGCGCGAGTGTTCAGAAATATAAAGGCAAGCGGAAAATATGTTACTTTGACTAACTACAGACAAGCGCTATGAGGCCTTAAGTTAATAGCATTGCGGTGTATTCATAGATGTCGCCGGCGTGGGCGTTGAGTCCGCTGAAGGTGTATTCGGTCACGGGTTCGCCCGTGTCGTAGTTTCCGACGTTCTCTGTCACGGATTCTCCTGCATGGACGGTCTGCATGATGGCGATGTCGTCGAAGAAGAGATATCCCTCGCCGTCGAATTCAAACTTGATTGTCGTCGAAGCGCTGCCGTTGTCGAAATCGAGGGTGAATTCTTCGGCATCGTCGGTGAGCGTGTGCGACTTCACGGTCTCGCCGCAGGTGGCGTTGAGCGTCTGGCCTGCGGTCCCTTTAACCTTGAGGACCACGCGGAAGCGGCCTCCGTCGGCCGAGAGGTCAAGCGAGGGCGATGTCAGGCTGATTTCCTCATATTTTTTCCACGAGTTGTCGAGTCCGAACATGCCGTCGAGCGTGACAGGGCCGTTGGGGGCCTGCCAGCCCGGCATATTGGTGTAGTCGTCGAGATTTCCATAGAAGGGGACGGCCCAGTCGGGATAGCCTTCATAGCCTTTGCAGTTGTCGAAGTCTTCGCGGAGCACGGTGAAGTCTTCGTCGCTGACAGCTACGTGCGAGCGGCGCAGGTTCACGATATAGCCCATTGCGCGGAAGGTGGGCTCCCAGCGGGCCGTGAAGCTCTCGGCTGTGATGTCGCGGGCTTCGAGCACCGCAGGGGTCTCAAGCGACGTCAGCGGCACATGCACTTTGCGGGGCTCGGCCTCTTCCGAGGTGTAAAGCGGGCTCACGCTGCGCACGGTGTAATAATAGTCCGTGCCCTTGACTGTCCCTTTGACCGTAAACTCGCATTCTGTCGTGGCGGCGTCTTTGACGAGGTAGACGCGATTGTCGTTCTCGTCGAGGCTGTAAGCCGATACGAGGTAGCTTTCAGCCATAGGCACGGGGTTCCAATAGCCGGTGAATTCTTCGTAGCTCACGTTCTTGGCAAAGTGGCTCATCGGAGGCATCACCGTCGTGTAGACCTGACGGATTTCGAAGTCATCGATTACCCAGTTGCCGTCGAGAGCGGCGAGCTGCATGTAGGCGAGGTGATTGCCATAGCCCGGATGGCTTAACGGGGCTTCAAACACTTTCCATTCGCTCGTGAGCGTGAGATCGGCAACGTCGATGTTATTGCTCGTGTAGGGGTCGTAGACTTCGATTTTGAGCGTTGTCGACTCTTGGTCGAGACTGCGGGCGCTGAATTGGACGATGAAGCGGCCTTCGTCAAGGCGCACGTCGGCGTAGGGAGTTTGCAGATAACCCTGAACGGTTTCGGCGCCGAACCAGTCCTTTTGTTCGAACTGCATCACAGCGAGGGCGCCTCCGGCCTCATGGAGTCCGCGGCCGCGCCATTCCTGCCCGCCGGTGAGGTCCGGAGCAAGGGGGTTGCTTTCGGCTTCGGCGGGATTTTCGGGCGTGCCCTCGGTCAGAAGGTTGAAATTCTGAGAGAAGACTGTCGCCTTTTCGGTTTGCGCGCATATCGACATGGAGCCGGCGGCAAATACTGAAAGTAAAATTGTCCTTAAATTCATGATTGGTTTATGGATATTGAAAAACGGATTGTATTAATTGCTTGAAGCCCTTGCATGGAGGGCGCTGTCAGCGCAACGACGAGAAGCGTCTGCGGCCCCGGAGATAATAGTCGGCGAGGATGTTGCGGCGGCTCTCGGCCCGCTCGTCCAGCAGGTCGGCGGAGGGGTGGCTTGTGTAGGCCGGGCGCATTTTGCGGAAATCGCGGTGGGCCTTGAATATGGCCGACGCGTTGGCGAAATCGAGCGAGACCACGAAACGGACCCATGCCACGCCGTCGAGCACCATGCGCCGGAATAGTTTGCGTCCTCGGGAGCTGTCGGGCAGATTTTTGTGGAGCATCAGCAGGTTGTTGCGGAAGTTGAGATATGTTTTCCGCGGATTTTCAGCCGGGAGCGACCCGCCGCCGAGGTGGCGCACGCGTGCGCTCGGGACGGCCGCAATGCGATAACCGGCAAGCTGAAGTCGCCAGCAAAGGTCGATTTCTTCCATGTGGGCGAAAAATGCCTCGTCGAGTCCGCCGACCTGAAGGTAGAGTTCGCGGCGCACCATCAGGCAGGCCCCGGAGGCCCAGAACACGTCGGCCTCGGAGTCGTACTGCCCTTCGTCGCGTTCGCATGTCGAGAATATGCGCCCGCGGCAATAGGGGTAGCCGTTGCAGTCGATATAGCCGCCGGCGGCGCCGGCGTATTCAAATTCTTCGGGCCTGCGTCGGCTCAGTATTTTGGGCTGGCATGCGGCCGTGTCGGGGTGTGCGGCCATGTAGGCGTTCAGCTCCTCAATCCATCCGGCTTCGGGAGCGACATCGCTGTTGAGGAGTACGACCGTGTCGTAGGCCGCGGCCATCGCAAGAGCGCGGTTATAGCCTCCGGCGAAGCCGAAGTTGTTGTCAAAGGCCCACAGCTCCACCTCGGGAAAGCGCTCCTTCAGGAGCTTTACCGACCCGTCGGTCGATCCGTTGTCAGCCACGATTACGCGGGCGGCCTCGGGCGGCGTCGTTCGGAGCACCTCCGGGAGATATTCGGCGAGGAGGCGTTCGCCGTTCCAGTTGAGTATTATTACTGCGGTCATGTCTCAGGTGTAAAGTCTGCTTGATTCTTCCATCGGCGGTGGCTCCAGAGCCAAAGGTCGGGACGGCGTCGGATGGTGGCTTCGAGGAGGCGCGCATATCGCTCGGTGATGCTTCCCTGAGCTTCTTCGGCAGCCGAGAGGGTGATGGGGCGGCAGGTGATATGATAGCGTCCGCGTGCGGGCTTCTCCATGTCCCAGTATATCACGGCCGTGTCAAGGCGGCGCGCAAGGGTTTCGGTCCCGGAGATAAAGGCCGTGGGGCGCCCGAGAAACACGGTGGGGTGCGTAGGGTCGCCGTGGCTCGGCTTCTGATCGCTCATGAAGCCCGTCACCGACAGGCGTCCTTCGCGGCGTATGCGGATAAGGTCGCGGAGCACGTGTGATTTGGCGAAGCTTTCCGAGCCGAACCGACTGCGGATTTCAAGCATCAGGGCGTCGAAAGCCGCGTCGCGGAGCGGACGGTAGACTTGCCCGTAGACGATTTGTCGCCCGTCGCATTCGGCGTCGACGTGGAGCGTCACCGAAGGGGCCCACTCCCAATTGCCGCAGTGCGAGAAGTAAATCACGACGTCCTTTCCCGCCGCGGCCGCGGCCATGATGTGCTCGGTCCCCGAGAAGGTGAAGCGCCGCTTCATCTCGGTGTCGCTTATATGCAGGAGTTTGACTGTCTCGACGGCATAATCGGCAAAATTGCTGTAAAATCGCTTTTCGATTTTGCGGCGCTCGCGCTCGTCCAGCTCGGGAAAGCACTTGGCAAGATTCTCTCTCACCACGCCGATGCGATAGCGCGCAACGACGCGGAGCACAGGCGCCGCGACATCCGAAATCATATACAGCACGCCGAGAGGCAGGCGCGCCGCCGCGCCCAGCAGCAGGCGTATGAAGCTTCGTCCGGCGGTCTTGCTCATGCCTCGGCGAGTGTTCCGGTGATGGTCTCGCCGTCGGCCTTAAGGCTGTCGAGACGCACCGCCGCGATTGTGTTTTCAAGTCCGTCGGGAGCCGGAGCCTCGACGCGGAGATAATTGTCGGTAAAGCCGCTCATCTTGCCGTCCTTTGTGCGGTGCTCGAACAGCACCGGGCGCACACTCCCGAGGAAGCGCCGCGCAAAGGCCTCGTGCTTGGCCGCGCTCAGGGCTATCATTTCGGCGGCGCGCCGCTTCTTCTCGCCTTGCTCCACGACCTCGGCGTCAAGGCTGAGCGCCCGAGTCCCCGGACGCTCCGAGTAGGGGAACACGTGCAGATGGCTCAGGTCGAGACTTTCGATGAAGGCCTTCGACGAGGCGAATTCCGAAGCGCTTTCGCCCCGGGCGCCCACCATCAGGTCGATGCCGATGAATGCATCGGGCACGGCTTCGCGGATTGCCGCGATTTTGCGCCCGAAAAATGCCGTGTCGTAGCGGCGGCGCATCAGCGCGAGCACAGCGTCGGAGCCGCTTTGGAGCGGAACGTGGAAGTGGGGCATAAAGCGCCGCGACTCCGCCGTGAACGAGATTATTTCATCAGTCAGAAGGTTAGGCTCAATCGACGATATGCGGTAGCGCTCGATGCCCTCGACGGCGTCAAGTGCTTTCACGAGGTCGAAGAACGTGTCTGCGCGACCCTTCCCGAAGTCGCCGATGTTGACGCCCGTGAGCACTATTTCCTTGCCCCCCTCGGCGGCTACACCTTCGGCCATGCGCACGAGTTCGTCGATGCTCGCCGAGCGCGACCGCCCGCGGGCAAAGGGTATCGTGCAGTAAGTACACCAGTAGTCGCAACCGTCCTGAACTTTCAGGAAGTAGCGTGTGCGGTCGCCGCGCGAGCACGAGGGCATGAACTCCCGCAGGCTTTTGGCCTCGGGTGCGACGGTCGTCACCTCGCCGCAACTGCCGCGGCTGTCGAGGAAACGCAGAAGCTCGAGTTTGCTGTTGGTCCCCGCCACCACGGCAACCCCCGGAAGCGACGCCGCTTCGGCAGGCTTCAGCTGGGCGTAGCAGCCCGTGACGAGAATATCGGCCTCGGGCCAGCGTTTATGGAATGAGCGGATGGCGCGGCGGCACTTGCGGTCGGCTTCTTCCGTGACCGAACACGTGTTCACGACAATGATGTCGGGCGCTTCCGTGCGCCCGTCGGTGGTGGAGATTCCCTGTTCTTTGAAGAGACGCTCCACGGTTGCCGTCTCGGCAAAGTTGAGTTTGCACCCGAATGTGTGGTAGAGGGCTTTGCGGCGCTCTTTGGTCATATTTTATCAGTGGTGTAGCGGTTGATGATAGCGGAGATGGCGCGCGCGTCCGTCGGGCTTGTACAGCTCGAAATCGGCAGGCTCACGACCGTGGCGCTCAGCGCGTCGGCCACGGGATAGTCCTTCCCGGCAAACAGCTCTGCGTAGCATCTCTGGCGGTGGGGGGGAGTAGGATAATGGACGTCGGTCTGCACGCCCTCCGATGCGAGATAGGCGCGGAAGGCGTCGCGGTCGATGCCGTCGGCCGTGCGCACCACAAACTGATGCCACACGTGCGTCCCGCGTGAAGGCTTTTCGGGCAGGATTATCCCCGGATGGCGGATTTCTGTCAGGTAGATGTCGGCGAGCTCGCGGCGGCGGCGGTTTTCTTCTTCAAGATGAGGGAGTTTCACTGCAAGCACGGCCGCCTGAACGGGGTCGAGCCTGCAGTTGAAACCTGCGTATTCATTGCGGTAGCGCTCGCGGCTGCCGTAATTGGCGAGGGCGCGCACGGTATTCGCAAGCTCGGCATCCGCCGTGACCACAGCCCCGGCGTCGCCGAGGGCGCCGATATTTTTGGTAGGATAGAAACTGAAGGCGGCCGCGTCGCCGAGCGCGCCCGTGAAGGCTCCTTCCGCCGCCACGGCGCCGATGGCCTGCGCGTTGTCCTCGACCACTGTCAGCCCGTGGCTGCGCGCTATGGCCTCCATCTCGGCGTCCCATGCCGGGCGTCCGTAGAGGTGCACCGTCAGCACGGCCCGTGTGCGGGGGCTGAGCGCGCGCCTCAGCCCTTCGGCCGAGAGGTTCATAGTCTGCGGGTCGGGGTCGGTAAGCACAGGCGTAAGTCCCGCATCGGTCACTGCAAGCACCGAGGCGATATACGTGTTCGACGGCACAATCACCTCGTCGCCGGGGCGCAGACGCCCGAGGGCGATATAGCCGCGGAAAATCAGCCGAAGGGCGTCCAGCCCGTTGCTGACTCCGACAGCCCTCAGGCCCTTGCCGGTCATAGAGGCCAGCATCTGCTCGAATGCGTCGTTCTCGGGGCCGCCGACATAGCGCCCCGAGGCCAGCACGCGCCCTATGGCGCGTTCTATCTCGGGCATATAAGGCGCGTTGACCGCCCCGAGATTGAGAAATTCATATCGCTTTTTCATCGTTTGCCGGCGCTAAGGGTCATGAACTCGTCGTATGAGCGCACGTAGTCGCTTTCGTCATAGACTCCCGACGAAAGCACCAGACACACCGCTCCGGCCGAAAAATTATCGATTGTGCGCCATATCCCCGGCTTTATCAGCAAGCCGCGGTCGGGGCGGTTGAGGCGGTGCACGGTCTGCGTCGCCCCGTCATCGAGCGTCACATCGAAGCTCCCCGACACGGCGACAAGAAATTCCGATTGCTCGTGGTGGCTGTGGCCGCCGCGCGAAGCTTGCGCCGGGACGTCAAAGAGATAATACACGCGCCGCACGTCGTAGCCGAGCGGCGACGCAGACCCGTTTTCAACCACCGAAAGCGTCCCGGCGAGGTCGCCGAAGCGCTCGAGGCTCACGATGCGGCAGTCGCCTGTCGAGGCGCTTGTGTGGGCGTTGATACTCATGAGTTCTTAAGTTTTATAAATTCCGAACGGTCGCGCACAACCTCGTCGCTGTCGTAGGCGCCGGAGGCCAGCACCAGCACTACGGTGTTCGTCGACGGCTCGTCGATTTCCCGCCAAGTCCCGGCCGGGATGAGAAGCCCGGACGTAGGGCGTGTCAGCCGATAGACGGCTTCCCGGCCCGCGCCGTCGTCGAGGCGCACGTCGCAGCTCCCGCTCAGGACCACAAGCAGTTCGTCGCTTCGCTTGAGCGCCCGGCCTGCGGGCTTGCGCTCGCCGCGCATGTCGTATATCCAGTAGACACGTTCTATCGCGAACGGCACCGCGCCGCCCGCCGCCTGAAGAAACGACAGGCATCCCCGCGGGTCCGAAATAACCGGCAGCCCCACAAGCCGCCCCGGCCCGTGGCCTTCAGCGTGTGAATCCTTCATCGGCGAGTGCTTTCAGATATTGTCCGTAATCGTTGTTCAGCATCGGAGTGGCAAGGGCGTTAAGCTCCTCGCGGCTGATAAAGCCCCGGCGGTAGGCTACCTCCTCGATTGCCGCGACCTTCAGCCCCTGACGCTTCTGGATGGCCTCGATAAATGCCGACGCCTCCATCAGCGAGTCGACTGTCCCCGTGTCAAGCCATGCAAATCCGCGCCCGAAGCACTGTGCCCGCAGGAGTCCTGCCGCGAGATACTGCTCGTTGAGCGTCGTTATTTCAAGCTCGCCACGCGCCGACGGGCGCACCTTCGCGGCCTCGTCGGCAACCCCTGACGGATAAAAATAAAGCCCCGTCACGGCCATGTTGCTCTCCGGGACCTCCGGCTTTTCAACAATCCGCACCGGGCGTCCGGTCTTGACGTCGAGCGTCACGACGCCGTAGCGCCGCGCGTCCGTCACGGGGTAGGCGAATATTGTCGCAAGCCCCGAAGTCTCGGCGTCGCGGAGGGCTTGGGCAAGCATGCCCGTAAACCCCTGCCCGTAAAATATGTTGTCGCCGAGAACGAGACACGCGGCATCGTCGCCGATAAAATCACGTCCGATAAGAAATGCCTGCGCAAGCCCCTCCGGGCGAGGTTGCTCGGCATAATGAAGCTCAAGGCCGAGGAGATGCCCGTCGCCGAAGAGCCGACGGAATCCCGGCAGGTCCTCAGGCGTGCTGATAATCATGATTTCGCGTATCCCCGCAAGCATCAGCACCGACAGCGGATAGTAAATCATCGGCTTGTCATAGACCGGGAGAAGCTGCTTGGACACGCCTATGGTCGTCGGGTAGAGGCGCGTGCCCGAACCTCCGGCAAGAATTATTCCTTTCATCGGCTCGAATACATTTTGCTATAATAATTGCGATAGTCGCCGTTGACGATTTTTTCAACCCAGCCGCGGTTGTCGAGATACCACCGCACGGTTTCCCGCAGGCCTCCGCGGGCAATATCCGTCAGCGGGCGCCACCCGGTCGAATCCATTATCTTCGTCGAGTCGATGGCATAGCGCGCGTCGTGAGCGGGGCGGTCGCCGACAAAGCGGATGAGGCTGTCGTTGATATCTTCAGGCGCAATGGCGCTCAGGGCTGCATAGCGGGCATCCTCGCTGACGAGTTCGCGCACGGTGGATATAAGTTCGCGCACGAGGTCGATATTACGGCGCTCGTTGAAGCCCCCGATGTTGTAGACCTCGCCGGCCTCCCCGCGGGCTATCACGGCGTCGATGGCGCGGCAGTGGTCATCGACGTGGAGCCAGTCGCGCACGTTCAGCCCCTCGCCGTAGATCGGGAGTGTCTTCCCTTCAAGGATATTGTTTATCATCAGCGGAATAAGCTTTTCGGGGAACTGATATGGGCCGTAGTTGTTGCTGCAGCGCGTCACGCTCACGGGCAGACCGAATGTCCTGAAATAAGCAAGGGCCATCATGTCGGACGAGGCCTTCGATGCCGAGTAGGGCGACGTCGGGTCGAGCGGCGTCGACTCCGTGAACACCTCGCTTCCGTAGGCCACGGGTTCTTCCGACCGTCCGAGACGCCCGGCAAGTTCCATCCCCAGTCCGCGCCCTTCGGGAGCGTCAATGGCAAGATGTCCGTACACCTCGTCGGTGCTGACGTGCACAAACCTGCGCAACGAAGGCGTCTGCCCGGAAGCTTTCTCCTCGGCCCGAAGACGCCGGGCGCATTCCAGAAGTGTCTGAGACCCGCAGATGTTGGTCAGCACAAAAGGCGTCGGGCCGTCGATGCTGCGGTCAACGTGGCTCTCGGCGGCGAAATGGACAATAACGTCGGGACGGACTTCGCTCATCAGCCGCCACATTGCCTCGACGTCGCGGATGTCGGCGTGGACAAAACGGACCTCGCCGCGCTCGATTTCGTCGGAAATGTTTTCGAGATTACCCGCGTACGTCAGGGCATCGACTACCGTGATTTCAGGCGCATCCGCGCGCGAGGCAAGCATCTGCACGTAATTGGCGCCGATAAATCCCGCGCCCCCGCTTACAAGATATTTCTCCTTCATAGATGGAATGTATGACTTGCTTATGAAAAAACAAAAATACAAAAAAAATCCCGTCCCGCAAACAAACACCCCGAAAGTATCCCCGCGTTTTACGCCGGGTTCGCTTTCAGGGTGTTTTATACGCTTACGCGAGGCAGTCGTCGAGCGCGCGCGTGATGGCTTCGCGGTCCATGTCGCGGCCGATAATGACGAGCTTCACCATGCGGTCGCCGTAGACGGGGTCCCAGTCGGCCCGCAGGCGGGCGTCGCGCCGGAGCATGTCGCTGATCTGCTCCTGTGGTGCCGTAGCGAACCAGTAGCCCGCCTCCCTGATGTTTTTCTGCACTCCGGCCTGCTCGAATAGATACGACATGTCGCGGTTGTTGCTGAAGTAGACAAGACCCTTCGTGCGGATGATTTCCGCGGGCCATTTCGAGGCCATATAGTCGAAGCGGTTGAGGTCGAAAGGCCCGCGCCGATAGTAGACAAATGTGCCTATCCCGTATTCTTCCGCCTCGCCCTCGCCGTCGTGGTGGTGATGGTGGTGGTGATGATGGCCGTCGCAGCCGTGCGCTTCGCAGTCGTGGTGCTCGTGCTCGTGGTGGTCGTGGCCGTGGTCGTGGTGGCTTTTCTCGTGAGCCTCGTTTTCCTCGGCGTCTGTGGCCGGGCGCTCCATCTCCTGAATCCACGTCGCCGACGTCGCCACATCTTCGAAGTCGAAAAGGCCCGTGTAAAGCAGGCTGTCAAGCTCCACGTCGGCGTAGTCGCATTCGAGGATGCGTGCCTTGGGCTGCAGGGCGCGGATTACAGCCTTAATCCGCGATGCTGCTTCAGGGCTGACCTCCGAAATTTTGTTCAGAAGTATGATGTTGCAGAATTCAATCTGCTCGATGATAAGATTTTCGATATCTTCGTCGTCGATGTCGTTGCGCCGAAGAGCGTCGCCCGAGGCGAATTCGCTTTCAAGCCTGAGCGCGTCGACAACCGTCGCTATGCAGTCAAGCCGCGGAAGCGGCTCTTCGCTCGTGGCGGCGCTCATGGCCTCGATGGCGCAGATGCTCTGCGCTATGGGTGCCGGCTCGCAGATGCCGCTTGCCTCGATGACAATATAGTCGAAGCGTCCTTCGGCGCACAGCTCCGTCAGCTGGCGGATGAGGTCCTGTTTGAGCGTGCAGCAGATGCAACCGTTCTGAAGCGCCACGAGGTCGTCGGCTCCTTCGCCGCCGACGATGCCGCCCTTCTGAATGAGGGTAGCGTCGATGTTCACCTCGCCGATGTCGTTCACCACCACGGCAAAGCGGATGCCGCGGCGATTGGTGAGTATGCGGTTGAGCAGCGTGGTTTTGCCGCTCCCGAGATAGCCCGTGAGCAAAAGCACGGGGATTTCTTTCTTTTGTGTCATATCGTGTGTGTCTTATCTTAGCTGAGTCACTCTTACCTTCTTGTTTTTCAACTTGTGCGGGGCAAGAGCGGCTATGATTTCGCGCCCGCGCCCCGCAGGGACGGCCACGTAGGCCTGATGGTCTTTTAGCTCGATGGCTCCGAGCTCGTCGGGGCGGAGGCCGGCCTGCTTCATGAAGTAGCCGGCGATGTCGCCTTTGGAGATTTTGTCTTTGCGCCCGGCGTTGACGTGGAGCGTCTGCATCCGCGCCGCGGGCACTGCTCCGGGCGTCGGCGCAAGCTCCAAGGCATCGGTCAGGTCGGCGTCGACAAACTCAGGCGTGGCCTCTTCGGGCGCAAGCAGCACATAGACGTCGCCCTCCGCACCCATGCGTGCCGTGCGCCCGTTGCGGTGGGTCCACGTCTCGGCCTGAAGCGGAAGGTGATAGTGCACGATGGCACCCACGCCGTCGACGTCGAGGCCGCGGGCTCCGAGGTCGGTCGACACAAGCACCGGGGCAGACCCGTTGCCGAACATCGCCACGGCTTTCTCGCGGTCGGCTTGCTCAAGCCCGCCGTGATACAAAGCCGCCGGATAGCCCTCGCGTATGAGATAATTATACACTCGCTCGGCGCTCTCGCGGTGGTTGACAAACACCATCGTCCGCACGGCCTCGCCCCCGCTGTCGGTCGTGATTTGACGCAGCAGCAAGTCAAGGTCCTCAAGTTTGTCCTTCTTGTCGGATGCAACGCTGTGAACCCTCAGGCGGGGTAGCGGAGCGGCCTCTCCTTTGCCGCGGAAATCAAGATCGCGCAGGCCCTTGGCCGGAACAAAGTCCGGGAGCTCGGCTATGGCCGTGGCCGACGTCAGTATCAGCGTCTCTACTCCGCGCATCCGACCTGCGACGCGGCTCATCTCGTCGCGGAATCCGAGTTCAAGACTCTTGTCGAACTCGTCCAGAACAAGCGTGCGCACCTCGTGCAAGCTCAGACTTCCGCGTCTCAGATGGTCGAGCAGGCGACCCGGAGTTGCCACGACGATGTCCGGGATGCCGCCCTCTACCGAGCGCTGTTCTTCCTGCATCGAATGGCCTCCGTAGAAAGCCGTGGTCTTGTAATCCGGGCCGGCCACACTGCGGATGATTTCGGCAATCTGGAGCACCAGTTCGCGGCTCGGCGCCATGACTACGGCCTGCACATGGCCCTGCGGCGACTTCAGCGCCTTCAGCAGCGGAATCACAAATGCAATCGTCTTGCCCGAACCCGTCGGCGCAAGGAGCATCAGCTTCCCCGGAAGCGAAAACTCGCTCGTGGCAAGCTGCATCGCATTGAGGCGGTCGATGCCGAGACGCCTGAAAATATTTTCGTGTATGGCGGAGAGTTTCATATTAGGTTTTATTAAAAAAATGTAGGAGCGGCGGCGCATCGGCCTTCGCCCCCTTGTCAGTTCTTTATAAATCGGCTCATAAGCCGGAGGGCCTTTCGCCCGCCGAGGATATAGGCGAGTGCGCCAAGACGGTTCTTGAGTCGCACGCGGCCGTTGCACACCGACGCCGGAGCCGAATCTGCGATGACGTCGACACAGCGCTTCTCGACCTCCGGGAGCCTCACGCCGTTCTTATACATCAGCAGAAGGATATTGAAATGCGCGCTCATCCGGCGGTCGCGGGCCGCAGGGAAAAGCTCGGCATGGTCAGCCGCGGCCCAGTCGGCCATGCGGTCCGTCACATCCAGCGCATCCAGACGCTCGCGCGTGAAGCGATGGATGAAACTTCCGTCGTGCTGACGGTAAAAATACAAAGGCCTCTCGGAGAAAACAACTTTGTGCGCCCTGATCCACACGCGGTAGAACACGTCAAGGTCCTCGTAGCGGATACCCTCGCGGAAACGCACTCCGTCCCACAGCTTTCCGGCGTAGAGTTTGCCCCACGGCCCGGGGTCGAGACCGCGCTGATACATCCCGGCCTCAACGGCCTCGCGGCCCGTCATGAGCCGCCGTCGGCCGCCGCCTCGTCCCACCGTTCGCGGAGCTTTGTCGCTGAATGCGGCAAACGGCGCCATACTCAGCTCAGCCCCCTCCGCCTCGGCCGCCTCCAGCAGCGTGGCCAGCGCATCGGGAGGCATCAGGTCGTCGGCATCCATGAAGAAAATCCAACGACCCCGCGCCTGCTCAAGCCCGAGATTCCGCGCCGCCGACACGCCCGCATTGGCCGTATGCACCGCGCGCACGCGGGCGTCGGCCGCCGCCGCCCGGTCGCATATCGCCCCGGTGGCGTCCGTCGAGCCGTCATCAACCACCACAAGCTCAAAGTCGCGCATCGTCTGCGCGTAGACACATGCGAGCGCCTCCTCAAGGAAGCGCTCGGCATTGTAGGCCGGGATGATGACTGTCACTGTCGGTGCGACCATCTCTTGCTGTCTCGGGTTCAGGGCGGCGCCGCGGCCTCACACGGACAAATCCCGGGGAGGGCGCGGCTCAGGTTTTATTTCATCTCAAGCTGCTGCTCGATAAGAGCCGCAAACTTCTCGTAAGGCATCAGGTCGGCAGTGCCGAGATACGACGTGCGCGAGCCGTCAGGACGGATAAAGAGCACCGTCGGCACGGCGGCCTCAAGCTCGAAGTCGCTCATCATCTGAGGCAGAGAGTCGATATCGACGGCCACAAACGTAGCCTTGCCCTCGAACTTCTTCGCCGCCTCGTGGAACACAGGCTTGAACTGGCGGCAGGGGCCGCACCACACGGCGCCGAAATCAATGATTGTAAGGCGGTCCACGGGCTTGCCCGGAGTGTAATAGTCGCCTTCGGTAAGCGTGACGATGCCGTCCGCACCGGCCTTGGGCGATACAATCACTTCACCCTCGCCGCCGTTCGCTCCGGCGTTGTCGCATTTGCCGCCGCACGCGCCTGCGGCAAGCGCCATAACGGCGCCGCAAAGCACATAAAATATCTTCTTCATGTCGTAAACTGTTTAGTTTTAGTTCGTGTATGAGTAACAACAAAGGCCGGCCGCAAGTTCGACCGGCCTTTGTCGTTTATAGCCCTTGATTAGCAGGAGAGGGCGGCGTTGGTCTTGTGGACAGCCTCGGCGCTCTTGTGGAAGAGTGCCTTTTCTTCTTCGTTGAGGTCGAATTCAACGATTTTCTCGATACCACCCTTGCCGAGGATGCAGGGAACACCGATGCAAAGGTCCTTCTCGCCGTATTCGCCGTCGAGAAGAGCCGAGCACGAGATAAGCTTCTTCTGGTCGTGGAGCACGGCGCCTGCAACCTGTGCGGCAGCTGCACCGGGAGCGTACCATGCCGACGTGCCGAGGAGCTTCGTCAGCGTGGCGCCGCCAACCATCGTGTCTGCGGCAACCTTCTCCAGCTGTTCGGCCGGAAGGAGTGTGCTCACCGGAAGACCGCGGTAAGCGGCATAGCGCGTCAGGGGAATCATCGTCGTATCGCCGTGGCCGCCGATTACGATGCCCTCGACTTCAGTGGCGTTTGCGCCAAGTGCGAGGCTCAGGAAATATTTGAAGCGTGCGCTGTCAAGGGCGCCGCCCATGCCGATGATGCGGTTCTTCGGAAGGCCCATTTCCTTGTGAAGAAGATAGGTCATCGTGTCCATGGGGTTCGACACGCAGATGATAACGGCGTTCGGAGAGTGGGCGAGGATGCTGCTGGCCACGCTCTTGACGATGCCTGCGTTTACGCCGATGAGTTCTTCGCGGGTCATGCCCGGCTTGCGGGGAATACCCGATGTGATTACTACGACGTCGGAGCCTTCGGTCATCGCATAGTCGTTCGTCACGCCCGTAAGACGGGTGTTCGTACCCAGAATCGACGCTGTCTGCATGATGTCCATAGCCTTGCCTTCGGCTACGCCTTCCTTGATGTCCAGAAGAACAACTTCATCGGCAACCTGATTGGTCACCAGCACATTTGCACATGTTGCGCCTACATTGCCGGCGCCTACGACTGTAACTTTTGACATAGTGTGTATCGTTAATTAGGTAATTGAAAATACGGCTGAAACGTTTGCGGAACTTCATTCCGCTTTCATTTTGCAAATTTAAGAAAAATTTCCGCAATTGCATCCAACAATACGACAAAAAAATTCGCCCCGCCACGTCCCGGTCGAAAACATCGCACCGCCCCCGGTTACGGATGTTTCAGACCCGGTTCCCCGCGACGATAACAAATGTCGGGGGAACGGGGTCTGAAAATGGTTGGATTCCGATACAGCGTATCGGCTCAAAGAGCCGTCACACGTCCCATGAATATCGGCAGCCCCGTGCTGCGCTCGCTGATGACGAACACAAAGGGACGGTCGACAGTGAAGTAGAGATTGCCGTTGACAGTCTCGGCTCCTGTAATCACTGTGACGCCTGCGGCTTCCGTGCCCTTCTCGTCTACGGCAATCTTGCAGACTTGAGTCGGATAGTTCAGACTACGCTTGTCATTCATTTTCGATACGTCGAACATCGATGATAAGTCGGCTTCGTCCTTGTCGAATATTTTTCTGATAGATAGATTGTCTGATATCACATCTTCGAAATTGCATTCATATTCGGTTTCAAAAGCAGGTAGGCTCACGATATGGGTGCCGTGCCAGCCCTCGCCCTTTGCAAGAGCGGTGAGGGCGGTCGCCCCGGCCTCCATGCGTTCCAGACAGTCGTCAAGCTCCAGACCCTTGTCCGGCAGCACAATCGTCATCGAGAATGCTTGATTGCCATAAGGCAGTTTCAGCGCATGGAAGCCATCTCCCGCGGCTTCTTCAAAACTCATTTCCTCGGAGTTCATCATCCGCACGGTGGAAGTGCTCCCGTCCTCGTTGTAGAAGGGGGCCTCTTTTGTCATTTTTGTGTCGAACGGACAAGCCCATTGACCTTTGAAGTAAAGCACGTTGGCAAGAAATAAGAAAAGATCGTCGGGGAGGCTTTCTTTAATCAGCTCCTTTATGAAGCCGTCAGTTGTGCCGGCACACCAGTTGTTAATGGCAAGTCTTGTCTCCTCCGTCTCAAACGACCTTACAAAATCCACCGGAGCATAATACTTCTCAGAAAGGCACTTTGCAAAGCTCTCGGAAACATAGGGCTTCATGTCGCTTCTGAACCAAAGCGAGCCGGCGATGTTGAGCGTCGAGTATTCATCGAGGCTTCTTAACTCGCCGTAGAGTTTATGGAAATAATCGTTTATTTCGGCCATTGAATGCCCGTCGTAGCCAAGCCCGCGGATAATCTCGGCCTGCGACTCGCCGGCAGCCCCGTTTGCAACCATAGAGAGTGCCCATGAGAGGCTCAGGGGCGAAATCATGATGTTTACTTCAGGCGCCGAATTTTTGCGCTCGATTTCGCTCTGCAGACGCAGCAATCTGAACGAATTGGCTATAGTCGCTTCGGCGAGTGATTCCTCGGCGACCGTAAGATTGATGTCCCTGCTCTTGACAATAGGGGCCGACGGCTCTTCGGGTTTTTCTGCCCCGGGCTCGTCTGCACTGCCCGGCGTTTCAGTCGGTTCTTCCTCGGGCGCATCGGGAAGGTCTTCTCCGCATGAGGTCAGCGCGAACAATCCTCCGATAGTCAATACACCTGTAACAAGGAGTATTATAATGTGATTTAAGATTTTCATACGATTTGGCGGCTTTGTTTATTTGATTAATATTGATTACTATGCTGTCGAGTGATTTCTCTCGCAGTTCGAAACGTTAAATCTATTCGCGCCCGGGAATATATTCTTGAACTTGTTCTTTCATATAAAATGGTGGGTTGGTCTGAGTTTCAATCAAACTGTTGTCCTGCGCAAATGTAGTAAAATAATACAAAGCTGCAAAAAAAGTTGCGGAAATTGCACCTTTGTTTGCATATGGATAGCCGCGACGTGAAATCGAGTGCCAAGCGAAAACAAAACCGTCGGCTTGCGGAAAATCCGTAGCCGACGGTTTCTGAAATATTTGTCTTATCTTGCCTGCGTGTTTAGTCCGAGCACTTGGCGCAGATAAACTCGCGGTTGAGGCGGGCGATGTTGCTGAGCGAAATGTTCTTCGGGCACTCGGCGGCGCACGCACCAGTGTTGGTGCAGTTGCCGAAGCCGAGTTCGTCCATCTTCGCAACCATTGCGCGGGCGCGGCGCTTGCGCTCTACCTGACCTTGCGGCAGGAGGGCAAACTGGCTCACCTTGGCCGATACGAAGAGCATGGCCGAGCCGTTCTTGCACGCTGCAACGCAGGCGCCGCAACCGATACAAGTGGCCGAGTCCATAGCCACGTCGGCTACTTCCTTCGAAATCGGCAGGTTGTTGGCATCCTGTGCGCCGCCGCAGTTAAACGACACGTAGCCGCCGGCTTGCTGGATTTTGTCGAAGGCGTTGCGGTCGACCATAAGGTCGCGGATCACGGGGAACGCCGCCGAGCGCCAAGGCTCGATGGTGATGGTGTCGCCGTCGTTGAATTTGCGCATGTGCAGCTGACACGTCGTGATGCCCTGCACCGGGCCGTGGGGATGACCGTTGATATAAAGCGAGCACATGCCGCAGATGCCTTCGCGGCAGTCGCTGTCGAACACTACGGGTTCTTCGCCGCGCTCTACGAGCTGCTGGTTGAGCATGTCGAGCATCTCAAGGAAAGAGCTCCCCGTGCTCACGTTGTCGAGGTGGTAGTTGACGAACTGGCCTTTCTCCTTCGGACCGCGTTGACGCCAGATTTTCAGATTTACGCTTATTGTATGTTCCATTTTGGTGCTGTTTGAGAAGGATTAGGACTTATAGTTGCGGGTCTGTACCTGTATTGCCTCGTACTTCAGGGGCTCCTTCAGGAGGATGGGCTTCTCGTTGTCGCCGGTGTACTTCCAGCACGACACGTACATGTACTTGTCGTCGCGGCGGGCGGCTTCGCCGTCGGCCGTCTGATACTCTTCGCGGAAGTGTGCGCCGCAACTTTCGTTGCGGTTGAGGGCGTCGATGGCCATCATGCGCGACATTTCGAGGAAGTCTTCAAGGCGAAGTGCCTTTTCAAGCTCGGTGTTGAGGTCATCGGCCTTGCCCACGATGCGGAGGTCGGTGTAGAATTCCTTCTTCACGGCTTCGATTTCGTCAACGGCTTTCACGAGGCTCTGGAGCGTGCGGCCCATGCCCACGAGATTCCACATCACATGGCCGAGGCGCTTGTGGATTTCGTCCGGGCTCTTGGTGCCCTTGATGTCCATCAGACGCTGGATGCGTGCGCGAACGCCCTTCTCGGCTTCGTCGAATTCGGGAGCGTCGGTCTTGAAGTGCGGCACCTTGATCTGGTCGCTGAGGTAGTTCTGCATCGTGTAGGGAAGTACGAAGTAGCCGTCGGCAAGACCCTGCATGAGGGCCGAAGCACCGAGGCGGTTGGCGCCGTGGTCCGAGAAGTTGCACTCGCCGATTGCGAAGAGACCCTTGATCGACGTCTGAAGTTCGTAGTCGACCCAGATACCGCCCATCGTGTAGTGCGAGGCCGGGAATATCATCATCGGCGTCTCGTAGGGGTTGTCGTCGGAAATCATCTGATACATGTCGAAGAGGTTTCCGTAGCGGTCGCGGACCACATCCTCGCCGAGGCGCTGGATGGCATATTTGAAGTCGAGATATACGGCGTTGCCCGTGCCTACGCCGTAGCCTGCGTCACAGCGCTCTTTGGCTGCGCGCGAAGCGATGTCGCGGGGGCAAAGGTTACCGAAGGCCGGGTAGCGGCGTTCGAGATAGAAGTCGCGGTCTTCGTCGGGGATATCGGTGGGTTTCTTCTTGCCGGCGCGGATAGCTTCGGCGTCTTCTTTCTTTTTCGGAACCCAGATGCGGCCGTCGTTGCGGAGCGATTCGCTCATCAGCGTAAGCTTCGACTGGTCTTCGCCGTGAACGGGGATACACGTCGGGTGAATCTGCGTGAAGGCGAGGTTGGCGAGGTAAGCGCCCTTGCGGAAGGCTTGGATAGCGGCCGAGCCGTTGCAGCCCATAGCGTTCGTGCTGAGGAAGAAGGCGCGTCCGTAGCCACCCGTGGCAAGTACAACGGCGTGAGCGGCGTAGCGCTCGATTTCGCCCGTCACGAGGTTGCGGACGATGATACCGCGCGCACGGCCGTCGATGATTACGACGTCGAGCATCTCGCGGCGGTTGAACGAGCGAACCGTGCCCTTCTGAATCTGACGGTTAAGCGACGAGTATGCACCGAGGAGGAGCTGCTGGCCCGTCTGGCCCTTGGCGTAGAACGTGCGGCTCACCTGTGCGCCGCCGAACGAACGGTTGGCAAGAAGGCCGCCGTATTCGCGCGCAAAGGGCACGCCCTGCTGGACGCACTGGTCGATGATGTTGTTCGACACTTCGGCGAGACGATACACGTTGGCTTCGCGCGAGCGGAAGTCACCGCCCTTTACCGTGTCGTAGAACAGGCGGTACACCGAGTCGCCGTCGTTCTGATAGTTCTTCGCTGCGTTGATACCGCCCTGTGCGGCAATCGAGTGCGCGCGGCGGGGGCTGTCCTGAATGCAGAAGTTGTATACGTTGAAGCCCATTTCGCCGAGTGTCGATGCGGCCGATGCGCCGGCAAGGCCGGTGCCCACGACGATGATGTCGAGGTTGCGCTTGTTGGCGGGGTTTACGAGCTTCTGGTGTGCCTTGTAGTTGGTCCACTTCTCAGCGATAGGACCTTCAGGTATCTTGGAGTCGATCTGATACTCCGGCAGAGCGGCGGATTCGATGTCGGCGAAATCCTGCATGATGGGGGTCGAATCAATCATACCCTCGAGGTTGAGTTCTTTTGCCATATCTCTGAGTTGTTATTCGTTGGTGGTTTCGGGTTCTTGGGGGGCAAGCTGCTTGGCGTAGCCGATCTGCTGCTCAAGCTGCTGGGCGAAGCGGCTGAGGTTGTTCACGGCCTTGATGCTTACCTGAGGGCACTGCTTCTTCGACAGCTCGACGATGCGCTGAGCCTCTTCGACATAAGCGGGGGCCTTCTCTACGAAGAAGTTGATCTGAGCCTTCTGCATGGCGGCCATGTCGCCTTCGTCTACGGCCGACATCGCTTTCTGAGCGGCGGCTTCGAAGTCTTCGGTGAGAGCCTCGGCGCGGTCGTTCCAGAACTCGCCGTACTGCTCCTGAAGTTCATAGTTGGTCGTGTAGTAGTTGGCGTGTGCGCGAACCGTGAACACGATAGCTTGTGCCGTGAAAAGAAGCACCACAATCGTCGTCCACCAGCAGGAGATGCTCTTGAGGCGGCTCATCCACGTGGTGTTGTTCCAGCCGATGGTGTGGAACATCGACCAGAAGCCGTGGTTCATGTGGAACCAAAGGGCCACGAAGCCGATGATGTAGACCACGGGAGTCCACCACTGCTGGAAAGCAAGCTGGATAAAGAGGGTGCCCATAGCGGGGGAGGCGGGCACGCCGGCTACTTCAGGAAGCGACGTCAGCTCGTGCGACACAAGCTCCTGAAGTTGCATCTTGGCCCAGAACTGGGTCATGTGCACTACGAGGAAGGCAAGGACGACGATGCCGAGAACGAGCATGTTCTTCGACGACCATTCCACCTGAGGCGGACGGCTGTTGACCTGATAACGGTCAGTGCCGCGGGCGCGGCGGTTCTGCACCGTAAGCCACAGGGCATAGATGATGTGAAGGATAAAAAGTGCGGCGAGGCCCATAGATGCAACCAGTGCGTACCAGTTGGCGCCGAGGAACTCACAAATCATGTTGTAAGCCACCGGCCAGAGCAGTGCCACAGAATTCATCAACACGTGAAAAGTTACGAATAGGACGAGGCAGACGCCCGTGATTGCCATCACGAACTTACGTCCTATAGATGAGCTTGTTAACCACATAGGATGAGTGTTTGAAGATTAATATTATTTGTAGTAGTTTTTACGTGGAAAAGAAGCACCCCTGCGGGCGCACGGCTATTCGTTTTGCAAATTTAGCGCTTTTTGCCAAATTAAAGAAAAAAATCCGTATATTTTTTTACACATTTTCAGCGTCCGACGCCGTCTGCGGAGGCGGCGTCAGGGCGACGGGCTATGTAGAGCTCCCGGCGGTGGTCGCAACTGCGCGGCAGGAGCATACGGGTCTCGTAGCCCAGCGCCTGAAGAGCGCTCGTGTCGGCGGGCGTCAGGAGCAGGATCGAGGCGTCGCTCTCTATGCCCGAGGCGGCCTCGGTCGACGGCAGCGCGCGCAGGCGGTCGCCGAGATAAAAATTGAGCGTGTAAAGCCGCTCGCCCGGCCCGTGGCCAAGGCTGTACAGCTTCCCCGCCTCGGCCGCGCTCTCAAGCTCGCCGACGATGCGCGCGTCGCTCCGAGGGTTCAGCGCGGCAGGCATCGCAGTCGACGCGTAGAATATGTAAAGCCCGGCCGCGCACAGCGCTGACGCTGTTGCCGCCCGCCGCCGCCTCAGAATCCATCCGAGCGATGCGCCCGCAGGCACAAGCGCCATTACCGCTCCCCACGCCGGAGTCGGCGCAAGGCCCGCTGTGCCGCCGGCCGCAAGAATCAGAAACGCAGGCGGCACGGCAAGCGCAAGCGCGGCCATAAACCACGCGTAGCCGCGCATCAGCCGCGTGTTCTCGTATCTTGTGGCTATCACCGCAATCCCGTAGCATGCAAACGGATACACCGGAAGGAGATACACGCTGCGTTTGCTCTCCGGGATGCAGTAGAAGCAGAAAATCACCGTTGCCGTCGCGAGCGCGAGCATAGCCTCGGGGCGCATCCGCCGCAGGCTTTCCCGCACTCCGCGCCAAGGCCGCATAGCCGGAGAGCCGATAAGCACGAGCGTCCACGGCAACAGCCCGAGGGCAAGCGTGGCGAAATTATACCACAGCGGCTTTACGTGCGAGTCGTAGCTCATCGTCCCCGTCAGACGCCCGATGTTCTCCTCGTATGCAAGCTCGAGAAATTCGGTGCCTCCGAGCTCGTAGGCTTTGTAGTACCACAGCGCCGGGATTACGAGCGCCGCAAGAGCCGCGCCGAGCATTTTGATAAATACGGCCGCGAAATTGTCGCGTCTGAGCAGGCGGTACACCCCTACGGCACAGCAAGGCAACAGGGCGCCGACAGGCCCTTTGGTAAGCGTGGCGCATGTCAGCAACAGCCACGCTCCGCCGTAGCACAGCGCCTTGCGCCCCTTGTCGCCGTCCTCGCGCGCCTTGAACATGAGCATGACAGCCCCCGTCATGCAGGCCGTCAGAAGCATGTCGAGCCGACAGGCCATCGAGGCCCTGAACACCTCGAACGATGTGGCGCATATAAGCGCGCACACCGCGCCGAATCGCGCTCCACGGGCACGAGACGCAAACGCGTACAGCCCCATGCACATGCCCGTAGAGGCAAGCATCGACGGCAGGCGGGAAAGATATTCCGTGACGACGCCCCCGTTGAACACAGCCGACAGCACCGCTATCACCCACGCCATGAAGGGCGGCTTGTACGGGATGTCGCCCCCGTAGTTGACCGGCAGAATCCAATTGCCGCTCTCAAGGATGCTCAGCGCCACGATAGCCTCGCGGGGCTCGCCCTTGGAGTTGAAAAGCGTAAGCCCCGCCCACGGCAGAAACATCAGCGCAAGAACGACTAAAACCGCAGCGGCGCCCCTTTTCAGGGCGCCGTCGCGGTTGAGGTCCGCGAATTGTCGCAGACGGTGAATGATGTGTCGCAAATCGGTCAAATTTTAGAGTGACAGGCGGGGGCTCACACCGTATAGCCCGTGTAGGTCATGGGCGACAGGGCGCGAAGCTCGGCTTTCACCGCGTCGCTGACCTCGAGTGTGTCGATAAAAGCCGAGATGCTTTCGGCCGTTACGGCGGCGTTCGTCCGCGTCAGCGCCTTGAGCGTTTCGTAAGGATGGGGATAGCCTTCGCGGCGCAGAATGGTCTGGATGCCCTCGGCCACGACGTTCCACATTGCCGCGAGGTCGCGGTCGATGCTCTCGCGGTGGAGTATCAGCTTGCCGAGGCCTTTCATCGTCGATGCTATCGAAATGAGCATGTGGGCCATAGGCACGCCCACGTTGCGGAGCACCGTCGAGTCCGTCAGGTCGCGCTGGAGGCGCGACACCGGCAGCTTCGTTGCCAGATGAGCCAGCACGGCGTTGGCGATGCCGAGGTTGCCCTCGGAGTTCTCGAAGTCGATGGGGTTCACCTTGTGAGGCATCGCCGACGAGCCTACTTCGCCCTCTTTGATGCGCTGTTTGAAATACTCCATCGAGATATACATCCACATGTCGCGGTCGAGGTCGAGCACGATGGTGTTGATGCGGCGGAAGGCATCGAAGAGGGCCGCGAGATTATCGTAGTTGGAAATCTGGGTCGTCCATTGCTCGCGGGCGATGCCGAGGTCTTCGTAAAGGAACTTGTTGGCGAAGGCGCGCCAGTCTATATCGGGGAAAGCCGTGCGGTGGGCGTTGAAATTGCCCGTGGCGCCGCCGAACTTGCCGCTCACCGTCACCTGCCCGAGAGCCTTCATCTGCTCGCGAAGGCGGTAGGCGAACACTTCGATTTCCTTCCCGAGAGTCGTCGGGCTTGCAGGCTGCCCGTGGGTCTTCGCAAGCATCGGGATGGAGGCCCATTCGCCGGCCATGCCCTCAAGTGTCTCAATCAGCTCGTTGACGCGAGGGGCAAGCACCTCGTCGACAGCCTCTTTAAGGCTCATCGGCACGGCCGTGTTGTTGATGTCCTGCGACGTAAGCCCGAAGTGGATAAACTCCTTGTACTTCTCGAGGCCGAGGCGGTCGAACTCTTCTTTGAGGAAATATTCGACAGCCTTGACGTCATGGTTGGTCACGCTTTCGATGTCCTTGATTCTCTTGGCCTGCGCGGGGGTGAAAACATCGCGGCCATAGAGCGCTGACAGCGCATCCTTTGCCTCCTGAGGCACCCCGGCGAGCTGAGGGAGAGGAATCTCGCACAAAGCGAGAAAATACTTCACCTCGACCTCGACGCGATAGCGGATGAGGGCGTATTCCGAAAAATAATCGGCCAGAGGCTCGCATTTGCTGCGATAGCGGCCGTCGACAGGAGAGATAGCGGTAAGCGTCGTAAGTTCCATGTGTGTGAATGCTTTATCAAAATTTTCCGCAAAGATACAAAAATTAATTCATAATCCGCGCTTCCGCCGCCGCAACGATGCGATTGAAGCCCCGGCCCGGGGCCTCAGGCACCGCTCGAAGCCCGCAACAAAAAAGGCCGTGTCGCATCGCGTGCGTCACGGCCTTTTTGTCGTTTGTGTCGCGGAGTCGAGCTCGCTTAAGCCTTGGAGGCGTCGAGGGAAGCCTTGCGGAATTCCTTCATGAGCTTTTCGAGTTCGAGAGAAGCCTTGCGGGCGCGGGTGCCGGCGGCTTTATTGCCTTTTTCAACTTGGAGGGCAGCGTCGGCCTTGAAGGCTTCATAGGCTGCGTTTACTTTTTCAATCAGTTCCTGCATGGGATGTGAGATTAAATGGGTTAGATAATTATGAAGATTTATGATTAACTCGGATTTCGGTTGCGCGGCCTATGGCTCAGCCCTCGGTTTCTTCGTCCTCGTCGTAGTAGACTGTTGTATCAGTGATTCCGGCCTCGGCGAGGGCGGCACGGCGTTCGCGGCAGGTGCCGCAGCGGCCGCAGTGGGTCTCCCGTCCTTTGTAGCACGAGTATGTCGTCGAGTAGTCGATGCCAAGCTCTTTGCCGTGGCGGGCGATGTCGCTCTTGCTCAGGAGCGAATAGGGCGCTTCAAGCGAGATGTGTTCGTAGGTGCCCTCCGAAATGGCTCCGGCCATAGCCTTGACGAAGCTGTCGCGGCAGTCGGGGTAGAGTGCGTGGTCGCCGGCATGGCTGGCGATAAAGAGGGTCTTGAGGCCGTGGCTTTCGGCGAGCCCGGCGGCGGCCGCAAGCATGATGCCGTTGCGGAAGGGCACCACCGTGCTCTTCATGTTGTCGAAGTCGTATTCCCCTTCTGGGATGGCCTCGGCACCTTCGAGAAGCGAGCTGTGGAAGAGCTCGCCGATGAAGCTGAGGTCTATTTCGACAAGCTCGATGCCGAGCTCGCGGCAGTGAAGCCGCGCGCATTCGAGTTCGCGGGCATTGTGGTTCGACCCGTAGATGAAATTCACCGCAAGCTCGATGCGGCCTGCGTATTCATGGAGCATCGTCACGGAGTCCATCCCTCCGGAGAGCACCATAAGAGCGTCTTTTTTACTGTTCACTGTCCTTATGTTCTTTGCGTGTGTACGTATGGGGTGCCGGGAGGCGCACGGCCTATTTCATCATTGCTTCGATTCCGAGCCCGAAGGCTTCGTGGCGGCGGCGGCGCGCAAGCTCCTCGTGCTCGGGGTCGCCGTAGTTCGCGAAGGGGTAGATGGCGATACCCCCGCGCGGTGTGAATAGCCCGATGACTTCGAGATAGCGCGGATTCATCAGCTTGACGAGGTCTTTCATGATGATGTTGACGCAGTCTTCGTGGAAGTCGCCGTGGTTTCTGAACGAGAACAAATACAGCTTCAGGCTCTTGCTCTCGACCATCAGCTCGCGAGGGATATAGGAGATTACGATACGGGCAAAATCAGGCTGGCCCGTCTTGGGGCACAGCGACGTGAATTCCGGACACGTGAAACTCACCGTGTACTCGTTGTCGGGGTGCTTGTTCACGAAGGTCTCAAGTATCTCCGGACAATATTCCGTCGGATACTTCACCCCCGTGTTGCCGAGGAGCGAGACCCCCGTGAGTTCGTTTTCTTGTCTTGACATGCTTGGTAAATGGAATAATTGAAAGCAAACGTACAAAAAAATATCAATTCATGCAAGAATTGTGAAAAAAAACGTATGAAAAACCGAAAAAAAGCGTAAAAACACTCCTTCGTGACCGTTTTTATACACTAAAATCGCCTTCTCCGCGCGGAGAAGGCGATTTGATATAGCTTTTTATGCGTATCCGGAGATTAGAGGATAACCTTGCCGGCCTTGCCGCCCTTCACCTGAATGAAGAGGCCCTTTTCGGGGTTGGCTACGCGAACGCCCTGAAGGTTGTAGTAAACGGCTTCACCGTCTTCGGCCACTTCAACGCCGTTGATGCCGGCGCTCTGGGGGGCGATGGTGATGGTTTCTTCTTCGAGGTCGAGCGTGATGGTCACGTTCTTGGCTGCTTCTGCGAGGCCCATGTTGGCGTCGGAAGTTTCGTCGTAGAAGTAGGGCGTCGAGATTGCCATCTGGTTGTCGCCCGAGGTCCACTTGGAGCCCCAGCTCATGTTGCCAATCTTGAAGGCGTTGAGTTCGACGGCAGCTTCGCCTTCGCCTTCAACGCTGTAAGCGCCGATTTCTTCTACATCAAGAGTGTAGAGAGTTTCGCTCACCTTGGTGAAGAGATACTTGGCGTCGGTGCCTTCGTTGAGCCAGCCGTTGAAGGAGCCGCGGAGGTAAACGTCGCCGATTTCGCGCACGAGGTTGCCTTCTACAGTGAAGATGCCCGTAGCGGCGTTAACGATGAATTTGTAGTCGCCTGCGGGGATGTTCCAGCTGTCGGGGTTGCCGGCGATGGCCATCGGCTGTGCGCCCACTTCGGCTGCGCCGCTGGCGGCGGGAGTGTAGCGGCTTGCGTTCCATACGTCCCAGTTTGCGGTCTCGAGAAGAACGGGATTGAAAGCAAACCATACCTGATCGAGAATCTTGATGTTCACTTCGAACACGCCTTCCTGACCTTCCACGGCTTCCATGGGAATACCGTTGAGGGGCGACCAGCCGGTAGTCGGGTCGCCGAGAATGGCGTTGGCGGGAACTTCAGCCTTGGTGGCATCGCAGGGGTCGCCGATGAGATACATGGTGGTGGGCATGGGGTTGGGTGCGTCCCAAGCCATAGCGGCTACTGTGGTGGCAGCGGCTGCGAGAAGGGTGTAAAATTTCTTCATACAGGGATGATGAGATTTAAGGGGTTTGTAGTTGGGTTTATTTATTTGAAGTTATTTCTAACTTTTCTTTGGAGTCAGTGTATTGTTTAAGGCTTCATGGCGGAAGTATGCCGCAAAGATAAATCAAAATTTTCATTTCGCAAAATAATTTCAAAAAAAATCCGTGAAATGCCATGATGTCGCATCGCTGCGTGCTCTCTTTTTTACTACTTTTTCTCTGCCTCGTTTGCCCTTTTCGAGCATATTCTTTATTTTTGTGATAGATTATGGACTCCACTTGCTGTCAGAACCCCCAAAACACCCTCTCAGACCCCTTTGAAGCCGCTGTAAGCGCCTTTATCGACAGTCATGCCCTCCTCCGTCGAGGCCCTGAAGCCCCCCCGGTGGTGGTCGGGGTGAGCGGCGGAGCCGACTCCGTCGCACTACTTTTTTGCCTCCGCGCACTCGGATTCGACGTTCGCGCCGCCCACTGCAATTTCCACCTCCGCGGCGACGAATCCACCCGCGACATGCGCGCCGTCGACGACGCCTGCCGCCGCGCCGGAATCGAACTTTACATTAAAGATTTCGACGTGGACGCGCGCGTGAAAGCCACCGGCGAGAGCATCGAGATGGCCTGCCGCTCGCTGCGCTACCGCTGGTTTGCCGACCTCGTCGACCGCGAGCGCGCTCAGGCTCTCGCTGTGGGCCACCACCGCGAAGATCAGGCCGAGACCGTGCTCCTCAACCTCATTCGAGGCACCGGCCCCGCCGGACTCGCGGGCATGAAGCCCCGCCGCGACGACGGTCCCGCGGGCGTCCCCGTGGTCCGCCCCCTCCTCGAGTGCTCCCGTGCCGGGATTGAAGCCTACCTCACTCGCCGGGGCATCGCGTGGATTACCGACAGCTCAAACCTCAGCGACGACTTCCTCCGAAACCGCATCCGCAACCGCATCCTTCCGCTCATGGAAGAGCTTATCCCCGGAGCCGCGTCAGGAATCCTCCGCACGGCCGCGCAGGTGGCCGACGCAACGGGCCTCTACGACACTCTCGTCGACGGCCTGCGCCGGGAAGTCATGCCCGCGCCCGACACAATCGACCTCCGCGCCCTTGACGCCGCCGTCGGCCCTCATGCGCGGATGGCCCTGTGGGAGCTTATCCGCCCCTCGGGCTTCAACATGACGCAGGCCGCGAATATCCTCGAGGCCTCCTCGGGAGCTGTATTCACCGCAAAGAACGCCCCTGCCGTGGCCGAGCTCTCCCGCGGAATCCTCCGCATCGGCTCTGATGCCGGCGACGCATCCCGCGACGAAGCCTGCATCATCGACCTCACAGCCCCTGTCGTCGCCCCCGTGCGCTTTTCCGTCGAGATAAAGCCCGTGGCCGACTTCGCTTCCGAGCCCCGCCCGGACGTGGCCGGACGAGTGGCCTTCTTCGATGCCGAGGCGCTCGAAGGAAACCCGCGGTGGGAAATCCGCCGCCACTGCCGCGCCGACCGCATCACCCCCTTCGGGATGCGAGGCTCAAAGCTCGTCAGCGACGTATTCGCCGAAGCCCGCCTCTCGGCCGCCGAGAAACGCGAAGCTTGGCTCCTTACCCGCGACGGACGCATCGTATGGGTCATCGGCCTGCGCAACAGCGCCCTCTTTCCCGTCACGTCAGCAACCCGACGCTATCTCCGACTCGAAATGATATAATCAGAAAAACATATTAATGTAAACCCATGAACACAAAAATCAACATTATCCTCGCTGCCGCCGCTCTCGCGGCCCACGCGGCCTCGGCCGACGTAATCGTCGCCACCGACGCATACACGTGGAGCGGCGACACAATCCGTCAGGCCGAATATATGGCCACGGCCCCCTCGCCGACACACATCGTCAGCACCTACTCGGCAAAGCCCGGATTCTTCATGCCCGTCGACAAAGAGTGGACCCTCAAAAACGACATTTCGTCGTATCCGAAGCTCTCCACGCCCAACCGCCTCCATGAAGCAATCTACAACATGGGCCTCGACGAAATGGTCAACGCCGTCGAACCCGACACAACCCTCCGCACAGGCAAGGAGTGGGCCGGCGTGTGGACTCGCGACGTCAGCTATTCAATCCTCCTGTCGATGGCATATCTCCAGCCCGAGGCTTCAAAAATTTCTCTTATGAAGAAAGTCGACTCGCTCGGACGCATCATTCAGGACACCGGCAGCGGCGGCGCTTGGCCCGTAAGTTCCGACCGCGAAATATGGACCCTCGCAGCCTACGAACTCTATAAGGTAAACGGCGACCGCGAGTGGCTCCGATATATATACCCCGTAATCAAGCGTTCGCTCGACGACGACGCCGAGACAGTCAACACTCCCGGCGGACTTGTCAAAGGCGAAACCTCGTTTATCGACTGGCGCGAGCAAAGCCACCCCCGCTGGATGCAGACCGCCGACATCTACGCCTCCGAGGCCCTCGCCACATCTATTGTCCACGCGCAGGCCCTCCGCATCCTCGCCTCTCTTGAAAAGGAATTCGGCCCCAAGAAGGGCAATGAGGCCGAAAAATATCTCGCCGAAGCGCGCCGAATCGAAGACGCCGTGAACACGCAGCTGTGGATGCCCGAAAAGGGATATTACGGCATGTACACCTACGGCCGCAATAACCTTATCCTTAACCCTCGCGCGGAAACCCTCGGCGAATCCCTCGCAATTCTCTACGACGTGGCCTCGCCCGAACGCGCTCGCACGATTTCGGCCTCGAATCCCGTCACGCCCTTCGGCGCCGGAGTCTTCTTCCCTCAGATTGCCGACATGCCGCCATACCACAACAACGCCCTCTGGCCTTGGGTCGGAGCATACTGGGCTATGGCAAACGCAAAAGCTCTCAACGAGGAAGGCACCCTCGAAGCTATCGGTTCTGTCTTCCGTCCAGCCGCACTCTTCGCTACAAATAAAGAAAACTTCGTCCTCGACAACGGCGACATCGCCACCGAGCTGAACTCGTCCAACATGCTTTGGTGCCTTGCAGGCAACCTTGCCATCACTCACAAAATCCTCTTCGGCATTCACTTCGAAAACGATGGCCTCGCCTTCAAGCCCTTCGTCCCGAAGACCCTCGCCGCAGAGCGTACTCTCGAAAACTTCCCCTACCGCAAAGCCACCCTCAACATCACCGTAAAGGGCTACGGCAGCGAAATCCGAAGCTTCACCGTCAACGGCAAGGAGACGCGTCCTTTTATCCCCGCTGACGCAAAGGGCGTGAAAAATATCGTCATAACTATGGCCGACAACGATATCGCCCCCGTAGGCGTAAACCGCACGCCCAACGTCAAAGCCCCCCTTACGCCCATTGCGCGTCTCGAAGGCAAAACCCTCGTATGGAATCCCATCGAATATATCGGCGAATACATCATCATCAAGGACGGCGAACGCATCGGACGCACCCACTCCACCACGTGGGACGCTTCAGCCCCCGGCGAATATCAGGTAATAGGCGTAAGCGCCGACGGCGTCGAAGGCTTCGCTTCCGAGCCGATGAGCACACTCCCCGCAATCCTTATCCAATGCCCCGGCGAATCCCTCGCGCTCGCTTCGACCGAAATCAGCTATTCGCCCAAGGCTGCCGTGACCGGCTATACCGGCGAAGGTTTTGTTGAACTCGACCGCAATTCGGCCCCCCTCGAAATCACATTCGACGCGCCCGCCGACGGCAAATATTACATCTCCCTCCGCTATGCCAACGGCAACGGCCCCGTGAACACCGAGAACAAATGCACCATCCGCACGGCAAGCCTCGACGGAAACAAAGTCGGAGTCTTTGTCATGCCCACACGAGGAGTCGGAAACTGGAGCGACTGGGGATATTCGAACGTAATAAGCGCTGACCTCAAAAAAGGCCGCCACACCCTTCGTATCGACTTCCGTCCCGAAAACAACAACATGAACATCGCCACCAACCACGCCGTTGTCGACTTCATAAAAATCGAATATAAATAATCTGCCCGCAGCCCGAATATAATTCGAGCCTGCCTGATAGAGCAGCCCCCCGAAAAGTATCTTCCTTTTCGGGGGGCTGTTTGATTTGACTGCGTTCTGGCAGGGACGGCTGTAGTGAATTACGGATTATACATATCCTTGTTGAAAAAGTCCATTATCTCGCGCGCTTGGCTCAGGGCTTCGCGCGCCCCGCACTCGGGCGCAAGCTCGGCTGCGCACCCGTAATCGCTGATGGCGCCGGAGCGGTCCTGATGTTTCCAGCGAAGACGCCCGCGCCGGAAGAAGAGTTCGCCGCGGACGGCGGCGTCGCTTGCGCGCTCGATTTCAGCTGTCAGCTGTTCGATACTTTCCATCGCACATAAAAAAATTATTCCGCAGGCCCCAGCAGTAGAATAGCCCCCGTGGACGGGTCGAAACGCACCATCGACGGAGCTTTCTTGTCGGTGAACAATGCCGGGTCAAGCCCGAAAGTCACGCCGAGCTGGGCGAGGTTTAGCTCCTTCGACGCAATCCGGCGCCCCTCATAGTCGATGCTCACCTGTGCCGTGCCGGGAATCGTATAGGCCACGCCGCCTTTGGGGAAGCGTTTGGGTTCGCCCTTGTCGGTGGCGGGAAGTTCGGCGGCTTCAAGGATTTCAAGCGTAAGCTTCACCGGCGCACCGGCGAGATTGTCAGGCTCGATAAGGCCCTCGGTGGCCGAGAGGCGCGCTATGACGCGACCGTCGATTTCGGCGCTGTCAGGCACAACCTCTATTGTCCGCACCACGGTCGACACGGAGCGCGTGCCCAAGAACATGGCCGTGAGAGCCGCCTCCTGAGCGGCTATGTTGTCAAGAACGAGCTGCATGGCCTGACCGTCGGGCGGAGTGTTGTCGCTTTGCCCCGAGAGGAGGTCGGAGCGCATCTCGCGTAGCTCGAAGATGCGCTGTGCGGCAAGCTCGGCGCGTTTTGACGTCGAACTCGACCGGGCCATTTCCTGCGTCACGGCTTGACGCGCGGCTTCGGTCTCAAGCGCCGTCGGAGGCGCGGGCTTCGATGCCGGCAGGGATTCCGCGGGGGCGGTGGCCGCTGTCTCTGTGTTGATAGCGAGGGGGATGCCTTCGGGCGAGAGAATCATGAAGGGCGTCGACCCGCTCTTGAACTGCGCAAGCCAGCGGTTCGACGGGTCGGCGATGCCGCGCGGCCTTATCGTCACGCTGCGTATCCCCGCCTTCTTCGCCGCCTTGCGTATGGCCGAGTCGTCGCCGAGATGGCGCCGCGCATAGTTCGAGAACTCGCCGGGCGTCTCCGCCGTCAGCTCGGCTTCGATGGTGATTTCGAGCGCCGTGACAGGGAGTGTGTACGTCAGGCCGTATTCGCTGGCCTTTCCGGCTGTAATTTTCTGGGAGGTCTGTGCGCCCGCGCCTATGGCTGTGGCCAAGGCCAGCGCTGCTATGATTGCTGGTCTCATGATTCTTTTTTAGGATTGAGGATTGCTTCGGTGGCGGGTCCGATGCAGCGTGCTATGTCCGTGGCCGTGACGGAGAGGACGCCGTTGCTTCGTGCGGCGAAATGGCCCGCGAGTCCGTGGATATAAACGCCCGCTACGGCCGCGTATTCCGGGTGGATTCCCGAGGCTATAAGCCCCGTGATAAGCCCTGTGAGGACGTCGCCCGAACCCGCCGTTGCCAGTGCCGGGGTCCCCGACGAGTTGAGCAGCACCGAGCCGTCGGGCCAGATTGTCGAGGTGTAATGTCCTTTGAGCACGATGATTATCGACAGCTTGCGCGAGATTTCAATGGCTTTGAGCAGACGGGCCGACGACGACGGCTGTTTGCCGAAAAGGCGGTCGAACTCGCCCTCGTGCGGCGTGATGACCGAACGCGCGGGGATAAAGTCGAGCATCGACGGGCGCAGGGATATGCAGTTGAGCGCGTCGGCGTCGAGCACGAGAGGTCCCGACGCGGCGTTGGCGGCTTTGAGAAGCCCCTCAAGCGCGGCAACGGTGGCGTCGGAGGTCCCTATTCCCGGGCCGGCGCCGATGGCGCTGTAGCTCTTGGAATAGTCCATGCGGCGGATGTCCATGTCGCCGCCGTCGGTCATGAACATCGCCTCCGGGACTGACGACTGAAGCACGAAAAAGCCGCATCGCGGACCGTGAACCGTCAGCTTGCCGCATCCCGAGCGGAGCGCGCCGTTGGCGCTGAGAACGGCCGCCCCGAGCATCCCGTACGACCCGGCGTAGAGGAGGGCGTGGCCGAGGTCGGCCTTCGACACGAACCGCCCGCGCGGCGGAAGAAGTTTGCGCACGTTGTGGGCCTCGATGAGCCGGGTGTGGCATCTTGTGGCTTTGAGAGCTTCCTCGTCAAGAGCCACGTCGAGTACCTGCCACCGCCCCACAAGCTCGGCGTTCTCTTTCATGAAGAAGGCCGCAGACGGCCCCACGAGCGTCAGCGTGATATTGGCGTGGATGATATTGCGGTTGATCATCCCCACGGAGAGGTCGACGGTCATGCCCGCAGGCAGGTCGATTGACACGATAAACGAGCCGCTTTCGTTGATAAAGCGCGCAAGATACTGGTAGCCGCCCATGAGCGGGCCGTCGTGCTCGCGCCCGAAGAGTCCCTCGACAACGAGGTCCGACGCCGCAAGGTCGGGTTGCACCAGCTCCATGCCCGTGGTCTCGAACAAAGCCTCGGTCCCGGCGGCGTCGAGGAAGTCCTCGCGGGCCGTGCGGGCGTCGGCCGTAAGGCGGTCGCCGCCGATGTTGATGAGATAGACTTCAGGCTTGAACCCGAGGCGCGCGAGCTCGGCTCCGGCCTCCATCGCATAAGCGCCGTTTATGTCGTTGCCGGCGAAGACGACAACGCGTTTGTTTTTGCGGCGGAGCGAGGCCGTGGCCGCGGCCACTTCCTTTCCGACCGAGCGGATGAATGCCATGCGGCGCTCGGCGGTCTTGCCGAGAGTCTGCTCGAGGATGTAGTCAATCTGTCCGGGTGAATATATGTTCATTTCCTTGAAAAGTCCGTTTTTGGAATTATCGCTTGCAAAATTAAGAAATAATCCGCATAATCCCGCGGCTTGCGACGGTAAGATGACGTCGGCGCGCGTAAATTGGTCAGCGGCCCTGCCCGCGCTACGGATGGACGCGCGGAGGCAGGGCCGCCGGAGGGGGTGGAGTAGGGGGGGGCTGACGTCAATGGCAGCAACCGCCGCAGCCGCCGTCGTTGCAGCCGCTGTCGCCGCAGGAGCCGTCGGAGTCGCCGCAGCCGCAGCCGCCGCAGCCGCATGACGAGGGCTGAAGCTCTTCAGGTGTGGCGTCGCGGACCGCGGTCACCGTGCCCTTGAGCCGCACGGTGTCTTTGGCAAGGGGGTGGTTGAAGTCCACGACAACGCAGTCGGCCTTGACTTCCGTGACGAGGCCGTCGATGCGGTAGCCGTCGGCGGTCATCATGGGGGCGAGAGCGCCGGGATAGAAAGCTTCGTCGTCGAATTTGCCGTCGACCATGAAAATGTCTTTCGGAAGTGTCACGAGCTCCTCGGGGTCGTAAGGCCCGAAGCCCTCTTCGGGCGTAGCGACAACGTCGAAGTTGTCGCCGGGGGCGAGACCTTCGAGGGCCTTCTCAAGTGCGGGGACGAAGCCGCGGGTAACGCCGAAAATGGCCTTTTCGGGGTCTTCGGCGGTCATTTCATGCAGGGCTTCTTCGGTGCCGTCGGGGTTCACGCGTGAAAGCGTGTAGGTCATCTCGAAGTATTTGCCGGGTTTGATTTGTTCCATATTTCTTTGGGGTGTTTGGGGTTGTTTGTCCGATGTAAAACAAAAATCGGGCCAAGTTTGCTCAGAACTTCACCTCCGGCACGCGCAGGCGCTCGCCGGCGTCCTCGACGATTGAGCGGAAGTAGCGTTCGTTGTAGCCTCCGAACGCAGGTTGAACGGGCATACCCGTCTCGCTGCGCGTGAAGCTGCCGTCGGCATTCTGTTTTTTGATATTGCCGTCCATGAATTTCACTAGCAGGAAGTCGCCGAGCGCCTTGTAGTCTTTGGTGGCTTTGTCGGTCCAGTAAAGCGTGAGGTCGCGCAGGCGGCTCGTGGCTTGGTCGTAGGGCAGACCGGCGATTTCCTTACCGGCCTTGTCTACGGCCTCGCCGATTGCCGTCTCAAGTCCGCCCTGAACGCGGCGGATGTCGGGTATCATCTGACTGTAGCGGTTGTAGGCTTGGTTGGCGACGTAGTTGTTAACCCAGAACATCGAGTCCCACGAGAGCGTCAGCAGGTCGGCGGTCTTGCCGTCGAGAGCCGCAGGCACCGTGTCCGTCGAGTTGAACACCGGCACGTAGACGCACGTGTTGGCGTCGTCGACGCCGAACCACAGGATGCCCTTCATCGCCTCGGGGCGCTCGGCGCTCATCGACGACACGAAGGAGAAGCCCGTCTGCTGTGTGGCGATGGCGCGCTCGTGGGTGTATTCAACGGAGTCGACCGTGAAGCCCATCGGACGCCAGCGGTAGGGCACGTCGAAGGGCCCGGCGCCGATGTCGCAGGTCATGTCGAGAGGTGTCCCCTCGAAGTGGTCGCGCATCATCTCTTTCAGGTCCGTGGCGGTGAGAGCCTTGGCGGGCTTGACCCACAAGGGCATTATCTCGCCCTTGCCTTCGAGAATCCACTGCAGATAGCGCTCCATGCTGCCCTCGGGGGCGAAGCGGTTGAAGTAGCTCCACACGCGGGCATCGCAGCCGCGGAGCGCTCCGGCGTCGGTCACGGCATAGGCGCGCGAGAAATCGAAGTCCTCGTCCTTGCCCGAGAAGTAGCCTTGACTGCGGGCGAAGTCAATTACGTCGGGGCTGTAAACGGTCTCGGGGTCGTTGAGCGGGAAGGTGTGGATGCGGGAGTGGTTGGCGTGGCCGCTGATATAGCCGTCGGGCACGCGCCGCGCAACCCATACGGCCCCGGGGTCGCTCTTGCCCTTGCCGATAAGTTCGAGAATCCACACTTCCGAAGCGTCGGCGATCGAGAAGCTCTCGCCGCCGGAGGCGTAGCCGTGGTCTTTGACGAGGTCGGTCATCACCTTCAGGGCCTCGCGGGCGGTGCGGGCGCGCTGGAGCGTGATGTAGATGAGCGACCCGTAGTCGATCGTGCCGCTGCCTTCAAGCTCGGGACGCCCGCCCCATGTGCTTTCGGCGATTGTGAGGCCGTGCTCGTTCATGTTGCCGATTGTGGCATACGTGTGGGCGACTTCGGGGATTTCGCCGCGGAACGTGCCGCTGTCCCAGTCGACGACGCGCCGCATCGCCCCGGCCGGGTGGTCGGCCGCGGGCTGGCGGTAGAGCTCGCCGTAGAGCGTATGGGAGTCGGCGGCGTATGTGATGATAGAGCCTTCGCCGGGAACCGTGGCCCCAGGAGAGGCGATGAGGCTGGTGCAGGCGCCTGCGTCGTGGGCGGCGCCGAGGCCGAGGCTCATTGCGAGCCCGAGGCCGGTGATAATGTTGGCTTTCATATTGTAATATTAACGCGACTCCGCCCCGGTTTATTGCGCGGAGCCGCGGAGGGTTAGAGAATGCAGGAGTTGGCGATAAACTCGGCGATGTGGCGGTCGGTGCAGTTGACGTAATTGCCGAGGTTGAGCCCGTAGGCTTCGAGATCGTCGATGTGGCGCGAGGCAACCCCGCTGACCATTGCTGCTTTGACCACGGCCGGAGCCACTTTTTGGAGCAGACGGTGGTCGAAGGGCTTGGGAAGGATGTATTCGCGCCCGAACTCGAGCTTTTCGCCGGGATAAAGCTCCTTGACGTCGTCGGGCACAGCCTCGCGCGCAAGCTCGGCGATGGCTGTCGCCGCCGCGAGCTTCATGTGGTCGTTGATGACGGAGGCGTGGCTGTCGAGGGCGCCGCGGAAGATGTAGGGGAAGCCGAGAACGTTGTTGATTTGGTTGGGATAGTCGGAGCGCCCGGTGGCGTAGATGAGGTCGGGGCGCGCACCGAGGGCGGCCTCGCGGCTGATTTCGGGGTTAGGGTTGGCGAGGGCGAACACGATGGGGCGTTCGGCCATGCTGCGAAGCATTTCGGGGGTGATGACGTCCGCAACTGACAGCCCGAGGAAGGCGTCGGCGTCTTTCATCGCATCCGCAAGCGTGTGGATCGACGTGTCATAGGTCGCGAACGCGGCTTTCTGAGGATTGAGGTCCTTGCGCGCTTCGGAGATGACGCCCTTGCTGTCGCACATCACCACATTCGAGCGCCTCAGACCGAGGGCCAGAAGGAGATTCGTGCACGCTATGGCCGCCGCCCCCGCGCCGTTGACCACGAGACGCAGGTCTTCGATTTCCTTCTCCTGAAGGTAGCAGGCGTTGATCATCGCCGCGGCCACTATAGTGGCCGTGCCGTGCTGGTCGTCGTGCATCACGGGGATGCCGCACGTCCCTACGAGGCTTTGCTCGATTTCGAAGCATTCGGGGGCCTTGATATCCTCGAGGTTGATTCCACCGAACGACGGCGAGATAGCCCGGACGATTTCGACGATTTTCTTGGGGTCGGTCTCGTTGATTTCTATGTCGGTGGCGTCGATGCCGGCGAAAATCTTGAACAGGAGGCCCTTGCCTTCCATTACGGGTTTGGCCGCCGCCGCGCCGATGTTGCCAAGCCCCAGTACGGCCGTGCCGTTGGAGATTACGGCCACGGTATTGCCGCGGTTGGTGTAGAGATACGTGTCGTCAGGGTTCTTGGCGATTTCGAGACATGGATAGGCCACACCCGGCGAATATGCGAGTGAGAGGTCTTCAGGACTGGAAAACGGTTTGGTCGGCACCGATTCCATTTTGCCGGGGCGTGGCACCCGGTGATATCTCAGGGCCGCCTCGCGGGCGGCATCTTCCTTGGAAATTGACATTGTTATTGGAGTGTGTTTATGTTTTGGAACTTATGCGCGTGTAAGATTAATGTATGTGTATTATAAAAAACACGCGGCGTGCCCTTTTAGTTGGTCTCGTGTTGCGACTGACTGCGCTCGTAGTTGTATTTGTTCTTGAGTTTCAGGCGTATCTCGCGCATCTTCTGCTGATATTCGCGCTTGTCGCCCGGCTTGTGCTTCTCGGGGTAGGTGTTGCAGTCCACTACCATCGACTCGTAGTTGTCGTAGGCGCGGTCGAGCGTGTGGATAGACGTCATGTCCGAGAGCGAGCGCTGATTGGAAACCGCCGTCGCCGCATGCGAAGACGGCGGCGACCATTATGGCGCAAACTTGCAGAAATCGTGCCGCGGGAACGCGACTTGTTGGCCTTTGTCTCATATCGGGATACTTGTCGGTTGGTAAATGTGATGATACTCGTGAAAAATCAACGCAAAAATACAAAAAAATTTGCACGAATGGAAAAAAAGTCGTTACTTTGCACTCTGAAAATGTGGCGCATCATTAGAAAGCCTTTGAGAAGATGCACTCAAGGGTGATATGAGAAGTGTGATGCCGCCGCAACTTTGATGTTAATACAAAATAAACGAAACGATAAACCATTAACCAGCCATGTCAAAGATTTGTCAAATCACCGGCAAAAAAGCAATGGTCGGCAACAACGTTTCCCACTCGAAGCGCCGCACCAAACGCAAATTTAACGTAAACCTCTTCAACAAGAAGTTCTTCTGGCCTGAGCAGGGCATCTGGATTAGCCTTACTATCAGCGCTGCCGGTCTCCGCACTATCAACAAGCTCGGTCTTAACGCCGCCATGATTCAGGCTGCCGAAAAGGGTTTCCTTTCTGAAAAGGACATCAAATTCTTAGGTTTCTAATTCTCTCACCTCCACTCTAACACGACAAAACAATGGCAAAGAAAGCAAAAGGCAACCGCGTGCAGGTGATTCTCGAATGCACCGAACACAAGGCTTCCGGCATGCCCGGCACATCCCGCTACATCACCACCAAGAACCGCAAGAACACCACCGAGCGTCTTGAACTCAAGAAATATAACCCCATCCTCAAACGTGTGACTGTTCACAAGGAAATCAAATAATTAGCACCTCTAAGATATGGCAAAGAAAACCGTTGCATCGCTCCAGAAAGGTGAAGGCCGCACCTACTCCAAGGTTATCAAGATGGTCAAGAGCCCCAAAACCGGAGCTTACATGTTCAAAGAAGAAATGGTTCCCAACGACGCTGTCAAGGAAGCCCTTAAGTAATAAAACCTCATATATTCTCAAGGAAATCGCCCCGAGCCGTAAAGCTTCGGGGCGATTACTTTTTTGCGGAATAACTTTACGGGGAGAAAATCATTCCCCGCGCTCTACGAATACATACGCTCCAAGGTCGCGCCCGCGGCGTTCGCCGTAGAAATCCGTAAGCGGGAAATCTGACGGAAACAGGCTCGCGTCAGCCGCCCCGATGGCAGGACTGTCTGCCTTGACGCGGTAATCGAAAAGATAATCGTTGCGCACGGTGTAGTATAGCGGGTCTTCGCCCCAGATGCAGTCGATAAACTCATTGTCATCCTCGCCCTCGGCGCGAATAAGACAGCGGCGGACGCGCACATCCGTCCCTTCCAGACTCCCGTGCGAAAAATCAGCCCCGAGACCGTAGATAATGGAATTGGTGATATCGGCCTTGAGGTAGGGGAGGCCGCTCTCGTCATCACCGCCCGTTTCGGGGTCGGAGTTGACGTGGGCAAAGGCGAGCGCAGGCCCGGAAATGGCCGTGAATAGATAATTGTTAGCAAACGTGCAGCCGCTGAACTCGTGCTCGCCGCCCTGAAGATACACGAGCCCGCCACCGGCTTCGGCAAACTCCGAACCCAGCGCGCGGATGCGCGAGTGGTAAGCTTCGAGGATGTTTCCCCCCGAGTTGTGGAGGCGCGAGTTCACGATGGTTAGCTCCGCCCCGTCGGCGGTCACGCCCTGCCTCGTGTTGCGTATATCGGTGTGCGAGATAAGGTTGCCTTTCGACCCATCGGTGAAGAAAACACCCGTCCATTGGTTCGACATGATGTCGAACGATATATCGCCCACGACGTTGCCCGTGCGGTCGCCGCACATGTTCACCGGAGCTTCCGCCGTCCCCTCGCACACGAGCCGGCCGCGTACAATCAGCATAGCCTTGTCGTGGAAGTGGAGCGTCGTCCCCGCCGGTATTGTCAGCGTAGCCTCCGGCGCGACAACGATGGAATCATAAATCTGATATGGTCTCTCGGCTGTGAGCGATGTCGATTCGCTGAAGGTCACGCCGCTCAGGCGCCTTACGTTCTGCCCCGTGGCCGAGAGCACCACCGAGCGCGTCACGCCGTTGGTCGTAAAGTCAAGGCTCGCCGTGATTTCCTTCGGCTCATTACCTGCGTGCTCCGGCAGTGTGGTCTCAACAAAGACAAAAATCGAATCTTTGGCGCGGATTTCGACGTCCGAAAAGCTTTCGCCGCTCATGCCGTCGACATTCATCCTGAACCGCGACGCCGCCTCGCCCGTAATCGCTATGTGCGAAATGTTGAGGCCCTTAGAGTGGGGGTTATAGACAACCATGCGGCTCGTGGCCGAGGGCTCGTCGGTGAATATCAGGCCGAGGTCGAGTGTGTCGGCGGCGAACACGGGCTGGTCCGACGGCGACGTCGTGAAGCCGTCCTCGATGCACGCCCCCGTGCCCGCGAGAAGCAAAAGCCCCGTGAGCGCCGCGAGGGTGCGGTATATGAGTGTTTTCATTCCTATTCGGTTTTGCATATATAATAAACGGAAAACGGGCGCGGATATTGCTGGATTTTTATTAACTTTGCACCATATCCCCCGATTATGAATATGAAAATCCTGAAAAAAATAGCCCTCGTTGCCCTCGCCGCCGCAGTATGCGTCCCCGCGCAGGCCGCTCGCATCGACAGTCTGAGCATCTCCTCGCCCAAGATCCCGCAACCTATGGCCGTAAAGGTCGTCGTGCCCGACGCTCTTCCCGCCGGAGCCCACGCATTCCCCGTCGTTTATATGCTCAACGGATATGACGGCGACTGCAATCAGTGGCTCAAAGGCACTCCCGAGCTCCCCGCCTTGGCCGACCGCTACGGCATGCTCATGGTCCTCCCCTCGGGCATGGACAGCTGGTATGTCGATTCGCCCCTCCGCCCCGACATGCAGATGGCCTCCTTTATCACCGACGAACTTATCCTCGAAATCGACCGCCGCTATTCCACCGATACTTCCCGCCGCGCCATTACCGGACTCAGCATGGGAGGCCACGGCGCCCTCACCCTCGCAATGGACCACCCCGACCTCTTCGTTGCCGCCGGAAGCACCAGTGGCGGAGTCGACCTGCGCCCCTTCGCCAAGCGCTGGAACCTCGCACAAATACTCGGCACCCCGGAGCAAAACCCCGAAACGTGGGCCGGAGTAACGGCTCTCTCAAAGGTCAAAGGCCTCAAGGAGCGTGCGCCCCGACTTAATATAATATTCGACTGCGGCATCGACGACTTCTTCGCCGGCGTCAACGACGACCTCCACAAAGCCATGCTCGAAGAAGGCATCCCCCACGACTATATCTCGCGCCCCGGACGCCACGCCCACAGCTACTGGCGAAATGCCATTAAATACCACCTGCTCTTTTTTGACGGAGTTTTCTCGAAGCAATGATTGTCAAGTCGCTTAAACTGACAAACTTTAAGAATATCGCCGACGCCTCGCTGCAGTTCTCGCCGAAAATCAACTGTCTCCTCGGCGACAACGGCATGGGCAAGAGCAACCTCCTTGACGCCCTGTACGTGCTCAGCTTCTGCAAAAGCTTCTCGGGCATGACCGACGCCATGCTCGTCCGCCGAGGCGAGAGCTTCGCCATGCTCAAAGGCCTGTACAAGCGCCACGGTCTCGACGAGGAGCTTACAATCGGCTTCCATCCCCCGCGTCGGAAAGCACTCAAGCGCGGAGGCAAGGAGTACGACCGCCTCTCCGACCATATCGGCTCGTTCCCGCTCGTAGTCCTCTCTCCGGCCGACAACGCCCTCGTCGATGTCGGTGCCGAAGAGCGCCGCCGATTCCTCGACCAGATAATATCGCAGAACGACCCCAAGTACCTCGAAGCCCTCGGGCGCTACAACGCGGCCCTGCGTCAGCGCAACGCCATGTTGCGCGACCTCGCTTCCCCCGCGGCCGACCGCTCGCTCTTCGCCGCTGTCGAAATTCAGCTCGACCGAGCAGGTACATACATCGTCAACAGCCGCCGCCGTCTTATCGCCGACCTTCTCCCCCTCTTCGAAAAATACTACCGCACCATCGCCCGCTCGGACGAAGGCGTGGAGTTGGTCTACCGCTCGTCGATGCTCGACACCGGCCTCTCGATTCTCGACCTCATCGAGCGCGAGCGCCGACGCGACGAAATCCTCAAACACACCACCGTCGGCCCCCACCGCGACGACCTCGATATTTCAATAGCAGGCCTTCCCGCCCGTAGAGGAGCGTCGCAAGGTCAAATCAAGACAATCACCACAGCGCTGAGGCTCGCCCAGTACGAGCTCCTTGCCCGCAGTCTCGGCATCCGCCCGCTACTCCTCCTCGACGACATATTCGACAAACTCGACTCCGGACGCGTGGGGCGTATCATGGCGCTCCTCGTCGACGAAAACGGTCCTTTCGGTCAGATTTTCATCACCGACACCAACCGTCAGCACCTCGACGAAATCGTCGCGGACCTCCCCGAAAAAACACCTGCAGGCGACGATGCATGCCGCCTCTGGAACGTCAATGACGGCATATTCTCCGAAATAAGCCTCCGATAAAGCCGTGAAACGAACCGACCCTCACTCCATAGACGAGATTATCACATCCATGATGGAACAGGCGGGCATGACCGACGAATTTGCCCGCCGCCGGATTTCCTATCTATGGGCCGAAGTTGTCGGACCCGCCGTCAACCGCTTCACGGCGAGAAGATACGTCGATGGCACAACCCTGCACGTTTACATCACATCTGCCGCATTGAAGAGCGAACTCTCGTTTCTTGTCCCGCGGCTCGTCGACCGCCTGAACGAAGCTGTCGGGCAGATTGTTATAACCGATATTGTAATACACTGAAACATGAGCGAATCACGCATCCCCGTCCCTCCCTACGAATATCGCCACCGTCTGCCCGTGCAGATACGCTTCAACGATATCGACATCCTCGGCCATCTCAACAACGTAATATACCTCCAGTTCATGGACCTCGGCAAAGCCAACTACTTTCGTCAGTTCATGGACGGCGGACGCTTCAACTGGGATACCTTAGGCCTCGTCATCGCCAACATTAACATCGACTACGTTGCCCCCGCCTTTATCCATGAGGACCTCGAAGTCCTTACTGCCGTCGCATCCATAGGCCACAAAAGCCTTGTTCTTGACCAGCGCGTTGTGAGCATCACGACAGGCGAAGTAAAAGCAATGGCAAAAGTAACGATGGTCTGCTACAACACCCGCACAGGTGCAACAGAAGAAATATCCGACGAATGGCGTCATAAAATAAGCATCTTCGAAGGCCGCGACTTTCCCAGGTAAAACCTCCTCCCCGAATATTTGAACTGCACCGCAAAAGTCAGAAAAGACTTTTGCGGTGCAGTTCAAATGATTTGTGCGGCCTTCCTTATTTCAGCTTGGCGAGAGCTTCGGCGATGCGCCGCATGGCCTCGCGGATATTATCGTCGGATGTGGCATAGCTCAGGCGGATATAACCCGGCGTGCAGAACGCCGAACCCGCAACCGTGGCCACATGAGCCTCCTCAAGAAGATACATCGCGAGGTCGGAATCGGTGGCGATTTCGCGCTCGCCGAAGTGCTTCCCGAGATAAGCGCTCACTTCGGGGTAGAGATAGAAAGCACCCTCCGGCTTGTTCACCTTCAGGTCCGGAATCTCCGACGCAAGCGCCACGACGAGGTCGCGGCGGCGCTCAAAGGCGCGGCGCATCTCCTCCACACAGTCCTGAGGGCCCGTATAAGCCGCCTCTGCAGCCTTTTGCGCTATCGACGACACACCCGATGTCATCTGCCCCTGAAGCTTCGACACGGCCTTCGCAATATCCGTCGGAGCCGCGCAGTAGCCTATGCGCCAGCCCGTCATGGCATAAGCCTTCGACACGCCGTTGATTACCGCAACACGCCCCTCAAGCTCGGCGAACGACCCAAGCGACACATAAGGCTCGCCCGTATAATTGATGTGCTCGTAAATTTCGTCTGAAATGACAAGCACGTCAGGGCGCTCCGCAAGCACGTCGACCAGACCATGAAGCTCGGCGCGTGTATAGACACTGCCCGTGGGGTTCGACGGCGAGCACAGCAGCACGGCGCGAGTGCGGGGCGTAAGCGCCGCGCGCAACTGCTCGGGCGTAACCTTGAAATCCTGTTCGATACCCGTTGCGACAGTCACGGGCACGCCCTCCGCAAGCTTTACCATCTCCATATAGCTCACCCATGCCGGCACGGGGATGATAACCTCGTCCCCGGCATTCACCGTGGCCATGATGACATTGCACAACGAGTGCTTGGCCCCGTTGCCCACAACAATCTGCTCCGGCGCGAACGTGATGCCGTTCTCGCGCGAAAGCTTCTCGCTGATTGCTTTGCGAAGGCTCATATAGCCCGGCACGGGCGAGTAGAACGTATAGTTCTCTTCAATCGCACGCACGGCCGCGGCCTTGATGTGGTCCGGCGTGTTGAAATCCGGCTCGCCTACCGACAGATTGATGACATCTATGCCCTGAGCCTTCAGCTCCGAGCTTTTCTGTGACATTGCGAGGGTCTGGCTTGCGGCCAAAGCCTGCACTCGGTTGGAAATGGTCTGCTTCATATATATTATAAGGTATAAGTCGTATGCAAAGTTACAAAATTTATAAGAGCCGATTCGACAATAAATGTTAAACGCAGAGCGGTCAATCGTCGAGCGATGTTCTTCAGGCTTTTCCGCCATCCGACGGTTTAAAATGTAGTGTTAATTGTCTTCGAGAATTAAGTTAAAATGGTTAAAATTATCTCGGCCATAACTTTTGCACGATGAAAATGACGGTAATTTAAATTTTTTTGATTTTCTTTGTAGTCGATTTGACAAAGATTATAAAAACTGAAGCAAAATACCAAAGACGTCAGCTTAAGGCTTAACCTCCATGAAGTGAGGAAACGAACTTATATTCACTGTGTTCGAAAGCAATAAAACCGTCTATGCCGCCTCCGCTCCGAAGTCGCTTCATCTCCGGAGAATGCACATTGCCCTCTGATGCCACGGAAGCATCAGTGGACAATTACGACCGCCTTAAAAATCAAAACAATAATCATTTTACACCAAGTTAAACTTTAAACACCCCTTGCATGAAGAACATTTGTTTTCAAATGAACCGGAAGGCATGGCTCGCGCTCGTTATGGTGCTTGCTATGGCATTCCCGGCTTTGGCGCAAAAAATCACGGTCACAGGTACTGTGTATGAGCCCGACGGCATGCCTGCCATCGGCGCAAGCGTCGTCGTTCAGGGCGTTGCCAACTACGGCGCTGCCACGGACATTGACGGTAACTTCCGTCTCGACGTAGACCCCAATGCCGTCCTGACCGTTTCCTACGTAGGCTATGAGACGCAGAACGTCGCTGTCGACGGGCGCACTCACCTCGAAATCCACCTCGCCGTTAACACCGTGGCTATGAACGAACTCGTTGTCGTGGGTTACGGCACGGTCAAGAAATCCGACGCTACCGGCTCCGTATCGGTTATCAAACCCGATGAAATCGAAGCCGGCCTCGCTACTTCAGCCAACGACCTCCTCGTAGGCGCAAGCCCCGGTGTCGTTGTTACAACCGACGGCGGTAACCCCGGTGGCGGCGCTAACATCCGCATCCGTGGCGGCGCTTCGCTCAACGCATCCAACGACCCCCTCGTCGTTATCGACGGTGTGCCCATGAGCGGCTCTTACGGCTCCGCAAACCCCCTCACCATGATTGCCCCCGACAACATCGAGAGCATGACCATCCTCAAGAGCGCATCCGCAACCGCAATCTACGGTGCTCGCGCATCTAACGGTGTGATCATCATCACCACCAAGAAGGGCCAGAGCGGTCGCCCGCAGGTGAGCTTCTCCGCCAACTTCCACCTCAATCAGGTTGGTCGCCGCTGGCACGTGCTCGACGGTGACACATACCGCAGCTTTGTAAACAAATACGCTCCCGCATCCACAAACCTCCTCGGTGAAGCCGATACCGACTGGCAGGACCAGATTTTCCGCACCTCCTTCTCCCACGACTACAACCTCAGCGTGGGCGGCACCGCCGGATTCCTCCCCTACCGCGTCAACGTGAGCTACACCGGCAACGAAGGTATCCTCAAAACATCCGAAATGCAGCGTACGACCGTCGGAATCAACCTCAACCCCAAATTCTTCAACGGTCTTCTCCAAATCAACGCTCAGGTTAAAGGCAGCTACGTGAACGACAAAAACGCCAACACCGGCGCTATCGGCTCCGCTATCTCCTTCAACCCCACGCTCCCCGTTTACACTGCTTACAAGACCCTCGGCAACCTCGGCGCACCCATCTACGGCGGCTATACCTCCCTTATCAATCAGGACGGTAACCTCGAAACAAACGGCTCTATCAACCCCGTGGCAATACTCATGGGCGTAAACAATCAGGAAAAAGCCTACACCTCCAACGGCAACATCCAGATCGACTACGCACTCCACTTCCTCCCCGAGCTCCACTTCAACCTCAACCTCGGTTACGACGTCGTGAAAGGTGAGACCAACAACTACAACCTCCCCAACACGCCCGACACGTGGAAGATGAACTATCAAAACGGCGCAGGTCAGCACTACTACAACTACAACCTCGCCCGCAACACCATGCTCGAATTCTACGCAAACTATAAAAAAGAATTCGCCGCAATCAAATCAAACCTCGACGTCCTCGCCGGTTACACTTGGCAGCGCAACGACTACCACCGTCGCTACAAAACCCGCATCAATACCATCGGCTACACCCGTGCTTACGATGCCGCTAACGACACGTGGACCGTCAACGTCGACCCCGCTTCCGAAGCTAATATCGGCTACGCTTACGGCTCGACCGACGAAGCTCGCAACTACGTAGGTTACGAAGCAAACCAGCTCAACCTCCTCTCCTTCTACGGACGTCTCAACTACAGCTTCGACGACACATACCTCCTCACCGCAACCCTCCGTGACGACGCCACATCGCGCTTCTCCAAGGACACTCGCTGGGGTCTCTTCCCCGCAGTCGCCCTCGGCTGGAAAATCGCAAACATGCCCTTCATGGAAAACTACACCGACAAGTGGAGCGAACTCAAGCTTCGCCTCGAATGGGGTGTAACCGGTCAGCAGGCCGTAGCTTCCTTCAACAACTACACCCCCACCTACACCATCTCACAGAACTCGGTGCTCTATCCCAGCCCCATCGTTTACGACCCCACAAACAGCCTCGGCGGCTGGGTTAATCCCCTTTACCCCAACGCATTCGACGAAAGCCTCAAGTGGGAAGAAACAACCACGTGGAACGTCGGCGTCGACATGGGATGGCTCAACGGACGCATCACCGCAAGCGTTGACTGGTACCTCCGCAAGACTAAAGACCTCCTTGCATACGTGCCTGTCCCCGCAGGTATGACAACCACCAACGCCATGAACCGCAACATCGGTGACCTCCGCAACCTCGGTCTCGAATTCAACATCGGCGCCAAGCCCATCGTTACCAACGACTTTACTTGGAGTACCGGCCTCAATGTGGCTTGGAACTCTAACAAGATCACGGCCCTCACCGGTTCTTCCGATGATGATAAAGACTTCGTCCTCGGCGCAGGCGGCAACCCCGCTTCTGCAAACGCCGGCGACATTCAGGTCCACAAAGTGGGCTACCCCGCCAACTCCTTCTACGTGTTCGAACAGGTTTACGACAAGGACAACAACCCCATCCCCAACGTTTATGTCGACCAGAACGCCGACGGCGTAATCGACTCCAAGGACCTCGTTGTTAAGCACAGCCGCGACCCCAAAGTAACACTCGCTTGGAACAACAACTTCTCCTATAAAAACTGGGACCTCGGCATCGTCCTCCGCGCAAACATCGGCAACTACGTGTTCAACGGCATGCGCGCCGGCAACACCAACCTCTCCAACCTCCGTGATCAGGGCAACATCATGAAGAACGTTATCGAAAGCGATTTCTACTTCAATGATGCCGCCGCAACTTCGAACCTCGTGCGTTCCGACTACTTCCTCGAAAACGCCGGATTCCTCCGCTGCGACAACATCACCCTCGGCTACACATTCCACAACCTCCTCAAAGACCAGCTCCGCCTGCGTCTCTTCGCCGCTTGCCAGAATCCCTTCGTAATCACCAAGTACAAAGGCCTCGACCCCGAAGTATTCTCCGGTATCGACTCCAACGCATACCCGCGTCCCGTGACTTGGACATTCGGCCTCATCGCCACTTTCTAATTTATTACACCTAAGTCATCAAAGCTAATATATTTATGAAAGCTATAAATAAAATCTTCATGGGCATGGGCCTTCTCGCTATGGGCAGCCTCTTCGGCTCCTGCATCGGCGACCTCGATGTGCCTGTAAAGGACCCCAATCAGCTTACGCCCGAAGAGTTCGCTAAGGACCCCGACGCCTACCTCAACCGTGGAATCTCCGAAGTTTTCCAAGGAATCACCACCTCCTCCCCTTGGGGCGAAGGCTCTTCAATCCTCGGTTTCGGCGACGCCGGTGCCGGAACATTCTCCCGCACCGTGTTCAACATCGAAGAAATGTCGACCGACAACTACTCGTGGCTCCAGTTCAATGACGCAGGCTACTACGAGCTCGTGACCATGAACCTCGCCCCCGACAACGAGATCATGTACATGAACTACTCGCGTCTCTACAGCATAATAGCCCTCTGCAACCAGTTCATCCGAACCGTAAACAGCGGCGCATACCTCCTCGAAGGCAACGCCGACCGCGCTGCCCGCGCGGCCGACTACGTCCGTCAGGCAAAAGTCGTTCGAGGCCTCGCATACTACTACGCCATCAGCGCATACGGCAACATCGGCTACATCGACGAATCTGCCCCCGCCGGAACCGCACCCACGCAGTACTCCCGCGAAGATGCATTCAACATGATTGTTTCGAGCCTCGAAGACGTTTCCGAAGACTGGGGTGCATCATACACCACGCCCGCTTACGGCTACGTCGGAAAAGAAGCCTGCGACGCTCTCCTCACTCGCTTCTACCTCAACGCCGAGACTTGGACCGGAACCCCCATGTACGACAAGTGCTGGACACTCTGCCAGAAGATTATCGCCAACCACGCCGGCGGCTACGAAAACTCCGGCCTCGCCGACAGCTACAAAGCCCTCTTCGGTGCTAACAACTACGAATACGCCGCTCAGGGCGCTCGTACCAACGAAATCATCTGGACTCTCCCGCAGGAATCAATCTCGCTGAAGAGCTATGGCAACTCCACCTTCTACATCGCTAGCGTTTGCGGTTCCTACGACGGCATCTCCTCTATCGGCGACTGCAACCTCACCGAACAGTGGACCTGCATGGTAGCTCGCCAGCAGCTCTCCGAGATGTTCGGCTTCGATAAGGACGGATACTCCCTCGACCTCCGTGCCGAACTTTGGAAAACCTCCAAGGACGGTTTCGTAATCGACAACAACACCATCATGGGTAACGCCGGTTACGGTCAGGGATACGCTCCCCTCAAGTGGACAAACTACGCCTACGACGAATTCGGCAACATCGACGAGGACGCAACTCCCGTTGCAAGCAGCTTCGCAAGCGCCGACTGGCCCGAAATCCGACTCGCCGAAGTTTACCTCAACGCTGCAGAAGCTCAGATTATCGGCGGCGCAGGCTCGCAGAACGAAGCCCTCAAATACATCAACTTCATCCGCGGACGCGCAGGCGTTGATCCTTGGGGCGTTGCCGACATGACCGCCGATAACATCCTCACCGAACGCGACCGCGAGCTCTACGGCGAAAACGACCGTCGAACCGCCCTCGTCCGTCACGGCAAATACGCCGGCGGTGCATACCTCTGGAACTGGAAAGGCGGAACTCAACACGGCACGGCTACTCCCGAGCACATGAACCTCTTCCCCATCCCCACAAAGGTAATCTCCTTCTCAAAGTACAAGCAGAACCCCGGTTATTAATCCTCCCGGAGAAAAACCTTAAAGTTCAAACTCGTAATTCATCCGAATAATAAAATGAAGAAAATTGCATATATCTTCGCGATCGGCGCAACCCTGTTTGCCGCTACTTCATGCAAGCAGAACACCGAGCCCAAGTTCGAAAGAGCCACGACTATGGAGCTCAACACGCCGCCCCTCGCAAACCAGCTCTTCACGCTCACGCCTGAAGGCACTTTCGACCTCACGTGGTCTCAGCCCGACTGGGGTTTCGCCGCTGCCGCAAAATATCAGGTAGAGGCCTCTTTCGAAGAAGACTTCCACTACTACGAGAACGACACTCCCGCGTTCTACTTCACAATGCCCACCGTCTACACAAAGTGCGCCGCTGAAGTCAAGATGGAAGACCTCGCCGTAGCAATCTGCACCCTCCGAGGCATCTCCGACCCCGCTCAATACACCGAAGAACCCGCTCGCGTGGTTTACCTCCGCGTTCACGGCTACATCGACGGAATCCCCGAAAGCTCCGTTTACTCCAACGTTATCCGTCTCGAACAGGTTAAGGAATACTGCGCTGTCCGCGTCCCCGGCAAGCTCTACCTCGTAGGTGAGCCCGAAGGCTGGCTCGGTCCCGAAGCCGCTAACGCCGCTCACTATGCCGACTGGGCCCTCACCGAACCCGAAGACGCCATCGACTCCAAAGTCTACAGCGGCTCGTTCGCTATCGGCAGCGGAAAGGCCATGTTCCGTTTCTACACCGCTCTCACCGGATGGGACGACGACTCATGGGGCTCGCAGAAAGACGACAACCCCGTCGACTACACCTTCTCCGACGGTCAGTTCAACGGCGCTATCGACGGCCCCGGCTTCAAAGGCTCTTACAAATTCGCCGACTGGACCGGTGGTAACATGAACTTCAAGGTCGACCTCAACGCCAAGACCATCGTCATCACCACTGAATAAATTTTGAATATCACCGCCGCCATCAAATCCGGCGGCGGTGAAATCAGCAATCTAAAACAAGAAATTCATTCATCGATATATGAAAAAATTTAGCTTTCTGCTGATGGGCGCGCTCACCCTCGGACTCTTCTCCTGTCAGGACGAGACCTCTAACGCAATCCCTCAGAAGAACCCTCAGCTCCCGGTGATGAGCGCCGACGCTCTCGTCCTTGAGGCTAAGCTTCCCGCGACACTCGACCTCACCGCCCTCAACGCTGCAGAGACACCCATCGTCGTGGGCGACCTCGTAAGCTGCAAAAACTTCCCCGAAGGTTACGAACTCAAACTCGTCGGCGAAGTCGGCCGTCAGGCTGAATTCACCAACGTAGGCACAATCGACCTCACCCTCGCCGAAGACTCTACCATCGTTACCAACGCCGACGACTTCGAGGCCGCATACGTAAAAGCTATGGGCAAAAGCGCAAGGCCCAAAGACGTTTACTTCCGCATCCTCGCTTACGCCGTAAACGGCACTTCTGAAGCTCGCCTCGGCGGAGCCGACGTCTACTACGGCGCCGCTCAGTCCACCGTTACCCCCTACGACCTCAACATCGTTATTGAAGACGCATACGGCCTCCTCGGAACCGTGAACGGCTGGAGCGTGGCCGACGCCGTTCTCCTCAACCACAGCGGCCTTAACGTCTACGACGACCCCGTATTCTCTCACTACTTCGACGTTACCGTCGCCGACGCAAAAGGCGGTTGGTGGTGGAAGGTCGTTCCCCAGAGCACAATCGCCGCAGGCGACTGGGTAGACGCCCCCAACGCTCAGTATGGTGTTGCCAAAAACGGCGACGAAGCCCTCTCCGGCGACCTCATCCCCATGCGCATAAACGGCGAAGACCGATACGAGCCGCAGGCCGGTTGCGTAAAGCAAGCCGGCGTCTACAACTTCGTGGCCGACATGGAGAACCAGACCTATGAATTCGTTAAAGCCCTCGACATCCTCTACCTCAACGGCGCATACAACGCCTTCGACTGGAGCACCGCAGCTCGCCTCGTAAGCGTCGACGGCAACAGCTACTTCGGCTTCGCAACCATCTCCGGCGACTTCAAACTCTACGGCCAGCCCGACTACGAAGGCATCGTCTACGGCAAAGGCCTCGGCCCCACGGGCGTGAAACTCGACGGCGGCAACATCTCCATCAAAGCCCCCGGTTTCTACATGTTCGTTGCCGACCTCGAAGCCGGAACAATGCCCCGCGCAATCATCACATCCCTCGGCCTCATCGGCAACCACAACGGCTGGGACGCTCAGGACAACCTCACTCCCTCCCTCGACATGCTCACGTGGACCGGTACGGTTGCCCTCGACGGCGAATTCAAAATCCGCATGAACGACAACTGGGACTACAACCTCGGCGGCGACCCCGCATTCCTCACTGTAGGCGGCGCCAACCTCTCCGTCGAAGCAGGTACTTACGACGTCACCGTAGACCTCGCACACCTCCCCTTCAGCATCACTCTCGTAAAGAAATAAGCCGAAGGCTCAAATCCATAAAATTAAATCCGCCCGGACACGCGCCGGGCGGATTTTGTATATATACGGTAGTTATTCTATGTTAAAAATTTTGCCCGCCCGCGAAAAAGCACTACCTTTGTGTCAGGGTAAGTCCTACACGACCAGCTCCCTCTGAATCCCCCCAGATCTTGACCGAAGCAAGGGTAGGAGGTTGTAGCGGTGCGATGTAGTAAGCTTGCCCTTTTTTCGTACCCTTACCTCTCCTCAAACAACCCCGCCGTATAGGGTGATAATCATTCCGACGCGCCAAATACTCTGCAAACCGGCGACATGTACGGACGCGATTCAATGCTATTAACATATGGCAATGTTATCAAAAACGGCCATGGCCGGTTATGTGTTATAAATTAGAACCAACACTTACCGACCATGGCTACTGAATCTACTATTATAAACGTCTTAACAGATACATTTGTTA
>CAJUCQ010000032.1 GCA_910584905.1 uncultured Muribaculaceae bacterium
ATTTCGACTTACGGAAAATCCCCGCATCTCAAAATAATTCAGAAAATAAACCAAAGGTTGGCTCAATTAGCGGCTTAAGCCTGACTGTTCAACCTCAAATTTTACCGAACCATTGATTTAAGGTTGATGATAATTTTATTTGGAAAAATATTGCGTGGTAATCTAAGGCTTGTTATTGGTTATGCTTCGTAGGCAATTGCCGTACAACGGCACGAAATTAGCCCAAGAAATCGGTATTTTCAAATTTCTTGGGCTTTTTAACGTGTTTTTAACTTTGCGAGTCTTGTTATTTGACGAGAACGCGGCGGGAGAAGTCGCCGACGACGACTATGTAGACTTCCGGGGCGGTGAGGCCTTCGAGGGTGAGGGGGCTGACGGGGCTGACGGGGCGGTCAGCGGCAAGAGTGAGGCCGTCGAGGCTGTAGACGCTTGCGCGGGTGTCGCCGGAGGAGGCGGTGACGGTGAGGACGCCGGGGGCGGGGCACCATGCGTTCCAGCGGTTGTGGTCGGCGCCGGGGGCGGCGAGGCCGCTGGTGTGGGAGGTGAGGCTGAGGTCGTCCATGACGAAGCGCTTTCCGGCGGTCTGCACGAGTTTGATGCGAGCGGGGCCTTGGGCGTTGACGGGGCATGAGTATTTGCGGTAGTCCTGCCCGTCGAGGGTGATGGCGCCGACTTTGGTCCACGACGAGCCGGAGTCGGTGCTGAGCATGACGTCGAAGGCCGGGGCTGCGTCTTCTCGCCATACGCGGGCCCAGAGGCGGAGCATGCCGATGCCGTCGCGGCGGTCTTCGGCCATTTCGATTACGGCTTTGCCGTTTTTGCCTCCGCGGATTGCGTGGTCGCCTCCGTGGGGGCGGTCGTCGGTTGTGGTCCACATGCCGGTGTCTTCGAGGAGCCAGAGGCAGGCTGTGCCCTGATATGTGAATTTGCCGTATGAGCCCATGCTTTGGTCGTAGTTTTCGAAGGTTTCGAAGAAGTCGGCTTCGGGGGCGCGGACTGTTCCGGTGACGACGGCGTCGTCGATGCGGTGGGTGCCGACGGTGGCCACGATGGGGCTTTCAAACTCGCCTTCGTTGTCGGAGAGGAGGCGCAGGTATATGCGGTCGTCTTCGGGCGAGAGGGTGATGGTGCGGGTCCATGAGGTGCGGTCGGCGGAGAGCTGGAAGGGGGCTTTGACTTCGACGGTGTAGTCGGAGTCGACGTTGTCGGTCTCAATCCACAGCTCGGCCTCGGGCGAGGGCTTGGATGGCTCGGTGGCGAAGTGGAGGTCGCCTTCGAAGAGGAAGTCGACGGAGGGCACGGGGTCGGCTGTAGTCACGGACACGGGGTCGGAGACCATGTTTTCGCTCGCGAGGGAGTAGACGTAGGGGGTCGATGGTTCGAGGCCGTCGACGCGGTGGCGTCCGGCGGCGGCATTGACTTTTGCGGGATAGCCTTCGAGGGCTTGTCCGCGGGCGTCGGTGACGCTGAGGGTGTAGCAGCCGGAGGCGTCGGCGTCGCCGGCGAAGGCCCAGATGGCGTCGAATCCGGTGTCGGAGATGTTAGCCGCCGGGCCTGCGTGGAGGCCGTCGATTACTTCGACGGTGAACGTTGCGCGTGCGCTTGCGGCGCCGGAGGTGATTGTCATGGCTTCGGAGTAGATGCCTGTTGCGTCGGCCATGAATGTTACGGTGGCTGTGGCTCCGTCGGGGGTGTTTGTCTGAGCGGCGGGGAGGGTTGAGGGGTTGACGTCAAATTCGCGGCCGTTGAATGCGAGGCTTACGGGCGCTGTGGCGTTGGCCGTGCGCACGGTGATGGTCTTTGTCAGGGCCACGTTGCGGGCCGAGTAGCCCATGTCGATTTTCGAGCCGTCGACCGGGAGTGTGATTTGCGGGCCGGATGCGGCCGTGGAGGTCCATGTCTGCGAGGCCTTGTCGCCCCAGATGTATTCGACCATCTCGGGGTGGTCGATGTAGGGGTTGCGGTTTTTTTGACGGGCGTAGACGGCGTCGTTGCGCTTGCGTTCCTTGTCGCTTACGGGGTCATTACGGTGCCATTTCAGGAGGAGCTGTATGGCCCACGGTCTGAAAGCCGGGAAGTTGTTGCCGGCGAGCATGTCGGATGACCACGTGGATATGCGGTCGTTGTAGGCCGTGGCCATGTAGAAGTATGAGCGGGCGAAGTCGCCTTTGTATTCGTCGTCGGGCTCGAAAACGATGCCGGAGTATCCGGGGAATGTGCTGGTGCCTCGTTTTCCGAGGGCTTGTACGCCGTTGGCCGAGGCTTCGTATGTGCCGTTGGCGCATTCGCCGTAGGGGTAATTGGAGCGCTGGCCGTTTACCTTGCCGTCGGTGGGGTAGAGGTGGAAGGCGTCGCTGTACATGGGTTTGGCGTCGTTGAACCAGCTTTTGGGGAAGGAGTGCTCGCGGTTGTAGCAGTCGCCTACTTTTTTGTAGTCGCCGCAGTGTTGCGAGCCGATGGGCCATTCTTTCGTGGAGTACATGTCCCAAATTTTGCCGTTAGGCTTTACGTCGGAGGTCTTGAAGAGGTCCCAGAGTCCGTCGTAGCTTACGACCGTGTGCGGTCCGACCTTCGAGTGGAGGGCTGAGAGGAGGGTGCGTCCGCCCTTGTTCTCACAAGAGCTGTAATACCCGGCCGGAGCTTCGGCCTGCGCGCCTGTCGCGGCGAGCATGGCGGCTACTGCCGTCAAAAACAATTTTTTGCTTGTCATTTTGTCGGTGATAAGATTAAGGTAGACAAAACTGCCGTCCGGATGGCTGTCGAGGCTCGTCCGGACGGCTTTGTTTGAGAGTGTATGTTTTTAGATTGAGAGTCGGCGGAGAGTGTTGAGGAGTTCGCGGTTGATGGGCTTGTCGTTCTTGATGGCCTTTGAGAAGGGCACGTAGACGATTTCGTCGTTTTTGATGCCGATCATCACGTTTCGCTGGTCTTCGAGGAGGGCGTCGATTGCCGCGGCCCCCATGCGGGATGCGAGGATGCGGTCGTGGGCCGTGGGCGAGCCGCCGCGCTGGAGGTGGCCGAGAATCGACACGCGCACGTCGTAGCCGGGGTATTCGTTTTTGACGCGCTCGGCGAGGCCCATTGCGCCGCCGGTGACGGGGCTTTCGGCCACGAGCACTATCGACGAGTTTTTGCTCTTGCGGAAGCCGTTCTGGATAAGCTCGGCGAGCTGGTCGACTTCGGTTGAGATTTCGGGGATGATTGCGGCTTCGGCTCCGGATGCGATTGCGCCGTTGAGGGCGAGGAATCCGGCGTCGCGGCCCATCACTTCGATGAAGAAGAGGCGTTCGTGGCTGGTGGCGGTGTCGCGGATTTTGTCGACGCATTCCATGATGGTGTTCAGCGCCGTGTCGTAGCCTATGGTTGTATCAGTCCCGTAGAGGTCGTTGTCGATTGTGCCCGGGAGGCCGATTATGGGGAAGTTGAACTCGTTGGCGAAAATGCGCGCGCCCGTCAGGGAACCGTCGCCGCCGATTACTACGAGGGCGTCGATTTCGTGGCGTCGGATGACGTCGTAGGCCAGCTGGCGGCCTTCGGGCGTCTGGAATTCCTTGCAGCGGGCAGTCTTCAGGATTGTGCCGCCCTGCTGGATTATGTTCGACACGTTCTGCGTCTTGAAGTCAACGATTTCATCAGTGATGAGGCCGCGGTAGCCGCGGTAGATGCCCTTGACCTTAAGGCCGCTGAAGATTGCCGAGCGGGTGACGGCGCGGATGGCAGCATTCATTCCGGGGGCGTCGCCGCCGGAGGTCAGAATGCCTATGCACTTGATTTCTGCCATGTTTGTTTCGAGTATGATATGTTTCTGTTATGGAGGGGTTGAGTCTGCAAAGTTAAAACATAAATTCAACTTACGCAAGCCTGTGCCGCGAAATGTTTCCGGAAAATAATTCGTTTTTTTCGGCTTTTTTCGGCTCGCGGCGTCGCGGTCTCAGCCGAGAATCTGGGCGGCGTGGTCTTTGGTTTTCACCTGTTTCGGGCCGATGATGCGCTCGACGGTGCCGTCGGGGGAGATGATGAAGGTGGTGCGGAAGGTGCCCATGTATTTGCGTCCGTACATCGATTTCTCGCCCCATACGCCGAATTCCTCGACGAGACGGTGGTCGGTGTCGCTCACGAGGGGGAAGGGGAGGGCGTTTTTGTCGCGGAACTTTTTGTGGGCCTCGGGCGGGTCGACGCTTACGCCTATCACCTGATAGCCTGCTGCGAGGAGGGCGTCGTAGTTGTCGCGGAGGTTGCAGGCCTGAGCCGTGCAGCCCGAGGTGGAGTCCTTGGGGTAGAAGTAGAGGGCGATGGTCTTGCCCGGGAAGTCGGAGCGGCGGATTTCGCGGCCGTTCTCATCGGTGCCCAGATAGTCGGGGGCTTTGTCGTTCAGGTTAATCATTGTTTGAGTCGCGGTTATAGTGAGGCATTTGGTCCGGCACAATCATTGATATTTCCACCATGCCGCCGACTGTGCCGTCGGGTCGGCGCCACGGCGTCTGGTAGATGACCTTGCGGCGCCCGTTTTTGGTGATTGTGTAGGAGTTGCTTTCGCCGGAGGCTAGCATCTCGCGGATTTTATTCGCGGCGGCCTCCGGATGGCAGTCGAAGAGGTTGCGGCCGATGAGGTTGCCGCGCGAGGCGTAGAGCTCTTTGGCGCGGTCGTTCATATAGATTATGATGCCTGTGGCGTCGCAGACGGTGATGGCGCAGTTGACGTCGTCGGCCCAAGTGTTTGCGTTCATGGTGAAGGGGGGATTATTTGTATCTTGCCCAGCGGATGAGGTCGGCGAGACCGGGCTTTTTACCGTACATGAATATGCCGACGCGGTAGATTTTCGCGGCGACCCATATCAGCCCCATGAAAGAGGCGTAGAGGATGGCCAGCGACGTGAGAATCTGCCATAGCGGGATGCCGAATGGCAGGCGGCTCATCATTGCCATAGGCGATGTGAAGGGTATCATCGACACCCACACGGCCATAGTCGAGTCGGGGTCCTGAACGATGCTCATCGAGCACACGATGCCGATGATTACGGGCACGGTGGCTATCGAGCTGAGCTGCGAGGCATCCTGAATATTGTCGACAGCCGAGCCTATTGCGGCCCATATGGCCGAGTAGAAGAGGTAGCCGCCGATGAAGAAGAGCACAAGCCAGCCGAACAGCGAGGCCAGCCATGCCGTGTCGCCGAGCTGAGCCATGGCGCCGGAGAGGCTTGCGTCGCCGACCGATGCGGCCGCGGCTCCGAGGACTGGGAGGGCCCACGCCGAGGCGATGGCGAGGAGCGCGCCCCAGATTACAATCTGTGTGATGGCCACGAGGCCTATGCCCGCGATTTTGCCCAGCATGAGCGACGTCGGGTTGACGCTCGACACCACGATTTCGAGCACGCGGTTGTTCTTCTCCTCGATTATCGACGTCATCACCATCTGGCCGTAGATGAGGATAAACATGTAGAGCATCATGTCCATGACAAGGCCGGTGATATAGGACAGGATTGACGACGTCTCGGATTCTTCGTCCTTGTCGATGCGCACGGTCGAGAGGTGTACGTCGGCCTGAATCTCGTTGAGAATTGTGCGCAGGTTGTCAATGTCGTAGGCGAGGATGCGCTGCGCTTCGACGGCTTCTTCAATCTGACCGGCGATAAGGCCTTCGGTCATCATAGAGGAGGCTCCGCGGGTGTAGAGCGTGGCCGAGGGCGATTTTTCGTCGACAATGCCGCGGCTGATGACGAGGATGCCCTCGTAGTTTTCGTCGGCACGCACGGAGTCGAGCGGCGCGGAGGTGTTGACGAATGTGATTTCGTCGGTGTTGCGGAGGTGGGAGGCGATGACGCCCGAATCGTCAATGACGGCTATCTTGCGTTCGTCCGGGCTCGAAAACATGAGGATGAGCGTCGGCGCGGCCATGAGCAGAAGCATCAGTAGCGGCGTGAGGATGGTGGTGATGATGAAGCTTTTGCGCTTGACGCGTTCGAGGTATTCGCGGGCTATGATAAGGTTTACGGATTTCACTTTAGAGGCTTGATTGGCTGGTTGCGGTTATAAGGTCGGATTGTTTTCGGTGTTTTGGTTGCTTGTCTCGACGGCGCGCACGAATATGTCATCCATCGAGGCGATGCGCGGGGTGAAGGCGCGGATGTCGACGGCGGCGTTTACGGCGGCTATGACATCGCGAACGGCTTCGGCCCGCGGCATTCGCAGGGTTGCCGTGGCGTTGCCGAGGGGGTCGACGCCGCCGGAGATAATGTCGGCTCCGGCGGAGGCCACTGCCGCGGCAAGCGCGTCGGGGGCGCCGATGTACGACAGCTCGTAGGAGTTGTCGCTGAAGCGTTCGCGGATTTCGGCCACGGGGCCGGAAAGGATGTTGCGCGAGCGGTTGATGAGCGTGATGTTCTCGCAAAGTTCTTCAACCGAGCTCATGTTGTGGGTCGAGAAAATGACCGTTGCGCCCTCGTCGCGGAGTTTGAGAATCTCGCGCTTGAGCACCCCTGCATTGATGGGATCGAAGCCCGAGAAGGGTTCGTCGAAGATGAGCAGTTTGGGGCGGTGGAGCACTGTGACGATAAACTGTACTTTCTGGGCCATGCCCTTCGACAGTTCTTCGACCTTCTTGTCCCACCAGTCGGAAATTTCGAGGTGGTCGAACCACTCTTTGAGTCTCGCCGTCGCCTCGGCTTTGGAGAGACCTTTGAGCCGGGCGAAAAACAGGGCTTGGTCGCCCACTTTCATCTTTTTGTAGAGGCCTCGCTCCTCGGGGAGATAGCCGATGCAGGCCGTGTCGGCGGCCGTAAGTGTGTGGCCGTCGAAGATTACGCTCCCGCGGTCGGGCGCCGTGATATGGTTGATGATGCGTATAAGGGTGGTCTTGCCCGCTCCGTTGGGGCCGAGCAGACCGTAGACCTTTCCGCGCGGCACTTCGATGCTCACGTTGTCAAGAGCGCGGTGGCCTGTGAAGTCCTTGGTGATGTTTTCAGCGATAAGAATATTTTCCATATACATATAAGACGCGCCTCCTGCGGATTTTATTACATGGCTGTGGAAAAAAATGCTCTTCGATCGGACGAAAAAATTTTTTGAGAGTGAAAAAACAGCCGATTTTTTCTTATCTTTGCGCACGTAACCGTTTACGCACATTTTGCAGCAATGATTGACGAACAATTTCTTCCTTTCCTCTTCATCTGCCTGACGTCGTTCTTTACGCTGACGAACCCGCTCGGCACGATGCCCGTGTTTCTGTCCATGACCAAAGGAATGGACAATTCTCAGCGCAATTCAATCCTCAAACGCGCCATTTTCATAGCGACGGTGATTCTTCTCGGATTCACCTTCTGCGGACAGGTTATATTCACCGTGTTCGGCATCAGCACCAACGGCTTCCGCATAGCCGCGGGTTTCATCATCCTCAAAATCGGGTTTGACATGCTCAACGCCGAGTATAACAACTCGAAGATGAACGAGGAGGAGGAGCAGTCGTATGCCAACAATATCACGGTCACCCCTCTTGCGTTGCCGATGCTTTGCGGCCCCGGGGCCATCGCTAACGGTATCATGCTCATGGACCGCGCCACAAACTGGATGATGATTGCCACCGTCGTCGGCAGTATTCTCTTTATCTATCTTATCGCTTACCTTATCCTCCGGGCGTCGACAAAGCTTGTGCCTATCCTCGGCGAGACCGGCAACAACGTGATGATGCGCCTCATGGGGCTGATTCTGATGGTTATTGCCGTGGAGTGTTTCGTCGGAGGCGTCAAGCCTATCCTTGTGGAGATAATCAAGTCCGGCAACGGCATCATGTAGCGGCCTGCGGCGTCGAAAAAAAACGGAAGCCGGAGCTTGCGACTGCCGCCTGAATGGGCGACGCGCAAGCTCCGGCTTCGTCGTCGGGGGATGCTGAATCAAAGAGCCAGCAGCTCTTCGACGCGGGTGCGGAGCACGTCCTCGCTTACGAGGCCGACGGAACGGATGTCGGTCTGCTTTCCGTCCTTGAAGAAAAGCAGTGTCGGGATGCTGCGTACGCGGCATTCGGCGGCAAAGTCGCTTTCGTCGTCAATGTTGTATTTGCCTACGACTACTTTGCCGGCATATTCTTCGGCGATTTTGTCGATAGTGGGGCCGAGGGCCTTGCAGGGGCCGCACCAAGTGGCCCAAAAGTCTACGATTACGGGTTTGCCCGTGGCGATGATGTCCTTGATGGAGGCATCGGTGAATGTTTCTGCCATGATTGAAGGTGTTATCGGGTTATAAAGTAATGATGTTTTTTTGAGGGGCGGTGTTGATCTATCCTCGGACTCGCTCGACCTTGTAGTCGATATCCATTTCGGAAAGGAGGCTGAAGAATTTGCGTGTCAGCTTCACTCTCAGGTTTGAACGGAGGTTTACGCCGCGGTTGATCGACGGGTCGTAGAGGCGTATGTTGACATCGACTCCCGGGTCGCTGGCGTCGGCATTCTTGCCGTCGACGCGGTTGTTTTCGAGAAGTTCAACAATTCCGTCTTTGAGATTGTTTACTCCCACCTGCACCGTTATGCCTGAGATGAGGTGTCCGCGCAGGTCGTCGAGGCTACGGATGTTTTCGACGTAGAAGCGCACGGGGCCGTCTTTTTTCTGAGCGTATTTGCCGGTGATGTATATGGCTCGTCCGGGCTCGCAAAGGTGGCCCATCTGCTGGATACTGCGCCCCACGAGGGTGAAGTCGCTGCTGCCGGAGAAGTCTTCGAATTTGATAATCATCATCTCGAATCCGCTCTGGAGCACGCGGGTCTCGCGTCCGGTGACCATTCCGGCGAAGCTTGCCGTTTGTCCGGGCACGCCCGTCGTTTCGTTCTTGTCTTTGAGCGTGAGGGCCATGCCGTAGTTCAGTTCGATGAAGTAGGGGTCGAGCGGGTGGGCCGAAAGATACATGCCTACGAGTTCTTTCTCTTTGTCAAGGCGCGCGATGTCGGTCCATCGCGGCGCCGAAGGCACGAACGGCCGCGCCGATGCTCTAAGCTCGTCGTCGTCGAAGCCGAAGAGGCTTGCTTCCTGCATTTTCATGGCGTTCTGGTGCTGGGCGCCGTAGCGCAGGAGCAGCTCGGCGGCAGTCTCGCCGCGGCGGTCGATTTCGCTGACGAGGTCCTCGCGCTTGAGGTTTTCGAAGCAGTCGAAGGCTCCGGCGAGGACGAGGTTGTCGAATACGCGGCGGTTGACCGTCCCGGCGGGAACGCGCTCGACGAAGTCGTATATGTCTTTGAACGGGCCTCCTTTCTCGCGCTCGTCGATAATTGCGCTCACGACGTTGCCGCCGACGCCTTTTATGGCCGAGAGTCCGAAGCGGATGTCGCCGGCTCTGTTGACGGAGAAGTTGGCGAACGATTCGTTTATGTCCGGGCCCTTTACGTTAATCTTCATGGCCTTGCATTCGTCCATGTAGAAGCTGACCTTTGCTATGTCGGAGAGGTTTCGGCTGAGCACTGCGGCCATGTACTCCGAGGGGTAGTTGGCTTTGAGGTAGGCTGTCTGATAAGCTACCCACGAGTAGCATGTTGCGTGGCTCTTGTTGAAGGCGTAGGAGGCGAATTTCTCCCAGTCGGCCCATATTTTTTCGAGGACCTCTTTCTTGTGGCCGTTTTTTTGGCCGCCTTCGAGGAATTTGCCCTTGAGGTGGTTCATCTTGTCGATGAGCTTTTTGCCCATAGCCTTTCGGAGAGTGTCGCTCTCGCCTCGGGTGAAGTTGGCGAGAAGGCGCGACAAAAGCATCACCTGTTCCTGATACACGGTCACGCCGTATGTGTCCTTGAGGTATTTTTCCATCTCGGGGATGTCATACACGATTTGCGCGCGCCCGAGTTTGCGGGCGATGAAGTCGGGAATATAGTCCATAGGCCCCGGGCGGTAGAGGGCGTTCATGGCTATGAGGTCTTCGAAGACCGAGGGCTGCAGCTCGCGGAGATATTTCTGCATGCCCGGCGACTCGAACTGGAATGTGGCGATAGTCTGTCCTCGGCCGTAGAGCTCGTAGGTCTTCTTGTCGTCGATGGGGATGTTGTCGATGTCGACGTCGATGCCTCGTGTGTGGCGGATGTTGGCCTGCGCTTCTTTGATGATTGACAGCGTCTTGAGGCCGAGGAAGTCCATTTTGATAAGCCCTGTTTCCTCGATGACGCGTCCTTCGTACTGTGTGACGAGTATTTTTCCGTCCTTTTTGTCCGTAGCGGTGCTGACGGGCACCCAGTCGGTGATGTCGTCGCGGCAGATGATGACGCCGCAGGCGTGCACGCCGACGTTGCGGACGTTGCCTTCGAGCTGGCGCGCGTATTCGAGGGTCTCGCGCACGAGGCGGTCGGGACCGTTGAGTTCGCGTTTGAAGTCGTCGAGGTGTTCGTAGCAGTTTTTCAGCGTGGGTTTCAGCTCTTTGCCGTTCACTGTCGGCATGTGGGCCGGAATGAGTTTGGCGAGGCGGTTGCTCTCGGGAAGCGGGAGCTGGCACACTCGGGCCACGTCTTTGATGGCCGATTTGGCCGCCATCGTGCCGTATGTGATGATGTGGGCCACGTTGGCTTCGCCGTAGCGTCGGGTGACGTAGTTGAGGACGTCTTCGCGGCCGTCATCGTCAAAGTCGATGTCGATATCGGGGAGCGATATGCGGTCGGGGTTGAGGAAGCGTTCGAAAAGGAGGTCGTATTTGAGGGGGTCGATTTGGGTTATGCCGAGGCAGTAGGCCACCACTGAGCCTGCGGCCGAGCCGCGGCCCGGGCCGATGCTCACGCCGAGTTCCTGACGCCCTACGCGGATAAAGTCTTCGACGATAAGGAAGTAGCCAGGGAAGCCCATCGTCTTCATGATGTGGAGCTCGAAGTTGATGCGCTCCTCGATTTCGGGTGTAATCTCGGGGTAGCGCCGGCGGGCACCTTCGTAGGTGATTTTGCGCAGATAGTCGGCCTCGAATTTGATGCGGTAGAGCTTCTCGTATCCTCCGAGCTTGCGGATTTTGCTTTCGGCTTCTTCCTGCGAGAGCACTACGTTGCCGTGTTCGTCGCGGGTGAATTCGTTGAAGAGGTCTTCTTCCGTGAGCCGGCGGCGGTATTCATCTTCGGTGCCGAAACTTTCGGGGATTGCGAAGGTGGGCATGATTGGCGCGTGGTCGATGTCGTATTCCTCGACCTTTGCGGCTATTTCGAGGGTGTTCTCAAGGGCTTCGGGCAGGTCGGCGAAGAGGGCGCTCATCTCTTCAGCGCTTTTGAGCCACTCCTGCTTTGTGTAGAGCATGCGGCTCTCGTCGTTGAGGTAGCGGTTGGTTGCGAGGCAGATGAGGCGGTCGTGGGCCTCGGCGTCCGATTCGTTTACGAAGTGCGAGTCGTTCGAGGCTATGATTTTCACGCCGTGTTTCCGGGCGAGGGCTATGAGCTTTGGCTCGACGGCTTTCTGGACTTCGTAGGTCTGGTGGTTGGCCCTCGGCACAGTGGCTTTGTGGCGCTGAAGCTCGATGTAGTAGTCGTCGCCGAATGTTTCTTTCCACCAAGCGACGGCTTTGTCGGCCTCGTCGTCAAGTCCGGCCTGAATGAGACGCGGAATCTCGCCGCCGAGGCAGGCCGAGCATATTATCAGCCCTTCGCGGTGGGCCGCAAGTTCTTTTTTGTCGGTTCGGGGGTGGGAGTAGAAGCCTTCGGTCCAAGCTTTTGATACGATTTTGATCAGGTTCTTGTAGCCGGTGCGGTTTTTTGCAAGGACGATGAGGTGGCGTCCGGTGTCCTTTTTGTCGACGTGTGTGTGGAGGTCCTCAAGGGCTACGTAAACTTCGCAACCGAATATGGGCTTGACGTATTTTTTTTCGAGTTTCGCGATTTCGTCGCGCAGTGTCGTAGCTTCGTCGGTGTTGCCTGCGGCCTCGGCTTCGTCGAGTTTGCCGCGGGCTTCCTTCAAGGCTTTCTTTGTGGCTCCGTTCTTCTTGTTGATATAGTTGAAGAATTCCTTGATGCCGAACATGTTGCCGTGGTCGGTCACGGCAAGGGCCGGCATGCCCGGATCGGCGATGGCCTTGTCGACAAGACCGTCGACCGAGGCTTGCCCGTCGAGGAGGGAATATTGCGTGTGTACGTGGAGATGGACGAAGTCTAGCATGGTGGTTCTCGGAATGGAAATCAGACCCAAAATTACAAAAAAATTCCGGCCCGTGCAAGCCGAAAAATACTCAATTCAGAGTATTGCCGGAGCGTCGGCAAAGCCGTAACTTTGCAGTGGCTTCGGCAGGATGAATGCTAAAGTTAAAAAGTAGTAGAATTGTTTTGTATTTGCAGCGGTCTCCGCCCCCGGACGAACATCCCGGCGGAGGCCGTTGCCGCATCGTTATGCCTGAGCCGCGGGGGCGGCGTGGTGGCGGTGGATGCCTGTGTAGGCGGCGGCGAATAGCCCGGCCGCAACCTGCGCGATGTTCTGGAAGGTCCACACCACGAGCGAGAAGGCCGCGCCGTCGGCGTCGCTGAGGCCGTAGAGCGAGAGGGCGAACATCACGGCTATGTTCCACGGGCCGAGGCCGCCGTTGGACGGGACGCCCATCGAGCACGAGCCGAAGACAAACATCACCAGCCCGGGCAAAAGCCCGTGGCACATCCCGGGGCCGGTTATGAGTTTTTCCGTGAAGGGGAATGCGAAGAGGCAAAGGTAGTACTGCAAAAAGTAGCACACCCATATCGCAAAGGTGTACACGACGAAAAGTCCGCGGCCCGGCATGGTGAAAATGACTTTGAATCCGAGCCATGTGCGTCGGACACCGGCCATGAATGCTTCTTCGCGGCGGCTGTGGCGCAGGGCGTAGAAGGCTGCTGCTGCGGCCACGGCCAATCCTGCGACGCTCCACCACAGGACGGGGCTTGAAAGGGCTTCGGAGAGCCTTGCGCCGAGGGCGTAATGGTCGATGAAGCGCATCAGCGCCGGTCTGACAAGTATAAGCGAGAGGGCTATGAGCAGGCCGATGACAACGGCGTCGGAGATGCGGTCGCCGAAGTCGGTGCCTATGACCGTGGTGAGTTTGGCTTTCTGGCGCCGGGCCACATAGACGCAGCGCCAAGCCTCGCCGAGCCACGGCAATACGAGGTTGAGGGCATATGCCCCGAAAATCGACACGCATTCGGCCGTCGGGGTCATTCGTGCCACTCCGGCGGCGCGGAGCTGTATGCCCCATCGCACGCCGCGAATCATGTGCGAGAGTGTGTTGACGACCATCATCGCCGCAATCCATCTGAAGTCGAAGCCTCGGCGGATAATGCCCTCGACGGTCTTGAAGTCGACCTTATGGAGCAGCCAGCCCACAAGCAGGGCCGAGAGCGCGAGCGATGCGCCTGCGCGCAGGGCTTTTCCGAGCTTTTCCCGGGATCGGGAGGCGGAGTGGGGCGATGAGGGAGCGGTCATGAGGTTGCGGATATTGAAAACGTGTGTGTCAATATCTCAACGCTCCCGGGGCGCCGGGGGTTCATCGGGGGAGTTCGGCGCGGGGGTGCGGTGTTCAGCGGGTGAGCTCTATCTGCTTTTCCTTTGCGAGTCGGCGCAGGTTGAGGATGGCATAGCGCATGCGTCCGAGGGCGGTGTTGATGCTCACGCCCGTGAGGTCGGCAATCTCCTTGAAGGAGAGGTCGCGGTAGAAGCGCATTTCGAGCACTTCGCGCTGAGGCTCGGGGAGGAAGCGCACGAGGCGGCGCACGTCGTCTTCAATCTGGAGGTCGATGATGTTGTCTTCGACGGTGGGGTCGGCGAGTTCTTTGCGGTTGAGGATGTCGCATTCGGTGTCGTCGGCCGAGATTGAGGCCTCGGATTTTTCCTGACGGAAAGAATCGACCACAAGGTTGCGGGCTATCCTGCACAACCACGCTCCGAAGCGTCCGCTTTCCTGATAGCGTCCCTGACGGATGGTCATGATAGCTTTGACGAAAGTCTCCTGAAAGATGTCGTCGGCGAAGTCCTTATCCTTTACGAGCTGGAAGATGAAACCGAAAAGCTTTGTCTTGTATCTGTTGAGCAAGACATCGAACGCTTCGTTGCATCCCCCGGCATAGGAAGCCACCAACTGTTCGTCGGCGAGCTTGGCTAAATTCTGCATTTGTTCTATTCCTTAATTATTAGAGTAGATGTATGCGATAGGCAGATGGGGAGTGAATAAAATGTTATCGAAATTGGTTATTATGTCAAAAAAAAATCTGTGGCCGGCACGCGGCTCATGAAGTGTTGTAGGGAGGCCCTTTTCGGACGCTACGCAGATACAAAGATACGATTAAAACGGCGACTGTCCAAGAGGGCGGTCGCCGTTTTAGGGATTTTTAACTCGCGGAGTACAATAAATTCGTTATCACATCATGTCTTCGATGTTCCAGACGAATGCTCTCAGGCCGAGTTTGGGGCGTTCGTCGTTGAGGGCGCGGAGCTTGTCGAGGATTATGGGCACGCGGTGGTCTTCGACGATGGTTATGACGGCCGAGGCCTGTGAGGGCCAAGCGTGGGAGCCGTAGTGGGGTTCGCCGCTGATGGAGCCGCGTCCCTGCACGCTCTGCCATGCGGTGAATCCGCGGCAGTTGTTGCGCTCGAGCATGTCGATGATGTGGTCGTAGTGTGCCTGATCAAAGGCTATGAAGATTGATTTCATTTCGGGGGTGTTGGTTGGGGCTTATTTTGATTTTGCTGAAGCGCGTCGGAGGGCTTTGCGCTGTCGGCGGACTCCCTGATAGGCGAATACGCAGTAGAGCATCGGCACGAAGAGGAGCGTGAGGATTGTCGAGAATGTGAGGCCGCCGATTACGGCTGTGCCCATCGGCCGCCACATTTCGGCGCCTTGTCCCGAGCCTACGGCCATGGGCACCATGCCGAGGATTGTGGTGAGGGTTGTCATCACCACGGGGCGGAGGCGGGAGCGTCCGCCGTCGATGACGGCGCGGCGGATGCTCATTCCGCGTTCGCGGTTGAGCGATATGTAGTCGATGAGGACGATGCCGTTTTTGACGACGATGCCGATTAGCATGATTGCGCCGATCATGCTCATTACGTTGAGTGTGTGGCCGGTGAGCCAAAGGATGATGAACACGCCGGAGAAGGCGAAGAGGAGCGAGGTCATGATGATGCCGGGGTAGGTGTAGCTCTCGAACTGCGCGGCCATGACGATGTAGACGAGGATTATGATGAGTGCGGCGAGGGTGAGGAGGTCGCGGAATGAGTCCTGCTGGTCTTCATAGGAGCCTGCGAGCTGAATAGAGACGCCCTGCGGGATGTCGAGGCGGTCGATTCGGGCGGCGGCGGCTTCGACGACCTGACTCATGGGCACGTCCTGCACGACGGCCGAGACGGTGACGATTCGTTCGCGGTCTTTGCGCTCGATGGTCGGGGGTGTGAATCGCTCGACGACCTCGCCGATGTCGCGGATGCGCACGCCGGTGCCGGCGGCGTTGTAGACGAGGATGTTCTCGATGTCTTCGATGGAGGTGCGGAATTCGGGGGCGTACATCACTTTGATGTCGTATTCCTCGCCGTCTTCGCGGAACTGGGATGCGAGCTGGCCGTTGATGCGGTTGCGGAGGGCGTTGGCGGCTGTGGAGAGGTTGAGGCCGTAGATTGCGAGTTTCTCGCGGTCGAAGTCGACCTGATATTCGGGCTGGTAGTCGGCGCGGGATATAATCACGTTGGCGGTTCCGGGGATTGTCTCAAGCATGTTTTTCAACAGGCGCGCGGTCGAGTCGGTCTCGTTGAAGTCGTAGCCGTAGATTTCATAGTCGAGGGTAGCCTGTCCGCCCATGCTTCCGCCCATGCCTCCGACGCTTACCTGAGCTTTTTTGAACTCGGGGTATCGCTCGCGGAGGTCGCGGCGCATGAGGTCGGCGATTTGAGTGATGCCGCGGTCGCGGTCGCCGGGGTCGACGAGGGTGACGTTCATTGAAATGATGTGCGGGCCGTTGTCGCTGAGGGATGCGAAGGTGTTGTCGCTGGATGCTGTGCCGGTGGTGTAGTTGAGGACTCGGATTTCGGGGTAGTCGCGCTTCCATTCGGCGGCGAGGCGCGCCGTGGCCTCTTTGGCTGTTTCCACGCGCGAGCCGATGGGAAGTTCGAGCGACACACGCAGGCGGCCGTCGTCGGCGGTGGGGAAGAATTCGGTTCCGACGTTTTTCATGAGGAAAATCGAGCCGACAAATGTGGCGATACACACGACGAATGTGAGCATCTTGTGGCCTACGACGAATGTAAGCAGGCGCGCATATCCGTTGTCGAAGGCGTCGAGGCCGCGGTTGACGGGTGTGAAGAGGAGAGTGTAGAGACGTCCGTGCCGGTTCTGGCGGCGCAGGAGGAGGCTGCAGAGCATGGGGGTGAGCGAGAGGGCGCAGACGGTGGATATGATCATCATGATGGTGACCATCCATCCGAGCTGGCGGAAGAGCACGCCTGTCATGCCCGTGACGAGCGTCAGGGGGAAGAATACGGCGATGAGTGTGAGCGTGGAGGCGATTACGGACACGGCCACTTCGTTTGTGCCGTGGACGGCGGCTTGTTTCGGGTCTGAGCCTCGTTCGATGTGGGTCGTGACGTTTTCGAGCACGACGATGGCGTCGTCGACGACCATGCCGATTGAGATTGACAGCGCCGAGAGCGACACGATGTTGAGCGTGTTGCCCGTCATGGCGAGGTATATGAATGATGCAATCAGCGAAATCGGGATGGTGATGGTGATGATGAGCGTGGCGCGCCAGCGTCCGAGGAAGAAGAATACGACGATGACGACGAAGAGGAGGGCGTAGAGCACCGTTTCGACGAGCGAGGCGATGGTGTTGCGGATGTTGTCGGAGGTGTCGACGATGATGCCGAGTTTTACGTCGGAGGGGAGGCGCTTCTGGAGGGTGGGGAGCATCTTGAGCACCTTGTCGGAGATTTCGACGGAGTTTGCGCCGCTTTGTTTCTGGATTACGATCATGGCTCCCCGGCGGCCGTCGTTGAATGTTTCCTGCGTGCGCTCTTCAAGGGAGTCGTCGATGCGGGCTACGTCGCGGAGGTATATGTTCTTGCCGCCGACTGAGCCGACGACGATGTTGGCCATGTCTTCGGAGTTTTTGAACTCGCCCTGCACTCGCAGGGAGTATGTGTCGGAGCCGATGTCGAATGAGCCTCCGGGGATGTTGCGGTTTTCGGCGCCTATGAGCGCGCCGATTGTTTCGACGCTGAGGTTGTAGGCTTCGAGGCGGGCGGGGTCGACGTAGACGTGGATTTCGCGCTTGGGGGCGCCGGAGATGCTCACCGAGCCTACGCCCGAGATGCGGGCGAGGGGATTTGCGACGGCGTCGTCGAGAATCTTGTAGAGGCCGGGCATGCTCTCGTCGGCCTGCACCGACAGGAGGATGATGGGAATCATGTCGGTGGAGAATTTGAAGATAATCGGCGTCTCGGCGTCGTCGGGAAGCATGGACGATACCATGTCGAGTTTGTCGCGGACGTCGTTGGTGAGCACGTCGATGTCTTCGCCGTATTCGAATTCGAGGGTTATCACCGATATGTTTTCGCGGCTCTTGGAGGATATGTGCTTGAGGTCGCTGACGGAGTTGAGGACGTTTTCGAGGGGACGGGTGACGTTCTGCTCGATGTCAGCGGCGCTGGCGCCCTGATATGTGGTCATGACCATCAGGGTGTTTGTCTCGATATCCGGGTAGAGGTCGATGGGGAGGGTTTTGAGGGAGAAGAGGCCCAGAATGACTACTGCGACAAAGCACAGGGTCGTCATAATGGGGCGTTTGACCGCACTGCCGTATAAGCTCATATATGTGTGTGGGGGAAATTAGCGGGGGATGACACGTGGATTATTTTACGACTTCGACCTGCACGCCGTCGGCGAGGCGGCTTTGGCCGGAAATGACGACGGTGTCGCCGCTGTTGACGCCGCTGAGGATTTCGTAGGCGTCGTCGATGCGGCGGCCGAGCTCGACGTGGTTGTAGCTGACGGTGTTGCCGTGGAGGACGTAGACGTATTTGTTGCCCGAGCCGGTCTGTTTGACGACGGCGCGGTCGGGGACGACTACGTTGCTGCGGGTGCCGAGGTTGAACTCGACGCGTCCGAACATGCCGGGGAGAATCCGCTCTTTGGGGTTGTCGATGCTTACCTCGACTTCGAATGTGCGCGTGGCGGGGTCGACGGTGGGGTATATGCGAGCGACGGTGCCGTTGAATTCCTCGCCGCCGAAGGCGTCGAAGTTTACTTTTACGGGCATGCCGCGGTGCACGAGCGAGAGGTCGGTTTCGCTGACGTTGATCATCACCTTTACGCGCGGCGAGAGCTGCCCGACGGTGAGCACGGGCATTGAGCCGGTCATGTCGCCGGGGTCGTAGTTGCGGGCGGTGACGACGCCGCTGATGGGCGAAACGAGGACGGTGTTTTCCATCACGTTGGCGAGCTGGGTGCGCGCGGCGTCGAGCTGGGCTTTTAGCTGGTCGACGCTTTGTTGTGTGCCGGCGCCGATTTCGAGGAGTTTGACGGCGCGGTTGTATTCGCGTTCGACTTGTTCCATGTTTATTCGCAGCTGGTCGGCCGACGAGGAGTCGAGCGTGACGAGGCGCTGGCCGCGGCTGACGCGGTCGCCGACTTCGACGGCGATTGTCTTGATGCGGTTGGGGCTTGCGGGGGCGATGTTGTTGAGGTTGTCGGCCTCGATGGTGGCCGTGTATGATTTGAGCTGTTCGACGTCGGTGGCGTGCACGACGTCGGTTTTCACCATGGGGAGTTCGTCGGCGTGCGAGGCGACGGCTGAGGTGTTGTCGTCGCTTTTCGAGCACGAGGGCATTGCGAGGGCGACGACGGTAGCTCCGAAAATCAGGGCGGCTTTGGATGTATGGCGTATCATGATGTGCGTTGGGTTATTTGTTGGCGTATTGTTCGACGGGGGCGTTTCCGAGCAGGAGCTCAAGCTCGCTGTTGGCTACGAGGTAGTTGTAGATGGCCTGATAGTAGGCGAGGCGGGCGCGGGTGAGGGCGAGCTCGGAGTCGCGGAGGTCGAGGTATGATGCGGCCCCGAGGTCGAAGCTCTTGACCATTATGTCGTGTGCGCGCTCGGCCTGACGGACGCTTTCGGAGCATGAGCCTATCTGGCGCACGTTGATTTTGATATTGTCGATTGCGAGCGTGACCTGCATGTTGACGGTGCGCTCGAGGTTTTCGCGCTGGAGTTCAAGCTCGGTGAGCTGTACTTGCGCCTGTTTGACGCGGCTGTAGCGCTGGCCGCCGGAGAATATGGGCACATTGAGCTGGATGCCTATCATCGAGTAGGGGTTCCAGCGGAGATTGCTGAAGGGGGTGCCGTTGTTCATCGAGGTCCAGTTGTAGTTGGCGGTCAGGGCGAGGGTGGGCGCGTAGGCGAGTTTTTGCGATGCGAGTGCCTTGCGCTGCAACTCCATGTCGATGGTGTTGAGCCGCAGGGTGGTGTTTCCGCTGAGGTCGGGGTCGATGGCGGCGGCTGTCTCAATCATGGTGTTTTCGTATTGAGCGAGGTCTCCTGAGGTGGTGAACACAAATGATGCGTCGACGCCCATCAGAATCTGGAGCTGCAGGAGAGCCTGCTTGATTGAGATGTCGGCCTGCATCAGCTCCGGCTCGATGTTTTTCATGGCCACGGAGGTGCGCAGGACGTCGTAGTCGGATGCGGCGCCGGCGGCGAACTGCTTTGTGTATGTCTCGTAGGTGAGGGCGGCCATGTCGTAGCTCTCGCGGATGACCACTTTCGAGGCTTCGGCGAGCATGTAGGCGTAGTATGCGCTCTTTACCTGATTCACGAGGTCGAGGCGCGAGCTCCGGGCCTGTTCGAGCGAGCGGGCTATCTGCGTGTCGGAGATGCTTAGGGCCTTCCACAACTGCGGGGCGATGAGCGGCAACGAGGCCGAGAAGCCTGCGGAGTAGGAGTTGTCGAGGCCTACTTTCATGCCGGTGTCGCGGTTTGAGCTTTCGGTCGCAGGCGTGTCGTCGCTGTCGCCGCCTCCGAAGGCGCCGAAATCCATGTACATGGTCTGCTTGGCGAGTGTGCGGCTGTAGCTGCCTGAAAAGTCAATCGAGGGCAGCAACTGGCCTATGACTTCTTTTTTGGAATAGTCCATTCGCTTCACCTCCATGTCGGCCACGCGCACAGTCGGGTTGTCGTCAAGGGCTATGGCGAGGCATTGCTCAAGCGTCAGCACGGGGGTGTCTCCGGCTGCGTATGCTCCGGGCGACAGGCATGCCAAGGCTACAAAAGCTAAAATTTTACGTCCTATCTGTAACAGCATAATCTAATGTGATAATTCAATGCGCAAAAGTAAGAATTAAAGTGTAAAAATAGGTTTAGCAGAGGTTAAATAAGAAAAAAAGGCGAAGTTTGTTCCCGAAAAGGCGAACATTCGTGTTTTTTGGCGTGCAACTCAGGCTTTCGAAGCGTAAATTAAAATACAAAGTGAAAAAAATTTGGTTATGACAAAGAAATTCAGTAATTTTGTGGGCTGATTTTCCGCAATAGGCCAGAAAAAGCGAAGCGGGCAAGAGATTCCGCCTCCGCCTCAGCGGGTTAACTAATTGTTATACACTACAAATGTACGTTATCGTAGACATTCAGGGACAGCAATTCAAGGCCGAGCAAGGCAAGTTCCTGTACGTTCACTATCTTGGTGAAGGCGTCAAGGAAGGCGACACGGTTGAATTCGACCGCGTTCTCCTCGCCGACAACGACGGCACCGTGAAAGTAGGCGCACCCACCGTTGAAGGCGCCAAAGTTGTTTGCACCGTAGAGACTTCTCTCGTCAAGGGCGACAAGGTTATCGTCTTCAAGAAAAAGCGTCGTAAAGGCTATCGCCGCAAAAACGGTCACCGCCAGTACTTCACCAAAATCGTGATTAAAGAAGTTGTTGCTTAATCCCCTCTAAAAACCCCGTTAAAACACTATGGCACATAAAAAAGGCGTCGGTAGTTCCAAGAACGGCCGTGAGTCGGAAAGCAAACGACTCGGCGTTAAAATCTTCGGCGGCCAGTTCGCCAAAGCCGGCAATATCATCAAGCGTCAGCGCGGCACCGTCCACCACCCCGGCCTCAACGTAGGCATCGGCAAGGACCACACCCTCTACGCCCTCATTGACGGCACCGTTACCTTCACCGAAGGTCGCAACGGCCGCAAGTTTATCAACATCACTCCGCTGGCCGAAGCATAAGACAGGCTTCCAAGCGGACCCCGTAAGGACACATCATGCGGGCCGACGAGCTCCCGGCGCCATCACGGCGTTCAAGGGCGCGTCGGCCCGCTTGTTTTATCCCTTCCCCCCCCCATACGACATGAAAGCACGCAAGCTCTTTATCATTATCTCGATCTCGGCGGCATTCGCCCTTGAGGCTTCGGCATGGAGTCAGAAAGGCCATGACGTCACGGCATATATCGCCGAGCAGCACCTCACGCCGGCGACAGCCGACTCCGTGGCGGCGCTTCTCGACGGGCGTTCGCTCGTCTATTGGGCCAACTGGCTCGATAACGCCTCGCACACCCCCGACTACGCCTACACCAAGACGTGGCACTACAAAAACATCGACGACGGCGTCGGCTACGACGAGGCGCCTCTCAACAGCAAGGGCGACATCGTCACGGCAATGAACGAGATGCGCCACATCCTCGCCGACCCGCGCTCGGCGCGTTCGCAGAAGGTGCTCGCGCTCAAGATTCTGACGCATCTTGCCGGTGATATCCATCAGCCCATGCACCTCGGGCATCTTTCGGATCTCGGCGGCAACAAGACTCCGCTGAAGTACTTCGGGCGCGACTCGCAGCTCCACTCGATATGGGACAGTTCGCTCCCCGAAAGCGCCCACAAGTGGAGCTACACCGAGTGGCAACAGCAAATCGACCGCCTTTCGGACGAGGCGGCCGCGGCAGTCGCGACGGGAACTCCTGACGACTGGGCGCGCGAGACATACGAAATCGCCGGACGCGTCTACAATTACTTCCCCAAGGGTTCGCGCGTGAGCTATAACCACGTGGCCTATTGGACGCCCGTCATCGAGCAACAGCTGCTTCGCGGAGGGCTGCGGCTGGCCGCGATGCTCAACTCTATCTTCGACCCCGCATACAGCGGCGAGGCGCGCGCTGACTGAGGCCGGATGGAAAAAACAAATTCCCGGCCATGCCCGCAAGGGCGGCCGGGAATTTATATCTCAGGCGGAGGGCCTGTAGGCGGGGTTATCGCGTTTATTCCTGCACGAGGGTGACGATAAAGTCCTTTTCGTCAGCGGGGTCAACGTCGATATTGATTTTTCCTTCGCGAGCAAGCCATCCGAGAGCCGCAAAGACTTCTTTGTCTTTCAGCTTGGTCATTTTCTTAATCTGTTTTACGCCGAGGGTGTCAGCCGTGTTGAGAGCTACCCAAACGGAGCCGGCGTTCGTGCCGATTACTTCTGTGTTCATTGGAGTCATTATTTTAATTTTGTTAGACAATATTTGCTCTTTTATCAACTACAATTCACATTTTGCCGACAAAATTACATTAAATTTTCTTAATTACAAAATTTTGAACAAATAAATTATTCATTTCCTGCCGCGAGGGTTCGTATTCGCACATGAAAAGACGCTCCGCAACACGATTTATTTGAGTTTTATAACATCCTGAACGCAAATTTTGTTGTATCTTTACATGCAGAAAGGATATATATGCCCGAACACAAATCAAAATCCAACGAACGCACCGGCCTTGTCGTGCGCAACACGGGGGCGCACTACGTCGTCGAGCTTGACGGCGAAACCCGTAATGACGGAAGCCCGCAGGAAGTGAACTGCCGCATCAAAGGCAATTTCCGAATCAAAGGCATCCGCACGACAAACCCTGTGGCCGTCGGCGACCGCGTGGCCATTTCTCCATCCGGCCCGGACGGCACGGCGTTTATCACGCAGATAATCCCGCGCCGCAACTATATAATCCGCCGGTCGAGCAATCTCTCGAAGGCCGCGCACATCATAGCCGCGAACGTCGACGCCGCCCTGCTCGTGGTCACGCTCGCGCACCCCACCACGTCGACAACCTTCATCGACCGCTTTCTCGCCACGGCCGAGGCCTACAACGTCAAGGCCATCATCGCAATCAACAAAATCGACCTTCTCACCGCCCCCGACGACCGCGAACTCCTCGACGCAGTCGCTTACCTCTACCGCAGCATAGGCTACGAGGTGGTGTGCGTGTCGGCTCGCACGGGCGAGGGAATAGAGCACCTGCGGGAGATGCTGCGCGACAAAATCACGCTTTTTTCAGGCAACTCCGGCGTGGGCAAAAGCACTCTTATCAACGACCTGATTCCCGGCACGGAACAACGCACCGCCGAAATCTCCGCGGCTCACGACCAAGGGATGCACACGACCACCTTCTCCGAGATGTTCAGCCTGCCCGACGGCGGCCGCATAATCGACACCCCCGGCGTGCGCGGCTTCGGCACAGTCGAATTCGACCGCCGCGAGGTGGCTCATTTCTTTCCCGAGATATTCGAGGCCGGGCGCGGATGCCGCTTCAGCGACTGCATGCACACGGGCGAACCCGGTTGCGCCGTGCGCCAAGCCGTCGACGAATCGCGCATTGCCGGGTCGAGATACAGCTCCTATCTGAATATCCTTGAAGAGGACGCCTCAGGCACCGACGAAAAATACAGAAAATAGTAATAACCGCCACTCACGAATATGACTCCCGACGAACGTCTGAAAATCGAAGAACGCATCATCGACGTGCTCCACACGGTCTATGACCCCGAAATCCCCGTCGACATCTACAGCCTCGGCCTTGTCTATCGAATAGACCTCGCCGACGACGGCGCGCTCACCGTCGACATGACCCTCACGGCTCCCAATTGCCCTATGGCCGACTTCATCATGGAGGATGTGCGCATGAAACTCGAGGCCATCGAGGGCGTGACCTCCGTCACCGTCAACATCGTTTTCGAGCCTGAATGGAACAAGGACATGATGACCGAAGATGCCAAACTCGAACTCGGACTGCTTTGAAAAAGACGTTCTTCATCAGCGACATGCATCTCGGCGCGGGCTCATATGCCGACCCCGCCGCCGTGGAGAGGCGCGTCGTCGCTTTCCTGAAGAGCATCCGCGACGAAGCCGAAGCCCTGTATATGCTCGGCGACGTTCTCGACTATTGGTATGAATACCGCAACTGCGTCCCTCAGGGCTTCGTGCGCTTTTTCGGCGCTTTGGCCGAGCTGGCCGATTCAGGGGTGAAAATATACTGGTATGCCGGGAACCACGACGTCTGGCTCTACGACTATCTCAGCCGCGAAATAGGCATCACTATCGTCGACCCGCCTGCCGGGGGCGACATCCGCGAAATCGGCGGAGTCGAGTTCTTTCTCGGCCACGGCGACGGAGTAGGGGAGCTGAGTGCATTTATGCGTATCGCGCGCAAAACCTTCCGCAACCGCCTGTGCCGCATCCTCTACGGCGCCATCCATCCTCGCTGGACCATCGGCTTTGCGCGCGGGTGCAGCCGCCGCAGCCGCGCGCACGGTTCGCAGCCCGAGGTTGCCGAGGCCGAGCGCAAACGCTCCGAAAAAGCTCTTGCCGATTTTTCGGTCGCGTTCAGCCGTTCGCGGCCCGACGTGCGCTATATCGTGCTCGGCCATCATCACCGTCCGGCAGAAATGCAGGTCACGCCGCAATGCCGTCTGTTTGTGCTCGGTGCGTGGGATGACAGCAACCCGGCCTACGGCGTTTTTGACGGAAAAGAAATGCGACTTGTAAGATTCAAAAGCCCTCTCGATTGAATAAACATTTTTTAACACCATAGTTCGCTGTCCGGTGCGCATCTGATTTTCACTAGGTTATGTATTGAAACATAAATATACATAATTATACAAATTCAAAAACATGTTTTCAAACATATCAAAAAGTTTGCTGAGGCGATAAAAAACGACGAACTTTGTAGCGCAAACCTAAAAACAATCTTTTTTACCTTAGAAATTGTACCTATTGGAAACCAATAAAAAGAAGCACCGGGATGGTGCTTCTTTTTATATTTTTTCGTATTTTTGCACCAAACAATCACCGCAATGAAAAAGACATTTCTCATTTTAGTTATTGTGGCGTTGCACGCAATTACAGCTTCAGCATCCGAGCGCTCGTTTGAAATCGTTTTCGGTGCCGATGCCGCGAACACAAACACACTGACGAACGCCGATTTTGTAGAAAAGGCCGTGAAATCGGGCAAAGGCTATATCGCGCAAGTGACGAGCGTAGTGAACGTATTTCCTGAGACGGACGGAATCAGGCTGTCATCGTCGAAGAAAAACGGCAAATTCAATATTCTGCTCGCCGAAGACGCTCAAGTGGTTGCGCGCCGCATTGTCGTGAATGCCTCGCGCTACGACAACGACCGCGACGCCGAGGCGGCGATAATGCTCAATTCCGAGACCCTCACGGTGCCCTCCGTGGCCCCCGCGGACTACACCCTCGCTATCCCCTCGCGTCCCGAAAAGACGCTCACAAACCTTATCGTCGACGCCGATCATCGCCTCTACATCCATAGCATCACCGTATATTACGACGACAGCCAAGGCACGGTCGACCCGGAAGTCGAGACCGTGGCCACTCCCGCGATTATCCCCGGCGGCGGCATCGTCAGCGCCGGGACGACCGTCGAAATAAGCTGCTCCACTCCCGGCGCCGCAATCTATTACACCATCGACGGAGCCGACCCGTCGACGGCTTCGACTCTCTATGACGGTTTCTTTACGGTCAATAATTGTCTTACGCTCAAGGCATTCGCTGTAAAAGACGGGATGAAGCCGAGCGAAATGGCTGAGGCCGCATTCACCGTCCGCAACGCCGGAGCGACGCTGGAGGCAACCTTCGATTTCTCGGCGCCTGCAACGCTCAATCCCTCCGTGGCCGAGCCTGCACAAAAAGAATCGGTCGACCTCGACGGGCGTTCGTTCAGCAACGGCGATGTCGCCGTCAGCTTCACGGCCTCCTGGAGCGGCAACACCGCCGTGCGTCTCTACCACTCCTACGACGCCGGCATCGACCTGCGTCTTTACGACGGCGACGCCATGCTCGTGCGCTCTCTCAACCCCTCGATGTTTATAAAGGAAATCCGCTTCACGATGTCGCTCAGCGGCGCGTCGACAGGCTCGAACGACATAAATTTCTATCCCTCGACGGGCACTTACGACTGGGCTTCGGAGACGTGGACTCCCGATGACGATTGCACCGACGGCAGCGTCGAGCTTACGTCGGTCATGCAAAGCCGCATAGCATCCATGACCGTGACCCTCGACCGCACAAGCGGACTGAGCGCCGTTACTCCCGACCACGACCACGAGGCCGTCTACTACAATATCATGGGACGGCGAATCTCGGCGGCGACACTCACCCCCGGACTCTACATCAGGGTTCAGGGCGGCAAGGCCGAGAAAGTCATCATCCGCTAAGGCATCGCCCGACAGTCGTCCGGACCCTTTCGGCCCGGACTGAACATAGAGACTCTGTCACATTCTCTAAAAAAACAAGACCGCCGGCAAACTAAATGTGGTTCCGGCGGTTTTTTATATTACAGCCTGCGGGCAAATACCTCGTTTCAACGTTTAATCAAGTTCATCACACCACGGTCTATAACACGGTGAAAGCCACGACTATCATCCGCCGAATCACAGGCAGCCTCCTCGGCCTCGTCCTCGCAGTGACGCTTCTCCTGACGGGAGCGGTCATGCTCGTGTATTCGCCTTGGGCGCAAAATCTTGCGCGGGAGGCTGTCGTAAAGCGCTTTGCCGACGGCTCCGGCCTTGAAGTGAAGCTCGACTCTCTCTCGCTCGACTTCCCCCTCGCACTCAGCCTCAAGGGCTTGAACCTGAAAATGGACGGCGGCATGAACATCGCGGCCTCCGACGCCCGCTTCGACATCGCCCTTCTACCCTTGCTTGCAGGCAAGGTCCGCGTCGACGAGGCCCTCGTCCGCGGAGCTTCGTATGAGATGGGAAGCCCGGATTCAGCGATGTGGCTCACTATCAGTGCCGACACGCTATCGCTCAATCCCGCAACGGTAAGCCTCGCCACGATGGACATCAGCCTCGATGAAGGGCTTATTGCAGGCGGACGCATGCAGCTGGTGATGAACCCCGATACCACCCCGCCGTCGCCGCCTTCGCCTCCCACCGACATGCGCTTCGACATAGGGAAGATACGCCTTTTCGACTTTGAATATACCATGCGGATGCTCCCCTCAATCGACACGCTTTCAGCCCGCATTCCCGATGCCACGCTCGAGGGCGGGCTTGTCGACCTCTTCCATCAGCGCATAGCCCTCGGAAAATTCACCGGCGCAGGCCTCGACGCAAAGTATATTGCTCCGGCCGCCGTCGACGGCTCGGCGACGGCATCCGCGCCTGCGACCGACGACTCGCTTGCGGCAGATTCGGTCTACGAAAGCGTGCCGTGGGTTGTCGAAATCGACAGCATAGGCTTCGATCGTTCGCGCGGCCTCTACACAAGCGCCGGCTACCGCCCGTCACCGGGACTCGACTTCGGCTACATCAGCGCCGACAGCATGAGCGTCAGCGTAAAAAATTTTTATAACGAAGCGACAAACGTGCGCGTGCCTCTCAGGCTTAAGGCCACGGAGCGCTGCGGCGTGCGCCTCACCGCCGAAGGTGTGCTCGACATTGATGCCACAGCCCTCGGACTCAGGGATTTCACCGTCGTCACCGACGGCGGTTCGGCCATCGGTTTCAGCGGACTCATGGGCATGGGCGACCTTACATCCGACCCTTCGCTGCCGCTTGAGCTTAATGCCGACGCGCAGATAGGTCCGACCGACCTGCGGGCCATGTTTCCCCTGTTCACGCCCTATTGGGCCGCTCTGCCGCCTCGTCAGCCCGTGGAACTCCGCGCCGCCCTGCACGGCACAAGCGGGCGCCTCGCCGTCGACACGCTCAGCCTCGCGCTCAACCGCTGTGTCTACCTCGATGCCCAAGGTCTTGTCGAGAACGCCATGAACCCCGATGCGCTTGCCGGGCACGTGGGCTTGCGCGGACGCATCGTCAACGTCGACCGCATCAAAAACGCTTTTCTCGACCCAGCGACGGCAAAGAGCCTGAATATTCCGCCGATGACCCTCGCCGGGGACGTCGACATGCGCCGCGGAGGCGTCATTGACGGGCGGCTGAATGCCCGCACCGGAGGCGGGGCGCTGAAGCTCCAAGCCTTATGGAACTCCAGGCGCGAGGACTACGACGCGAGCATCTCGGCCTCGGCCTTCCCGCTTCAGGCCTTCATGCCACTTGCCGGAGTGAGCGACGTAACCGCCGAGGCCCGTATAAAAGGCCACGGCTACGACCCCTTCAAGGCCGCTACCGCCCTCACGGCCGACGCCACGGTCAGCTCAGCCCGCTACGGAGGCTACACCTACTCGGGTATCAGCGGCTCGGCCACGCTCTCCGGGGGCATGGCCGACGTAAGGCTCGCTTCCGACAACCGCGGTCTTGACTTCGAAATCAAAGCTTCGGGAAACCTCGACGGCGACGTCTACAAGTGGAGCGCCACTGTCGACGGAAACAATATCGACCTTCAGACCCTGAAGTTCTCCGACACTCCGGCTTCAATCGAGGCCCGCCTCAGCGGGCAGGCTGAAATCGGCCCCGGAATGAACAACATCCGGGCCGACGTCAGCCTTGAAGACCTCTTCTTCCGCCGTACCGAAAACACCATAGCCCTCTCCGACGTCCGGGCACATTTTGCCGCCTTTGCCGACTCGGGCGTGTATGCCCGCATGACCAACCGCGACCTCACAGCCGAATTCACCAGCCCTGTGGCGCTCGACTCGCTTCTTGGCGGCTTTGATGCCGTGGGGCGCCTCGTCGACAGCCAGATAGCATCGCGGTATATTGAGATAGACACCCTGCGGCGCACCCTCCCGCCGTTCAACTTCACCCTGAACGGCTCGAACTCCAACCTTATCAACGACATCCTGCGCCCATCCGATTCGGGGCTCCGCTCCATACGCCTTCGCGCCCGCAACGACTCCACACTCGCCCTTAACGGCCGAATACTCGACTTCAACGCCGGGACAACCCGCATCGACACCATATACCTCGCCGCCGGGCAACACCACGACCACCTCCACGTCCTTGCCGGAATCGGCAACCGCCCGGGCACACTCGATGCTCTCGCACGCGTGTGGGTCCACGGCACCGTCGACGGCAACGAGGGGCGCCTCGGCCTGCGACAGCGAAATATCAAGGGCGACATAGGCTTCGAACTCGGCTTCAAGGGCGTTATTGAAGACTCGACCCTGACTGTGAACGTTGACCCCTACAAGCCCGTTATCGGCTACCAGCAATGGGAGGCAAACCCCGACAACTTCATCGAATACCACCTGCCGACGGGCCACATCGACGCGAACCTCCACATGAAAGGCGGAAAATCATCGCTTGCCGTCTACACCGAAGGCTCGGAGGCCGGACACAGCGAGCACTCCCACGCCACGCAGGAGGACCTCGTCGTCAAGCTCGGCGACATCCATATCCAAGACTGGATTTCGCTCAACCCCTTTGCGCCGCCGGTGAAGGGCGACGTCAGCGCCGACATGCGGCTCAACCGCTCCTCAGGCGTCCTCCTCGGGCAGGGCACGCTCGGAGTCACAAACTTCTACTACAACCGCCGGAAGGTGGTCGACATCGGCGCGGACTTCAACGTCGCAGCCAATATCGCCGGGCAAATCAACGCCCACGCCGCCCTCTCCCTCGACGGCCGCAAGGTGATGGACCTCAGCGGCGCCCTCAACGACTCGACGGCGAAGTCGCCCCTGTCGATGGACCTGAGCCTTATCAGCGTGCCTCTTGATGCGCTCAACCCCTTCATCCCCAAAACCGTCGGCTCTCTTCGGGGGACGCTCAACGGCTCGATGGATGTGAGCGGCAAAAGCGACAAGCCCGTCCTCAACGGGTGGATGGCCTTCGACTCTACGGCAGTGCTCCTTACGATGACCGGCACGGAGTACGCCTTCAACGACGTCAAAATCCCCGTTGAGAACTCGGCCATGCAGTTCCGCGGATTCACAATTTCCGGCACCAACGACAAGCCTTTGACCGTCAACGGCTCCGTCAACCTCAGCGACTTTGCCAATCCGGGCGTGGACCTCCGTCTGCAGGCCGACGGCATGCAGATTATCAACACCAACCGCGCCCGTCGCGGGGCCGACCTCTTCGGCAAGGCGTTCATAGGCCTGAAGGCTAACGCCAAAGGCAATATGAATTTTATGGCCGTCGATGCCTCCCTGCGCATCCTCCCCGGCACAAACGTCACCTATGTGATGCCCGACGCCACGAGCGAAATTGCGAACTACTCGTCGGGCGAACTTGTCAAGTTCGTCAACTTCACCGACTCCGTGGCAATGGCGCGCGCCGACTCTATCGCGCAGCCCGCGCTTGCGCTGATGCTCGACGCACTGCTCACCATCGAGGACGGCGCGACACTCAACGTCGACCTCAGCGCCGACGGCAAAGACCGCGTGAGCCTCGAAAGCACCGGCACACTCAACTACACCATGACGCCGCTCACCACCGGGCGCCTCACCGGGCGCCTCAACCTCAACGGAGGCTACGTGCGCTACACGCCGCCGCTGATGTCTGAAAAGCTCTTCCACTTCGAAGAGGGCAGCTATGTGGCCTTCAACGGCGACATGATGAATCCGACTCTCAACGTCCACGCCACGGATGTGGTCAAGGCCAATGTGACGCAGGAAGGTCAGAACTCGCGCCTCGTCAACTTCGACGTGGCCCTCGGTGTCACCGGCACGCTCAACAACATGAACGTGGCCTTCGACCTGTCGACCAACGACGACATTACCGTGGCAAACGAACTTGAGAGCATGAGCCCGGAGCAGCGTGCGAATCAGGCCATGAATCTGCTGATATACAACGTCTACACCGGCCCCGGCACGAAAGGCAACGCATCCCTCGGCGGAAATCCGCTCTTCTCCTTTCTTGAAAGCCAGCTCAACTCGTGGGCCGCGAATACAATCAAGGGAGTGGACCTCTCCTTCGGCATAAACCAGTACGACAAGACCGTCGACGGCGCAACCTCCTCGACCATGAGCTACAGCTATCAAGTGTCGAAATCGCTCTTCAACGACCGCTTCAAAATAATCGTCGGCGGCAACTATTCCACCGATGCAAACACGGACGAGAATTTCTCGCAGAATCTCATCAGCGATATCTCGCTCGAATACTTCCTCAACAACTCACGCACGATGTACGTGCGCCTCTTCCGCCACACAGGCTACGAGAGCATCCTCGAGGGCGAGGTCACGCAGACGGGCGTAGGTTTTGTCTACCGCAAAAAGATTCTGCGTCTGTCCGATCTCTTCAGGCGCAGCCACAAGCCCACAACCACCGAAACAGATGAAAAGTAAGCACCCGGCTTCTATCCTGCACGCAATCCTCGTCGCAATCGCGGCGTTCGCGGCGGTCTCGTGCTCGACGACGCGGCGAATCCCCGACGACGACATCCTGTACACGGGCCTCAAAGGCGTAAGCTACGAGGCCCCCGACTCGGTGCGCCTCCCTTCGGCGATGAAGACGAGCATCACGAACTCAGTCAACGTGCGCCCCAACAACTCCGTCAGCATCTTGGGTTATGTGTGGCGCTACCCCTTCCCGCTCGGACTGTGGGTCTACAACAACTGGCCAAATCCCGAAAAGGGTTTCCGCCATTGGCTCTACGAAAAACTCGCCGCCGAGCCCGTGCTCCTTTCCGACGTGCGTCCTGAGGTGCGCACCCACATGATCGAGCAGATTCTCGACAACAACGGCTTCTTCCGCGGGACGGCCACATACGAGCTGATACAGGGACGCAACAAGAAGAAAGCAAAGGTGAAATATACGGTCACTCCCGGTCCCGGATTTCCCGTCGACACCGTAGAGCTTCTCCCCGACACCTGCCACCTCTACCACCTCATCGACTCCCTCGCGCTGAAAGACCGGTATCTCGCGGCAAAATCTCCCCGGTTCTCGACCGACTCTCTCAACATCGCCCGCACGCGAATAGTCAACGGTCTCCGCAACCGCGGCTACTATTTCTTTACTCCGAACTTCATCGAATTTCTCGCCGACAGCATCGCGCGCCGCGAGCACATAGCCCTGCGCCTGACTCTCGCCTCGAACATGCCGCCCTTCGCCCGACGCCGCTACACCACGGGCAAGGTAACAGTCCATCTCGACCGCTATCAGGGCGGAGGCACCCCCGACACCATAGCTACGCGACGCGCCACGCTGATACAGATGATGCCCTCGCGCTTCAGACGCAAGCTGCTCGATGAGGCGATAACATTCCGAAAGGGCCGCGTGTTCTCCGTCCGCAATATGGACCGCACGCAGTCATACCTCTCCCGCCTCGGCATATTCAACGCCATCGACATCCAGCCTTGCATCGACACCACGGCCACAGACCGCAACGTGCTCGACGTCGATGTTTACGCCACCTTCGATTCGCCACTCGAAGCCTCTATCGAGGTCAACGCTTCATCGAAGTCGAACTCGTACATCGGCCCGGGACTCACGCTCGGACTGACAAACAAAAACGTATTCGGCGGCGGCGAGCAGCTGTCGGTCAAGCTCACCGGTGCATACGAATGGCAGACAGGCCACGGACGCAAGGGCAATGTGTTCAACTCCTACGAAGTGGGCCTTAACGCCTCGCTGGCCTTCCCGAGACTTCTTGCTCCGAAGTTTTTCCGCGGCACGCGCCGCGAACTGAACTGGACGCGAATCAGCCTCGGAGCCGACCTCCTCAACCGTCCGCACTACTTCAAGATGGCGCAGTTCAACACCGGCATCAGCTACGACTGGCGCTACCGCCGATACGTGTCGAACACGTTCACGCCCCTGAAAATCACATATACGAAGCTTATCCACACAACGACTGAATTCGACTCCATCATGACGGCCAACCCGGCTGTGGCGCAGAGTTTCAAGAGCCAGTTTATCCCGCAGATGCAGTTTGCCTACGTCTACGACCGCGCATTCGGCCGCGACAACACGCTCAACTGGTCGTTCACCGTCCAAGAGGCCGGCAACGTATTCTGGGGACTCTACCGCGCCTGCGGGGTCAAAGGCGAAAAGCGCCTCTTCGGGCTCCCGTTCTCGCAGTTTGTCAAGGGGCAGGCTCAGCTCGTGTGGGGGCGTCGGCTCGGACGCGGCGACAATTGGCTTGTGACCCGCGTGGCCGCAGGCGCCGCCCATGCCTACGGCAATTCATCGCAGGTGCCTTACTCCGAGCAGTTCTATATCGGCGGGGCAAACTCCGTGCGTGCTTTCACCGTGCGCAGCATCGGCCCCGGCTCATACCGAGGGCCGGAAGGCTCGCAGGCTGTCGACAACTTCGACCGCACGGGCACATTCAAATTCGAAGCAAATATCGAATACCGCTTCCCCATCATGGGGCCGCTCCACGGTGCGCTCTTCGTCGACTCCGGCAATATCTGGCTCCTCAAGAGCGACTCCCTGCGCCCCGGAGGCACCCTGCGGGCATCTACATTCCTTAAGGACCTCGCCCTCGGCACCGGTTTCGGCCTGCGCTTCGATATCAGCATGCTCGTGGTGCGTGCCGACCTCGGAATAGGCATACACTGCCCCTACGACACGGGCAAGCGCGGCTACTACAACATGGAATCGTTCAAAAAATCCCTCGCCTTCCACCTCGCCATAGGCTATCCGTTCTAATCCAACCGTTTACATCCTATCCGTTGCCATGAACCTTAAAAACTTCTTGAGCAAAGCGCAGCTCCGCACAGTCGGCCGTCGCATCAAAGACTACTTCGACCTTACGGGCTACCTTATTCCCCAAGCCGAGGCCGAGGCCGCCATCCGCGAAGGTGTGTCGTTCCGCGGCATCAACATCCTGATTCTTATTTTTGCGATATTCATTGCCTCACTTGGCCTTAACACCAATTCCACTGCCGTGATTATCGGCGCCATGCTCATATCTCCGCTCATGGGCCCTATTATCGGGCTTGGGCTTGCCGTCGGAATCCACGACTTCGAGTTGATGAAGCGCTCGTTCCGCAACCTGATGATGGCCACGGCCTTCTCGGTGGCGACGTCGTGTGTCTACTTCCTCCTCTCGCCCGTCAACGAAGCCCACAGCGAACTGCTGGCGCGCACGTCGCCTACAATCTACGACGTCTTTATAGGTTTCTTCGGCGGAGCGGCAGGCATCCTTGCAATCGGCTCAAAAATAAAAGGAAACGTCATTCCCGGCGTGGCCATTGCCACGGCCCTCATGCCCCCGCTCTGCACCGTGGGCTACGGACTGGCTACGCTCCAGCCCCAGTATTTCATCGGTGCGCTGTATCTCTTTTTCATCAACGGTGTGTTCATCGCCTGCGCCACGACAATAGGCGTCAAATTCATGAAGTATGCGCCCAAGGCTTTCGCTAACCCCGAACGGGCGCGAAAAGTGCGCCGCATCGTGCTCACAATCGCACTCCTGACTATGATTCCGGCCGCATATCTGACCTATTCGATGTATGTGCAGAACAACTTCCGCCAAAACTGCGAGAAGTTCGTTAACGCCGAGTTCGATTTCCCCGACACGCAGGTGCTGAGCGAGAAGTCGACCTACTCAAAGGACGAGCGCACACTCACCGTGGCGCTCATGGGGCGCATAATCCCGCAGGACTCACTTCTGATGGCTCTTGAAAGCAAACTCTCGAAGTATAACCTTCAGGGCACTCATCTGCGAGTGATTCAGGGCGACGCACCGGTCGGAGTGTCGGCAACGGACATGGCGCAGGCATCGTCGAGCATGCTCCGCGACATGTACACCGTCACGCAAGGCACAATCACGCGCCAGCAGCAGGAGATAGATTCGCTCCGCAGCGTGTGTGCCACCGTGATGGCCTCGGACACGGCGGCCGTGACGCTCGCACCAGAGCTGAAAGTGCTCTTTCCACGCATTTCGGCCTTCTCGGTGGCAACGACAATGGTGTGCGATCCCGAGAGCGGCCGTCGCGACACCCTCGATCTCGCGCTCATACGCACTTCGGCTCCGATGGCGGCGGCGGAAAGAAAAAAATTCCTTGAATACCTCAAAGCACGTCTCGGGCTCGGCCGTCAGCCCAAACTCGTGGAGCTGCCGAAATAGCGCCCGCGCCCGGCTCTCGGTGGCAACAAAAAGGAGGCCGCGCCGAGAATCTTGATAACGGCGCGGCCTCGCTTGTGTCAGTGGGTTTTCGCGGGTCAGTTCACGCGGAAGCGGTCGGTGCCGTCGCGGAAGAAGGCCGCGGTCTGGCGTGCGGCCGCGATGCCGGCATTGATGTTGGCTTCGGAGGTCTGGGCGCCGGTTTTCTTCGGGGTGAAGAATACGCGGCCCGGGAAAAGCTCTTCGAGTTCGGCGGCATTGCCGGGCTTGACGTCGGCGTAGTACTTCAGGTCGGCACGCTCGGCAAGCGCGCGCTTGAGGCCTTCTTCGTCAATCACTTCCTTGCGGGCCGTGTTGAGGAGCACGCCGCCTTTGGGCATGAGCGTGATGAGGTCGTAGCCGATAGAGCCTATGGTCTGCGGTGTGGCGGGAATGTGGATGCTCACAAAGCGGCACGAGCGGTATAGGTCTTCGACGCTGTGGACGGCGTTTACGCCGGCCTCGGCCATGACTTCGTCTTTGCAGAAGGGGTCGAAGGCGCTCACTTCCATTTCAAAGCCGCGGGCGATGCGGGCCACGTTGCGGCCTACCTGCCCGAAGGCCTGAAGTCCGAGCGTCTTGCCGCGGAGTTCGAAGCCGGAGGTGCCGTTGAATCCGTTGCGGGCGGCGGCGATGGCCATGCCGAAGACGAGCTCGGCGACGGCGTTGGAATTCTGGCCCGGCGTGTTTTCCACGACGATGCCTGCGGCCGTGGCGGCCTTGAGGTCGATGTTGTCGTAGCCGGCGCCGGCGCGCACGATGATTTTGAGCTTCGGAGCTTTCGATATAGCCTCGGCGTCGATGATGTCGCTGCGGACTATCAGGCCTTCGGCATCGGCGAGAGCGGCGTAAAGTTCTTCGCGGCTGCTGTATTTTTCAAGCAGTTCGAGGCTGTGGCCTGCGGACTCTATTTCCTTGCGGATACCGTCCACCGCAACTGCGGCGAAAGGCTTTTCTGTGGCAACAAGAATTTTCATGGCTCACTCGCGGGGGGTTAGCGGTGGGTGGCTTCAAAATCATGCATGGCCTCGACGAGGGCGAGGACGCTCTCAAGCGGGAGGGCGTTGTAGAGCGAGGCGCGGAAGCCTCCGACGCTGCGGTGGCCCTTGATGCCGACGATGCCGCGACCGGCGCAGAAGTCGACGAATTCGCCTTCGAGGTGCTTGAAATCGGGGCGCATCACGAAGCATACGTTCATAATCGAGCGGTCGGCGGGGTCGGTCACCGTGCCTTCGAACATCGAGCTTTCGTCAATGGCTTTGTAGAGCGTGGCGGCCTTTTCGAGGTCGCGGCGCTCAAGTTCGGGGATGCCGCCGAGGCTCTTGTAGTAGCGGAGAGTCTGGAGGGCGGAGAATATCGGAAGCACCGGGGGGGTGTTGAACATCGAGCCTTTCTTGATGTGCGTGTGGTAGTCGAGCATCGTCGGGATGACGCGTTCAACTTTGCCGAGGGCCGAGTCGCGCACGATAACGAGAGTCACGCCCGCGGGGGCAAGATTCTTCTGCGCGCCGGCATAGACGGCGTCGTATTTGCTCCAGTCGATGGCGCGGGAGAAGATGTCGGAGCTCATGTCGGCGATAAGCGGACACGGAGCTTCGGGGTCCTTGCGGATTTCGGTGCCGTAGATTGTATTGTTCGAGGTGTAGTGGAAGTAGTCCATGCCCTCGGGGATTACATAGTCTTTGGGGATGAAGGTGTAGTTGGCGTCCTTCGACGACCCTACTACTTCCACCTCGCCGAAGAGGCGGGCTTCCTTGATGGCGTTGGAGGCCCATGTGCCTGTGTCGAGATAGGCTGCGCGGTGGCCGAGGAGGTTGTAGGGTATCATGCAGAACTGCATCGACGCGCCGCCGCCAAGCCACAGCACGCTGAAGCCTTCGGGCACGTTCAGCAGCTCTTTGACAAGCGCCGTAGCTTCGTCGATGACGGCTTGGAACTGCTTGCTGCGGTGCGATACTTCAAGAATCGACAGACCCATGTCTGCGAAGTTGAGGATAGCGTCGGCCGTGTTCTGAATCGTGTATTCGCTCAGAATCGAGGGCCCTGCATAAAAATTGTGCTTCTTCATATAAGTTGGAGCATTTGAGGGGTTGGTGATATTGGCTCGTGCAAATATAGCGAATTAAAACCGTCGCCGCAAATCTTTTTACGGAATTTTGCGGCGACGGAATCAGGGCGGAGGGAGAGGGGCAGGCTGTATTATTTCACGACTGTTTTAGCGCTGAAGCCTCCCATGCGGGCTATTATCAGTCCGCGGCAGGGGGCGGCGATGGTGTTTGTGCCTGCGCTCACGTCGTAGCGGCCGATAAGCATGCCTGTTGCGTTGTAAAGCTCGAGGACGGCGTCTTCGGCGGTTTCCACGCGGAGCATTCCGCCTGCGGCGCTGACGCGCGGGGTCTCTCCGGCGGTGAAGGCCTCGTTGATACCTGATGTGTCGGGGATGGTCACACGCTGCGGTTCGGACGCTTCGGAGTAGACGTTGGGACCCCAGACGCCGTCCTCGCCAAGCGAATACGACCATGCCGTAACGGTGTATTCCAATGCTATTAACTTATGGCAATGTTATCAAAAACGGCCATGGCCGGTTATGTGTTATAAATTAGAACCAACACTTACCGACCATGGCTACTGAATCTACTATTATAAACGTCTTAA
>CAJUCQ010000033.1 GCA_910584905.1 uncultured Muribaculaceae bacterium
GCGCTACAAAATACTGACTTCGCGGGGTGTAATGCGTTGAAAATTAGTACTGTTCGTCGCGGACGCGATTAATCGCGTCCGTACTGCGTTTGCGGCCGGGCGTTTGTGGTGGAGTGGGGGAGCTGTGCGTAAATGATTGATTACGAATGGAATGTACGGACGTGATTAATCACGTCCGCGCTACAAAATACTAACTTCGCAGGGTGTAATGCGCTGAAAATTAGTGCTTCTTCGCGGCGGACGTGATTAATCACGTCCGTACTTCGTTTGCGGGCGGGGGCATCGTGTGCGTGGAAGTCGGGTGTAGTTTGGTGTGTGATGTGTGTCGCAATGCGTTGAAAGTTAGTGCTGTTCGTGGCGGACGTGATTAATCACGTCCGTACTGCGTTTGCGAGTGGGCGGTGCGTTTGTTGAAATGGGTTGTGGTTTGGAGTGTGGGTGAAGTTTTTTTTGTGTTTTCTTGACTTTTTGTTGTGGATTTATTAACTTTGTGAGTTGAATGGGTTTTTGTGCCTGTTTTGACTTTGAGTAAGTAATTCACACAGATATCAGCGATATATGTATAGGACAAATACGTGCGGGGAGCTCCGCATAGGTGATGCCGGGCGTCGGGTGACGCTGGCAGGATGGGTTCAGCGCACTCGTAAAATGGGTGGTATGACCTTTGTTGATTTGCGCGACCGTTACGGGCTGACGCAGCTTGTGTTTAATGTCGAGAATGATGCGGCTCTTACGGAGCAGGCTAATCATCTGGGACGCGAGTATGTGGTTCAAGTGACGGGTACGGTAGCGGAACGCACGAATAAGAATGCTCAGCTTCCGACGGGCGATATTGAGATTATCGTTGATAGTCTTCGTGTGTTGAACGGGTCGGAGGTTCCTCCGTTTACGATTGAGGATGAAACGGACGGGGGCGATGATTTGCGTATGCGTTATCGTTATCTTGATTTGCGCCGCGGTTGTGTACGGTCGAATCTTGAGCTTCGTCATCGGATGACGATGGAGGTTAGGCGCTATCTTGACAGCAAGGGTTTCCTTGAGATTGAGACTCCGATGCTTGTAGGGTCTACGCCTGAGGGTGCACGAGATTTTGTGGTTCCTTCGCGCATGAATCCGGGTCAGTTTTATGCTTTGCCGCAGTCGCCTCAGACGCTTAAGCAGTTGTTGATGGTGAGCGGTATTGACCGTTATTTCCAGATTGTGAAGTGTTTCCGCGATGAGGACCTTCGCGCGGACCGTCAGCCTGAGTTTACGCAGATTGACTGTGAGATGAGTTTTGTCGAGCAGGAGGATGTGATAAGCACGTTCGAGGGTATGGCGAAGCATTTGTTCAAGGAGCTTCGCGGCGTAGAGCTTACGGAGCCGTTTGTGCGTATGCCTTGGGCTGATGCTATGAAGTATTATGGCAGCGATAAGCCTGATTTGCGTTTTGATATGCGCTTTGTTGAGCTTATGGATGTGCTTAAGGGTTGCGGATTCGGCGTGTTTGATAATGCGGCTTACATCGGAGGTATCAATGCCAAGGGGGCCGGGCATTATACGCGCAAGCAGCTTGATGCGCTGACGGATTATGTGAAGCGTCCGCAGATTGGCGCCAAGGGCATCGTTTATGCTCGCGTTGAGGCTGACGGGACTGTCAAGAGCAGTGTTGATAAGTTTTATACGCAGGAGAAGCTTCAGGAGCTTCGTAAGGCGATGAGCGCCGAGCCGGGAGATTTGATTTTGATTCTGAGCGGTGATGATGCGATGCGCACCCGCAAGCAGCTTTGTGAGCTGAGACTTGAGATGGGGCGCCAGCTGGGTCTCCGGGATAAGAATAAGTTTGCGTGTCTTTGGGTGGTTGATTTTCCGATGTTCGAGTGGAGCGAGGAGGAGGGCCGCCTGATGGCTATGCATCATCCTTTCACACACCCGAAGGATGAGGATATCGCGCTATTGGATACGGACCCGGCGGCAGTGCGCGCGGATGCGTATGATATGGTTGTCAATGGCGTAGAGGTCGGCGGCGGGTCGATCCGTATTCATGACAGTGAGCTTCAGGCGAAGATGTTCGAGATTCTCGGCTTTACGCCTGAGCGTGCGCAGGAGCAGTTCGGGTTCCTGATGAATGCGTTCAAGTACGGTGCTCCTCCTCACGGCGGTCTTGCTTATGGCCTTGACCGTTGGGTGTCGTTGTTTGCGGGTCTTGACAGTATCCGCGACTGTATTGCGTTCCCGAAGAATAACAGTGGCCGCGATGTGATGCTTGATGCTCCTGCGGCTATTGATGACAAGCAGCTTGATGAGCTTTGTCTGACGGTGTCGATTCCGGAGGATAAGAAGTAGCATTCGGGCGATAACGACAGTGTATGCGAATCAGGGCTGTAGTATCTGCGCTTGAGAGTTTTGCTCCTTCTGCGTTGCAGGAGGGGTGGGATAATACGGGTTTTCAGGTCGGGAGTCTCGGCGCTGAGTGCACCGGTGTGCTGGTGTGTCTGGATGTGTCGGAGGCTGTGATTTCGGAGGCTGTCGAGCGCGGCTGTAATCTCGTGGTGTCGCATCATCCTTTGATATTCAAGGGTCTTAAGCGGATTGCGGGGACGAGTGTTGTCGAGCGCACTGTGGCAGCGGCTATACGTGCGGGCGTGAGTGTGTATTCGACGCATACGTCTCTTGATTCGACTGAGGGCGGCATTTCGTATGAGATGGCGCGAATGCTTGGTCTTCGGCCTGCGGGAGTTCTTGCGGGTAAGGAGGGCCTTGATGTTCGCGTGACGGCTTATGTTCCGCGAGAGTTGTCGGAAGATGTCGAGCTTGCGTTGCTTGACAGCGGGGCTGAGAGCGCGCTGACGACTGATGTTTCGGCTGCAAGAGTCGTAAGGGCTGTTGCAGCCGGGGATCTCCCGGAGTGGAGTGCGGAGCATGAGGCGCTTCGAGCGGTGAGTGTAGACGTGCGTCGCTGGGAGGTGCGGAATGCGGTTGATGCGCTCAACGGGCTTGGTCTCGGCCGTCGGCTGAGGGTTGAAATTTCGGCTCTTGAGAATCAGTCGGGTGTTTACGGCCTTGGCGTAGTGGCTCGACCGGCAGAGGGCGAGGAGCTGACGATGAGCGAGTTTGCGGAGCACGTGAAGCGCGTTTTCGGCGTGAAGCGTCTACGAATCTCGTCGGGTGTGAGCCCTGACTCGCCTGTGCGGACGGTTGCATTGTGCGGCGGTTCGGGGGGCGAGTTTATCGGTCGTGCAGTCGGTTGCGGCGCGGATGTCTATGTGACGGCGGATATTCGTTATCATGATTTCGCTGATTACAGTGGGTCGATATGTCTGATGGATGTAGGGCATTTTGAGAGCGAAATTTGTGCAAAAGACATCTTTTATCGTGTACTTACAAAAAAAATACCTAACTTTGCAGTCTATAAGTCAGAGTTGGAAAAGAATCCAGTAAATTATCTGTAAACTAATGGCAACAGAAAAGAAAACCGATGCTCCAATCAGCGTCGAAGAACGTCTGAAAAAGCTTTATAATCTTCAAAGCCTGCTTACGCAGACGGACCGTATCCGTCAGGTGCGGGGAGAGCTGCCTGAGGAGGTCAAGAATCTCGAAGATACGGTTAAGGGTCTTCATGCGCGTGTGAGCAATTATCAGTCTGATATAGAGAATCTGCGCGCACAGCGAGTGGCTCTTCAGGAGAAAATCGAGCAGAAGCAGCAGCTTATCGCGCGATATAAGGAGCAGCTTGACAATGTGCGAAACAATCATGAGTTTGATTCGCTGACGAAGGAAGTTGAGTATGAGACGCTCCAGATAACTCTTGCGGAGAAGAATATCAATGAGACTAACCGCAGCATAGAAAATCGCGAGGCGGATATCGCCCGAACGGAGGAAGAGATTGCGAATCAGCAGCATATCCTCGGGGAGAAGAAGGAAGCGCTCGATACGATTGTGACGGAGACGCGCGCCGAGGAGGAGAAGCTTATCGGCAAGGCTAAGGAACTTGAGGAGTTTATCGACGAGCGTACGCTCAAGGCTTTCAAGCGTATCCGCAGCAATGCGCGGAACGGTCTTGGCATCGTGACGGTGGACCGCAGTGCGTGCGGCGGTTGTTTCAACCGTATTCCGCCGCAGCGTCAGATTGAGATCCGTATGCACAAGAAGGTTATCGTGTGCGAATATTGCGGTCGTATCCTTATCGATCCTGCTCTTGTAGAGGGTCAGGATTGCAAGTAAGGACCTGCTGACGAAGGATTATTATCCGCGCGCATGCTTCCCTCGGAGGGGGAGGTTTGTGGCGCGGTTTTTTTATTAGGAAAACCGAAGGATTGATATGAAGTTGATGCGGGCGTTTGCGGCGGTTTTAGCGGCGGCTCTTGTGCTTGGCGGGTGCAAGAGTTCGCATCGGCCGACGCGCGGGGATTATCGCGCTGAGAGCGCGTCGGGGCGCGATGTGTCGGGGGCTGATGTTGTTAAGGAGTCGAAGAATGCACTTGTCGCCGAGGCGGAGCGTTGGCTCGGTACGCCGTATAAGTATGGCGGGTCGGAGCGTGGCAAGGGGACGGATTGCTCGGGGATGACGATGGAGATTTATCGGAAGGTATTGGGGGTGAAGATTCCTCGTAATTCGGCGGAGCAACAGCGTTTTTGTACTCCGATGAAGCGTGAGAAGCTTGAGGCGGGCGATCTTGTGTTTTTTTCGACGGGAAAGGGTCGCGGGCGTGTGGGGCATGTGGGGTTGTATGTTTCGGACGGGGTGTTTGTTCATGCGTCGAGTTCGCGGGGGGTGATTGCCAGTAATCTTGACGAGGCGTATTATCGGACGCATTATCATTCGTCGGGGCGAGTGCCGGGTTTGCCTCGCGGAGCAGTCGGCGTGAAGGATAAGGATAAGCGAGGGGCTGTTTCTGCAGCCCCGGCGGTTCCGAGCGTCAGGGGCAAGCGTGAGGTTGCAGTGGGCGATGCTGTGGCTGAGCGGGCGGACAGTGTGAAGGCGCGGTCGGAGAATGCGTCAAGAGCGGCGACGGAGGAGGCGGCGCGAAGTTTAAGCGGAACGCGGGCCGGGGAGTTGATGTCTACGCCTGCGAGTCGTGTTTCCGAGCATCGTGACAGCGTTGTTGTGGCGGCGGATACGTGTTCCCGGCGTTTGCCGGGCGGAACTGGTCGTGCGATTCCGGGGTCTTCACTTCGGGAGGAGTGCGCGGATTCGGTTTCGGCGCGAGTACGGAATGCGGTGCGGAGTGCATTTTGAGTGAAAAAGTAAAAAAAACGGTGATTAAGTTTGCACAGATGAAAAAAAAAACGTAACTTTGCCGATGCAAAAGCCACAAGGAAAGATGCCGGAGTGGTCGATCGGGGCGGTCTCGAAAACCGTTGTGCCCTTGCGGGCACCCAGGGTTCGAATCCCTGTCTTTCCGCGAGTATTAAGATTGAAACTCACTGAGAAATCAGTGGGTTTCTTTCGTTTTCGGAGGTCTCGAAATCGACGCCAATATAGCTGTGTTTGCTTGCAGCTTAAGTCGTGGCGCATGGAATGTTACCTTTGCTGATCTACAATATATTACCGCAATTAGGGCGATGGATGGTTACTCCCTTCGTCGCGGACGCGATTAATCGCGTCCGTACAATTTGCTGGTTTGTACTCATTTAGGTTTTATCCAATATTAAATACTTTCGTGGCGGGTAGGACGTGATTCTTCACGTCTGCCGAGCAAATCGCTATTCTACAATATATTATCGCAATTAGGGCGAGGGATGGTTACTCCGTTCGGCGCGGACGCGATTAATTGCGTCCGTACAATTTGCTGATTTATATGGGTTTAGAGTTGTGTGGGTGCACCGTATTTCTCCCTTGCTATGTGGGGGGCAGGGGATGTGGAAAGCCCGGTGGCACGGGGGAGGGCCGTGGCAACCGGGCTTTCAGGTGGATATGGGTGTGTCGGAGGGGTTAGAGGATGCCTTGCGCCATCATTGCGTCGGCTACTTTCATGAATCCGGCGATGTTGGCGCCATTGACGTAGTTGACGTATCCGTCGTCTTCGCGGCCGAATTCTACGCAACGGTCGTGTATTCCGGCCATTATTTCGCGCAGGCGGTTGTCGACTTCTTGTGCGGACCACGACAATTTTTGTGAGTTTTGAGCCATTTCGAGTCCTGACGTGGCTACGCCTCCTGCGTTAGCCGCCTTGCCGGGGGCGTACAGGATGCGGGCGTCGATGAAGCGGTGTACGGCCTCGGGGGTTGAGGGCATGTTTGCGCCTTCGCTAACGGCGAAGCATCCGCCGGCGAGGAGGGCTTCGGCGTCGGAGCCGTCGAGTTCGTTCTGGGTTGCCGAAGGCATGGCGATGTCGCATTTTACGAGTTTCCACGGGCGTTCGCCGGGGTAGTATTTCAGCTCGGGGAAGCGTTCGGGGACTTCGTGGAGGCGTCCGCCCATGTAGGTTTTGAGTTCGAAGATGTAGTCGAACTGTTCGCGGGTGAATCCATCGGGAGCGATGACTGAGCCGCCGGAGTCGCTCATCGATACGACTTTGGCTCCGAGCGACAATAGTTTTTGGGCGGTATATGTTGCTACGTTTCCGGCGCCGGAGATGGCTACTTTTTTGTCTTTGATGTCGATGCCTCGTGTGGCGAGCATGTTGAGCAGGAAGTAGCAGTTGCCGTAGCCTGTCGCTTCGGGACGTATAAGGGAGCCGCCGAAGGAGAGTCCTTTTCCGGTGAATGTGCCTGTGAATTCGCGGGCCATTTTTTTGTAGAAGCCGTACATGTATCCGACTTCGCGTGCGCCGACGCCTATGTCGCCGGCGGGAACGTCGGTGTCGGCGCCGATCTGACGCCAAAGTTCGGCAACGAAGGCCTGACAGAAGCGCATAATCTCCATATCGCTCTTACCTCGAGGGGAGAAGTCGCTTCCGCCTTTGGCTCCGCCCATGGCGAGGGTAGTGAGGGAGTTTTTGAAGGTCTGCTCGAAGGCGAGGAACTTGAGAATCGAGAGGTTTACGGATGAGTGGAATCGTATTCCGCCTTTGTAGGGTCCGATGGCGTTGTTGTGTTGTACGCGGTAGCCCATGTTGGAGCGGACTTTGCCGCTGTCGTCGACCCATGATACGCGGAAGGCGAAAATGCGGTCGGGGATGCAGAGGCGCTCGATGAGGTTGTAGCGTTCGAAGCGGGGGTGTTTGTTGTAGACGTCCTCGATGGAGGTGAGTACTTCTTCGACAGCCTGATGGTATTCAGGTTCATTGGGGAAGCGCCGTTTAAGGTCGGCGATTACTTCGGAAGTTTTCATTAGCGACAGAAATGTACGTTTATTGGAGTTTTTGCGGTGCAAATTTATGTATTTTTGCTTGGATATGCAAATTTTTGCCGCGAAATTTTGCTGAAGTAGTGCAAAGTGTTTGCGATGAGGGCTGTCGGTCAGGGATTAGGGAGGGCGAGTTCGTCTTCGAGAAATTCGGCGGCGTCGGCCACGCAGTCGGGGCATTGGCGCAGGGTGACTCCGGAGTCAATGCCTTTCAGGTGTTTGCATATTGTGGCGCCGTTCCGTTCCTGGAATCGTTCGATGATGCGACGCATGGCTTTCATTGCTTTTGCGCGGTCGGCGTTGTGGCGGGCGCCGATAATGAGTCCGGCTCCGATGATTGCGCCGCATGTGCCTTCAAGGCATCCCATCCCGGAGCCGAAGGCGGCGCCTGCGGCGTTCATGGCCGATTCGTCGACGCCGACGGCGTCGCAGTAGGTGCAACTTATGGCTTGGGCGCAGTTCCAGCGGCCTGAAAGTTTGCGTTCGCGTGCGAGTTCTATTTTAGTCATATGTGTTGTTCTTGTCGGGTGGATTGTGTCTTCGGGGGCAGGGGCAAAAAAAAATTGATTGTCGTCGCGACAATCAATCTTTCAAACCTTAAATCTATACCATGAAAAACACGTTGCAAAGTTAAGGGCGATTTGCTGATTATGCAAGTGTTTTGATGGAAAAATGCGGGCGAATTAACATTTATTTCATGTAAGCTTTGTCTTTTGGTTGTGCGGCTGTGGTAAAAAAGCGGATTTGGGGCGCGTTTTGTGGCAAAATTCCATTTCTATGTTGTAAAACATATTTTGGACCGGGGTAAGCCTCGTTAACTTTTGTTTGCATTGGCATTATACTCGGAGGTAATGCGCTTACATAAAGCGAGAAGCTTGCGCCCTTGAGCGTCGGTGAGCGCAAACAGGCGCAGGGAGCCGTCGGCTTCGCGGACGCGAAGTTTGCGGCGGAGCTCGTCGGCGCCAATGCCGAAGTTGCGAGTCGTGACGCTGATTGCGGGGTAGGTGCGAGCAAAGCGTTTGATGTTGTGTGAGGTGTATTCCTGAACGTCGATGGTTTCGAAGCATTCGCCGGGGAATTCAACGGGGAGTTCGGGAGAGTAGTAGAGCCGGGTGTTCGGGTCGAATCCGTAGACTCCGAAGCGTGAGGCGAGGCAACGGTGTGCTCCGCATTTCATGGTCGCGGGATAGGGTTCGAGCAGATACATGGGCGGGGCGAGTCCGGGTCCGGGGTTGACGGGCGGGGCTGAATGTTCGTCGTCGGGTGTGTAGCTGAAGCGCACGCATTTTTCCGCGCTGAGAATTGTGGCGGCTTCGATTATGACGGGGCTGTCCGGGGCGGGGAAGTCGACGATGGCGATGAGTTCCTTGCATTCGGAGTTTGTGCCGGCGGCGATAATGCGCGAGGGGCCGGGCGGGGTGAGTTCGCCGATGGTGTGTGTGATGTCGAGCATGGGTGAGGCCTTGATGATAAGGCGTCGGCATGTGCGGGCCAAGAGGGGCATTATTTCCACGACGTCAGGGGCGCAGTCGCTGAGGGCAAAGAGTCTTTTTCCGTCGGAGGCGCGGCGTGCGGGGTCGATGAATATGACGTCAAATTTGCGGTTTTGTTCGGCTTCGGTCCTGAGCCATTGGCGGCAATCGGCGTTTACGGCTGACAGTCGGCCGTCGGGGAGGGTGTCGGCGTTGATGCCGAGGGCACGGGTGAGTTCGGGGGCTTTGTCGACGGCAGTCATGCGCAGGCCTTGCCTTGCGAGGGCGAGGGCGTCGATTCCGAGGCCGGCAGTGAGGTCGGCTCCGGTTTCGGCGTTCGGGGGGATGAGAGTGGCGTGGAATTCGGCGAGGGCGTCGGATGAGCATTGCTCGGCGCTCAGGGCCGTGGGGAATATGAACTCGGGAAAGCGGGCGAGTGTGGTCCGAAGTTTGCGCGCGCATTTACGCCTGCATTCTATCTGAAGGATTGCGAGGGGAATGTCGATTCCTTCGGGCGATTTTTTTGCGGCGTATTTTAGTCTGAGGTCAGCCGGGTTGTCGGATTTATGGGCTTCAATCCAGTCGAAAAAGTCTTTGGTCATAGGGCGGGGGTGAAAACAAATGGCGGCCGATGCCGCTATAAATGATAACGGGCATCGGCCGCCGGATGTTTTTGCGGGAGGGTTATCAGCCCTGCACGGCAGCTACGCCGGGGAGGACTTTGCCTTCGATAGCTTCGAGGAGGGCGCCGCCGCCGGTAGAAACGTAGGATACCTTGTCGGCGAGGCCGAATTTGTTGACGCATGCAACAGAGTCGCCGCCACCGACGAGCGAGAAGGCGCCTTCTTCAGTGGCTTTGACGATAGCGTCGGCGATAGCGCGCGAGCCGGCGGTGAAGTTGTCGAACTCGAACACGCCTGCGGGGCCGTTCCAGAGGATTGTCTTGGAGCCGTCGATAGCGTCGGTGAAGAGTTTGCGGGTGAGGGGACCTGCGTCGAGGCCTTCCATGTCAGCGGGGATGTCCATTACGGAGCAAACCTTCGTGTTGGCGTCGTTGGAGAAGGCGTCAGCGGCCACGCAGTCGGTGCCGAGGACGAGGTTAACGCCTTTTTCCTTGGCTTTCTTCATGATGTCGAGGGCGAGGTCGAGTTTGTCGGCTTCGCAGATGCTGAGGCCGACGTTGCCGCCCATGGCTTTAGCGAAGGTGTAGGTCATGCCGCCGCAGAGGATGAGGTTGTCGACCTTGTCCATGAGGTTTTCGATGATGCCGATTTTGGTAGACACTTTCGAGCCGCCCATGATTGCGGTGAAGGGGCGCTTGATGTCTTTGAGGATGTTGTCGACGGCCTTGACTTCTTTTTCCATGAGGTAGCCGAGCATCTTGTGGTCAGCGTCGAAGTAGTCGGCGATAACGGCTGTGGATGCGTGGCGGCGGTGAGCGGTGCCGAAAGCGTCGTTTACGTAAACGTCGGCGTATGAAGCGAGAGTTTTTGCGAATTCTTTCTGACGCTCTTTCATTTCTTTCTTGGCGGCGTCGTATGCGGGGTCTTCCTTGTCGATGCCCACGGGCTTGCCTTCTTCTTCGGGGTAGAAGCGGAGGTTTTCGAGGAGGAGCACCTGACCGGGCTTGAGTGCGGCGGCCATTTCGGCGGCCTTGGCGCAGTCGGGGGCGAATTCAACGGGTGCGCCGAGGGCGTCAGCCACGGCTTCCTTGATTTGCGAGAGGCTCATCTTGGGGTTGACCTTGCCTTTGGGCTTGCCCATGTGGCTCATGATGATGAGGGCTCCGCCGTCGGCGAGAATCTTTTTGAGGGTTGGGAGGGCACCGCGGATGCGGGTGTCGTCGGTGATGTGGCCGTTTTCGTCCAGAGGCACATTGAAGTCAACGCGAACGATGGCTTTCTTGCCGTTGAAGTTGAAGTTGTCGATAGTCATTGTATAATGAGATATTAGGTTGTTTCTTTCGTTTGCAAAATTACTATTTTTTTGCGAGAAAACCGTCGAATGCTTATTGTTTCTTAGGTGAAATTTTCCAAACAGAGCCTTCGATGAGTGAAACGTAAATGTCGTCGGAGAAGGGGTCGGAGTCGATGCCGTTGACTTCGCTGACTCCGAGGTGCAGGTCGGCGATGACTTCGCGGCGAGCGGGGTCGACCATCACGACGCGTCCGCGTCGGCTGCCGGCGTAGACGATTCCGTCTTTTTCGGCAACGATGCAGGGGGCGTGTTCGTATCCGAGGCCCATGTCGATGGTCCAAAGTTCGCTGAAACCGGGCATTGTGGCGTCGACGGCCACGAGCTCGCCGTCCATAGTCTTGGCGTAGATGCGCGTGAGGTCTTCGCTGTGTCCGAGGGCTTCGCGGTAGCGGTGGGAGTTGTCGCGCCAGAGGGTTTTTCCGGTGAGGCGGTCGATAGCGGTCATGTAGCGGTCGGGGGCGACGATGTAGACGCGTTCAGGGGTGATGACGGGCACGACGTTGCCCGGGCCGAGCATGTTGGCGCTTTTGCCGTTGTTCCAAGCCCATTTGAGTTTTCCGGTGCGCAGGTCGATGTTGCGCAGGTTTGTGTCCCATGCGCCGAAGATAAGGTCGTTGCCGCTTACGGCCGGGGCTGCCTGACAATAGTTGAATATGGAGTCGTATGACCATAGGAGTTTGCCGTTGGCGGCGTTTCGGGCTTCGAAGCGTTTGTAGGCTCCCTGCAGGTATGTTTTACCGTCGGGCGAAATTGCGCCGTCGGCGACGTATGGGCCTTCGCGTGAGGTCAGGCGTCGAGTTTCCGCGCCGTTGTCGGTTTTGAGGACGAGGATTGCGTCGGCGGCAGGTACGGCGATGTTTTTGCCGCCTTTGAGGAGCACGGGGCGGCTGTATAGCGATTCGCCGGTGGGGACGTCCCATGTGAGTTTGCCGGAGTGTTTGTCGACGGCTCGGACGTGGCCTGTCGAGGTGCCGAAGAACACGCTGTTGCGGTCGAAGCCGAGGCGTGTGAATACGGATGCGCTGTCGGCCCAGATTTTCACGACGTCGTAGCCTTCGGGGGCGTTTAAGGGTTTGCGTTCGCGGGGTTTCACGGGCGTGTGTGCGGTGCGGACGGGGAGCGCCATTTTGGGCTCGGGGTCTTTGCCGAGCACTTTATTATATATGTGAATCCAGTCGGGGGTGATGTCGAGGATGGCATATCCGTAGTTTCCGTCGCGCATGTCGAGCGCGCGGAGAATGGCGCATTCGATGTCGGAGCCCGAACCCTTTTCGCCGGCGGTGTAGTGGCGCCACGAATGGTAGTGGCCGCAGATGTGTGCGATGACGGGGTAGTCCTGAAGGACTTCGATGTATTCGGTGTAGTTGTCGAGGTCGTCAAGGAGGGGGTAGTGGTTGAACGACAGTACTTTCATTCCGGGCTTGACGTTTTCTTCGAGTGTCTTGCGGAGCCAGTGGAGGTCTTCCTGCTTGATGTGTCCGTCGCCCATTTTCATGTATGGGCCGCAGGCGATGCCGGCAATCATGAGCGAGTCGCCGAACACGGCGGCGAAGCGGTCGTTGCCCCACAGGCGGGGGAATGTGTGGGCTGCGCTTTGGCTCCAAGTGGTCTCGTGGTTTCCGGGGAGGACGAAGAGCGGCGCTTCGATTGAGTCGAGGATGGCTTTTACGTTTTCTAGCTCGATGTCAGAGCCTTCGTTGGTGAGGTCGCCGTTCATGACCACAAAGTCAAAGCCGCCGTTGTTTATTTCGCGCACTGCCTCTCGGAGGGCGCTTTCGTTTTGGTTTCCGGGAGTGACGTGCACGTCCTGAAGCATGGCCACGCGCTGAGCATCGGCGCTCCACAGCGTGGCTGCGGCCGTGATGGCCGTAATGATTAATTTTTTCATCGGTATTGTAAGGAAAAAACGGGGTTGGTATGGATTCCGCGCAAAGTTACCATTTAATTTCAATTTACGCAAGCGAAAATACAGCCTGTTTCGACACCGCCAATCGGTCGTATGCGGAGCTTGCCTGACAGCCCGTCCTACGGCGGTCGGCGCCGAACAGACGGGAAGGCGTGAAAAAAATAAAAAAATCTGTTGTGCGTGCAAATTGTTTTTATTACCTTTGTTGGGATTATATCCGTCGGCCGCCTTCGCGGGCGTGCGGATTGTATCGTGCAGAATAGTCAAAAACGTTAATCAACCGATAAAAATCAACATGCTTAAGCGCTTTTTCGTGTCTTTGCTCGGCACCGTTGCCGGAATCTGGATTTCATTTTTTCTGATAGTATTCGGCGGTCTGATGCTTGTGGGCATCGCCGCGGGGTCTGAGACCTCGGAGGGTATCCGCGACCGCTCCATCCTGTATTTCGACCTCGGCGGTGTAATCGAGGAGCGCACTCCCGAGGCTTCGTTCAGCGATGTGCTTCAGGGTAAAGTGTCGAAGGGCCCCGTGCTCCGCGACCTTATCGCCGCACTTGACAAGGCTGTCGATGACGACCGCATCGAGGGCGTGGTGCTCAACTGCAGCGGCGCTTCGATGGGCTTCGCCACATGCGAGGAACTCGCCGATGCGATGGCGCGTTTCAAGAGTACAAGCGACAAGTGGGTCTATGCCTACGCCGATTCGTACGAGCAGGGCGATTATCTTCTTGCATCGTTCGCCGACAGCATCTACATCAACCCCCTCGGCGGCGTCAATATCCACGGTGTTGCTTCGCAGATTCCGTTCTTCAAGGGCCTGATGGACAAGGTCGGCGTGAAGATGCAGATTGTGAAGGTAGGTTCATTCAAGAGCGCCGTCGAGCCGTATATCCTCACCGGTGCCAGCGAGCCTTCGCGCCTTCAGACGAAGACGTTTATTGACTCGATATGGAGCTATATGAGCGGCGTGGTGGCCGAAAACCGCGGTCTTTCGCGCGACAGCGTCACGCGCATCGCCGGGCAGTTCTATGCGGCCCGCGGCGCCGAGGAGGCCCGAAAGGCCGGTCTGGTCGACGCGCTTATCTACCGCCGCGTGTTTGAAAACCGCCTGCGCGAACTCACGGGCCTCGACAGCGACGAGGACCTGCGCCTCGTCTCTCCCGCCGAGCTTGCGGGCGACGTAGAGACGGATCCTGCCGAAATCATCCGCCTCGCCATGCAGCAGAGCCGCAACAAGGGCAAGGCCGACAAGCCTGCCCGCGGCGAGCATATCGCCGTGCTTTATGCCACGGGCGATATTACCGATAACGACGGTAACGGCATCGTGGGCGAGCGTATGGTGCCTGAAATCATAGCATTGGCCGATGATGACGATGTGCGCGCGCTGGTGCTTCGCGTCAATTCCGGCGGCGGCTCGGCCTTTGCCTCCGAACAAATCTGGGAGGCACTCGAGTATCTGAAGTCCAAAGCCAAGCCTTTCTATGTGTCGATGGGCGACTATGCCGCCTCGGGAGGCTACTACATATCGTGCGGTGCAGACCGCATCTTCGCCGATTTTACCACGCTCACAGGCTCTATCGGCGTGTTCGGAATGATTCCTGACGCTTCGGGCCTCATTACGGGCAAACTGGGCGTGAATTTCACGACCATCGAATCGAACCCCAACGCGCTTGCTCCGTCGCTTGTGTCGCCGCTCACCCCCGAGCAGGCCGCGGCCCTTCAGATAAGCGTAGAGCAGACCTACGACCTCTTTACCAAACGCGTGGCCGAAGGCCGCGATATGACTCAGGATGACGTCAAGGAGATAGCCGGGGGCCGTGTATGGGTCGGCGCATCGGCACTCCGCCTCGGTCTCGTCGATGAAATCGGCACCCTCGGCGACGCTGTCGAAGCCATGAAGGAGCGTCTCGGCGATGACGACGTCAAGGTGGTATATTACCCCGAAGCATCCGATGATTTCTGGACGGTGATGGCCCGTAGCGGCGCTCTTGACGGGGCGTCGGCGGCTATTGGCGATTGCAACGCGAAATTGAACGTTGACGCCGAAACCCGCGAGCTTCTCGAATACGTGGCGCGGCTTCGCACGGCCGCTCCCGTTCAGGCCCGTATGGAGCTGATGTATCTGAAATAGTCAATATCGGAAAGAATCTTACGGATGACGTTCAGGGATTTTATTGCCGAGGTGGTATTGTTGCCGTGCTCCAAGATTTATGGGGCGGTCATGTGCCTGCGCAATAAATTCTTTGAGTGGGGCATTCTGAAGGAAGTGAAGTTCGATATCCCGGTCATCGTCGTCGGCAATCTTTCGGCCGGGGGCACCGGGAAGACGCCGCACGTCGAATATATAGCATCGCTTTTCGAGAGCACGCACCGCGTGGCGGTGCTCTCAAGGGGCTATAAGCGCGAGACAAAGGGATTTGTACTTGCCGACGGGCGCTCGACACCGCGTGCGATAGGCGACGAATCGTATCAGATATACAATAAATTCGGAGGGCGTGTCCGCGTTGCCGTATGCGAGGACCGCGTTGCGGGAATCCGCAAGCTTCTCGAAATCGATCCTCAGATAAATCTTGTGCTCCTCGACGACGCTTTCCAGCACCGCTACGTCAAACCGACGGTGAGTGTCCTCGTGGCTGAATACAACCGGCCCGTCTACCGCGACCATCTGCTGCCTTACGGGCGTCTGCGCGAGGAGCGGAGGGGGCTTTACAGGGCTGATATCCTCGTGGTGTCGAAGTGTCCGGCAAAGTTGCGGCCTTTCGATTATAGGGTCGAGACGCGCAACTACGACCTCTATCCCTATCAGCATTTGTTTTTCTCGCGATTCGGTTACAGGCCTCTTAAACCCGTGTTCCCGGATAATGCCACGTCGTTTCCCTATCTCGACTATCTGACGCCGTCCGATTCGCTTCTGGCCGTGGCCGGCATAGGTAATCCGCGCCCGTTTGTGCGTTATCTCAAGGGCTTCGACGCAGTTGTCAAGGTTGACGTATTCCCCGACCACCACAACTATACGCGCAAGGATTTTGATCATCTTCTTGCTCGCTACCGCGCTCTCAAGGGGCGACAGCGCATAATCGTGACGACGGAAAAGGATGCCGTGCGGATGGTGAACAACCCCTACTTCCCGCATGAGCTCAAGGCTGTGACCTACTATCTGCCGATAGAGGTTGAAATGGTCGACAACAGCAGCACGGCCACGACGGACAAAAGCCTCGAAGAAGTGCTTCGCGACCTTATCAAATAAAGCAAATCCTTAAACAGCCGGGCGTGTCCCGGCGTTATATACAGACTGAACATAAAACCATCCAAACACGCACACAACACCATGCTCGAAAAAATCAAACAGACAGCCGACTTCCTTCGCTCAAAAGTCGAAGGTGCAATGCCTGAAACAGCAATAATCCTCGGCACTGGTCTCGGCCCGCTGGTCGATCATATCACCGACAAGCAGGTTATCCCTTATCACGACATCCCCAACTTCCCCGAAAGCACCGTTGCGGGCCATAGCGGCAACTTCATTTTCGGCACGCTCGGCGGTCGTCGGGTGATTGCGATGCAGGGCCGTTTCCACTATTATGAGGGCTACGACATGAAGACCGTCACCTTCCCGGTTCGCGTTTTCAAGGCCCTCGGGGTGAAGACGCTCTTCGTCAGCAATGCCGCCGGCGGCATGAACAAGGAGTTCCATGTCGGCGATGTGATGGTAATCACGGACCATATCAATCTCTTTCCCGAGAATCCTCTCCGCGGTAAAAACCACGAGGAACTCGGCCCGCGTTTCCCCGCTATGACCGAGCCTTACGACCACCGTCTGGTGCGTCTCGCCGACACTATTGCCGCCGAGACCGGCTTGCATCTTGTCCACGGCGTCTACGTCGGGACGACAGGCCCGACGTTCGAGACTCCGGCCGAATACGAGTATTTCCGCATCATCGGCGGCGACGCCGTCGGGATGAGCACCGTGCCTGAAGTCATCGTGGCCAAGCATATGTCGATGGAGGTGTTCGGCATCTCCGTCATCACTGACCTCGGAGGCAAGGACATCACCGAAGTTCCGTCTCATGAAGAGGTGCAGAAGGCTGCAATCAGCGCCCAGCCGACGGTTGTGGCTCTGATGAAGGAAATGGTGGCCCGCTGCTGAATCCCGGCGTCGCGTCCGGGCCAAGCGACCTGACGCGACGCAGAAATTGTAAACCGCAAAACCGCAGACAAATTGACAGAAATATCCGAACTCGGTGAATTCGGTCTTATCGACCGGCTCACCCGCGACTTTCCCGTGCGTCAGCCCTCCACCCTCAAAGGTGTGGGGGATGACGCCGCAGTGCTTGAATACAAGGACACGGAGGTGCTGGTCACTACCGACTTGCTCCTCGAAAACGTTCATTTCGACCTTACGTATGTGCCGCTGATGCACCTCGGCTATAAATCGGCCGTGGTCAATTTCTCCGACATCTATGCAATGGGCGGAACTCCGCGTCAGATAACCGTAAGCCTCGGCGTGTCGGCGCGTTTCACTGTCGAACACCTTGAGGAGCTCTACGCCGGAATCCGTCGCGCATGCGAGGTTTACGGGGTTGACCTCGTCGGGGGCGATACGTCGGCCTCGCATCAGGGACTCGTGATTTCGATTACGTGTATCGGCGATGCGCCCAAGGGCGACGTCGTGTTCCGCGACGGGGCCCGCGACACCGACCTCATTTGCGTCAGCGGCGACCTCGGGGCCGCATACATGGGGCTTCAGGTGCTTGAGCGAGAAAAGGTGGCTTCCGCCGGCATGAAGGATTTCCAGCCCGATTTCGCCGGGAAGGAGTACCTTATAGAGCGTCAGCTCAAGCCCGAGGCCCGCAAAGACATTATCGGCTTTCTGCGGAAAGAGGGCGTGCGCCCGACGGCGATGATGGACGTCAGCGACGGACTATCATCCGAACTTCTGCATATCTGCCGCCGCAGTCATGCGGGGTGTCGCGTCTACGAGGACCGCATCCCCATCGACTATCAGACGGCAATCATGGCCGAGGAGCTGAATATGAATCTTGTCACGGCGGCACTCAACGGCGGCGAGGATTACGAGCTGCTGTTCACCGTTCCACTTGCCGACCACGAGAAAATCAAGCGTATTCCCGGCATAAAGCTTATCGGCCACATCACGAAGCCGGAGCTTGGTTGTGCGCTCGTCATGCGCGACGGCGGCGAGATTCCGCTGAAGGCCCAAGGCTGGAATTCGCTCGAAAAAAAAGAAACGAATGAAGCGGAGGCCGAAGGCTGATTTTGTCACGTCGGCGAAATTTTGTAAATTTGCACCGTATTTGAAACGTATGCACATTCTCATATGATAAACCGTAGTTTAATCCGAATCAAGACTGTCCAGATTCTGTATTCGTATCTGTTGACCCGTAACGATTTTAAACTCATCGCCGCCCCGGACCCCTCGGAGTCCACGCGCGACCAGATTTATGCTTACGAGGTTTATCTCAAGCTGATTTCGCTGATAACAAAACTTGCCGGACGCACGGCGCGGGCGCGCCAGCGTATCGGCCTCCCGGGCCAAATCGGCCGGGCTCTCGGTGACGACCCTGTCGTCCGCGACGTCCTTCTCCGCCACCGCGTGGCAATATCTGGCATCGACGCCCTTGTCGAACCCCTTGTCGCCGCCATTTACGACTCTACGGTTTTTGCCGACTTTAAGAAGAGCAAGGCCGACACGATGGTCGAAGAGGTGCGTTTCTGGCGCGTGGTCTTCAAAACCATCGTCGAGAAGAGCGAGCTTGTGGACACGGCTTTCCGCCGCGACGCAAATTACAGCCGCAAGGGATTTGAGGCTGGTGTCGATATGTTCCTCGACAGCATAGCCTCTCTTGAAAGCGACCGCGGGTCGTATATCAACGCATGCCGGTCATTGAGCGAGTCGCTGAATTGCGCCTACGACCTCTATGTCGCTATCCTCGCGTTGCCTCTGCGCCTGACGCAGCTTCAGGAGCGCCGCTACGACGAGGCCAAGCACAAGTATGCGCCCACGCCCGAGGACCTCAATCCGCCGGTACGTTTTGTCGACAATATATTTGCGGCCACACTTGCCGATGACAAGGAATTCACGGACTATCTCGAGAAAAATCCCGCTGCCGACCCCGCGCAGTGGCGCAAGGCCGACGAATTCCTCGGCGAACTGCTCGATATCGTCACCACCAGCGGAATATATAAGGAATACATGGAGACGTCGATGCCCGATTTCGGCGGCGACACGCGTTTCTGGCGTGATATGCTGCGCTTTGAAATTCTGCCGTCGACGCGTTTTGCCGAGGCTCTTGAGCCGCAGTCGGTCTATTGGAACGACGACCTTGCCACAATGGCCACATTCTCGCTCAAGACGCTCAAACGCACCGGCACCTCCGAGAACCATGCCATCGAGCTTCTGCCCAGATTCATGAACGACGACGACGCTCGTTTCGGAGCCGGACTCTTCGACAGCGTGGTGCGCAACATGGCCGATTACCGCGCACTCATCGACCGTTTCATCGACTCCCGCGAATGGGACTCCGAGCGCCTGCCGCTGATGGACGTGGTGGTGATTATGGCCGCAATCGCCGAGTTGCTCAACTACCCTTCGATTCCCGTGGCCGTTACGCTCAACGAATATATCGAAATCGCCAACGCCTACTGCTCGCCCAAAAGCGGCCAGTTTGTCAACGGCATCCTCTACTCGGTGATGAATCTCCTCAGCGAGGAAGGCAAGCTCCTCAAGCCTCTGCCTCCGACGCGGAAACAATAAATACGAACAAACAACTTTAAAATCTGAAATAATATGAGCATTCTCCTCCAAGCCGCAACTGCCGGCGCCGATTGGGGCGGTATCCTGATGATTGTCGCCCTCTTTGTGATTTTCTATTTCTTCATGATCCGTCCCCAGCAGAAGCGTCAGAAGGAAATCCGCAAATTCCGCGAAAGCCTCGACCGCGGCTCGAAGGTGGTTACAGCCGGCGGCATATACGGCACTATCAAGGAAGTCAAGGAACTCTACTTCATCGTAGAGATTGCTTCCGGAATCAGCATCCGTGTTGACAAGGGTTCTGTCTATCCTTCCGCCGAAGATGCCAATCAGGCCGGACAGGAAAACGGCAAGTAATCGACCTCCGTGCCCGCTTATCCGCGCATACAGCCATTCATCAGGCGCATCATTGACCTTGGCCATTCCCGCCACGGCAGGGATGCGCTGATGTTTTTAATCTTCCTCGCAGTCAGCACCATCCTATGGTTTGTGATGTCGCTGAGCGACGAGGAACAGTATGACACGCGTCTTCCTCTGCGGATTACGCACGTGCCGGATTCGGTCACGCTCATCAATCCCGGCCCTCAGTCGCTGAGTGTGAGCCTCACGGCCCACGGCACGCAGATGCTGAAACTGCAGTTCGGCAACAAGCCCACGGTGAATATCGACTTCCGTGCCTATCGCAACAAGGGGCATCTCCTGCTTTCGGCGGCCGACCTCAAGGCGCTCGTGCGCGGGGCTACGGACGGTTCGCAGGTGGGCGTGGTCTTCCCCGACTCGATAAATCTGCCGTACACGACCCATCCGGGCTATCGCCTTCCGCTTCGACTCGACAGTAAGGTGACCACCGGGCCTAACGCTTCGATAATCGGAAAGCCGCGGCTGTCGACCGACTCCGTGCGTGTGTTCTTCCCGGGCGGCAAGTCGCTCCCGCAGAATGTGCGCTACGTGACGACTGAACCCCTGCGCTTCACGGACGTCGGGGCTTCGTTCACGCGCAGAGTCCGTGTGGCAGGTCCTCCCGGCTCGCGTGTAATCCCCGACAGCGTCGACGTAAGCTACGAGGTCGAGCCTTTGATTATAAAGCAGCGCAAGGTTGTCATCGAGCCGGTCAACGTCCCGGCCGGGGTGAAGCTCATTACGTTCCCGGCGCAGATTGATGTGTACTATATGGTGCCTATGAGCCTCTACGCCACGACAAATCCGCGATTCCGCGTGCAGGCCGACTATCGTCGTATCTCCCACGGAGCGAAAAAACTCAGACTCCATCTGAGCGATGTCCCCGACGAGCTTGTCAATGTCCATCTTTCGGCCGATTCAGCCGAGTATATCATAGAGCGATGAGCGAAGGTCTTCCGCTGAAAATTGCCGTTACGGGCGGCATCGGCAGTGGCAAGTCGGTCGTGTGCCGGGTGCTGAAGGCGATGGGCTATGAAGTGTTCGACACCGACAGCGAAGCTCGGCGCATCATGGATTCGGACCGCGGCATCCATGAGCGCCTTACGGCCGAAATCGATCCTCTTGCGGTTGTCGGCGGGCGCGTGGACCGCGGGCGCATCAGCGAAGTGGTGTTTGCGAGCGCCCCGAAGCTTGAGGCGCTCAACGCCATTGTCCACGGAGCGGTCCGCCGTGAGCTTGAAGCGTGGTTCACGGCGCGGAGCGGTTGCGCGACGCCCGTCTTTGTGGAGACGGCCATCCTGTATCAAAGCGGACTCGACCGCTTGGTCGACCGTGTGTGGGATATACAGGCGCCTGAAGACCTGCGCGTGGGGCGAGTCATCGCCCGCAACGGCTTGAGCGAGGCTGCCGTCCGTGCGCGCATCAGGGCGCAGGCTTTTGCTCCTGCGAGGGTCCACCCCTCGGTGACGGCGTTTGCCAACGACGGTGTGCGTCCGCTCTTGCCTCAGATAGAACAAGCCTTGAAATCAATAACCCAAAACTCTCTCATATGAAATCAAACGTCAGAACACTCCTCTTTGCCGCTCTTGCCTTTGTAGCCGGAGCCGCCGTGCTTGTATCATGTTCAAAAAAACAGCCTTCGGTGCTTGTGCCTCTGGTCGACAAGCTTAACCTCGACCTTGCGTCTATGGCCGAAAACAGCCCTATGTTTCTGAGCGAGGCCTCAGCCGCGATTGATTCGGTGTCGGGTGTGATTACCGTGAAGGCATCATTCAGCGATTCGCTCATCGACGTGCGCACGCTGTCCGAAGCCCTTGTGCAGTACTACACCGCGCAGCAACTGAAGGCCAATCCCGGCAAAGACCTCGACACGTTCCTCAACGGGATGACTGCCGAAAAAGGCTCTCTCGAAGTGGCTCTTGCCGACGTTTACGGCAATTCGCGCACCTATACGATGGATGCCACCCGCCTCAAACAGCTCTTCAAGCTCTCGCCGATGCAACTTAATTTCAACGACGTGAAATCGAACGTTGTCGAGATTCTCGCTTCGCGGTGCGCCGACTATCGCGAGGAGGCAAACGCGCAGGACTGCAGTTTCGAAATCCAAGGCGGTTTTGCCACCTATACGCTTACTTTTGCAAAGGCAAGCAACTACGCCAACTTCAATCAGGGCAGCCTCAAGGGGCGTTATCTCCATCGTCTGCAACCCGTCTACGAGGATATGCAGGCATTTCGCGGCCCGGTCGAAGAGATGCTTCGTTCGCTCCAGATTGAGGGCTATCGTTTTGTCTACGTTCCTGCCGGAGGCACCGGCAAGGAGTTGAAGGTGGCTATCCCTTGGCGCGAAATCTGACTATCCCGAATCCTGACAATCAACAACCGGGGGAGCGCCAAGCTCCTCCGCACATCTTAAACAACCCGGAACATGAATCTTGTAGACCGTTTTTTGAAATATGTGAGTTTCGACACGCAGAGCGATGAAGAAACGAACATGACGCCGTCGACACCCGGACAAATGGTGTTCGCGCGTCACCTCCGCGAAGAACTCGAACACATGGGCCTCGAGGACATAAGCCTCGATGAGAATGGTTATCTCATGGCTACTTTGCCGGCGAATATTCCGGCAGATGAAGCCGAGGCTGTGCCGACAGTAGGTTTTATCGCTCATCTCGACACGTCGCCCGATATGTCGGGGCGCCACGTCTCGCCGCGTATCGTCCAGAATTACGACGGGGGCGACATTGTCCTCAACAAGGAAACGGGCGTGGTGCTCTCGCCCGCTGAATTCCCCGAACTCACACGCTACGTGGGGCAGGACCTCATCGTCACCGACGGCACGACCCTCCTCGGAGCGGATGACAAGGCCGGAATCGCCGAAATTATCTCGGCTGTCGACTATCTCAAGAATCACCCCGAAATCCGCCACGGACGTATCCGCATAGCTTTCAACCCGGACGAAGAAATCGGGCTCGGCGCGCACAAGTTCGACGTCGGACACTTCGGCGCGGATTTCGCGTACACGATGGATGGCGGCGAAATAGGCGAAATCGAATATGAAAACTTCAATGCCGCCGTGGCGAAGGTGACGTTTACCGGCCGCAACGTCCACCCCGGCTATGCCAAGCACAAGATGGTCAATTCGATGCGCATCGCAAATCAGTTTGTGATTATGCTTCCTCGCTGGGAGACCCCCGAGCACACCGAGGGCTACGAGGGCTTCTATCATCTTACGGCGATGGAAGGCTCGGTCGAGAAGAGTGTGCTCACCTATATCATCCGCGACCATGACCGCGACCGCTTCGAGCGCCGCAAGAAAGAGCTTGAGCACCTCGCCCGCAAAATCAACAAGGAATTCCCGGACTGTTGCTCCATCGAAATCAAGGACCAGTATTTCAACATGCGCGAGAAAATCGAGCCTGTGAAATATATAATAGATATCGCCGAGGAGGCCATGCGCAACGCCGATGTGACACCTGTCATAGTGCCGATACGCGGCGGCACGGACGGCGCACAGCTCTCGTTCAAGGGGCTGCCGTGTCCGAATCTTTTTGCCGGAGGTCTCAATTTCCACGGGCGATATGAGTTTGTGCCCATTCCGTCGATGGAAGCGGCCGCGAACACTATCGTCGAGATAGCGCGTATTGTGGCCGAACGCAAGTTCTGACAGCAATGAATGAAGCCGGAGCGTCTCGGCAGCGTGTGCTTGTGGTGATAACCGGGCCTACGGCCTCGGGGAAGACCGCTTTGTCCGTCGCTGTGGCCCGTCGGCTTTCCTGCGAGATAATATCCGCGGATTCGCGCCAGCTTTTCCGCGATTTGCCCATAGGCACGGCCGCGCCTTCCGAAGAGGAGCTTGCGGCCGTGCCTCATCATTTCATAGCCACCCTCGGGCTCGACAGCTATTACAGCGCCGCGCAGTATGAGACTGACGCCCTTGCGCTTCTCAAGGATATGTGGAGCGCCGGGGAGGCGTCGCCTTTTGCGGTCGTTTGCGGCGGGTCGATGATGTATGTCGACGCGCTCGTCCGCGGAATCGACGATATGCCTACGGTGTCCGAAACGACGCGGCAATATGTGCGTCGGCTCTTTTCCGAGCATGGCCTTGCCGGAGTGATGGCGCAGCTTGAGGTGCTTGACCCGACTTATGCAGCGGAGGTCGATGCCGCCAATATGCGCCGCGTCATGCACGCGCTTGAAATCTGTCTTCAGGCAGGGCGCCCGTATTCGGAACTCCGCATCGGACAGCCCAAGGAGCGGCCGTTCAAGGTACTTAAATTTGCCTTGGATATGCCGCGGGAAGAGTTGTTTGACCGCATAAACCGCCGGGTTGATGCGATGATGGCGGCCGGACTCGAAGAGGAGGCGCGCCGCGCGTTCGCCACGGCGCCCGAAGGTGCGAATTCGCTTAACACCGTCGGCTACCGCGAGCTGAAAACTTATTTCGACGGGGGTATGGATTTCGCGACAGCCGTGGCGAGGATTGCAAAAAACACTCGGGTCTATGCCAAGAAGCAGCTTACGTGGCTGCGCCGCGACCCGTCGGTGATATGGCTACCGGCGGGAGATGACGCGGCCGACACGATAGTGCGCATGGCCCGGGAGGCCGTGTCGGACTGAAGCGCGGATACAAAACAGATTTTCGTATGCAAAATGATTTTCTTTCGGCATTGCGCCGCAAAAAACTCGGTTCTTACGAGGACGAGGGGGTTGCGGAGAAGTTTTTTTTCATGATAAACTTCGAGGCCGGGGTCGGAGCCGTGGTGACGCCCGTTGACAGCAACGGGCGCCCCGTCGCGCCTCGGGGGCGCGTGAGCGAGCCGGCCGTGGCTGGAGCGTTGGGGTTGTTCCGGGCCAAGGAGTCCGATCCCCTCGGCTGGGCCAAAAGCCGCGTGAGCATTCCGCTTGCCGAGATGCCCCAGCTGAGCTTTATGCTTATGCAGTGTCCGAATGTGGTTGATTCGGAGATGCGCGCCGTCGAGTATGATCCGTCGCCGGTCGTGCCCCTGTTGGTGCTTGAGGATGACGGGAAGCGGCTTGTTCCTTCGCTTAAAATAGAGGATGAGGAGGGGGCGCTCCGGCCGATGGCATTTATTACGGATTCTCTTGTGCTGTCGGGCACACGGATGCAGCCTTGCCGTCCGGTGGGCGATAATTTCAGGTTCACGGATTCGCTTTTCGCTCCGTTTGATGCCGGACTTGTAGAATCGTATCTCTCGGTGGTGCTTTCGGCTATCCGCAATCTGCGTGTGCGCTATGGCCATCGCAAGATAATCGAGCGCCGCGAGGAGGTGGAGCAGCCTCTTCCGGGGATTATCTTTGAGAAGGTCGACTATGACAAGGCGCTGTTTCTTCGCATCATGCCTGTTATTCCGGGTATTCCCCCGGAGTTGTCGGCGGATTTTGACATCAGCACCATCGCCACTGTCACTGACGACGCGATATATCTCCGCCATATACGTCAGGCAAATCTGTCGACGCTCGTCGACAATTTCCGTGACTTGCTCGACACGGCATTCCGCACGCAGAAGGAGCGGAATGCGGTCTATCGTGACGGGTCGCTCTTTGTGTTGCCGCAGGCTCAGGCTTCGACGTTTCTGCTCAAGACACTGCCGCGCCTTGTCAGAGAATATACCATCCTCGGGGCTGAAAAGTTGCGCGAGTTCAAGATTCAGGCATCGGAGCCTCGTCTGAACGTGCGTCTCGGCTCGGGCATAGATTTCCTTGAGGGGGAGGTCACGGTCGAACTCGGCGACGAGACGTTCACGCTCGCCGAACTTCTGCGCCGTTATCACAACAATAAGTATGTGGAGCTTGCGAACGGCTCGAGGGTGATTGTGGAGGATGCCTATATCCGGCGGCTTGAGCGCATATTTCGCCCTGCGGCGGACGACGCTCACCCGGACAGGGTGGAGGTGTCGTTCTTCGACATCCCGGCTCTCGAGCTGCTTGTAGGCGAGTCGGACGCCCCCTGGTTCGAGCATTCGCGCCGCTTCTATGAGGGGCTGAAAGCCCTTCCGCAGCTGAGATACGAGGCCCCGGGGCTCCGTGGCGAACTTCGCCCCTATCAGCGCGAGGGCGCGAAGTGGATGGAATATCTCGGCGACAACGGCCTCGGCGGTTGTCTCGCCGATGATATGGGTCTTGGCAAGACGATCCAGACGATAGCCCTTCTGACGAAGGTATGCGCACGCAGGGAAGGCGGTCCGGTGTTGATAGTGATGCCGCGAAGTCTGCTCTTCAATTGGAAGGCCGAGCTTGAGCGCTTTGCGCCTCAGCTGCGGTCGTGTATATATCACGGTGCGCTCAGGGATTTCGGCGAGGCGATGAAGGCCGATGTGGTCCTTACGACCTATGCGATGGTGCGCAACGATATCAAGCTCTTCCTTGATGTCGACTTCGAATATATAATCCTTGACGAGTCGCAGAATATAAAGAATATTACCGCGCAGACAACGCGCGCGGTGCTCGCCCTGAAGGGGCGTCATCGGCTGGCACTGTCGGGCACGCCGATGGAAAACAATCTTCAGGAGCTTTACTCGCTCTTCCGCTTTCTCAATCCGGGAATGTTCGGTTCGCTTGAGGAATTCAACTCGCGCTATGCCGTCCCGATTCAGCGCGACGGCGACCGCGAGGCCATAGAGACGCTTCGCCGCAAGATATTTCCCTACATACTGAGGCGTCTCAAAGGCGATGTGCTTGGCGACCTCCCCGAGCGCGTTGACCAGACGCTATACGTCGAGATGGACGACGAGCACCGCAAACTCTATGAGCGCCGCAGGCTTTATTACCGCGAGCTTGTGGGCGAGACAATCCGCCGCGAGGGTGTGCGCAATTCGCAGTTTGTGATGTTTCAGGCCCTCAGCGAGCTTCGTCGCATAGCTTCCGTGCCGGAGAGCCTGTCCGACGGAGTGATTCGGTCGCCCAAGCTCGAACTCCTCGTGGGGCAGATTGCACAGTCGGTGGCAAACGGCCATAAGGTGGTGGTTTTCTTTAATTTCATTGCCGGGCTTGAACTTGCGGCGGAGCAACTCCGGGCTGCCGGAATAGACGCCGAGATAATGACCGGGGCGACGACAAGGCGCGAGGCTGTGGTGCGTCGCTTTCAGTCTGACTCCGAATGCCACGTGTTGCTTATGACAATCAAGGTCGGGGGCGTGGGGCTGAATCTCACGGCTGCCGACATCGTGTATATCTTCGAGCCGTGGTGGAACAAGGCCGCCGAGGAGCAGGCCGTGAACCGCCTGCACCGCATAGGGCAGAAAGCCACGGTGTTCAGCTACTCGATGATAACGCACGACACGATAGAAGAAAAAATCAGGCAACTTCAGGAGCGCAAGGCCGAATTGTTTGACGAATTGATTTCGGCTGACTCGTCAATGTCCAAGTCGTTGTCGGAAGAAGATATAAACTTCATACTTTCATAGCAAATGGCCAAGGCAACAAAACTCATAGCTCATCCCAAGCACCTGTCGGGTCTGCGGCTCCGAAGTGAAAGCGATATCGACGAGACGATAACGCGTTTGTCGTATTTCACGCGTCAGGAGCTTGAGGGTTTTTTCAGTCCCATGGTCAATTGTGGCGTGGAGGTCGGCTGGCGCAATGAGGCGGAGTTTCCCCGCGAGGCAACGCTGTTCAAAAACGCTATGGCGTCAGTGGCCGATGGCTCGAGCGACAACCGCGACGAGCTCCTTTTCGCGCTTGCTCAGATTGTCTGCGGCAATCTTGCGGAATTGGTGAAGGCTTACAGGCGCGGCGTCGTGACGGCCTTTTACCGCATAATTGCCAAGGGTGAAATGCCGGCCGAGGAATATGGCCGAATGCTCGGTGAGGCCGGGTGCGAAATCGGCATGGGTATCTTCGCCTTGTGTCGGATTTCGCCCGATACGGCGCGTGCGTCGGTGCCGCAGTTCATTCGGGAGGCTATGGGCATAATGCAGGCTTCCGTCCTTGCGCCGGTGAAGGCGGTCGCCGCAGAGCCGCGCAAAATTGTCGAGGCGGCCGTTCCGGCGTCGGAAGTGGGCCTTTTGCCGCAGGATGTGGCGCGTATGTGGGTGCAGGGCCTGTTTGTCAGGGGGCTTTCGGATAAGGAAGCCGTTCAAAACTCCGATATAAAAACCTTCGCCGCGATGTCGGCAATTCCGCCTCTTCCCGGCGAAAAGGCTCCCGACGTAAAGCGCGCCGTATCTTCGGCAAAACTCTTTTTGCTGATACAGGATGATTTAATGTCCTTTTCGAAAATGTCGAGGAAAGAGCGTGCATCCTCCGACTTCCCGCAGTGTCTGAGGCTGATGATGGATGAAATCGGCAACAAGCTGGCTCTTCCGCTCGTGGTCGGCGGAGCCTCGCACCTCGGCGGCGTGAGCTACGGGCTGAACACACAGGCGCTCAAAGCCTTTTATTCGCGCATCGGAAATCGTATGCGCGAGTGCAAAGCCGGCGAATGGTATAATATCAAAGATGTTCTCGAGGACATCGAGAGCGTCGACGGCGAATTTCAGCCGATGGTCTCGCGCTATGACACGCGGCTTTACAACACCTATCGACAGATGCGCAAGCCGGGATATCTCGCCTCGCGCCCGGATATGCTCCTCGATCTGGAGCTGCCTCTTGCCCGCCTGCTCTTTTCCGCGCTGGCGCTCTTCGGGGTTGTCTCTGTCGGTGTGGGGCGCGAACCGACGGCCCGTCAGCGTTATTCGCAGTATGACTCCGCGGAGAGTTTTTCACTTACGCCTATGGGTGAATATGCCTTGGGCCTCACGGACAAGCTTCCCGAGTACGAGCCGTATGTGGTCGAGAAATGCCGTCTCGACGAGGAATATCCCTTCATATACGTGCCCGAAAGCATGGGCGAGGTCTATGCGCCTTATCTGAAGAAATTCGGACGTCCTATCGGCCCGGCACGATATGCCGTGTCGCCGGAGTCGTTCACAAAGGGAATACGCAGCCGCGAAGCTCTTGGGGAGCGCATAGAGCGTTTTCGTGAATTTGTCGGCGGGGAACTGCCGCAAGTATGGCGCGAACTCCTTGACCGCATCAACACGCGGGCGCACAGCGCGAAGGTGAGTCGCACCTATTTCACTTCGTTGGAACTTGACCCCGAAAATGAAGAACTCCTCGACTTCGTGCTCCACAACTCCTATATCGCGGAGACATGTGTGCGCGGCGAGAACTATAAGCTCTTTGTCCCCGTAAGCGAACTCGACATCGTTGTCAGCGAATTCGCCTCCGCCGGCTACCTGCTGAATTGAGCGACGCCTAAAGCCACTTACACAAAAAAAATGGTGCGGGCGGAATTTTCGGGAGCTTTTTGTATCTTTGCGTTATTATGAAAAAAATGGATTTTGCAGGGGTTATCGCCTCGGAACTCGGGCTCGGACGCCGCGGGGTGGAGAATGTAATAGCTTTGCTTGGCGAGGGATGTACGATTCCGTTTATCAGTCGTTATCGTAAGGAGCGCACGGGTGGCCTTGATGAAGTGGCAATAGCGGCCGTGAGCGATATGAATGAGCGGCTCGTCGAGCTCGCAAGGCGCAAAGACACGGTCGTGGCCACAATCGAGGGACTCGGGAAGATGACGCCCGAGCTTCGTGACCGCATAGATGCGTGTGTAGATGCCGCGGAGCTGGAGGATATATATTTGCCGTTCCGTCCCAAACGGCGCACGCGCGCGCAAATTGCGCGGGAGAACGGCCTCGAACCGCTGGCATCCGTAATCATGGGACAGCGATGTGGTGACGTCGGGCGACAGGCGCGGGCGTATCTTGGCGACAAGGTCCCGGACGTGAGAGCCGCCGTAGACGGGGCCAAGGATATTATCGCCGAGACAGTGAGCGAGGACGAGGGTGCCCGAAATATTCTCCGCGCGGCTTTTCGACGCGGAGCAATCGTGCGTTCGTCGGTGGTCAGGGCGAAGGCCGCGGATGAGCAGGCGGCGAAATATGCCGACTATTTTGATTTTTCAGAACCTTTGCGGCGCTGTTCGTCGCATCGCTATCTTGCGATGCGGCGCGGGGCGGACGAAGGATTTCTGAGGGTGAGCATTGTCCCGGGCGATGATGCGGCTCTTGAGCGCATAAGGCGTCGGTTCGTGTACTCGACGGGCGAGTGCGGGGCTATTGTGGGCGAGGCGGTAGAGGATGCGTGGAAGCGCTTGCTGTGCCCTTCGATCGAGAATGAGATTGCGGCTGAAAAAAAGGCTTCGGCCGACGATGAGGCAATTGCCGTGTTCGGCAACAATCTGCGTCAGTTGCTCCTCGGGGCGCCGCTGGGACGTAAACGCGTGATGGCTGTTGATCCCGGATTCCGCACGGGGTGCAAGGTCGTGTGTCTTGACTCTCAGGGGGCGTTGCTGCACTACGAAGCCATATATCCTCACACGGGAGGCGAGCGGGCTCAGGGCGCGGCCCGGCGCGTGAGAGAGCTTGTCGGGAAATTCGCAATCGAGGCCATAGCCATAGGCGACGGCACAGCCGGGCGCGAGACCGAGCGGTTTATCCGCGGTCTTGACCTCGGCGGCGGCGTGCGTATATTCACCGTGAGTGAGGACGGGGCGTCGGTCTATTCGGCGTCAAAGACGGCGCGAGACGAGTTCCCGGACCATGACGTGACCGTCCGCGGGGCCGTCAGCATAGGCCGGCGGCTGATGGACCCTTTGGCTGAATTGGTTAAGATTGATCCCAAAAGCATAGGCGTCGGGCAGTATCAGCACGACGTCGACCAAGGCAAGCTTAAAAGGCGTCTTGACCTGACGGTTGAGAGCTGTGTGAATCTTGTCGGGGTAAACGTCAATACGGCGGGTGTGCATCTGCTTACCTACGTCAGCGGCCTCGGGCCGGCTTTGGCCAAGAATATTGTCGACTACCGCGCGGCCAACGGGCCGTTTGCCTCGCGCTCGCAGTTGCTCGGAGTGCCGCGTCTCGGGCCTGCCGCATATCGTCAGTGTGCCGGTTTTCTGCGGGTCGACGGTTCGGAAAATCCGCTTGACAACACCGGGGTTCACCCCGAGAGCTATCATATCGTGGAGCGTATGGCGCGCGACAGCCGTTGCTCGGTTGCGGAGCTGATTTCGGATGCGTCGAAGCGCAGCGCAATCAGGCTTGAGGCCTATGTCGGCGGAGACACGGGGATGCCGACGCTGGAAGATATAATGGCCGAGCTTGAAAAACCGGGGCGCGACCCCCGCGAGAGGCTTGAGGAATTTTCGTTTGCCGAGGGCATAGATTCGATAGAGAAGCTTGTAGCGGGAATGGAGTTGCCGGGTATCGTCACAAATATTACCAATTTCGGCGTGTTTGTCGACGTCGGGGTGCATCACGACGGACTTGTGCATATCTCGCAACTTTCCGACCGATATGTCAGCGACCCGATGCAGGTCGTGGCTTTGAGGCAGAGGGTGGTGGTGCGCGTGCTCGATGTCGACCTCCGGCGCGGACGCATTTCGCTGACTATGCGCAAGTGAGTGCCGGAGGGACGGCGGGTCCCTCCGGCACTGCTATGCTTTCGGGGGCGGCGTGGAGCCGAATACTTTGGCGAGATGTTTTTCGCGGAAGCGTTCGAGCAGTTCCCAAAAATTCGGGACGAACAGTGTGCCGAGGATTGCGTTCACGGCCATGCCGAAAACGACGGCAGTGCCCAGCGACACGCGCGAGGCGGCGCCCGCTCCGCTTGCGAACAGCATCGGCATGACTCCGAAGACGAAGGCAAGCGCCGTCATCATAATCGGTCTCAGACGGATGGACCCGGCGTCCTGCGCCGCTGTGCGGATGTCGTTTCCGACTTTACGGAAGTCCATGGCGTATTCTACTATGAGGATGGCGTTTTTGGCGGCCATGCCAAGCAGGAGGATAATGCCTATCTGAGTGTAAATGCTGATGCTTTGGCTCATGAATATGCTTCCGAGCACGGTGCCGAGGATAGCCGTAGGCGTTGTAATGATTACGGCGAGAGGGTCGGTCCAGCTTTCATATTGGGCGGCCAGCACGAGGAATGTTATTATGAGGGCGAAAATGAGTGTCATGGATATGGTGGTGCCGGCTTCGGTCTCCTGATAGGCTTCGCCGGTCCAAGCGTAAGAATACGACGTTCCGGCCACATTTCTGAACATCTCCTCCATAGCCTTGATGCCGGCCGAGGAGCTGACGTGCGGGGCCGTAGTGGCCGTCACGGCCGCTGTCGTGTACATGTTGTAGCGGTCGACGTTGCTTTGCCCCATTACTTCGTCGACGGTGGCGAACGAGCTGAACGGCACCATTTCGCCGTCGGCGTTGCGAACCGTCAGGTTGAGGATGTCGCCTATATTCTCGCGGGCGAGAGCTTGGGCGGCGACGTTGACCTGATATACGCGGCCGAACTTGACGATATCATTGACGTATGTTCCGCCCATGAATCGTGAAAGAGTAGAGTAGACGCCTTCGAGGGTCAGCCCTTGCATCTTCACCTTCTCGCGGTTGATGTTGACGGTGTATTGAGGCACTTCACCCTGATAGAGCGATGTCACGCGTTCGATTTCAGGATATTTCGCCGCTTCGTCCTGAAGCGCGGCCACAGTGGCGGCCATTTCGCGGGGTCCGAGGTTGTTGATGTCGAGAATCTGCATCTGCAGCCCGGAGCTGTTGCCGAGACCCGGGATAGCCGGCGGGTTTACTGAAAATACAATTGCCTCCTGAACTCCGGCGGCTATTTCGTCGACTTTTGCCATTATGGCATCGACGCTTTTGCTCTTGCCCCGTCGCTCGCTCCACGGTTTGAGGACGACGAAGAAGCTGCCGAGGTTTGACCCTGCACCCCCGCCGAGGAACGAGTTTCCGGCGACCGAAATCACATCCTTCACCTCGGGGATTTTCTCGATTTCGGCGCTGAGTTTTTTCATCAGGCTTTCAGTGCGGTTAAGAGAGGCGTTTGCCGGGAGCTGAACGGAGGTAAGGAAATATCCCATGTCTTCCGACGGGACGTAGCTCGACGGACGGCGAGTAAAGCCCCAGAAAGCCGCGGCGCAGATGGCCGCGAAGACAATAAGGGCCGCCAGCGGATGGCGGAGCATTTTCCCGACGATACGGTCGTAGCCGTTGTTGAAGCGCGGCCAAAGGCGGTTGAACCAACGGTAGACAAAAAAGCGGCTTTCGCCTCCGGAGGGCTTGAGGAAGAGGGCACACATCGCCGGTGTAAAGGTCAGGGCGTTAAGGCCCGAAAATGCTGTTGACACGGCGATAGTGAGCGCAAACTGTTTGTATAGCTGACCGGTGATGCCGGAAATGAACGCCGTGGGGATAAACACCGAGAGGAGCACGAGCACTTCGCCGACGACAGGCCCCTGAAGCTCGCTCATGGCTTTTTCAGCCGCTTGCCGGGAGGAGAGCTTGCCTTTGTCGACCAAGCGCGCACAGTCCTCGACGACGACAATGGCGTCGTCCACGACGATTGCGATGGCAAGGACCAGACCGAATAGGGTGAGGGTGTTGATTGTGAATCCCATCACCTTCATCACGGCGAAAGTGGCTATGAGTGACACAGGAATCGTAAGCATCGGAATCACCACGGCGCGCCAGCTCTGAAGGAAGAGCATAATCACGAGCATGACGATTACGGTCGTTTCGACAAAGGTGACGAGCACTTCGTCGATGGAGGCTGTGACAAAGTCGGTGGTGTCGAGGATGACGCTGTATTTGATGTCTTTGGGAAAGTACTCGGCGAGCTCGTCCATCTTTTTCTCAACAGCCTTGGCCACGGATAAGGCGTTAGCTCCCGGGAGCTGATATACGCCTATGAGGCCGGCGTCGTGGCCTGATACGGAGCTGACCATCGAGTATGATTGCGAGCCGAGGTCGATGTCGGCGATGTCGCCGAGGCGCAGGAGCGAGCCGTCGGAGCCTGTACGGATCATGATGTTTTCAAACTCCTCGACAGTGTTCAGTCGGCCTTGGGCCGTGAGGGTGAACTGGAATTGGTTGTCGGCGGCTTCGGGCGGGGCACCGACAGTGCCTGCGGATACAGCCATGTTCTGGCTTTGTATGGCGGAGAGCACGTCGTCGGACGTGAGTCCGCGGACTCGCATCTTTTCGGGGTCGAGCCATACGCGCATGCTGTAGTCGCCGGCGCCGAAGGCATCGACACCGCCCACGCCGTCGATGCGCGAGAGCGCGTCGACGATGTTGAGTTGGGCGTAGTTGGTGAGATAGAGGCCGTCGTAGAGGTCCGGCCGGTCGGTCTCGAGGGCGATGAAAAGTATTATGTCGGATGAGCGCGACATCACGTTCACGCCCTGCTGTTTCACGGCGGCGGGGAGTGTCGGTTCGGCCATTGACACGCGGTTCTGCACCTTTACGGCTGCGTTGTCGAGGTCCGTGCCGTTTTCGAATGTGACAGTGAGCATGTACGAGCCGTCAGAGCCGCAGCTTGAGCTCATATACATCATGCCTTCGACGCCGTTGACCTGCTGTTCGATAGGGGCGCCGACGGTCTCGGCCACTGTTTTGGCGTCCGCGCCCGGGTAGTTTGCGGCCACCATTACAGTCGGAGGCGTGATGTCGGGATACTGTGCCACGGGCAGGGACCTGACTGTCATCAGGCCTGCAATGACCATTATTACGGCCAGAACGGTGGCGAATATAGGCCTGTCAATGAAGAATCTGCTGAACATGGTGATGCGCTTGCCTGATTAGTGGACAATTTTTGCGTTTACGGTTTCGCCGTCGCGGACTTTGAGCAGGGCTTTGGTCACGTAGCGGTCGTGCGGTCCGAGTCCCGAGGTTATAATCCGCATGGTGTCGTTGACAAGTTCGCCGACCTCGACAGGCGTATATACCACCTTCGACGAGTCGTTGACCGTATATACATATTTGCCTCGTTGGTCCGTTGCGATGGAAGCATCTTTTACGAGCACGGCTTGGGGGTCAGTGGCATAGGGGAGCGAGAGCTCGGCGTACATGCCGCTGCGGAGTTCGTCGTAGGGGTTTTGGACTGTTGCGCGCACGAGGAGCGTGCCGGTGGCTTTATCAATTTCAGGAGCCATGTAGCTCAGGGCGCATGTGTAGCGGTGAGGGATGGAGTCGGAGAACGAAAGCGGGATATGCTCAAGGTCCACGCCGAGGGCCTGCGACTTGTTGCGGAGCATGTCGATATAGCTTTTGTCCGGGATATGGAAGTTTACGTTGAGAGAGGAGTTATCGAAAATGTCGGCGAGCGCTACGGGGGAGCCTTCGCCGGAGAGATAGGCGCCGTCGTTGAAGTTCGAAAGGCTCACCGACCCGTCGAACGGCGCCACTACGGTGCAGTAGCTGAGGTTGGTCCGCGCCTGCTCGACGGCGGCTTCGGCGTTTCGGACGGCGGCTTCAGCCTCGCGCAGGGCGCTCTTTGCCTGTTCTACTTCCATGGCGCTGACGGCGTCGCTCTCAAGGGCGCGTTTCACCGCGGCGCAATGCTATTAACTTATGGCAATGTTATCAAAAACGGCCATGGCCGGTTATGTGTTATAAATTAGAACCAACACTTACCGACCATGGCTACTGAATCTACTATTATAAACGTCTTAA
>CAJUCQ010000034.1 GCA_910584905.1 uncultured Muribaculaceae bacterium
GCTTCTGAACAACAAGACTAATAAACCAAATTCAAATCGAAAAATCAAAGTACTCTTGTATTTGACTAAATACTAATATATTAATCATAGTGGTTGGATTTTTATCGCACCACTACTAGTGTCAGTCAATAATAGTTTGAGCGGCCACAAGGCCGATAAAATTGACGGAAGTATTATTGTCGGAGAAAAACCTGTCGCGCTCTGCCCCGGGGCTTGTGAGGAAGTCATAAAAATCCTTTCGTGAGCCGATGTGATTTTCAGACCAGCGGTCGAAAGCGGCATCTACGTCGGCCACTTGCGGGGCTGCAATAATGTTGTTACGTTCCATGGTGCAAAAATTCAAATAAAAGCATATCAGGCAAAGGACTATTTAAGGACCCACCTTGCCACGAGTTCGACGCTGTATTCGACAATTAACGATTGAGAACCGACGGGCGAATCGGACAGTTCCCAGTCCTCCGGGCCATCCTGCACGGTCATGTCGTGCGTCTCGTGGATGTCGTAATCAATTCGGGCGCTGTATTTTTTCAGGAGCGTTGCGCCGGCATAAGCGGGGGAGGGGAGGGCGCTGTCCGTCTGCCAAGTCGTGCCGGCGCGCGAAATCCTTTTCGGGATTGCCCCTGCGGCTGTGATTTCATAGAAATCTCCTACAGTGCCGTGCGGCTTGTAACCCGAAGCGGCCACGTATTGCCGTGCGGCTTCCACGCGGTAATCCATAGCCTCAAGCAAGTCGCGTCCGAAGGTCTCGGATTTGAGCACCCACGCCAAGTGTCGCGCTCCGGCGGAGAAGTCCGGGATTCCCTGTTCGGCCTTGATGTCGTACACGCCTTGCGTAGAAATAGCGCGCAGACGCAGCTTTGCGTGAATAGAACGAGGCGCCGGGAGAGCGTAAGAGATAGAGTCGATAAGACAACGCACGCCCCTGAAAGTCACGGGCCTCATCAGGTCCAGCCCGCCGGCGGGTCTTTTTTCGAGATTTACGGGAATTTCAACGGAGCGGTTTCCGTGCCTCAGTATTTCGTCATAATCGGCCCAAAACTTCGCAAAGAGGCCGTCGGCGAACTGGAAGAATAGCGAAAGACCGGGCTTTGTTCCGTCATCGAGAGTTATAGCCGCGCCGGTCTCGTCTTCCGGGCAAATGCGGCCGATTGTCTTTCCTCCGACGTTATAGGCCAGCATAAATGCGAGCGGCGTGCTGACGTCCTCGGCGGCGTCAGTGCCCTTTATGAAAGAATGGTAGTGGCGCGCTCCGGCGAGGAACGCCGGGCATTTGGCGTTGAAATCGTGCGCGGCCCCTGTCGCAATCGTGTTTACGTGCATCACCGGCACGCACTCGTCGTCGGAAGCGAGTTCGAATGGTTCAAGCCCCGGCGTCTGCGGGTCCCAGTTGAAGAATCCCGAGCCGGAAGCCTTTACGGCGCCGTTCAGCTCATCGAGTTTATACCAGTTGCCTGTCACAAATTCGTGTGCGAGGAAGCACTCGGAATTACGCACGGACTTGCTTGCGTTGCGCGCCCGCGCGGCGTATGGGCCGGGGTCCTCCTCGTCTCGGTCGATATAATCTTGATTGTTTCTATCGTCATCGCGGTCCGAGTCCGAGTCGGGGTAGTCAGGCTCGATAAGGTCGCCGTCCGGCTCATCCATATCCCACCAGTCATCGCGGACGTCGCCGGTCCACCCGGCGCCTTGTCTTGGCTTCCAAGCGCTGACGTCGGCGCCGAGATGGACGCCCCGGATGTCGAGTCCCTTTGTGAAATCCTCAAAACGCTCCGCCGGCGGCGCGGCACCGTCGAGCGAAGTTTTGGCCGAAAGCCGGACGTATTGAGCGGCCTCGTAGGTGATATTTTCGGGGCCTGCGGAGATAATTCGGATGTCTGCGGCGGCGTTTTCCCTGAGGATGTCGCGCAAGAGCTTCAGCGTGGCCCTTCCGCGGTCGAAGTCGATGTTGTAAGTCAGTCCGAAGCGGACCCACAAAGCGTTCAGAAATTCGCCGACGGTGCATTCCGGCATAAGGTCGGCGTAATTTATCACGCCGTTGCATATAGCGTCGGCGGCGTTGTTGAGGACCACTAGCTTGTTAAAATCCTCGTCGCGGTCGAGGTACAGGCCCTCCACGGCCAGCCCCAGCTCGGCAAAGATACGGTCGACGAGATACCAGACCCTGACGAAAGGCGACAGGGCGTATCCGTCGGGGACGCTTATTTCCGTTAGCGTTCCGTCGATAACGCGCGTGAGCTGTTCACGCGGGCGCATTGTTCCGGCGGCGTCCGGCGCATTGATTAGTTCCCAGTAAGTGCGTTCATTATCGTCGACGGTGAGCGTCTCTTTGGCGAGCGCCACGGGGAAAACGGCCAGCGGGTCGCGCTCGGCGTTTGGCCTCGAATACAGGCGCGATAGGTAATCGACCATTCCCGCCACGGAGTCCTCGTGTCCGACGTCCGAGCCTTTAACGGCCTTCGGGAGCGACGAGAGGTCTGCGAGCCTGAGGCCACGCCATCGGCAGTAGGCCGTCGAATTATCAAAGCCCACATTCAGGCATATCCCGTCGGCCCTTCCGGCGCTTATTAACGTGAGTTCGATATAAGCAATCAGAACAAAGTTAGCTGGTTATCTGTCACAAACTCCAAAGAGATCGACGGTTTCTTTGGGAAAAAGCAGTAAGCAGCGATAGCACTCAAAGCA
>CAJUCQ010000035.1 GCA_910584905.1 uncultured Muribaculaceae bacterium
ATGCGCGAGTGTTCAGAAATATAAAGGCAAGCGGAAAATATGTTACTTTGACTAACTACAGACAAGCGCTATGAGGCCTTAAGTTAATAGCATTGGGACGTGATTAATCACGTCCGCCACGAATAGCACTAACTTTTAGCACATTACGCGTGTGAAGTTAGCATTTTGTAGCGCGGACGTGATGAATCACGCTCGTACATTCCATTCATAATTAATTATTTATCCTCCCCGCAACCCTCCCCCAAAAAAACAAGTCAGTAAAGCTTCAAGTATGGCAATCCGTCGCCCGGCTGGGGCCCGGCAAGCCTCACAAGCGCCTCAATCGCCATTTCCGCAAGCGCATCATTTGCCGCCGCCACCTCCGGGGCCTCTCGCCGCCACGCCATCGCCAGAATACGCCGCTCAAGAGCTGTCTCAAGCTGCAGGCGTATCGCCGGTCCGCGCGCCTCCGCCCCGACCCCGGACAGCTCCACCGAAAGATAATCCGGCTCAGCCGACGCAAGCTCATCCGCCACCGTAAACTCCGACGCCTTGACATACGGCACGATATCGGCCATCAGCGTGGCCCAAGCCGACACCGCCGCACGCCTCAGCGCCGCGTCGTGTTCATGCCGCAGTAGAGCCGGGCGACGAAGAGCGTCCACTCCCGCGCTCATAAGCGCGGCATCGGCATAGACGCCGCGCAGAAGTTGTGTAAGTACAATTGTGATTTTCATAAGTAAAGATTATTTCTGAATTTCAACGCTCGCCCCAGACAAGGCGAAATGATGCGCCGTCCCGTGGCAAGCGAAAAGTGGAAACGACTCGGGCGCTTGTACGCCGCCACGAAATCCACCGCCTTAATCTCCCCCAGCCAAGGGCGGAGAGCAAGCACGGCGTCGACATCGGCGCAGAACTCCGCCCAAAGCCCCTCGCGCACCCGGCCGCCGCGCGAATGCACGCGATAGACCTCGAAAGCACGCTCGCGCGAAACGTAGTAGTGGAGAGGAGCCGAGGCAAGCGCCTTCATCACGAGTGCGTCGACGTCGGTGCCTATAGCCTCGCCCTCAGGGGAGGACAATATCCGGCGACACGTCGCCGCAAAGTCCTCGTTGCGTTGTTGGATGTGTGTCTTGTACATAGTATCGTATCGGTTTACGACTGCAAAGGTAAGACACGGATTGCAAATTTGCAAATAATATTGCAATTATTTTTGCACGATTGCAAACTACGTCTTCCGTGCCTTCTCGTTCCTCGCCTCGCGGAAGCTTGCGAACGTGTCGAAAATATCGGCCAGCGCCACCGTAGCGGCCTCCACCCTCGCGCGATAATTCTCCGTCCCCACAGCCGCCGACACATTGCGCCCCAGCAGAACGTCGCTCACTCCCGAGCTGTTCTCGAAAAGCTTCATCTGCAACGACAGCAGCTGATACGCCCCGTCGGCGCCCCCGTGCGAACACACCTGCTGAGGCAGCATCGACCCTCCGCCCTTGATGGGAATAACGGCGTCGGGGCTCGCCCACCGCTCGGCGATATCGTCAATGCTCACATAGTCGAGCTTCTGGTCAACGGGGAAGAGGAGCGCCCCCTTTGCCGACGACGCCATGATATGGTCGATTTGCGTAATCAGGCGGTTGATATACTTCTGATTCTCGATAAGGTCCTCGACAAACGAGTGGATTTCGCCGTCGGTCATCGGGTAGAACTTCACGACAAACGGATGGGTCCCGTGGGCATAAGGCGAGGCGAACGAATCCACCTGACTGCCGTCCGGCGCGAAAATCCGGCATCGCCACCCGTAGTCGAACCCCGCCGCCCCGTCGCCCGAGGCATCCAGCGTCCACACCTCGACGAGACGCATCTTCGACGGGTCGGCGCTCACGAAGAAATCCTCCGTCCCGACGCCTCCGAGGCCCGGCCCGCGGCCGAGACCGTAGCCCCCGGCCGTGTTGGCGGCGAATATCCCCGCCAGCTCCGCCGCCCGCGCCGCATCGCCGTGGCCGTAGCGGCTCACTATCTCCGGGAGGCTCATGTCGTGCAACATTCCCACAAGCTCCACATCCCAGCCGCGGGGGTCGGAAAAAGCATTTACGAAAAAGCGCCTCGGGTCGACATTGTCCACCCACACGCCCTTGCCCGGGAAACGCCGCTCGTTCACCACCCTCTGCACCGCCGCCCCCGAAATCAGAAACTCCTCAAGCATGCGGCTGTCAAGCTCCCCGAGAGCATTGCGGCGACTCAGCGCGTCGGTGTAGAGTCCGCCGTCCGAGGCCATCGTCCGATAGCGACCCACGATTGTCTTCACGAGCTGGCGGATAAGATTGTTGGTCAGCGGGCTGCGGCCCTGACGGGCCATCCGCTCGCCGTCAGTGCAGGCCGGGCCGCCGAGCGTGCCGGCAACGTCGCCCCACTGGTCGCCGTAGGCGAAGCGCTTGTTGCGCTCGCGGCGTCCGCGGAAATCCTCCGCCGCCGCCCACGCCTCGCAGGCCCTTTTCAATAACGGATTGGTATTCATGGCAATTCTATCTTTATTTGGTCAAACAACTCACTCAGCGCCGCCTCCTGAACCACAAACCGCTCAGGCCCCGGGTCGAGCACCCCGCGCGCCGAAACGACCTTGCTCGTCATCAGCGGATGCACATAAATTCGACGCCCGTCATGTCCCAGAACCGCCCGCGGATACTCCGGCGCGCAGCGCGTGTACACATTATCGAGGCTCATCATCAGCGTCCCGAGCGCCTCCGGAGGCTCCACCGTCGCGGGACGCGTCCAGCCGTCGAGCCGGATTTCAAGCACCCGCGCACAAGCGTCGGACATCACCACCTCCCCGAGACCCTCCCGCAAGGCATTCACCTCGCTCAGCGCCCCGGCCACATCCTCGCTCACCAGAAGCTCCGGCCGCCCAGAAGACAACAGCTCGGCATAGCGCCGCCTGAGTTGCTCGGCAAGCATGCCGTCGAGATTGACGCCGTCGGTGACTTCGACCGCGCAGTCCGAACGAAGATGCTCGAGGCCCCCGGCAAGCCGGAAGCGTTCGAGCATTTCGTCCTTTGAAAGTATAATCTTCATGACTCTCTTTACAAAGGGGTTGATTCAATCGCCGGCTCACGCCTTCGTGCCAAGCACGCGCATGTGCGTCGCGGGGTAGCGCAGAACGAGGCAACTCGCCTCCGTAAGCACCACGGCGTCGCTGTTGCGCTGGCCGCTCTTGCGCAAATCAAGCTTCTCGCAGCTGAAAGGCACGTGGACATACTTCGTCAGATAGTCCGGGTCGAGGATAAATCCGTCGGTGCTGTGGCCGCACTGGTCGAAAATCTCCGAGTGAAGCACATAGAGCGACCCGAAATTCGAGCGTATCTCGCGGAACTCCACGCCCCACTTCACGAAGCTCTCGCCCCCGGACACCACCTTGTTGTAGTCGACGTTGCTCAGCGCCTCCATCAGCGCCGTTCCGGCGATGAGAATCTTGCGCTTCGACCCTGTGCGCCCCACAAAGGCATCGCTGCACAGCTTCACGAGAGCCTTGCTGTCGAGATTGTCGAGGTCGAGCGTCGTCTCCGTCCCCGCCTGAGTCCAGATGCCGCCCGTGAGATACACCTCCTGTTGCTTCACGGGGTCGAAAAACTTCGTGCGGTGGCCGAAAAGGAAGCTCTTCTCCATCCCGAGACGCATATCGATGATAGCCGCCTCCTCTTGGTCCGAGAAGCTCCAGCCAAGCTCCTTGCGCGCTATCTTCATCAGCGTCGACTGCTCAACCTGCATCTTGAATATCTGACAGTTGTTGCGGTCCTTTGCCGGAAGAGCCGAGAACTGCGCCGTCTGCACGTCAAGCTCTGCCGCCGCGCGGCCCATCCTCACGAGCTTGCTCCCGGCCTTGATTTCGGGGATACCCTTGACGGTGCCCCCGCCGCCCATGCCGCCCGCGGCGACATCGCGCGGATTCACCACCACGACGTTGTAGCTCCCGCTCTCGGCGCCCTTCGAAAGGACATAAAACACCACCGGCTCCGACCCGTCGTCGACGGGCGCAAGAAGTGTCTCCGACACATCGACCATTCCGGCCTTGAGGCGTATCACCGTCGTGTACACGCCCGGTGTCTCCTGTCCGAGAGCGCCCGTGCCTCCGACCGAGGCCGCGAGCTCCACTTCCGTCGGACGCGTGTCGACCGACGCATACTCCACCGTCATGCTCCCGCAGCGGCGGCTTCCGGCGCAGCGGCTCAGCTGGTCGACAGGCGTCGACATCGGACGCACCTTGACGATGAGGCGGTCAATCGAATTGACCAAAAGACCCGGGGAGGCCATTTCTGCGGCCGTGGTCGTGAGGGGCTGGCCGCCGACGTGTGTTCCGCCGGCAACGCCGGCTACAAGATTTTCCTGCTTGTTCATAATACTTTGATTTTAAGATTGGTTTGAAAAAGTTTTTTTAACGGCGTCGCCGCGTTCAGTCCCAGAAGCCGGGGCGCAGGTTGGCGAGAAAGAAGGGATAATCCCCGGCGTCGGGCTCCCCGGCCTGAGCGGCCGCCTCGATGGCCTCCGACTGATACATCCCCACCTCGGTCTCCGCCGGGGCGTCGACCCCGCCATCGGGAGCCTCAGCCTGCCCGGCCGAGCCGGATTCAGTCCCCGCCGCGGGTCCGACAGCCGTCGGGGCTTCTGCGGCGGCGGGCGCCTCAAAAGGCGGAGGCGTCGCCTGATTGTGTGTCTCTTCCATTTCCTTGAAAAATTTTAAGTGTGATACTGTTCTTGTCCGTTGACAATGCAAAGTTAGACACACATCCGACGCCCTACCCTGGATTTTGCCGCGCCGCTTACTTTTAACATTTCGCGGATTCCCGAAATTATCGTACCTTTGCACCGATATGAAAGCTCTCCGCACCCTCATCGCCGTCCCGGCCCTCATCGCCGGAATAATCTGCGCCTCCGCACGCCCGGAGATAACTTGGCGCGAGACCTTCCACAACTTCGGCGCATTCAACGAAGACGCCGGGACGGCCCGCACAACATTTCGCTACGTCAACACCGGCGACGAACCCCTCATCGTCATCGGTGCCCGCACAACCTGCGGCTGCACCCTCGCCGACTATTCCCGCTCGCCACTCGCCCCCGGCGACTCGGCGGCAATAACCGTCGAATACGACCCCGCCGGACGCCCCGGGCGCTTCGAAAAAGGCATAATCGTCGACACCAACACCGAGCCGCGCCGCACCCGCCTCACCATCAAAGGCACCGTCGTCGGCGGCGAGGCCACCGTCCGCGCACAATACCCCGTCGGCCACGACCCCCTCGCCCTCCGCAACGCCACGGCCCTCGTCGGCGACGTCGTCAAAGGCCACATGAAGACCATATTCATCAACGCCTACAACCGCTCCAACGACACCATCAGCCCGCAAATCAGCCCCCTGCCGCCCTACATCCACGTATCCCTCGAACCGGCGAGCATCCCCCCCGGCGAGCAAGCTTCGTTCATCGTCTACTTCCGCTCGGACAAATGCGACGTCTGGGGCCTGACCGAAACCCCCGTCGCCATCACCCCCGCCCCCGGCGCCGACCCCTTCGAGCTTCCGGTTGTCGCCTCCGTCGTCGAAGACTTCTCAGCCCTCACCGACCGCCAACGCGAAAAAGCACCCGTAATCGACTTCAGCCCGCGACGCATCGAAATTCCCGACCTCCCCCCGCCCGGCACCCCGGCCGAAGCCACCCTGCGCATCACCAACCGCGGGCGCTCGCCCCTCGAGATACGCCGCATCTACAGCCCCGACCCCGGGATACAAGCGGCCACACCCCGCAAAACCACCGTCAAACCCGGCAAACACATCGACGTGACAATCACCGTCGACACCGCCCGGCTCCCCGGCGAAATCCTCAACGCACGCATCACCGTAATCTCAAACGACCCGACGAACCCCGTCGAAAACATACGCCTCACGGGCGAACCCGCCCCCGTGAGCCCCAACAAGCAATAAAATGTCAAAAACAGGAATCATAGTGGCCATGAACAAGGAGCTCCGCCTCCTTCTGCCCCTGATGGCCGACGCAGCCACCGTCACAATCAACAACTACACCTTCCACACCGGCAGCATCGCCGGACGCCCGGTCGTAGTCACCGAATGCGGCATAGGCAAAGTCAACGCCGCCGCCGGCACCCTCACGCTCATCGAGCACTTCCATCCCTCCATCGTCATCAACACCGGCGTGGCCGGCGGCACCGGCGCCGCCGGAATCCTTGACGTCGTCCTCGCCTCGGGCGTGGCCTACCACGACGTATGGTGCGGCCCCGGCACCGTCCCCGGCCAAGCCGCCGGATGCCCCGCCGTGTTCCCGTCGCCCCTCCCCGCCGACATCGCCCCCCGCATCGGCGCCAAAAGCGGCCTCATCGCCTCCGGCGACATCTTCATCTCGAAAAAAGAAGAAGTCGACCGCATCCTCGCCCTCTACCCCGAAGCCGCCGCCTGCGACATGGAAAGCGCCGCCATCGCACACATCTGCTCGCTCAAGGACGTGCCCTTCGTGTGCATCCGCGTCATCAGCGACACCCCCGGCGCCGCCGACAACATAGCACAGTACGAAAACTTCTGGGCCGACGCCCCCGAACGCACCTTCCGCGCCCTCTGCAAGCTCCTGCCCCTGCTCTGAGCCCCGCCCGAACGATGAAAGACATCCCGACCTCACCCGGCGCCCGCCGAATCCGCGCTTGGGTGGCCGAAGGCGAGCACGAGCGGCAGGACTTCAAACTCACAATCACCGACGCGCGCAAAATCGCACGCTCCATCTCGGCCTTCGCCAACCACTCCGGCGGACGCCTCCTCATCGGCGTCAAAGACAACGGCGTCATCGCCGGAGTGCGCAACGAAGAAGACATCTACGTCGTCGAACAAGCCGCCCAAAGCTACTGCTCGCCCCCGCAGGACGTCAGCTTCCGCGCCTACAGCGTCGACACGTCCGTCACCGTCATCGTCGCCGACATAGCCCGCGCCGACACCCGCCCGGTCGAAGTAATCGAAGCCGAAGGCGTCAGAAAAGCATACTTCCGCGTCGCCGACGAAAACATCGCCGCCCACCATATCATGGTCGAAGGCTGGCGGCTGCAGGCCTCCGCAGGACCCCGCGCCATAAAGCTCGGCCACGACGAAAGCCGCATCCTCGCCTACATCGACGCCGCCCCGGCCGAAGGCGTCGACGAGACCCGCATCGCCGTCGACCTCCACATCTCCCGCTCCCGAGTCGAGAGCCTCCTCATATCCCTCGCATCGCTCGGGCTCATAAGCTTCGCCTTCGACGGCACCCGCTTCAGGATAGCACCGCAAAAAGACTGACACACCCCGACGCAAATAAAAAAAAAGCCTAAAAACTTGGCAATTTGCGCGAGATTCAATAACTTTGCAAAGTTTTTCTCCCCTCATACTCGAAAAATGGGAAAATTCACCGCTTTCAAGCTCCCGCTGAAGAGTCTTGCCCCCGGCAAACACACTTTTCAGTACCATCTCGACAAGCAGTTCTTCACCAACATGGAGAGCGCGGACATCCATGACGCCGACCTCGGCGTCGACCTCACCGCGGACTACAACGGTCACTACTACCTCCTCGACTTCAAAATCACGGGAGAGGCAGTGTTGATTTGCGACCGTTGCCTCGATGACCTCCGCTTCCCCATCGACACCGGCTACCGCATCACCGTCGAATACGGCGAAGACTACAACGACGAGAGCGACGACGTGCTCCAGATTCCCGAAAGCGACAACTACCTCAACGTCGCCTACATGATCTACGACACAGTCGCGCTGGCGATTCCCATCAAGCACGTCCACCCGCTCGGGAAATGCAACCGCCAGATGAGCGCGATGCTCAAAAAACACCGCGCCACCATCGACAGCGAAGACGCCGACCTCGAGGAAAGCCTCATCGACGAAATGGACGCGCTCGACGACACCACCCCCGACCGCGGCTTCACCGCACCCCCGGCCGACCCCCGCTGGGACGCCCTGAAAAAGCTCTCGGGCACAAACACCGACGAACCCGCCGAATAAGGCTCCCCGCCGCCCGTCAAGGGCAAAGACCGCTCGCGCACGACGGCTAAGTGTGCTTCTCCCATGCAGTCTCTGCGGACACTCGCCCCAACCGGCCCGCTAAATAAAGATTAAAAACTCTCAGGAATAAAATTTAAGAAAAATGGCACATCCTAAACGCAAACAATCGAAGACTCGCACCGCAAAGCGCCGCACCCACGATAAGGCTGTGGCCCCCACCCTCGCTATCTGCCCCAACTGCGGCGCATGGCACGTGTACCACACCGTATGCGGCGAATGCGGCTACTACCGCGGCAAGCAGGCCATCGTGAAGGAAGCCGCCGTCTGAGCCGGGGCATCCTTACGCGCCCGAACCCGGCGCCGGAAAAACGGACTTAGCCCGCGCACGGCATCTTCCATCCGGCGGATTAACCCTCTTAATCCGGCCTCGCGCGACGCCTCAGTCTGATTCTGAAATTTTTCATAAGCCATTTCCCGACGCGGCGGCAACCCGTATTTCAAAATGCCGGCTATCGCGCCGGGAAATAGCAATTTAAGCATATATCAGCAAAACAAATGCTCAACGCTCGTATTTCTGCTATCGCTTCATACGTCCCCGACGACATTCTCGACAACGAGATGCTCTCGAAGATGGTCGACACCAACGACGAATGGATTACCACTCGCGTAGGAATCAAGCAACGCCGTATCCTCCGCAAGGAAGGCGAAGGCTCCTCCTACATGGGCGCTATCGCCGTTCAGCGACTCCTCGAAAACGCCGGCTGCGACCCCAAGGACGTACAGCTCATCATCTGCGCCACCTCCAACCCCGACTACCGCTTCCCGGCCACGGCCTCGGTAATCGCCAAGCGCTGCGACCTCACCGGCGCATACGCCTATGACATTCAGGCTGCCTGCGCCGGATTTATCGTAGCCCTTCAGGACGCAAACGCCTACATCAAGTCCGGAATATACAAAAAAGTCGTGGTTGTCGCCTCCGAAAAAATGTCGTCGATGGTCAACTACAAGGACCGCGCCACCTGCCCCCTCTTCGGCGACGGCGCCGCCGCCGTCCTCGTCGAACCCACCGAAGACACCACAAAGGGCGTAATCGACGCAGTGTTCCACACCGACGGAAACGGCCTTGAGCACCTGCTGATGCCCGCCGGAGGTTCTGTCAAGCCCGCAAGCCACGAGACCATCGACGCCGGCGAGAACTTCCTCTTCCAAGACGGACGCTCGGTCTACAAGCACGCCGTCATGAACATGCTCACAAGCACACTCGACGTGATGGAGCGCAACAAGCTCACGGTCGACGACGTCGATTACCTCATCCCCCATCAGGCAAACCTCCGCATCATCGAAGCCGTAGCCGACCGCGCGAAAATGCCCCGCGAAAAAGTGCTCGTAAACATCGAACACTACGGCAACACATCCGCCGCCTCGATACCCCTCTGCCTCGACGAATACAAAAACACCCTCAAGAAGGGCGACAAACTCCTCCTCACGGCCTTCGGCGCCGGTTTCACTTGGGGAGCGATGTATCTCGTCTGGGACATCTGAACCTCGCGGAGAAATTCCCGACCCTCTCCAAAAAAGCAAGACGCCCGGACGCGCCTTGCTTTTTTGTTGGGCCGCCACTCGGGGCGCACAGCCCCCTCTTTTCAAAACAAACACCCCCTCTTGTGCGTTTCCACCATAAGAAACATAAAACACCCTCTCGACATGAGCGACAACGAACAGAATCTTCCCCTCGCCCCGGAACGCAAGCACAAATCGGGCTTTGTAAATATCGTCGGCAACCCTAACGTCGGCAAATCCACGCTGATGAACGACCTCGTCTGCGAACGCGTCAGCATCATCACCTCCAAAGCCCAGACCACGCGCCATCGCATCATGGGCATCGTCAACACGCCCGAATACCAGATTGTGTTCTCCGACACACCCGGCGTGCTCGCCCCCAAATACAAGCTTCAGGACTCCATGCTCGCCTTCAGCGAAGGCGCCCTCACCGATGCCGACATCCTCCTCTACGTCACCGACGTCGTCGAAGACCCCACCAAAAACGCCGACTTCCTTGCCAAAGTCGCCGCCGAAAAAGTGCCGGTTCTTCTCGTAATCAACAAAATCGACCTTCTCAAAGGGCAAGACGAGCTCGAACAGATTGTAAGCCGCTGGCGCAAGCTCCTCCCCGCCGCCGAGATATTCCCCACCTCGGCCAAAGAACACTTCAACGTGGCCAACCTCATGAGCCGCATCGTCGAGCTTCTCCCCGAAGGCGAGCCCTACTTCGGCAAAGACGCCCTCACCGACAAGCCCGCGCGTTTCTTCGTCACGGAGATTATCCGCGAGAAAATCCTCCTCAACTACGACAAGGAAGTGCCCTACAGCGCAGAAGTGATAGTCGAAAAATTTGACGAAAAAGACAACGCCATCCACATCAAGGCCGTCATATACGTCGAGCGCGAAAGCCAGAAAGGCATCCTCATCGGACGCGGAGGCTCGATGCTCAAAAGAGTAGGCACCGAAGCCCGCAAGGACATCGAGAAATTCTTCGGCAAAAGCGTGTTTCTCGAACTCTTCGTCAAAGTGGAGCCGAACTGGCGCAACCGCGAGAACAAACTCCGCTCATTCGGCTACATCGAATAAGCCCCGCTCCGGCCCGCATTTGGCGTTCTCGCCGAAAAAGCGTATCTTTGCATAAAGCGGACTGCCGCGCGGCAGTCCGCCGCATGTCATACATAACCCCTTAACCTCGGCCTGAAGCGCCGAACAAACCATATGGGACAACTCGTAGCAATAGTTGGACGCCCCAACGTCGGTAAATCCACCCTCTTCAACCGACTCACGCAGTCCAGAACCGCAATCGTCGACCCCACTGCCGGCACTACCCGCGACCGCCAGTACGGGAAAGTCGATTGGAACGGTAAAGAATTCTCCATCGTCGACACCGGAGGCTGGGTAGTGAACTCCGAAGACGTATTCGAATCGGAAATCAACCGTCAGGTGGAACTCGCCATCGAGCAGGCCGACGAAATCCTCTTCGTCGTCGACGCCATGAACGGCGTCACCGACCTCGACGACCACGTGGCCGAAATCCTCCGCAAGAGCCGCAAACCCGTCATCCTCGTGGCCAACAAAGTCGACTCCAACGAATGGGTCTACAACATCGCCGAATTCTACTCCCTCGGCCTCGGCGACCCGTACCCCGTGTCGGCCGCCAACGGCTACGGCACCGGCGACCTCCTCGACGAAATCATCAAAAAACTCCCCGAACAGGAAGAAGCCGTCGAAGAAGGCCTCGACGAATTCCCCAAATTCACAATCGTCGGACGCCCCAACGCCGGCAAATCGTCGCTCATCAACGCCTTCATGGGCGAAGACCGCCACATCGTCACCGACATCGCCGGCACCACCCGTGACTCGATTTACACGCGCTACAACAAATTCGGCTTCGACTTCTTCCTCGTCGACACGGCAGGTATCCGCAAAAAAAACAAAGTCAACGAAGACATCGAGTACTACTCCGTCATCCGTTCCATCCGCGCCATCGAAGCCTCCGACGTCTGCATCCTTATGATCGACGCCACCCGCGGCATCGAGGCTCAGGACGTCAACATCTTCTCCCTGATTCAGAAAAACAAAAAGGGCCTCGTTGTCGTCGTCAACAAATGGGACCTCGTACAGGACAAGTCAACCGCCGCCATCAAACACTACGAGACGGCTATCCGCGAACGCTTCGCGCCCTTCGTCGACTTCCCCATCATCTTCACCTCGGCGCTCACTAAACAGCGCATCTTCAAGGTCATCGAAACCGCCGTCCACGTCTACGAAAACCGCAAGCGCGTCATCCCCACCTCGCAGCTCAACAACGTGCTTCAGGAGGACATCAACGCCTATCCCCCGCCAAGCAACAAGGGCAAATTCATCAAAATCAAATACATCACCATGCTCAAGGGTTCGGCCGTGCCCACGTTCATCTTCTTCTGCAACCTGCCTCAGTGGGTCAAGGAACCGTACCGCCGCTATCTCGAAAACAAAATCCGCGAGCATTGGGACTTCAACGGAACTCCCGTAAACCTCTTCATGAGAGACAAATAACCACGGAGCCGGGGGCACCGTCCCGGCCGCCCCGGAGGGGGCGCCCCCGACTCCCGGAATTTATAATTTAGAATTAAGAATCAGCCTACATTCCGTCTGAAAGCGGATTCCTTATGTTCCACCCGCGCGCGGACTAAATTCGATTCCAAGCAATTTTATTTCAACTAATTTTCATCATCAACTTAATTCTAAATTCACAATCGACCATATGCAGACATTTGAAGAACTCGGCGTCCGCGAGGACCTCCTCCGCGGCATAAAAGAAATGGGCTTCGAAGCCCCCATGCCCGTGCAGGAGAAAGTAATCCCCGTGCTCCTCCACGGCGACCACGACCTCGTGGCCCTCGCCCAGACCGGCACCGGCAAAACGGCGGCCTTCGGGTTGCCCGTGCTCCAGCGCATCGACGCCGACCGCCGCGAGCCGCAGGCTCTCATCCTCGCCCCCACGCGCGAGCTCTGCCTCCAGATAGCCGGCGACCTCGCCGACTTCTCCAAGTACACCCCCGACCTCGAAGTCCTCCCCGTCTACGGCGGCTCAAGCATCGAAAGCCAGATTCGCGCCCTCCGCAAGGGCGTGCAGATTATCGTCGCCACCCCCGGGCGCCTCATCGACCTCATCAAGCGCGGCGTCGTCAAGCTCGACAAGGTCCACACCGTCGTCCTCGACGAAGCCGACGAAATGCTCAACATGGGCTTCGTCGACTCCATCAACGACATCCTCGCCCACGTTCCCGACGACCGCAAGATGCTGCTCTTCTCGGCGACAATGCCCGCCGAAGTGGCGAAAATATCCAAGCGCTTCATGCACCGCCCCGAGGAAATCGTCATCGGCACCCGGAACGAGGGCGCCAAGAACGTCCGCCATATCTACTACATGGTGAACGCCCGCGACAAATATCTCGCCCTCAAACGCATCGCCGACAACAACCCCAACATCTACGCCATCATCTTCTGCCGCACTCGCCGCGACACACAGGAGATTGCCGACAAACTCATTCAGGACGGCTACAACGCCGATGCCCTCCACGGCGACCTCTCCCAGCAGCAGCGCGACATCGTCATGAAGAAATTCCGCGACCGCGTCCTGCGCCTCCTCGTCGCCACGGACGTCGCCGCCCGCGGCCTCGACGTCGACGACCTCACCCACGTCATAAACTTCGGCCTCCCCGACGACACGGCCGTCTATACCCACCGCTCGGGCCGCACGGGCCGCGCCGGAAAGACGGGCGTATCCGTGGCCATAATCCACTCGCGCGAAAAAGGACGCCTCCGCGAAATCGAACGCATCATAGGCAAGAAGTTCGAGCGGCAGGAAGTGCCCACCCCCGAGCACATCATCGAAAAACAGCTCTACAACCTCGCCGACCGCCTCGAACGCGTTGAGGTGAACGAAGAGGAAATAGCGAAATACCTCCCCGGCGTTGCCCGCAAACTCTCGTGGCTCTCCACCGAAGACCTCCTCAAACGCCTCCTCTCGCTCGAATTCAACCGCCTTCTCGACTACTACAAGGACGCTCCGAAAATCGACTTCATCGACGAAAAGCCCGCGAAAGAGCGCAAGGAACGCAAGGAGCGGGGCCTGGTGAGCGACAAGGAAAAAGACCGCCGCACGGCCGAGGCCGGCATGGAACGCATATACGTCTCCGCAGGAAAAGCCGACGGATTCTTCGCCGGAAATCTCATCGAACTTCTCAACAAGTATGTCGAAGGGAAGCGCGTCGACGTAGGCCGAATCGACCTCATGCCCTCATACTCGCTCTTCGACGTCCGCAAATCCGACGCCAAGCGCACCGTCGCCGCGCTCAAGGGGGCCGAATTCTTCGGCAAACGCCTTTTCTCCGAAATAGCATCCGCCGACAAAGACTACGCCCGCTCGTCCGAACGAAAGGCCAAGCCCTACAAGAAATCAAAAAAACAATAGCATGCCCTCCCTCTCCCGCATATTTCTCATCGCCGTCTTCGCCTTGGCCGCCCGCGCGGCAGGGGCAAGGACGGCGCTTGAATTTTTTGTCGACCTCCCCGTCGAGCGCTTCAACATGCTCTCGCGCACCACTCGCCTCGATATGATCGACTACTTCAACGCCGGACTTACCACGCCGTCGGAGAATGTCTTCGGCGGCAAATCGCGCATCCTCGCGGCCTCGGACCTCTCCGCCGACATTCTCGTGTCGAAAAACTCCGTAGCCACCCTCGCCGTAATCCCCAACGACGGCGACACCGTCGTGGCGCTCATCGAGACGGTAAAGACCCCCACACCGGACTCGTCCGCAGGATTCTTCCGCGCCTCCAACTGGAGCGCGCTTGACGTCGAGCTTCCCTCGCTCGCCGACTTCATGACCCCGGAGGCCCGCAAGGCCGGACTCACCGCGGCCGACTTCCCGGAAATGACCTTCACGACGATTGAATTCGACCCCGCAGACGGAGTGTTCACATTCCGCGACCGCACAGCTCAGCACTACCGCCTGCCCGAAGGCTCGCGCACCGAGTTCAAGGCCCTCGACTATATCCACGACTCCATCCGGCGTCAGTTCCGCAAAGGCCGCATCACCAAGCCCTCGGAAAAATGAACACTCCCGCGGCCCTTACACTCACCGAACTGACCTCGCGGCTCGCCACAGCGATAGCGCTCGCTCCCGGCGTGAACGACGTGTGGGTCACGGGCGAGACTTCCGACCTGCGCCTCGCCCGCGGCCACTGCTACCTCGACCTTATCGAGAAGGACAGCGCAGGCGTGCAACGCGCAAAAATGAGAGCCATGATCTGGGCCCGCGACTACGCGCGCCTTGCCGCCGGATTCGAAACCGCCACGGGCACGAGCCTGCGCTCCGACCTGCGCATTATGGTGAGGGTGCGGACAAGCTTCCATCCCCTCTTCGGGCTAAGCCTCACAATCACCGACATCAACCCCGAATTCACCGTCGGCGACCTCGTGCGCCGCCGCAACGCCATCATCGCGCGCCTGCAGGCCGACGGCGTGTTCGACCTCAACCGCACACTCCCCTTCCCTCGCCCGACACTCCGCATCGCCATCGTCTCCTCAGCAGGCGCCGCGGGCTACGGCGACTTCATCCGCCAGCTCTACTCAGGAGCCTCGCGCCTGCGCTTCACCACCGCGCTTTTCGAAGCTCCGATGCAAGGCGAGCGGACGTCGGCCGGAGTAATCAGCGCCCTCGAACGCATAGCCGCGCAAGCCGACGACTTCGACTGCGTGGCCATCATCCGAGGCGGGGGCGCCGTGGCTGACCTCGTAAGCTTCGACGACTATAACCTCGGAGCACACGTGGCGCAATTCCCGCTGCCCGTCATCGTCGGCATAGGCCACGAACGCGACGTCTGCGTCCTCGACTACGTGGCCGCCCGAAGCCTCCGCACGCCCACGGCAGCCGCCGAATTCCTCGTGAGCCTTGCCGAAGGCGAACTCATCGCGCTCCACGACCTCGCCTCGGCCATTGCCCGCGCCGCCGTCGAGCGTTCGCGCACGGCCCACAGCCGCCTCGACCGCATCTCCGGCGAGCTCCCGCTCCTCGCCCGCGGAGCCATCGCCCGCGAACGCCTCCGCACGGGTCCCGACCTCGAAAGACGCATCGCCGACTATGCCCGCACGGCCATCAGTCGCCGACGCGAACGCCTCGACGCCATCGCCTCAATAATCGACGCCCTCTCGCCCGAGGCCACTTTGCGCCGCGGATTCTCAATCACGCGCCTCGCAGGCCGGGCCATCACCTCTCCGGCTCAGGCCGCTCCCGGCGAAGTCATCGAGACAGTGCTCGCCGAAGGCTCCATCCGCTCTACCATAAACCCCGAATAACGCAAAGCTCCCAACCATGCCAGCCACATACGCCGAAAATCTCGCCGAACTCGAAAGCATCCTCAACTCCATGCGGAGCGAAGCCTGCGACATCGACACTCTCGCCGAACGCACCCGCCGCGCCGCCGCCCTGCTCAATGAATGCCGAGCACGGCTCACAGCCACCGAAGACGAACTCAACGCCATCCTCGCCGCCATAAATCCCCCGCAGGAATAACAGTGCATAAACGATTGATTACAAGCGAAATATACGGACGAGATTAATCGCGTCCGCGCCTCAAAATGCTAACTCCTCGGAGTGTAATACACTGAAATTTAGCGCTATTCGCGGCGGACGTGATTAATCACGTCCCAATGCTATTAACTTAAGGCCTCATAGCGCTTGTCTGTAGTTAGTCAAAGTAACATATTTTCCGCTTGCCTTTATATTTCTGAACACTCGC
>CAJUCQ010000036.1 GCA_910584905.1 uncultured Muribaculaceae bacterium
CCATCGACACCTTTTCGCCGAAAACGATGCGGAATGCTGATTTTAACACTGCGGCCAATCCTGTGGCCGTTAATGCTCCCATGCTGTTTGTAGGAGCTTGGTTGATTGCTTGTTGCATAACTACTGTGTGTATTGCGGTTAATAAAAAAACGGCTGTTACCGTTGCAATACACACAGTAGTCGTCTCCTTAGAGCACTAATATGGGTCGGTAACAGCCGCGTATGGCTGGTATGTCCGGGCATAAAAAAAGCCCGCTATATCATGTCGAGCATTAACCGGGCTCTGCGGGGAACGACTAACGTCCATGTGTATTGCGTCACAAATTTACAACAATATTCTAAATATACAAAAAAGCGGGGGCGATTTTCGCCCCCGCAAAATGCACATCAGAGTTGACAAGAGAAGTTTTTACCACTCACTCTAATGTGTCTGCAAGTTCATCCAGCTCAAACGATAACACCCGTAAAGCGTTGGCCAATTTTTTACGTTCTTCTTGGGTGAAGTCATCCGGCTTCCCGTTATTAATGTTATGGTTAAGTTTCTTGCTGAACCAAGAACGGGATTTGCCGAAAAATCGTTTGGCGAGATATGCCCCGTTAAGCACATTCATCACATCACATTCAGAAAGGTCGGTAATTTGACTCAAAACCGGACTTTCCGCAGTTCTTGCATCAATTTCTTCGATAGTCATAATTGTTTTATTTAAAAAGCCCTCCCCTCCGTAGGAGAGGGCTTTGTTTTCAGACCTTAATCAGCTGCTTCACAAAGTCTATAATTATTCTTCTAAACTTTTTTCGGGCAGCCTTGTCTTTGATTAGGTAGAAGTCAAGCATCAGTTCTTTGATGTCATCTACTTCTTGTTCAAATTCTTCTCTTGTCATAGAAAAAGTGGTTTTAAGTTGTGTGCCTTATGGCATTACAAAGATAAGAAACATTTGTTGATTACGCAAATTTTTGGGTAGGAATTTTTGAAAAAAATGCCATACGATTCGCGCAAAATAAAAAATACCCTCGCCGTGATGGGCGAGGGTTGCCACTCTTTGGCTTTGAGAATTGCAAAACTAAACAAGCGACAGAGAGGCTAATTCGGTGGCGAGGCGATGTATGCCTGTTTCGATTTTTTCGAGCTGAGCGTCCGAGATGGGAGTGTCGCCTTTCTTGTACTGGCGCATGAGTCCTGGATTGATGCCGAGGTAACGACCGAGGGCACTGACGTTGAACATCGAGTAATATTCAAAGAGCGAGGAGATGTCAAAATGAAATTCGACTTCGGCAGTGAGTTCGGACGGAACCGTTTGGCCACGCTCGACGTAATCGCTGCTGACTTCCTCAATGGAGTTAAAGAAATCTTCTTTAGCCTCCTTTACGGTATCGCCGGTGCCGATAAGCGTGCAGTGTTCGCCGTCGGTATTGTAGGCGATATAGGTGCCGTCCGATTGTTTTTCAATACTTACTTTCATATCGGGTAGGTGTTATGGGTTTATTTCTTTGTTTGAAAAGAGAGGGAGGAGGCGCCCTCCCTCTCTTGATTAGAAACCGATCCGCTTTTTAAGGGCCATCATCAGGCCTTTGCGAACCTCTTGAGAGCCGTGCCGCTCGATGAGAATTTCATCGCCCGTTTCGGGATTGTAGTAGCGGTCATGTTTTTTGCCGTGCTTTACAAGTCGGTAACCGTGAGCCTCGGCAATCTTAATGAGTTCTTTCCATTTCATGTCAAAGAGCTTGTTTAGTTTTGCACTACAAAGATATGACATTTTTGTAATATAACAAAGTTTTCGGACAAAAATATTACATAAATGTCATAATTATTTTTTTAGAAAGGCAGTGGGGCTTGTGTCGGAGGGGGTGGTGGGGGATTCTTCAGGCAGTCGGCCTCCTGTTTGGTGCGTAGATATATCATTTCCTTTTGCACCTTCTTGTGGGTAATCGGGTCCTCGATACGGCGAAGGATTCGACCGCCGGAGGTGTGGAGTTCTTCAGGGTTCAGGCAGTCGATATAATCACAGGTAAAGCAAAAACCTTTCAGCTGCTTGGAAAATTTCTGCATAGTGATTTTACTAACGCCGGAGAAGCGTTTATAATCCTCGTAGGCTTTTTCTCGGATAATCTCGCAGTTCAGGTTGTCGCCGTTTCCGTTCTCGTCGATAGCGAAATAACCTTCAGCCCACTCTCTGAAGTTGTCGGACATATCCCGGAGGTATTTACGGAATATGATATTACCCATTTGAGGTTCGATTTTCACAGGGAGGGAAGCAACAGAGAGGTAAAACCGGACACACTGAAGGATAAAATTTATATCTGCTTCCCACTCTGCCTCGGTGTAGTTGCTTCCGAACAGGTCTTTATTAAAGTCCGTTCGTATCTGACGCGTTTCGAGATAGTCGTTATCTTCTGTTCTCTGGTGATAGTAGTCGGAGAATACTACGAAAAGCATACGGCCGACGCTTGAACCGTCGAACTCTTTCGGAACGTAGTTTGTAGTAAACGCGAATTTCGGCGCGTCGTTGAACGTCAGGGTATAGGCTGAAACGTTCTTTGTGTTGATTGTGATGTCGCTCGTAATATTGTCGTAGAACTGTTTGAACGGCAGATACTCGTCGCAGTCGTCAACGACAACGATACCGAGGTGCTTACTTACTTGCTCAAACGCGAATTGATTTTCCAGTAATTTAGGATTTCGCCCGGACAGTTTGAGCCAGCGGGTGAAGTTCGACAGGGCGCGGAACATGAAGGATTTACCCGAACGGCCGTTACATTGATCGTTCTCACCCACTACGTTATCCATGACGAACGGTGCCCACGCTCTCGACTCTGACTTGTAACGGTGCATCATAAACCCGATTGTAAAAATCTTGTTTATAAGGCACTGTTTTTGCTCCTGGATTTCGGCGGCGGTCAGTCCGGGACCGGCGATATTGAAGCGGTTTTCCTCCAGATATTGCGCGGCTTCTTCGGGCGGAAGGTCGGCAAGATTCTGCTCCAGTTCCTTACGCCAGTGAATACGCGACGAGTTAATCAGGTATTTGAAATAATTCGAGGAGTGAGGCAATACGTTGATATCGAAATCCTCGCTTTCGAAACACCCTTCGGGGTGTGTAATCTCGAACATTTCGGGAAGGAATTTGATATTATGTCCAATAACATTTTCCTCCCACACATAGCGGCCGATAGCGGCGGTTCTATTGTCGTGCCTGATGATTTCTTTACCTGTAACCTCTATGGCGAAGTTAGGGAAGTAAAAGAATTGCGACCGCTCGGTATAGTTGGTAAAATCCGGGTCGGTTTCCGTCAGGGCTTCCAGAGAGGCGGCGGAGAGGGTCGGCGTTGTTAATACGAGGTTGCGCAGCTCGCGCGGTCGGGCCGTTTCGATAGTCCAGCGGTGAACGAACTCGCGGATTTCTTTCGGGGTAACGAGTTTAACGATATTGCCCTCGATACGGACAAATTGAGTTCCGGGCGCGTGTTTATCCTTCAGTGTATAGAACCCGTTCAGCATTAAAAATTCATGCAAGCACGAAACGTCGATACTGTATTTTAATTTTCCGGTTTTCTCCTGTTTGGAGGTGTACCAGAATTTCGCCGGCGTAGCGAGTTCGAGAAGCCCCCGAAAATCGCTTTTCTCCTTGCGGAGTTCTATCCAGTCGCGGAAGTCTTTGCGCGGCTTGCCCCGGTTATCTCTGTAATTGGATAACCACGACGGGAGCCATATCGTATGAAGGTCGATAAAGCGCAAAGCGAGTTCCGTACCCTTCAGGCGGCCCGTTGTGTCGATGTCCGGTATATTGTAGACTACGGAAACGTATCGGTTTATTTGCCGCCACTCCTCCTCGCTTACTTGATAGGTTTCGGAGTTGAACCACAAAGGGAAGTAACCGAGGGAGCGGACACAAATCGCGTCGCGTTCGCCGGAGCAAATCACCGCTTCGGGCAGTTTCTGCTCCTTGTAGGTTTTATCCTCATTCGCTGGGTCAGCGCGGAACGTCTTTTCTTCCCTCTCGTTGAACTCGGTCCATTGTGCGGCGAGTTCAAACAGTCCGTTAACATAGTGTTGGGGCTTCTTCCCCTTCGGCTGATATTGGAAACGCCATTGTTTGTCGGCGTTCAGAGGCTCGTAAATCTTATAAAAGCGGTCGCGGTTGCCCTTTGAATCAGTGAACCAGCATTCCCGCATAAAAATCGGGTAACGCTCGTTTGAATACTTATAAACCGCCTCGCGATTCTTTACGGAGATAAGGGCCTTAACCCGGTACCAGTGCAACGCCTTCAGGTGTTCAGGAGTTACACGCGGTCCCATAACGCGGCATTCTTCGGTTGTGAACTCTTGGTCGATTTCCCAATAGGTTTCACCGTCGACCTCCTCCGGCTTCGCGGGTTGCTTGCGAATATCCGGGCGGTTTACGGAGCGGTTTATTTCGTCTGTTACGTTGAATATCTGTGCGAGGTCGAGGATTGCTTCAGGGAATCGCAATCCTGTCTCCTTCATGTGTACCGCTATCGGGTCGGTCGCTCTGCCTTCGTCACCGAAATCGGTAATTTTCCAAACCTGGAAGCCTTGTTTTGTCGAAAATAGTTTAACCGCCGTGCTGGGTGTCCGCTCGTCGTGGCGTGTCTTGAACGGCTTTTTACTCCGGGCTGCTTCCCTTACTTCTGGATAATGCAACGCAAGTATATCGAGGCCGTCAGAGGTCGCGGCGTACAATTTTTCAGGGGTTACCATAACTTGTAACAGATTACAGAATTACAAATATTTCCGGTATTTTCTACCCCCCCCCCCGATTTTCGGTAATCGGCTTCGTCGCTTCGCTTGGCGAAGAATTGAGGTTGTCCGGTAACTGTTTTGCAAAGAGAGCGACAAAACAGGGAATGGGGAAGGACGCGCAAAACATTAATTTTCATTGCTGAATAAATTTAGTTGTATAGCATAGCCAAACGACGTTAATCGCGATTCCACACGAGCGGAACGGCGGCCGGTCGGAACCGTGACTATTCGCTCGGTCTTGCTGAAGGAATAGCCACTGCGCCGGGCGTAATATCGCAGGTCATACAGCGTTTTCGGGTCGCGCATAGGAAACGGAGGTGTCAGCGTCGTAAACCTTACCGATAGCTTCGCAAACAACGCCGAGTATATCGGAAGGCGTAAGGTCGTGAACCATACGGAGGGCGGTATCATTTCCCTCGCGAAAAACTTCGGTAACTGTTATGTCGCCGGCTTCGTTGATTTCGTCGGCAAGGCTGACTGCTAAAGTAGATTCGTGAACGGTTAACATTGCGCGATGTTTTCCAGCGCAAAGGAGGGCGGAACGGCCTCCGAATGAGATTTCTCTTTTCATATTTCGAGCGGTTTTATAGGTTAAATAGCCTCGCCGGAGGATTCTCCGCACACGCCTTCGGGGATTCCTCCGGGCTTGGCTATCGTGAAAATTTCTTTTCCTGAAACTTCGAGGGTGACGCGGTTAATATCTCGCTTCGCGGAATCAGGTATGCGACATTTACCATATAGCCAGTTGTTGAAAGTTGACACCGAAACAAGGCACTCCTCAACTAATCGACTTTTTTGCTTGTTATACTCTCCGCGAGACACGGAATAATCAAGCCAATGGCGTAAAATTTCCGCGTCGGTAGGGTGTTTAATTTCGTCCTGCATTTGCGTAGATTGAAAATATTTCGTAGATTTACAATGCAAATGTAGTGAATTTTACCTTTCGTAGGGTAAATAATTCCCGTTAATAAAAGTTAAGAAATAAATTATAATGGCTAATTTACTTATCATAAGAGATTTATGCGAGCGTAAGAAGATGACCATTCGGGAGTTGGCGCAACGTATTGGTCGCGACGAGAGTTCAATCCAGAGCGCAATCCGTCGAGGCTCGACTAATTCCTCAACGATTGAACTAATCGCCAAGGAGTTAGGAGTATCAGCAGGCGTTTTCTTCGACGGTTACGCCGCTGATAATACCAAAGAATTGCAAAGGGAAATCGACCACTTGAAAGAACTTCTGAAGGAAAAAGAACGGTTAATTGAGGTATTGATGGGCGACCGTAAAGCCTGAAAATCCTCTAAATGTCGGCACAATGTCGGCGCAATAAGGTATTAAACTACTGACGGTCAGCGTTACATTTGTGCCTGGTGGCACCACCCAAGTAAAAGTCAAATCGCTAATTCTTACAGAGTTGGCGATTTTTCTTTTAGTCACTACAGGGCGTAGTCACTATAATAGTCACTATCTAAATCGCTATAAACTACGATAAATCGGCTTGATTAAACTGTATTAAAAAGTAGCGTTTAATTCTAAACCCAATTAAATTCTACATTAAATTCTCTGCAAAATAATAGTGACTATCG
>CAJUCQ010000037.1 GCA_910584905.1 uncultured Muribaculaceae bacterium
ATTTATTGTTTGTTACCTCTAAATTACTAAATGTCAGTGATATTACCAAAAGAATCGGCAGCTTTTTCAAGCTGCCGATTCAACTTTTTTATGGTGTTCCTTATCCCGAACTCGCGTTACTAAACAAGCAACTGATCTAAGCAACTGAAGGCAACCCGCAACGGTCCGCGTCGCGACGACGCCACATACCCGAGTGTGGTATGCGTGTGATTCTCGGCAAAATAAGTAAGTATGATATATCTAACACTCTTTGGAAAAATTGCTCTAAAAAGTTTATTGTTTTTTGAATCACACACAGCCCGTCAAAAAGGCTTAGGTCCGAAACCCGTTGTAGAAATGTGTTGCGGACTTTTTTTATGCCCGCATCATTCTTGACTGAGTTTTCAAAAACGGCTGTCAAGTTGCTTCTTCAGCCTCCGGGCCATCGGTTTGAAGGTGAGATATGTTATGGATGCGCCGATAGGCGCGCCAATCAGCGGGATAATCTTCGATGAGGCCTGCGCTACGTTCTTTTTTGTGATTTCCTTGCCGAGCCGCCCGGCAAGCTCCTTTACGAGCGTATGGACGGCCGAGTGGCCGAGGACCATTTGCGGTATGCGTGTCAGCGCCTGCGCCTTCAGGCTTTCGAGGGCGGTGCGCAAGGCGGCGAGTGCCGCGGAATTGCCCGTCATCACTGCAATCCATATTGTGAGCAAGCCGAGGGTGGCGTCGTTGAACTGCCCTCGCGTGTCGCGTAAGTCCGCCCATCCGTAGATGTAAAGCATCTTTTGGATGAGGATGATGACTTGTGCGTAGTATTGGGCCACGTCGGCCGGGATAGTGGCGAAAAGAGCGAATCCGCCGGGCACCCCCGCTGCCGCGGAGATACCGCAGGCTATGGTCAGCTGATATTTGATGCAGTCGTCAGTGATGCGGTCGCGCAGCTCTTTCGGGATGCGCATGCGTCCTAAGATTACTGCCTCGACGCTTTCCGCAGGCATGTAAGGCGAGAGTTCTTTGCGTAAAAAGCTCGCTCGGTCCACCTTGATTCCCGGCAGGCGAAGTGCGGTTTTAAGGACTCTGTTCCAGATTGAAATTCCGTCAGGCATGTTTGTTGGCGATAAGTGTGTTTTTCATAATTAACCGCTGACGGCGGTTTGGGCTCAAAGATCTTCGTCGATAGAGTAGTTGAGAAAGTCGTTGAGAGCCTTTGTCGGGGCAAAGAGCGCGGCGGCTCGTTCGGGCCAGTCGTCGCGCTCGAAGAAGCTGCGGTCGACGGCGTGGAATTTGCCGTATTCCTGAAGCCTCAGAAGTTCGGCCTGAGGGTGGTCTTTGGGCCAGCCCTGAGGTATGGTCTTGAGCCGTCGGCCGATCCATCCGGGGAAGTTTTTCTCGAGGTCGGGATTTGTGATTATATCCTCGAATTCCTCGATATTGTCGACAATGGCTTTGCGCACTTTCCGCAGGACGGCTGGTTCCGGGCACCAGAGCCCGGCGTAAAGGCCGCTTTCCTCAAGCCCGAGATGGACGTAGTAGCACGCCTTGTCGTAGTGGCGGCCACGGGGCGAAATCAGCGCCGAAAAATAGGTTTTGTAAGGGGTTTTGTCCTTCGAAAAGCGGAGGTTGCGGTTGATGCGGTAGAGGCAGTCGCGGGCGTTCAGGCGGGCAAAAGAGGGTTCGTAAGTCGAGGCCATTGCGTCGATCAGGCGCTGAAGGCCGGCAATCCATTGCGTGCGCACGGCCTCGTATTCGGCGCGCCGGGAGGCGAACCACTCGCGGTTGTTGTTGAGCGAGAGCTCTTCAAGGAAGGGATAAGGCGAAATCATATAGTATAAACGTAAAAACCCCCGCGATGTTGTGTCGCGGGGGTGGATGTTATTTTCGGAAAGGTCTCGATCAGCGAACGATAAACTTGGCGCTGACGGAGCTTTCGGCGTTGAATGCCTTGGCAATGTAGATGCCGGGGGCGAGGTTCGACACGCTTACGGCGTCGCGGCCTGCGGCAACCTGAGCGCCGGCAACGTTGTAGACGGCGATGGCATAGCCTTCGGCGATAACGCTTGAGCCGTCGAATACGAGCGAGCCTGCGGGGCTGATGACGCTGTCGACGCCGGACACGGGTTCCGTAACGGTCACTTCGCACTTGGCGCCGCAGATGTCAACCGTGGTGGTGCCGACGTTCTTGGCTTCGAAGCGGACGGCGAGGCGGCTCTTGGTGATGGTGGCGTCGCCGGTCATTTCTGCCACATCCTCATTGGAAGAGGTGTAGTAGAACTGATCCATGATGCTTTCCATGTCGACGGCCTGCGAGCCTACGAACACAACGTGGATGTCGAAGAAGTCGCCCTTGGTGACGCTGAGAGCGGCGGGTGAGCAGAAGTTGCCGCCTTCGTGCTGAAGGGCGGGGTCGGCCTCGGCCAGCTCGTTCCAGTGCTTGCCGTCGCCGTATTCAAGACCGAGCTTTGACCCGAACCAGTTGGCGGAGAGTTCGGATGCCTCGACGCTTTCGCCTTCGGTGGTGTTGGCGGCGGCGGCGATGTCGTCCTGTACGGGTTCGAGGGCGGAGATGCAGTAGTTGTTGATGAGGCGGGCGTCGGCGGCGTAAGGTTCGCCGTAGATGGGTTCGTAGTTCGCGTCGTAGTCGATTATATTAGGTTCCTCGTTGACCTGAGTGCGGCCTGCGATGCGGTGGAGTGTTTTCTGCTGTTCGGAGTGGGTGGGGGCGATGGCGGGTGTGTAGCCTTCGAGCGACGTGAGGTTCACGAAGTTGTTGTAGATAACCGGATCTTTGAGCGTCTCGCTTTCGCCGGAGGTGTCGGAGGTCGTGAGTGAACTCTTGAGCGAGCCGACGATGCCGCCTGCGCAGGGGCCGTTGTCGTAGTAGGAGCCCTTCGAGCCGGTGGCCTTGATAGAGCCTTCGACGTAGCAGCGGGCCACGGGCGAGCCTCCGTTGTAGCCGACGATGCCGCCTACGACGCTGCCGGCCGAGAGGATGATGTCGGTGTGGCAGTCGAGGATGCTGTTGTCGCCGCCGATATTGCCGACGATGCCGCCGAGTTCGCTTTCTGCGGTGATGGAGGCCTTGACGGCGCAACCGTTGATTTTAGAGCCGGTGCGGAGCTCGCCTGCGATGCCGCCCACTGCCGATGCGTTGGGCAGAGAGATGGTCGAGCTGTTGACGGAGCAGCCGTCGATTGTTGTGCCGAGAGAGCCGAGGCCGATGATACCGCCGAAGGTGAAGTCGGCGTCCGTGGCCGGAACGTCAAGTCCGTAGATGTGGACGTTCGAAATCGTTGTGCCGGATGCCTTGGAGGCGAGCAGACCTGCATTGGAGCCGCTGACCGAGAGGATGCGTGCGCCCACGAAGTTGATGTTCTTGATGACTGCGCCCTGATTGAGGTCGTTGAAGATGCCGGGGCCGTTTACTGACAGGCCTGTCACCTTGTGGCCTTTGCCGTCGAGACTGCCTTTGAACTCTGCGCTGATGGGGAGGAATTCAACGCCGTCGGCAACGATGTCGTTGGTGAGGACGAAGTGGGCGTTGGGATAGGTGCGCATCTGCTCGAGGTCGCCGACGGTTGCAATCTTGTAGGGGTTCTCGACAGTGCCATTGCCGCCTTCCGCGAATTTTGCGAGGGGGAGTGCATAGAAATCCTGAGCGTAGACCGAGCGGCTGGTGCTGTTGTTCTGGTAGGACACCCAAAGGACCGGTTTGGAGGCGGAGTTGATGAGCGCCACGGACATGAGTATGCCTTTTTCGGCGTCGGGGCCAACCTCAAAGAGACGGCTGCCGTTGGTCGAAAGGATGTAGAGATGGGTGTCGGTGGCCGAAGAGCCGGACTCGCGGTAGCGCTTTACCATCCACATGTATTCGCGGTTGTTGTCGGTGTCGAACACATAGGGCGAGAGGGCCGATTGCTCGATGTAGACCTGAGCCATGGCGATGTCCTTGCCGAGGTTGAGCTCGTCGATGTGAGAGATGTCGCCGTCGGCGTTAATCCAAAGTACCTTTTCGAGAATGTTGCCTTCGGCATCGTAATTGCTCTGCGCCGTCTGGAACGCGTATTCGTAGCTGTTTTCGACGGGGAAACGGTCGACGTTGGCGCGCAACATGAAGTTCTGGTAGGTTGCGGGAAGCGAAAGAACCTTCGTGCAGGAGGGGAGGTCAACGAAATCGAGGTCGTAGGAGCCTTCGGTGTTCGGCTTGATAAACATCACCTGACTTTCGTGGCCGCGGATGTCGTTCATCAGCATGTAGCCGTCGATGTCCGTGGCGATGTCCTTCACCTTTTTGCCGTCGGCGTCGTATTTGGCATAGGTGGTGAGGTAGTTGTCGTCGTCGCTGATCTGGTAGCGCTGGATGCAGACGTTGGATGAGCCGTCGGCCATAAGGTCGTCGGTGTACAGAAGCTGGCCGATGCTGTAGTAGCTGAACTTGATGTCGGGGTTGTCGCAAGTCTGGTCTACGGGAATTTTTATCGTCTTTTCAGGGGTGAGGGTGGAGCCGTAGGCCGGGCAGCTGTATGTCTCGATGATGAGGTTGTTGTCCAGGAAGGGCATGCCGTCCTCTTCCGTTTCGCCGGGGAGACCGATGCCCGGGCCGATGGCGTTCTTAAAGAACCATTTTTCATAGTGCTGGAACACGAAGAATGCCTTGCCGTCGCGGACGTCGGCCATGATGTAGGGCACGCTCATCTGGTCGCCGGGGAGGTTGGGGTTGGCAACCTCGAAGCGGCTGATTTCCTGCGGGCCGCCGCTGTAACCGGATTTTTTGTAGATGGTGATGATGTTTTTGTTGCTGGCGGCGTATTCGGCGAAATCGTCGAGCGATTCGTCATAGCCGGTTTGGGTAAGCACGCCGATGTAGAAGTTTTCGTCCCACGAGCTGGTGGCCGTGTTGACACTCATGCAGATGTAGCCGGGGAGTGTAGTCACAACGGGCGTGTTGCCGTCTTCGTCAGGAGTGGCGCCGATGGAATAGACTTGTGCGAACGAGCGGATGGAGTAGTCCGGACGGTTCATGGCGATGTTTACGATAAGCTCGTATTTGTCGTCGATGTTGAAGAACTTCTTGGATACCATTGCGTCGACCGACAGTGAAGCCACGCGGACGTCATCCTCTTCAAAGGCTACGGCGTCTTTTACCGTGCCCACGAGTTTGTGGGTCGAGTCGTAAACCGTGATTTCATAGCCCTTGATTAAGTAGTCGGTGTAGCCGGGATTCACGACTTCTTCAATGTCGTAATTGACCGTGTAGAACCATGATTCGCCATTGGGACCATCGATATAGCCGAGGTTGTCGAGCCCGGTATTAGTGAGGAAGGGCGTGGCGCTGACGGCGCGACGCGCTCCAGCGAGGTTTTCGCCTATGCTAAGGGGTGCGCCGGCTTTTGCCTTCTGCATCATGCCGAGCGGAGTCGTCTTCGCAAGGAAATGACGGCCAACCGCTTCCTGTTGGGGGGTAAGTGCGCTTGCGGCCACAGGCAACAGCATGAGACCTAAGCTGAGGGGTAGAAGTTTTCCCATTGTTTAAGAAATGATTGGGTTGAGTGAAGTTGTGTAATAGACATTAGAGAGCATAAGGAGGCTTCGCTCTCCTTTGCCGTTGACAAAAGTAACGAAAAAAAGCGGATAAATTGGGGATGTGAATGTGTTTAATACTATTTAACACGCATTTCCCCCCCCTTTCAGCCCCTTAAATATCGGATTTTTCTCGGATATACCGCTCGTCGACGGAAAAACCCCGCGTCGAGATGCCTAAATTTCTACAACCAAAGTGAATCGGTAGTTGCGTTTCGGCATGGGATAGTTGAGGATGACGTCGTAGTCCTGACTCAGCAGGTTGTTGACTTCGGCGAGGACGCGCATCCCTGTTTTGCCGAGGCGGAAATCATAGCTTGCCGAGATGTCGGAGGTGTACCACGGCTGGGTGTAATTGTAGCGGATGTTTTCTTGCTGGTTGTAGCGCTCGCCGACGTAAATCCACGAATAGTTGAGGCTCCAGCCCCGCCATTGCGCGTTGGCCACCACCGAGCCGGAGTTGCGCGGGATGTACGGTATCTGATGGCGATAGTAATTGTCCTCGGGGTTGGTCACGTCGATGGCCCGCTGGAATGTGTATTGGGCCCTGAGTGTGAGATACAGCTCGCTGAGCGGGCGCACGGTGATGAGTCCGCTGACGTCGATGCCCTTGATTGACACCACGCCGAGGTTGAGCATCGTCCATCTGAACTGCTGTCCCTTGGGGTAGGCCACGATTTTGTCTTTCACGCGGTTGTAGTACACGTCCGCGCTCAGACGCGCTGCCGCTATGAGGCCGCTCGACGGCGCTGTGTCATAAAGGATGCCGACGTTGTATTGCGCCACGCGCTCGGGCGAGAGCTTCGAGTTGCCCATGTCGGCGTAATAGAGGTCGTTGAAGGTCGGCATGCGGAACGAGCGCTTGTAGAAGGCTCTCAGCGAAAGGGCCTTTACGCTCCGCAGGGGCGTCACCGACACGAATGCCGCCGGCGTGAACACGTGTTTGTCGGACGGCGATTCCTGTCCTTTGAGTCGGTCGTGGATGAAGGTGCCGAGGGCCGAGGCCTGCACTTTGACCTGCGGAAACTCCAGCGCCGTGGCCGCGGCGATGAAGTTCGACAGGCGGGTGGGCGAAGCGAAGCCGTACATGTCGCTCCAAAGCGTGTTGAGTGTCATGTCATAGCTCACGCTCGCCCGCCAAAACCCGGTGAGGGCGTATTCGTTGGAGCTGGAGATGTAAAGCTCCTTTTGGGTGTAGTGGTTGTCGACCTTGATTTGCTTGTCGTCGTTGTTGACGTAATGAGTCTTGTAGCAGGCGTATTTTATGTTGTTGAGGGTCGTGAAGCGCCCCAGTATGCCCGTGTAGCGTGCCTGAGCGAAGGAGTTGTTGTCCCAAATGCGCTCGCCGCGCCGCCACACATTGTTGACGATAGCCCCCGGCACGCCGCGTTCGCTTGAGTAGTGGTAGGCCTTGGCGCTCCATGAGCCGCTTTGCAGAAGCCCGTGGAGGTTGACTTCGAGGCGCATGGCGTCGATGTCGCCGTTTTGACGCACGGCCGTTGTGTCGTAGGCGAGTTCGCCGGCAGGCGTCACGCGCCGGTAGCGGAACTTGTATTTGCCGCTCGACGTGAGATATTCGGCCGAGAGCTGGGCGCTGAGGCTCTCGCTGAGCTTCAGTTCGGCGAGAACGGACGGATTGAACAGGTCGAACGAGCCGGCCCGAAGCGTGGCGCGGGCATGCACGCGTTCGCCCTCGGCGAAGTGCGGCGTGCGCGTGCGCATATACACCGTTCCGGCCGACCCGAAGTCTTTGGCCGGCTGTAAAATCTGCGAGCGCTGGCCGTTGTAGAGCGACACGGCCTCGATGTTGTCGAGCGAGAATTGTCCGAGGTCAATCTGTCCGTTTTGGGCGTTGCCAAGCTCCATGCCGTCGTAGACCACGCCCGTATGGTTCGTGCCCATAGAGCGGATGTTGACGGTCTTTATCCCGCCTACGCCGCCGTAGTCTTTGACCTGCACGCCGGAGAAGTATCGTAGGGCGTCGGCAACGGAGTTGCTGTTGAGACGCCGCAGTTCGTCGCCGCTGAGGGTCTGGACGGGCAGAATATCGGCGCGCACGGGGGTGCGTCGAGCCGTTATGACCACGTCGCGGCCGAGGTGGATGGTATCGGCCAGGGCGGCTTCGGCCGACGCCGCCGGAGATGTGAATGCGTCCGAGCCGGAGGCCGGCACGGCGGATGCGAGCAGTAGCGAGATGATGATGTCTGTTTTCTTTCCCATTGTCCCGTGAGCGAAGTTGGTGGATGTGAGGCAGCAAGTGGCAGGTCTTCTGACTTGTCTCCGAGGGGACGGCGCCTTCTCGGGTCGCGGACGACCCAATGGCGTGTTGCCGGCCTTGCCGCCCGGTCCGGGCGGCGGAGATTTACAGCAGCGGGCACTGTGCCGGATTCTCACCGGCTTCCCTTATTATTGAAGCTGTGTGCTTCAGCCATTACTGCGGCGCAAAATTAGCAAAAAAAAGCCGCTTGAGCAAAATTACTTCCCGCGCGATATGCGCTCCAAGCCTTCGGCAACGGCGAGGTAGGCCTCGGGCGCGGCGGCGAGCAGAGGGGCGTCGTCTTCGGCATCGTCGGACACGGCCGCCGCGAGACGGAATCCGTAGGAGCGGGCATAGTCTTCCACGCGCCGGAGTTTTTCCTTGCCGCGGCATTCCACGCGCCGCGGATTGGTCACGGGATTCATATCCGTGGCCACATAGCGCCCTTCCCAAATATCGCGTATGTAGGGCGCGGGGGCCGCTGTCGCCAGCAGCACGGCGTAGCCTTGCGCCCGATAGCCCTCGATGAGAGCGGCGACATCGCTTCGCATGAGCTTCCCGACGGAGGCGACGAAGCGGCGCCGCAGGCCTTCGGTGGGGCGGATGCGGCTGAATATGCCGAATTTCATCGAGCTGTGGCTCACGAGATTGAGCCGCCTCAACGCGAGCAACCCCGCGCTACAGGCAAAGGCGCCGATGCGTCCGCGAAGGAGCATCTCGGTCATAGCGCACCGGAAGTAGATATGGAGTGTGTTGCCCTTTACGAGCGTGCCGTCAAGGTCGACGGCCACAAGCGGTCTGCGGCTCATAGGGGGTAATAATCTTTCGACCACGGAAAGCGTATCAGCGTGGAGTCGTGGTGGAGTGTGTAGTCAGGCATGATTATCGGCGACGATGTGGTCACCGTGACAACGGCGCTCCGCACCTCGCGCTCGCCCGGCACGGCGCGAATTCCATCCGTCACGGCCTTGAGCGTGGCGCCGCTGTCGGTGGCGTCATCGACCACGAGCACCCTCCGCGCCGACGCTATGGCCGCCGTCGTCTTTTCGTCGGGCGTAACAGGCTCGATTGTGCCCGACGGCTTGCGCAGGGCCAGAAGCCACGCCTCGACGATGCGTAGCATATCGGAAATAAAGCGCGGCGAGCGCCGGAGAATCCTGAAAACGATGCCCGCGTGCTCCTTGTCGGCCGTGGAGGGTCGGTGGCGCCTTATCGAGCGGTGGGGGATATCGGCAAACATGCACGAGGCGACAAACTCGCCTCCGGTGGCGATGCCGATTATGAGGTCGGGCGCGTAGTCTTTGGCCACAGTCTCTTCGAGGCTGTGGCACGCAGTGTAAAAATCACGTTCGTTAAGGGTCACGACTCTCATAGCCGCAAAGTTACATATTTTTTTTGAATTGGAGCTGAATTTATGGTCTAAAGAGCTGAATTTTTCGCCTTTATGTACTCTATTGGGGCATTTGGATTTTTTTTCGTATCTTTGCGGTGCTCTATGCGCTTGCGCGAAGAGCGCTCACAAGCCGCAAGGCTCTTGTAAATCATTATTGCATAAGATTCTACCGATGGCAGAAGTCACAATTGCGGGAATAATGCGCGCCGGCGTCTATTCCCCGAACCATATAGGAAACGATGCGGCGATTTTCAACGCCGTGGCCGACCAGTTGCGCAAACGCGGCTGCGAGGTGAATGTGTACAGCGAAGAGCAGTTCAACGACGACGGAATCCGGGGCGAGCGTATTGTCCTCAACATGTGTCGTGAGCAAAGAAGCATCGCCCGCCTGCAGAAGCTTGAGGACGACGGTTGTCTCGTAATCAACTCCGGCTACGGCATCGAGAACTGCACCCGCGAGAGGATGACTCGCATCCTCCTCGGCTCCGGAATCCCTTATCCCGAATCGCTTATCGTAAACACCGACGAGGGCATCCGCGACAGACTTCTGCGCGCAAAAATGGACCGCGTGTGGATCAAACGGGGCGATTTCCACGCCATGCACAAGGAGGACGTCAGCTACGTCCGCCACGCCGAAGAGGCGCAGGAAGTGCTTCAGGAGTATTTCCTCCGGGGCATCAAGCGTGCCGTCATCAACCGCCACCTCGAAGGCGACCTCATTAAATTCTACGGCGTCGCCGGAACCGGCTATTTCTACTGGTTCTATCCCTTCGACGACGGACACAGCAAGTGGGGCTCCGAAGCCGTGAACGGCAAATCCAAGGGCTTCGATTTTGACCCCGCAAAGCTTCATGAGCTTTGCGAAAAATCGTCCGAACTCCTTGACGTCCTTGTCTACGGCGGCGATTGCATCGTCGGGCCGGACGGCGTGACGCGTATCATCGACTTCAACGACTGGCCTTCATTCGCGCCTTGCCGCGCCGAGGCCGCTCCTTTCATAGCCCGCGCCGTCCTTGCGGAAATTAAAAAACACAAGTCATGAACCCTTCGCCGACCAACACCCCCTTCGACCCCCGCACGGCCGCGCATATCCGTCGCCGCCCCGCCGGAGGCAACGGTGGATTCCCCTTTGTCCCCCGCATGCTCGCCACGTCGTTCTTCGTCGGCTATCTACCCCTTGCCCCCGGCACGTGGGGGGCGCTCCTTGCCATCCTGCTTTGGTTGCCGCTGTATTTGTGGGCCTCCCCGGAGCTGTGTTTCTGGGCCACTCTTGTCGCCGCCGCCGCTTACACCGTGGCCGGAACGTGGGCAAGCTCCGTCTCCGAAAAATACTGGGGAAAAGACCCCGTCATTGCCTGCGCCGACGAGACCGTGGGCCAGTGGATAAGCCTCCTGCCCGTGGCTCCCTTCTGCCCGTGGTGGGAAATTCTGCTCTCGCTGGCTCTGTTCCGCTTTTTCGATATTGCCAAGCCGCTGGGCATACGCGCCATGGAGCGCCTTCCGAGGGGCTACGGCATGATGGCCGACGACATCCTTGCCGGAATATATTCCGCCGTAATCATTCTGGTTGTCAACTCGTTTTTTATGAAATAAGATGGGAAAACTTAAAAACGCAGGCGATAAACTTCTGCACAACAATTCGCTCGTGTTCACATTCCTGAGGTCTGTCGTGTCATCTCAGGCCGCATCGTGGACCGACATGATATTCCGCGTCGTCCTCTTCTCGTTCGTTTTCCGTTCGCTCGACCCCTTTTACCGCTCAAACCTTTCGGTTGCCTGCGGAGCTGTCCTCGGAGGCGTCGTGAACTGCGCCATCAACTACCACTTCACCTTCCATGCCTCGGGGCAAAGCGTTCGCGCCGTCATCGTGAAGTATATACTCGTATGGACCGGCAGCCTCCTCCTGAACATGTACGGCACGACCTTCGCAAGCCTCTGGCTCAGCACGCGCCGCTGGCTCCTCGATCTCGGCCTTACGGCCGATGCAATCTTCGCCGGTTCGACCCTCCTTGTGTCCCTGCTGGTGTCGTGGTTCTGGAACTTTGCCCTCCAGCGCTATTTCGTATATCGCCCGACACGCTTCGACGCATGCGCCATCAGGATTGCCGGGTTTTTCATCCCTTCGAAGTTCAAACGTTAAACTCTTTGTATAAATACGTATAAAATGGGACTCAAGCAGACTGCAAAATCATCCCGCGATGCCCTTCAGCAGGGTATCTATGTGGTTATAAATCCGTTTGTGCGGCTTCTTATAAAAATGGGAGTGACACCCAATATGGTCACAACGATAGGCTTCCTCGGCAATGTCGCCGCAGCCGCCGTGCTGGCATGGACGGGATGGCAGGTGATGCAGGCTCCCGGCTCGCAACCAGACTACGCCCTCGTCACTCTCGCCGGAGCGCTCGTAATCGGCTTCTCGCTCTTCGACATGCTCGACGGGCAGGTTGCCCGTCTCGGCGCCATGACAAGTCGTTTCGGCGCTATGTACGACTCCGTTCTCGACCGCTATTGCGAACTCTTCACCCTCGGTGGAATCGCTTATTACTTTATGGGTTGCGGGAGCTTCGGCGCGGCGATTGTCACCTTCATGGCCCTCGTCGGCAGTATCATGGTGTCGTATGTGCGCGCCCGTGCCGAAGGCCTTGATATCGAGTGCAAGATAGGCTTCATGCAGCGCCCGGAGCGCGTGGTCGTCACCGCCCTTGCCCTGCTTGCAACCGGAATCGTGGGGCAGAACCTCCCCGCCGGCTCGACCTTCGCCCCCGACGCTATCCTCCTGTGCGCCATGTGGGTCATCGCAATCTTTGCCAATCTCACGGCCTTCGCCCGTATCGCCCACTGCCGCAGGCAGCTCAAGTAATCTGACAAACTTCCCGGTCATGACTGTGCCTGTAAAAAAAGAAGCATGCGTCTGCGTGGCCGCCCTGCTGGTTTGGCTGGCGGTGACGGCTGTCGGAGTCGGCTTCCGCCCGGAGCATCCTGTGATGGCGCTCCTGATTTTTGTGCTGTTTTTCATCACCGCCCCCACGCGCCGACTCGTCGTGGCACTGGTCCCCTTCTTCCTGTTCGGGATTAGCTACGACTGGATGAACCTCCTCCCCAACTACGAGGTCAACCCCGTCGACGTGCGCGGGCTCTATGAGGCCGAAAAAGCATTGTTCGGAATTGCCGGTCCCGCCGGAGTCCTCACCCCCAACGAGTTCTTTGCCGCACACACCTCCGCCCTGATGGACTTCTTCGCCGGAGTCTTCTATCTCTGCTGGGTGCCCCTCCCGATTATATTCGGGCTGTGGCTTTATTTCACCGGGCGCCGCGGAGATTACCTCCGCTTCGCCCTTGTTTTCCTGCTGGTAAACCTCTTGGGCTTCGCATTCTATTACGTCCACCCGGCCGCTCCGCCGTGGTATGTGGCCCTCCACGGATTCGAACCCGTCCTCGGCACTCCCGGCGACGTCGCCGGGCTCGGTCGTTTCGACGAAATGACCGGCCTCGGCATCTTCAACGGCCTGTATGTCCGTAATTCCAACGTATTCGCCGCCCTCCCTTCGCTCCACTCGGCCTACACCCTCGTGGCCCTCATATATGCCGTGAGGGCGCGCGCCGGCGCTCCGTGGATTGCCACACTCGCCGTCGTCACGCTCGGGATATGGTTCACCGCCGTCTACACTTCCCATCATTATATCATCGACGTGCTCGCCGGAATTACGTGTGCTTTTGCCGGATTCGCCATTTTCGAATTCGTGCTCATGCGCATCCCCGCATTCCGCCGCTTCATCGCGCGATACGTCGCCTATATCTCGTAAAACCACAATATGGAATATACCGTTAACGGAGAAAAATACGAGGTCCGCCCCGATGTCCTCGCCTATGACGACATCCGGCAGATGGTCCCCGCGCTCGACGGCCACCCCAAGCTCGTCAACGCTTTGCTGAAATTCCTGTCTGTCGACAAAGTCAACGCCGTCCACCGCGCTTGTTGCGACACACCCGGACCCGATTTTGTGCGTCGCCTTCTGTTCGAGCAGTTTCGAATCAAGCTGCAGGTCGATAACGAGCAAGTGCTCGACAACCTCCCCGAGGGCGCTTTTATCACCGTCAGCAACCATCCCCTCGGCGCCCTCGACGGAATTGCCCTTATCCACCTCGTGGCTTCTCGTCGCCCGGAATATCGCGTGATGGTGAACATGATTCTCGGACACATCACCGCCATGCGCCCGAATTTCATCGCCGTCGACCAAAGCGCATCGACCGACCCCGCAAAGAGAGCGGTATCCGTCGCCGGCATACGGCGCGCCCTCAAACAGCTCGCCGACGGTCAGCCCCTCGGCTTCTTCCCCGCCGGAGCAATGAGCAAGACCGACTGCCGCTACAAGACCCGCGACCGCGAGTGGCAGGACAGTGTGCTCCAGATTATCTGGCGCGCGAAAGTCCCGGTGATTCCTATTTATTTCCACGACAAAAACTCGCTGTGGTGCAATTTTCTCGGCCACGCACTCTGGCAGGCGCGGTCACTCAGAATCCCCGCAGAAGTGTTCCGTAAAGTCGGCAAGACGCTTCATATTTCCGTCGGCGAGCCCATTTCGCCCGACGAACAGCGCCTCCACGCCACCGACGCGAAAAGTCTCGGTAAATATCTTCGTGAAAAAACTTATGCCCTGAGAGGAGGAGAATGAAAATAGACTTTAACGCTTACAGGCAGTCACTGAAGTCGATGGATACCGAGGAGCATATCGACCTCGCGTTCTATCGCCCCATCGGCTACTGCTGGGCTGTCCTTGCCGCCTCGTTGGGCATAACGCCCAACGTCATCACCATCGCCTCGATTTTTATCGGCGTCGGCGCCGGAATTGCTTTTTATTTCGATAATATATGGATTAATGTCGTCGGGATGCTCCTCCTCGTGTGGGCTAACTCCTTCGACAGCGCAGACGGCCAGCTTGCGCGGATGACGCATCAGTACTCGAGAATCGGACGTATTCTCGACGGCCTGAGCGGCGATTTTTGGTTCGCGTCGATATACATCGCCATCTGCCTTAGAGAAAATGTCACCTCGGCGTTCTTCTCGGAGCATCCGTGGCTGATTTGGTCCGTTGCCGCAGTCTCCGGCCTGTGCCATGCAAAGCAGGCGGCTATGGCCGACTACTATCGCCAGTTTCATCTCTATTTCCTCAAAGGCGAGGACGGCTCGGAGCTGGATTCGACAACGCAATTGCGCCGAAAACTTGCGTCCTTGTCATGGACTCGAGATTTCTGGAAGAAGATTACGCTCTTCTTTTATACGAATTACACGGCAAATCAAGAGGTGATGACCCCCGCGATGCAGGCCCTGAGGCGCGAACTCTCGGCGCGATTCCCCGACGGACGCGTGCCACAGGCTTTCCGCGACGATTTTCGTAAACTCAGCCTCCCGTTGATGAAGTTTACCAATATTCTTTCTTTCAACTGGCGCACAATTGCCCTATTTGCTTCGCTTTTCGCGAGGATGCCGTGGCTTTATTTTGCGTTCGAACTGATTGTTCTCAACGGCCTCCTCGTTTATATGACCCGTCGCCACGAGGCGATGTGTCGAAAACTCACTAATGATCTTGAAAATGGAAAATATTCTCCCGTCGGGCTCGGTTAAGGGCATTATATTCGACTATGGCGGCACGCTCGACAGTCGTGGCGACCATTGGAGCGAAGTAATCCTGAAGGGATATTTGGCGGCTGGACTCGACATCGACCGCGAGCTCTTCCGCGAGGCATACGTCCATGCGGAAAGAGCCCTCGCAAAGCACCCGTATATACGCCCGGACCACAACTTTCTCGACCTCCTGCGGATTAAGATGATAATCGAACTCGAATGGCTTGCCGACCGCGGAGCCGTCGAGCCGGAGCGCGTGAAGCTGCTTGCCGAAGACGTGGCGCAATATTGTTATAAGTTCGCGCGCGCGTGTGTGGATGAGGCCCGCCCCCTCCTTGCCGACCTTGCCGGGCGCTACCCCTTGGTGCTCGTAAGCAATTTCTACGGAAATATTGCCTCCGTGTTGGCCGACTTCAATCTCAGTTCCTTCTTCCCCACCATCATCGAGAGCGCCGTTGTCGGCGTCCGCAAGCCCGACCCGGCAATATTCCGCTTGGGCGTCGAGGCCCTCGGCCTTGACCCGGGGCAGGTGCTCGTCGTCGGCGACAGCCTCCGCAAGGACATCCTTCCGGCCGAAAGCATCGGATGCCGGGTGGCTTGGCTCAAAGGTAAAGGATGGACGCCCGAGGAAGACGCAATGCTTCATCCCGCAACTATTGAAAACCTCAATGAACTGCGCACAGCGTTATTGGGTTAAATTAACAATACAATCCATAACCCATTGATAAATTTGCGCGCATTCACAAATTGGCTTGTTATTTAACAAATAAAGATAATATTTCGCAATATTTAAGCTGAAAACTTTTTTACAATCCAAAAACTATATGTACTTTTGGGGGCTGAAAACGACGGTGCGCCCTGCGCGTCGCGTTTCAGCGTCCGAAATAGGAATAAAACATAAACAAATAAACAAACCTCTCCTTTGAATTAACTACAATGAGCAAAACGATTTGTAAGCCCGCTGAGGGCAAGCTCGGTGTTATGGTTGTCGGCCTCGGCGCTGTTACCACCACTTTTATCACCGGCGTTTTCATGGCCCGCAAGGGTCTCGCCAAGCCTGTTGGCTCCATGACTCAGTACGACCGCATGCGTGTCGGTGAAGGTGCTGATAAAAAATACCTCAAATACAACGAAATTGTTCCCATCGCCGACCTTAACGACATCGTATTCGCCGCTTGGGACGTTTATCCCGAAAACGCATTCGAATCGGCTATCAATGCTGAGGTGCTCAAGGAGAAAGATATCCTTCCCGTGAAGGAAGAGCTCGAAGCTATCAAGCCCCTCAAGGCTGCTTTCGACCACAACTATGCGAAGCGCCTCGACGGCGACAACGTAAAGACCGGCACCCGCTGGGAACTCGTTGAGCAGCTCCGCGAGGATATCCGCAACTTCAAGAAAGAGTCCGGCGTTGACCGTGTGATTGTTCTCTGGGCCGCTTCTACCGAAGTTTACGTTCCCGTTGACGAGAAAGTACACAACACTCTCGCCGACCTTGAGGCTGCAATGAAGGCCGACGACAAAGAGCATATCGCTCCCTCGATGTGCTACGCCTATGCCGCCCTCGTTGAAGGTTGCCCCTTCATCATGGGCGCGCCCAACACCACCGTCGACTTCCCCGCAATGTGGGAACTCGCTGAAAAGACGAAGATGCCTATCGCCGGTAAGGACTTCAAGACCGGTCAGACCCTCGTGAAGAGTGGTTTTGCCCCCATCATCGGCACCCGTTGCCTCGGCCTCGCCGGTTGGTTCTCCACCAACATCCTCGGCAACCGCGACGGTCTCGTTCTTGACGAACCCGCAAACTTCCGCACCAAGGAAGTGTCGAAGCTCTCCACGCTCGAAAGCATCCTCGTTCCCGAAGAACAGCCCGACCTCTACACCGACTACTTCCACAAAGTGCGCATCAACTACTATCCCCCGCGCAACGACAACAAGGAAGGCTGGGATAATATCGACATCTTCGGCTGGATGGGCTATCCCATGCAGATCAAGATTAACTTCCTCTGCCGCGACTCCATCCTTGCCGCACCCCTTTGCCTTGACCTCGTGCTCCTCAGCGACGTTGCTGCTCGCGCCGGCCGCTACGGCATCCAGCGCTTCCTCAGCTTCTTCCTCAAGAGCCCCATGCACGACTACACAAAGAACGAAGTGCCCGTTAACCACCTCTTCCAGCAGTATGTGATGCTGAAGAACGCTATTCGCGAAATGGGTGGCTATCCCGCCGACGAAACTATCGACTGATTCAGCCGAAATAATCCGAATAAAAATTATCCGGACCCTGCAAGGTTCGGATGATTTTTTTTATCCAGATACTCATGTTCCGATGCCGGAGTCATGCTTGGCCGCCTTATGGCCGACAAGAGCCGGGGTTGGTCGGGGGTGCGATTGTCGGTTTTTTATGTGTGTTCCGGGTGGGGCGGTTGTGGGGATTGTGACGGGGCGTGCCTCCTGTGGGGTGGGGATGGGTATTCTTTTGGCGGGCTTGGGCGAGGGCGGGATTTGTAGTGTCGGGGGGCCGGTGGGCGGCGGTTCGGGTTTTTGGAGGTGGGAAATGGGTGAAATCAGGCAAAAAAAATTGATTTTTATAGCGCTGTAAGTCAGTGCGTTTCCTAAAATATGTCGAAAAATTATGTTTTAAAGCATAAAAAAGTTGTCGAAAAATTTGGAGAAACGAAAAATGTGTTGTAATTTCGCACTCGCTTTCGGGAACGAAGTCACAGCGGTGACACTGAAACGGACTCGCAAGGCGCGGCTAAAAAGTTAACGCAGGTTAAATTTCGAACAAGATTTGGAATTGATTGTTTTTCGTCGTAACTTTGCAAAGTCTTTCGCCCCGCAGGCAAAGATGAGAACATTGACAGTTTGACAACAGATACGAAGTAGTACAAGAGCTATTGAAAAAGAA
>CAJUCQ010000038.1 GCA_910584905.1 uncultured Muribaculaceae bacterium
CCATCGACACCTTTTCGCCGAAAACGATGCGGAATGCTGATTTTAACACTGCGGCCAATCCTGTGGCCGTTAATGCTCCCATGCTGTTTGTAGGAGCTTGGTTGATTGCTTGTTGCATACTCACGTAAGATTTAGCATTAATAAAAAAACGGCTGTCACCGTTGCTAAATCTCACGTGAGCCGCCCCGAAGGACGCAATCATTGAAATCGGTGACAGCCGCATATGGCTGAAATGTCCGGGCATAAAAAAAGCCCGCTATATTATGTCGAGCATTAACCGCGCTCTGCGGGAACGGCAAACGTCCGTGAGATTTAGCGTCACAAATTTACAACAATATTTTAATTCCACAAAAAATAATATTACCCAATTAACAAAATTTTCATAGACTTTTCATCTCATAAAGAAAAATTTCATTTAATACTTCCCACTTATAGTGGTTGTGCCCAAGCGAAGTCCGAGACGTTCCATGAAGAAAGGCAGTGGATTGGTCCGGAACAGCTTGCCTCCATCGAGAAAATGCGCCCCAAGGAGCTGCCCGACTTGACGGCCTGGGCTTTTAACCCTACATGGCCATTAGGAAGATATGAAATCTCCACATGAGACAGCCGGGCGGCGTCTGCTCCGTGATAATTGTTTTGGATATAAGCCAATGCGGCAGCTGAGACTATCCATTCAATGGTGGAGTTTTCGTGATTCGGGATGGCATTGTTTATAGATTCGACAATTTCCTCTTGGTTAGCAAGAATCTGGGCGAACACAAACCATGCAAGTCCGGTAACAGATCCGCTGGCAGCGACACAAATGGCCATAGGGATAGACTTCGACATCAGGAACAATGCGCACAATACAGATATGCCGATACATATCCACCCGATGACAGAACAATAATTCTTAATCATGACAATAGATGTTTTTAAAGTTAACTACACAAAAATATGCAATTCCTGTGACAAAATCAAACATAACCTCCTGTTAATCCTATGGCATAAAAAAATATGGCGCAGTATTCTTTAGTCAGAGGGCAAAAAAACGATTTTAATATAAAAAAGTTATATAATTTATTTGATATATAAGAATTATTGTGTATAATTGTATTGTAAAACAAACCAATAAAGAAAGGAGGTGAGAAATGAAATGAGAAGAAGAATAAAATGGGTGGTTGCCCAAATTCACCGACACTTAGACCTTATCGAGAATGAAGACAACCACCGGATAATCGCTGAAATCAGAGGATTGTTAAACGAGTTAATCAACATCTAACAAAAGCCCCCGAGTGACAGACGGGGGCAAATTTACAAACTATATGACAAACATGTATAAGGGTACGCGAGAAATTTTTGACAAGGGAGGGAGTGAAACAAGACGTAATGAACTGATTGCAACGAAATGCGGGGCCATGTTGAATGCTTTCATCGAGCTTGAGGGGCTCATCAATGCTTCGGCATTATCGCGCCAGTATTTCAAGCGCAGTGCCGGATGGATGTCGCAGCGCATCAACGGCAACAAGGTTTTCAACAAAAAGGCGATGTTTCGTGAGACGGAATACCACCAGATGGCCGAGGCGTTCCGCCACATTGCCACCCGATTGCAGGCCCACGCCGATGAAATCGACGCAGCCGCACCCGATGAAGAGATACCAGAGTGACCCCCCTGTGCGCTTCTCGGTTGTAATGAGTCTGAGCCAAAATGAATTGCACCCCAAAAGTTAAACAAAAAAACTTTTGGGGCGCTTTTTATGAAGCCCGGTTTTTAGTATCGGCTCATTATTGTGCAACGGTTCGGAAGGCGTAGGAATCAGGCGGTTGCTTCCGCCTTATGTTTTTTCTTGATTTCACGCTGCGCCTTGAATTGCGCGGCTACTGTTGCAGCAAACATGATGAGAATGCCGGTAATGAACTCTACACCCAACGCGGCGAGGATTGACACGGGCCATCCGTGGATGTGGTGCAGCCAGACAACGGCCGCAATGCCGGGTGTGAAGGGGATAGCCATTTTCATCAGTACGGCAACAATGTGTTTAATTTTTTTCATACGCGGTTATTTTGATTGTTTGTTGAATTGATTCAATAACATGGGGAAATGTTTTTCGAGCCAGTCGCGAAACTCGTATTTAGTATTTATCAAGGTCTCTTTATAAAGAATACCCCAGACTTGGCGGTTATAGATTTGATAATTACCATGTCGCTTCATATCAAGGAAGCGGATATACGTTGGTACTATTGATTCGGTTCTGACGCCTTCGCCATCGTTGATGATACTGTAGCGGGGATTTGTCAACGCCTCCAGCAAGACTCCGCTTCTTCCCTGAAGGGTCGGGCCACCTCGTTTATAGCGAATCCGGTCGTGTCCGCTTTGGTATATTCTTTCTGTGGCGATAACCTTTTGAGCCTCGAATATATCGCGGATTCCCTTCTCAAGCTGCTGCCGGAAATATTGCGCTTTAATGCTTTCGGCTTCCATGTTGTCAGGTTATTATTTTGAATCCTATCGACCAGCCCGCGAAGCCGGCGAAAAATTCGGTTTCCGGAAGGGTGTTCAGGGTCGAAACATCGAAACGCATAACGGGACACCCAGCGGCGAGGTCGTCGAGCATCAGGGCCTTGACCTCCTCGATAGCCTTCTGTGAGGATTCCAGTGCGGCAAATGAGATTTTTCGCTGGGGGTCGTACTTCTCCATGACGAACACCACGCACTGGTTGGCCTCGCGGAAAGCGTCGGGATTCCTGCTTTCCGATTCACCTCCGGGCGGAAGGATAAACAGGGTAACGGAGCCGGTCGGTAAGGCCTGTATTTTCTTTGCCATGTCCTTGTCGACGGCTACAGGTAAAACCCCTGTAACTGAATCGAGGCGGGCGGCAACGCGCTCCCAATACTCGCGATACTTAAGGAGATTTATCATAGCTGCCCGAAATAGTGGTTTGCTTCTGCTGTTCTGCGTTTGACAAGTCCGGGGAGCTGCTTCAGGACACCGTTGACCCTTGCGTTAACGTGCTTCAGGAACTCGGCGCGGATAGAAGGGTCGTTGGGGTTGGCCTTCACCTTCCGGAGCAACGTCGGGGCCTTGGCGGAAAGCGAACCGATATTGTAGGACAACGACACAAGCGCATCAAACTGGTTATTATTGAGGGCCACGCCCGCAAACAACGGCTCTACTGTTGCGGCGAACTTCTGTATATCGCCTTCAAACAGGCTGTCGGCCTCTGCTTGTGTGATACGTTTGCCGGGAGCAACATCTGTGCCCGTGTGTCCGTAGCCGATAGTGAGAATCCCAGCGGGGCAGCGGTAGGCGGTTAACCTACAACCTTCCCAGCCCTTAATCATCTGTTTGATTTTCTGTGATAATTCCATGATTTATAATTATTTGAAATTTAAATTGTCGGTTAAGCCGGTTTAAACATGCTTATTTTGCCGGTGTATTCCGTTTTTCGTTCAGGTACTCGAATTTGCATTTATACAGATAAATGAGAACGGCCCACATATCCGCCTTTTCTACCTGACTGACATTCCCGAATAGTCCGGCGGTGGCTACCTCGAAGGTTATGCCGGTCCACCCTGTCTTGTCGTTGGGCTTCGTGTTTCCGGTACTCTTGAAAATAATCCGAAAGTCGATTTTCTTTCCGTTTATCTCAATCGGCCCGCTCTGGATAGCCTTCCAAACGGAGGAAAACAGTTTAGGAGCGTGGAAGGTCAGGAGGTCGGGCACCGGAGCCGTGTCCGGGATATGGTAGAGTGTCCGTGCTATATGTTCATACCCCTCGGCTATAGCTTCGGGTGCAGCTCCGTCCAGACATTCGACGACTGTGTAGCACTCCACGAACTCCCCGAATGTTACACCCTGAAAAAGGTCACCCGGGCCCTTATACCCCTTGTATTCGGGAAGGAGATTAACCACTGTATCGAAATTGAGGTGGACACGCTCACTTCCCTCGATTATTTCTTTGACAAAATAGCCCTCAATCGCCGAAATCTGCGCTTCGAGTTCGTCGATGTGTTCCTCCTTCAGGATTGTAAAATCGGCTTTTCCGAGGCCAATCAGGAAAGAGAACCAGCGAACACGGAAGTAATCAGGTGTTATTACCTTCCCGGCGAGAGCGAAGGCGAGAAAGCAATAATATTCGTATTGCTTCGGCGTCAATTCTTCGACGTGGGTCGGAATATCGACAGTTCGGCCGCGTGTGGTGATTGTTTTCATTAGAACGACATTCCTTTGCTGTGAACAATAGGGCCTGGCATCGTGTGGTCGGGTGTTTCGCCTTTCGCATCAAGCTGCGCCACGGTGTCCTGGATATTCTCGATATATTTTTTTGCGTCAGCGCCCAGAGAGGCGGCCACGGCTGCGCGGGCTGACTGCTCGGCGCGTAAGCGGGAATTAACCGGTTGCGACTGCTGAATCTGCACCACTCCTTCGGGAATCACTTCGACCGGAAGGCGTTCGATTGCCTTTTGCATTGTGAGTAAAGCAACGGCGCGGGCTGCCGGCTCCTTCAGGAGGTCGGTAATTTCGGAATCTTCGCCCGACAACAGGAGGGAAAGGTACTTGCGGCCCAGTACGGGGGCGACCTGTGCGCCCTGAACCTCGCGGATAATAGGAAGGAGGGTAACAAACAACCGGTGAGAACCGATATTATAATACTCGTCGAACTCCTCTTTACTCTGAATCAGCAGCCCCTTCCGCAAGTTGTATTTCCGCGATTTGACCCAGAAGGGGAAGGCTTCGCGGTCCATTATCTCGATAAGGGCATCCGTAGCTTCGTATGCGAGGCGAAGGATATTTTGTTCGTCTTTGAACTCCTGAAGGGCTGTTAAACCCTTTTCGTTCTCACCGAGGCGGCGAGAACGCCCGGTGCCGTCGTGCTGAGCGTCGAGTGTCGGGATTATCTTCAGCCATGTAAACAGGGCGACCGCCTGTTGCAGATACTTCAGAGCGTCGGTGGCGGCCGGAGAACCGTCGGTGGCGGCTGCTATGTCTCCGGCGTAGAACTTCGCCAGAGCGTTGACAGGTTCCGGGCCGATAATTGCCGTAACGTCGCGGATTCCCAACGGCAGAACCGGCTCCCACTTTGAAAAATCCACGTCGGAGGATATTAAACCGATAGCGGTTACAATCTCGCGGCTTCCGTCGTCTTGTATATTAAATAATTTCATCGCGTTTCAGATTATAGGGTTTCCAGTCGGGGAAATCATTGTTAAAGGAATGGATATTGTCGAAAACATCTTCTTTATAGAATCTCGCCACTCCTGTATCGAGAGTTATAACCGTCTGTTCACATCGCGGATTACTGTTAAGGTTCGCGCTCCCTTCTACGGCGAAATCGAAGCGTTCGCCAAAACCGGCCATTACTTTGGAATGATTTCGGAACACGGCGACACGGCCGCCCATGAGCGCGACCGCCTCGCGTAATGTGTTGTAAACTTCGGCAAATTTGGAATCGAAAATTTCGCCGAGATAGAGGTCGAGCCGCCCGATTAGTCCGCTACGATGCCACTTCAACAGGAGTTCCGCGTCTGTCAGTGCCATAGAGAAGGTGGATAAACAGACATATTCTAACGGCTGTTGTTTTAGGACAGCCCGTAAATATGTGAGCGCGTCGACATCGCCGAAAGAGAAACAGTGATACGCTTCGCCGGGCTTGAAATGCCACGGCAAAGAATCTTCAAGGAATAACTCGGATTTTACGCGACGTTCAAAGTTGCGCGACATCGAGCGGAAAACCTGCGTTTTCTTCCCGGTGTTGCGGTCCTCGGCGCGGTCTTTGCCTTCGTTCTTGCTGTTTCCCTTTTTCTCCGGCTGCGGCGCCGGCTCTGCGAATAGTTTACGCATTGGCCTTAACTCGGTTTTCGGGGTTTACATTCTTTTCAGCCTCGACGATTGTCCTATATAACCCGATTTTAATATCTGTGCCTGGATGGTTGACATCTATAAATATCTGGAAAGGCTTGCAAAGAATCATATCAGGCACGGCGGTTTCGGTAGCGTTATAGACCTTCAGCGCGTAGAGTTTTTCAGAGCCTGAGCCTAATTTTGTGTCGAGAATAAGATTTGAGAGCGAGGGATCCAGACCGAAACCGGAGGTGGCGGCGGCTTCTGACTTTTTGCAGATTGCGACCTGTGCCTCGATATAGTCTTTGACTTTATTGTCGATAGCGACAATCTCCCACCCCTCGAACTCGTTAGCTTCGGGGTTCCAGTAGTCAGACGTATGAAGGAATTTCCCGGCATTCTCTTTGCCTGACATGGAGCTTGCAAATTTTTCCATAGCCTCATCCTTGAAATCCTCCAGCATTTCAGAGCGATAAGGTATGTTCTTTTGTCTGCAAACATCTTTTATCCGCTCTTCTGCCCGGTCCCAATACGACTGCGGCGACTTGATGTGTTTCGATATTGCGGCGGCGTTCTCGTTGTAAGCCGCCAGAAGGGGGGCGAGTGTGCCGGCGAGTTCGAGCCAGTCGAACGCGCCAATAAAGCGCGGAACGCTGTAATGGTCGTGGTTGTAGCTGTATATGTTGAAATATGCCATAGAAACCGGATGTTTCAGTGGGTTGCATGGGTCGAACAGTGGGTAAACGTGCGAGGTTGCGGGGTCGGGTGCGGGCCAATCCGCCACCATTGCGCGTGTCGGCAACCTGTTTTCACCCGGATAGACAAAACGCACCTTTCCGGCGGGAACGTGTTCAACGGTGGCAATTCTTCCGGCGCCGATACGCGACCCGCGTGTCAGGGTGAATTTTACCCAGAATCCCTCCAGATGAACGAGGTCTATCAAACAACGATGCAGCTGTGTGAGGTAGTCGGTCGATTTTAGGTCGGCCGTAATCTCGTCGTCAACAGTCCATGCCCTGTAAAAGATATTCGAGGAGTCTACCGCATCGCGGTAGAGCCGAGGGCCCTCGCCCCATTGCAAACCGGCCTTTTTGCCCATGATTCCCTCGCCAGCGTAGAAGTTTTCAAGGAGGTGGCGCACTTTTCCGGGCAGATTGTTGTCTTCTCCATAGGGTATTACTGGAGTTCCGTTAACGTTGATATACTTGTAACCGAAGGAGGCGGTAGCCCCTCGGAGCATATAAGAGGAAGGCGACCAGCCTCCCGCCTTTGCATTCAGGCTGAAGGTGTATAATTCACCGGCGCCGTTATCGACGAAACCGAAATTTCCTATTCTTCGTATCATCACAAAAAGTTAAAGTTTTAGTTTAACACGGTTCGCCGGCCGTTGAACTCCATTATGAGGGGTTGCCAGCAATTACGGGCGAGGCCTGTCTCCGTGTCGGTGAAAAATAATTTATAACTTGAATTTTCAACTTTCTCATCGGTGGCTTTAGGGCGCACACGGGCAGCATTGACAGTCATCATATCCCCGCCGCTATTCGTTTGCCTGTTCCACTTCCGGAATTTCATAGAGAATGTCCCGCCGTCGAGGCTAATCCGCTTCATCTGCTCGATGGCGTCGTAAAGGTCTATTTTCCCAATTTCTTTTTCCATGGTCTGTAAATGTGGTAACCGATATAAAAAAGTATCAGGAGTACGGCAATACTCCAGATGATGAGATCTCCTAACGGTATTCCGATGTTAACATCCTGCGTAGTTTCCTCCTTCTCTTTGGTGACGGAAGCCTCGGAACCGGAAGCCTCGGAGTTGTTCGACGAACGGCGTAGCATGGAAAAGCCGTTTTCGGTTTTTTCCGTCGAGGCTTCAGCCGAAAAGTTAGTGTTAACGTTCCAAAGGATAACGACCGGGCGGCCTGCTGTGTCTCGCTTAATGTCAATACGACCATGCTCCACGGCATCACCTTTAATTGTGTCCCGTTGACAAATAGTATCGTTTGCCTCGCTGTGAACTGATTCATTTTTTTCGGAAGTGTTGAACTCGTTATGTTCGATTGTCTCCGATTCCTGAACCACGTTTCGAGAGCTGCGACACCCTCCAGTAATAAGACAAGCGACAACGCAAGCGCAAATGAACGCCCGATTTGAGAGAGAGCGTACCCGATAACCGAGATAATATTTTCCATTTTTCATAACTGTGAATTGCTGATGAGTTCGATTAGTACACAACCCTTGCAGTCGGGGGCTTTTTCACTTGCAAACCTTGAAAGCTGCTTTAATATCCGGGCGTTTGCTTCGACGGTTCTTTCAAGGTCTTTTATACGTTTGTCCATTGCCTCGATAGTGTCGGCGAGGTTGTCGCGTTCCTGACGGAGGTCTTTACGGTCTGCCTTCAGGTCGTTTATCAAACCTTGATAGACGGTTTGAAAATGTTGCATAGCGTCGGCCTCTGCCTGTCGGCGTGTGTACTTGATTGTAAAAAGCCAACCAACACTGCCGCCGAGAACGAGGGTAACAATCGGGGTTATGATGTTTAGAGTTTCCATATTGTCTGCGTTTTATGTTGCAAAGGTCTTTATTATATCGCGCGTGACGAAGGACACCACCAAAAGCGAAAAACGCCCGTTTCACAACGGACGTTCCTCTATTGGCTTAATGGTTGATGCTTAAAATTGGTAACCTGTAACAATCTTCTTTACTGTTCATCTTCTCCGGCTTCTTCAGTGCTGACACTCACTCCGTCGAATGTGGCTTCCACTTTTTCGACTGTTTCCTCGGTGTCCGTGTGGTCGGCGACCAGGTCTGGCTGCCTGTTGGCGATAGTGGCGAGGTCCTCGCGGATATACTGAAGGGCGCGGAGGGTGTGAATTGCCTCGGTATCGCTCATTCCGATTTCGTCGCTCTGGTCGAGAACGAAATTAAACAGGCGGTTCAGTGCGTTTGTGTAGAACGTGTATGTTCCGTTTTTATGCTGAAGGGTGGCGATTACGTTGAGGGCTTCAGGCGTGAGAGCTATATTTTTTGATTCCATTTGTCAATTGGTTTTATTTGTGAATATATATGAAGTTCGCTCCTTGATAGTTACCACTTGTCGTTGCTAATGCCGAGTTTGTCCTGACGAATGTCGCGGGCTGTCTGTCTCAACGCCCAAGGGGTAAAGCCGACGAGGAAAGCAATGCCCCCGTAGCCGATAATGTGGGTATCGTCGAGAAGAATCCCGATATACGACATCATGGCGGCGATTACGCCTACAAAGATACTGGATTTCTCTGATGTAAGGTAAATAATTCCTTTTAAAAGGATTTTTTTCACTCTCGGCTTATATAACAGAGCCGGAGCTGGTAACGCTGTTGCTGTTTTCATTTGAGTGGCTTGTTTAGGTTGTTTGACGTTTTATATGGCACGAAAAAGGCGACCGCCTCCTCCATGTCGTCAAACAAGCCACGGAAACCGACGAAGGGTCGAGTTAACTAAATGGTTTGGAGGTAGGCGGTCGCCTGTATTTCGTATGTAATCGGGCAAAATAATAGCCCGAAGGATTTCGAGCCGTTTCAGACCCGACCCGGAGTTGTCTCCGTAGCTTGTTGACGTTGCAAATTTCGGAAGAAGCCTGTGAACAAAAAAAAAAAAACGTTAATAATTGTTGTTGGAAAGGTGAAGGGATTAAAAACGCCGAAACCCAATAGAGTCTCGGCGCGGTATCGGTCGTAAACAAATTATTCACTTATAAACAACTCGTAATGACCTCAGATTGAAAATAACAACACTCTATTGCTTGAATCTGAGGCCACGTGTTATTTCTTGGTCTGACGAAACTGTTTTACTTAGCACATAATGATAAACCGTTTGTTTTGACATACCTTGCTCTGAAACCGCATAAGTAAATTCTAATTCCCAGCCCAATGCTGCAAACCAGTTTACAGCATCCATCATAGAATTAAACTTTATTTCCTTTCCATCAGCATTTACTATTTTACGAGCAGCATCACCTCCCCAAGTATCGGTAATTCGTTTTTGGCCAAGATCAGCCTCAATCTTCACTTTAGTTCCAGTTATGTTTCCTGTTCCGACAATTTCACAATAAACCTTGCGAGTAACACCGGTTTCCGACTGAGCGAATGCGAAGATGGGAATCATCAACGCTAACATCAAAATAAACTTTTTCATCTTTGCGTGTTTTTAAGGATTTTTTCGCCGGTTTTCGGGAGTTTGACACCGCAAATTTAAGATTTTTTGGCGGTAATAGGGCAAAAAATAGGGGTAAACCATACAAAAAACGCTGTTTCTGGCTCTAAATTTTGGCCTTAAATTCGCTTTTCCGTACAAAATCAACACGTTAGCCCCTTTTGAAAATGAAAACGCAAAAAATGACACAACGCGAAGCGCGGGCCGCTCTGAAGTGCGACAGTTATTACCACCCCTTACCGGAGTGAAATGTGAGCCGGGGCGTTCGTTACCCCGTTGCAAAAAACGAAATAGCCAGACACCCTCCGGGGTCTGGCTATGCTATGTCATGGAGCCGGTAATAAAATTATATCGGTATGGCGTCAACAATCTCAATACGGCGCCCCATGGCGCCAAGCATCCTAACAACGAGGTTAAACCCCGGTTCGATCAGCCCTTTTTCTATGCGGGAAATATACGTTTTATTAGTGCCGACTTTCTCCGCGAGCTGCGCCTGTGTCATATGCTGTTTTTTACGTTCATCCCGGAGCATTACCCCCAGCATATAGTTGCGGGCCTCAGTCCTGAAGGCTTCACGCTCCTGGGTACCTTCTTGTCCGTATTGTTCGTCCAGATAGGCATCGTAATCGTAGAGATCCTTATTTACTTCCTTTAGTTCCATAATATTCTTTTTTAATGGCTAACGCCTTTTTTATTTCTCTTTCTGGGGTCTGTTGTGTCTTCTTTTGGAAACCGCTAAATAATACAATTATATCGTTACCGTCGAATATGAAAAACACACGGAATATATTGCCCTCATACTCTGCACGTAGTTCAAACAGGCCATCTCTTATATGCTTTACAAACTTAGTAGATACACGATCTTGTGTTTTAAGCATATCAATCGAATAATTGACCTTGCGGCGCTGCTCCGGAGTCAAGGTGGCCATAAATTCCTGAAAGTAGGTTTTGTAAACTCTTATTTTGCGGTTTGTTTCCATGCCACAAAAAAACGAAAAGTTTACAAATATAACAAACTTTTCAAGGAAAAAGTTTACATATCTGTAATTAAATTCTTTCTTGCCCATTCCTCTGCCATTGAATCAGCCCCGGATCCGGCGGCGTTCTCTGCCTTGGCTGCTGTCAACCATGAGCGGCGCATCATCAGGTACTTGAAAGCATCGGAGAGGTTGGTAGACAATCGCGGCAGCTTCTTCGGCTCCAGCTTCTCGGACTTCTTTACCTTGGCCACAATCTTTACATCGCCACGGTATTTAACCTCAGCCTTTGCAAGTTCGATGCTTGAAATCATTTCTGTGCAGTTCAGAGCGTCAACCATAAGGAGCGGAAGTCGTTTATTCTTGCCGCCCATAAGTTCGTGCATAAAGTTAAATTCAGCCTCTTGCCTTATAGTGCCTTGTTTACGTGACATAAGTACCACGCTCCAGCCTGTGCGCCGTCCTTCGCCGTCCTTCTCGATAGCGGCTTTAATCTTGCCGGCCTGGTCCTCGTTTTGCCTCTGGTAATTGTTGCCGGCGCGATCGTAGTAGAGATAAAGCACCTTTTCTTGGTGTTTCTCAAAGAATGTCAGGAATTGATCGGCGAGTTCCCTTATAGAGTTGGGCGGCAGCTCGTAAAGGTTTTTATGAATCCGGTAATATTGCCCGTCAGGTTGTGCGATAACGAAAGAAAGCATATTACCGAAGTCCATACCTCCTTCCAACGGCCGGGAAGGGTCGAGGTAACGGAGTTGCGAACAGTTGAACGCGGCTTCCCTCGAAATCGTTCCGTCGGTGTACTTGTGGCGTTCTCCGAACAGAACGTAAAACCGCGCATCCTGTCTTACTCCAGGGCGCATACCGAGAACGGATTTAAGGAACTCATGGTGTTCGAGAGCTGCGTTATATAGGCGCTTGGCATAGTCGAGGGTTAGGATGTCGATATTAACGAAACTCGATATATTCATAAAGAAGGTTTGTCCCTTCCTCAATTTTAGAAGGCCCTCGGTGTAATAGTCGATTTTCCGTTCTATCCGGGCGAGTTTGCGAACATCAGGGGTCGGGTTCCGGTTCTCGCGGATAAGTTTCATTCGGTATTTATTGAGTTCGCCGGCCGCCTGGATCGTCTTTATGATACGTTCGGGATTCATTTCGGAGGCGTAGCGGAAAAACCAGTCGAACTCCCCTTCCGTAACATCGGGCATATCGGTAGTAATCGTAACGCCGCCATACAGGTGGCAGCGCCCGTAGGTAATCGCGTCGCCTCGTAGAATAGGCATAACACGGGCGGCGCGGCTATCGGAAGCGAATTTCGCTTCATCGAACAGGAGATGGGCAACAGATTTGCCCGCAAGTAATGAAGGATTATCGAGAGAGCCGAGAAAAAGCACAGAGCCATTCCAGAAACTATAAACGTGCCGATAATCATCTACAATAACAGAACAACGCTTCGACCATTCAGCCGGGGGCCTTTTCCCTTTTACATAGTGAACCCCCTCTATCAGCCCGTTAAGTTTCCAGCCATTCTGAACGGCGGGCATGATATTGTCGATAAGGTTTGAATAAGTGTTCGCCACAATCGCGACGGGAGCGCCGGGCATAAGGCGCACACAACGTTCAGAGCGTCGAGCAAGGATAACGGTACTTTTAGCCACGCCACGGCCGCCGATAAATACGATGTTGGTCGTATCTATCCAGTCACACAAAACGAGGGCTTCAGAGCCGAATTTTACCGCCGCAGCGCGTACTTCGTTATTTATCTTCATCGCCGAACTCTTTTATATCCTCTACAATACGGGAAAGCAGGTTGCGTTTTCTGATACCCGCGTCCTCCTTGATACGTTGGCGGCTTATTTCCGGTATATCAGGAATAGAATCTATAAAAGCATCGATTTCCTTGCGGTCGGCTTTCGGTGCGCCTAAACTTTCGGGGTCGGCGGTGTAGATAGTCACGGGGGCCGCGTCGAGAAGTTCCTGCGGGATTTCCGGGGCTTCATCATTGTAACACCCTCGGAGTTTCGCCGCTTCAATCAGATAGCTTTTTGCTTCTTTTAGCTTTCCGGAGGCGGCCGCGATTTTAGCGAGGTTATCGAGGCGCTCGGCGTATATATTCGACCACGCGCGGGTGGTCACCCCATCTTCGCTATGGAAAAAGTTCAGCGCGTCGGTGTAGATTTGCCGTGCCATCCAGTCTGAAAGCCCGTAAGCGTCAGACTTCAGGAGTTTGATAATTCCGGATTTGGTAACGATTCGTTCGCCTCCGGGCGTCATCATTCGGGCGTTAAGGTCCCGCGCTAACTTCATAAGGTTGAAATATTCGCGCTCCGAAGGGGTCAGGCTTTCAAGATTGCCGGTTTTTAGTATCCGTTCGATTTGGTGGGAATCTATCGCCTCAAAATTGATTCGGGAGGGTTTGATCGGTAAACTCATCGTCGTCCATGTGGTTAACCAGTTCGTTAAATCGGTTATTCGCCTGAAGTTTCTGAAGGGTCTTTATCGCGTCGATATTTCCGGCTTGTGCCGCCGCCTGTAACTTTTTTTGAGGGTCGGCGCGACCTACGGCTTTGCCGGCTGCTATCATCATGGCAATATCGGAGCCGGGGGTAGCGGCGAGAAGGCAGAAGGCGGCCCGTTTCTCGCGTGGCCACTCCATAGCCACGGCGATTTCCTTCGGCATGAAGCCTACGGCGGCGAGTTGCATTATTTCTTCTTCCTCGCTCTTGGTAAAAGCCGGTAAATTGGGAGTTACTGCGTTATTCTCGGTATTCATATTCGAGGCGTTTACAAGCGGTATGATAATAACCTTCGTCCTGTTCCATAAGGATAAAGCGGCGGCCGGAGCGAACAGCGGCTACGGCGGTAGTTCCGGAGCCTCCGAAGGTGTCGAGGATAACATCGCCGGGCTTTGTAGCGTCGGCGATAAATTTTTGAATCAGTGCTACCGGCTTTTGCGTCGGGTGTACCTTTGCGCCGTCGGTCGATTTCGCTCCGCTGGTGAAACTCTTTACATCGGAAATAATGTTTGTTCCGCCTATATTCGCGCCCTTGCCGGCGTGGAATAGAACGAGTTCGTGGATAAATGTGTAATGATTGCCGGGGCCGCTCAATTTATCCCAAACTAACATATTATGCGCCTTCAGTATTTCATCGAACAGAGGATAATAAAAAGCATATCCGCGCCAGTCGCAAAAAAAGTAAATACAGGCTTCCGGGCGGCATACGCGCTGGAACTCCTTGAATAATTCCCGGTAGAAGGGTCGGCAGATTGATAAATCTTTAAACGCTCCTTTTTGCCCGTTGTGGGTCATACCGAGAAAGTAAGGAGGGCCGGTAATTATACAGTCAACGGAGGCCGCCGGAAGTGCCTTTATCGCTTCGAGGCAGTCTCCGTTGTATATAGTGCCTCCGGGAAATTCCCGGAGGTCAGTCGTCGAGAGATTGCAAGAGGGATAAAGATACATTCAGAGCGTCGATTTGTTTGTTAATTATATTCAGTTGATAACCGGCTTCGGAGCGGTCGCACGGCTGACAGCCGGAGCGCGAAAGGAATCGCGAAATTTGGGAGCGGTGTCCTTCAGCCTTTGCGATACTCTCGGTTACTTTTTTTTTCGTCGCGCCACTTCCTCCTGAATGGCTTTTTTCGTCGCGCTCCAACGGGCGAGAGCTGCTTCGGCGCGTTCGTTGGTTTCCCCCTTATCCTTTGCGGTGCTTACGGCCTTGCGGTGCTTGGATTCGTTTACGTTAGCGCTCTGGAGTTTCTTCATAAGGTCGATTTCGGAAAGTTGGGTATAATCCTCGGCGGCTTCCATTTCTTGGAATTTTGCAGCTTTACCGAGAATCGCGCCGTTTTCCCGGTAATATTCGAGTTCGTCCCAGATTTCGCGGTTCTTCAGGTATTCGGCAACCACTTTCTCGCAGTCGGCAACGGCGGCTTCCGCTTCTTCATCGGCGAGAACCTGAAGGCGGGCGTGAGCAGCTTTATAGTTGTCGTAGGAGGTGAACAGGTCGGAAACGAGTATTTTCAGAATGTCCGGACAGTCGGGCGAGTTAAGGAAGGGATATTTTTCGCGGAAACGTATCATCTTCCTGACAGGCTCCGGAGTTTCGGCATATTTCGACCGGGCGGCTTCGAGTTCGTCGGTAAGTTCGTCGATACGGTCGGCGTTCTCGTCCATGGCCAACACCCTTTCCTGAAAATCGGGGCTTACCAGTTCATCGACAGTTACGCCGAATGAATCGGCGAGTTCCTTCAGGATGGCTTCGTTATCCTTCTTCGGATCGTCAAGGATAACGGCGGCAATAGCCAGTCCGTTGAGTTTCGGAGTTTTCCCCGGTGTATGGGTCGCAGCTCGACGCGGAAGGCGGTCGAACTCCTGTTCCGTCAGCCCCGAAAGTTTTCGGAGTTCTTCAAACAGTATTTCGTGGGTGGTGCTGGTGTCGTCGGTCGCAAAAAGTCGCTTCAGACGTAAATTTTGCCCGAAACGCTGGTAAAGCGACACGCCCTCCGAAAGGTCGCGGGGGCCTTTGAGGTATTCGATAATTTGGTTTTTGTCGGTGGCGTTCATCGTGCAAAGAATTAGTTTTCGATTATTTCCCAATCTTCCGAAAGCATATCACTCTGGGAGGCTAACCAACCCGAAAGAATCTCTTTTTGTGCTGTTAGCATACAGATTGTACCGAGTGCGGGGATTTCTCCGCCGTTGTTTTCCACGATTGCTTTCAGTATGGGGTCCTTACACCATTCAGCCTTGACAACGGCGGCGGGTTTGAGCCAAAGGAACATATTTTTTCCGTTCCACCCTTTTCTGGCTACTTTTTTGCCTTGTTTAAGGGCTTCAATTGCTTTTCCGAAATTCATATTACTAAATTTTCGAGTTTGATTATTTATTGCACAAAGTTACAATCCGGTAATTACCGACGGAAGGACACAGACAGCCCCCGGAGAGATATTTAAATCCCTTCGGGGGCTGTCGTTATGTTCGGAATGTCAACCGATAGGCTTTACAATCTCTACGCGCATACCGAGAGCGGCGATAATACGGTAAAACACGGTTACACTCGGATTTATAAATCCATTCTCAATCCTCGAAATATAAGATTTCGTAACATTGAGTTTTGCGGCGAGTTCGCTTTGTGTCATCCTTGCTTCTTTCCGAGTTTCTCTAAGAATCTGACCGGCGTAAAACGCTTCTGCTTCCTCTACGGATTTTTCCCATTCGGGACTTCCTACCTTCCCGAAATTCTGTTCCAGAACCGAGGTATAATCTTCAATCATGTTATTTCCTGCTTCCATAATATTCGGCTTTAATTTTCAACGCTTTGTTAATTTCGCTATTCGGCGTTTTTTGAGTTTTTTTCTGAAATCCATTGAAAAGAACGACAATATTTCCATTATCAAAAATAAAAAATACCCGGTAAATATTACCATTCCACATGGTACGCAGTTCAAACAGGCCATCGCGTATAGGTTTGACAAATTTTGCGGACAATCTCTGTTGGGTTGCCAGTAACAGCAAACCTTGATTTATCTTGAATTGTGTCTTATCATCAAGAGAAGCCATGAACTCTTTGAAGTAATTTCCGTATGTCGTAATTTTCCTTTCCATGTCATAAAGTTACGGAAAATTTTAATATTATACAACTTTTCGAGCCAAAAAGTTTCAATATAATGAAAAAATATCCCGAAGCATTACTCCGGGATAATAGGAAAATACAGAACTTGTAAAATCAGGCTGCGACGTAGCGGCTTTGTTCAATCCACATAATACCACCGTCGCCAGCATCGAAGGCGCGGAGGGTAATCTGTGAACCCTCGGAAGCGGTGAAAACCTTACCGCCACGGAGAAGGATTTTTCCGGCGGTCGCCGAGACGGTGGGGGAAGTTCCGCCCACACCGAGGAGCGTAATAACCGCGTCATGCGCTCCGCCGCTGATTTCATCAATAACGGCCGAACCGCTCGAAAGCTGGTATTGCCCTTCGGAAACGAAATTTACGACTGTTACGCCGGTATCTACGGTCGAAACCGGTTCTTCGAGGGGAACGGTACCCTTGTAGATGAAAATATCGTTACCCTTTGAAATCTGGGTGAACGTCATTTCGTTGGTGTTGCTCTCATTGTTGCCGGTGTAGGAGGGGGTGAGACGGCACGGGTTGCACATCGTACCGATAAGATCGGCGGGCTTACCTGAACAGTAACGCACAATTACGATAACCTTCCGGTTGATATAGTTAACCTTGAACTCACGCACGGCCTGTTCGTTGCCGGGGTGTTCGAACTTGATCGATGGAGTGAATCCGATTTTGTCGGTGTCGCCTTCAGCTGCGCTCGTTATCTCGATTGTGCCTTGGGTCATATAGAGGTTGATACCATAACGCCCCTGCTTCATTACGATATCATCGACGATAACTACGCCTTTGTCGTCTGCGGGCGGCATGAAGGCGATGTCGTCAATGTCGATAATTGACAACTGGTCGCGGGGCTGAATACCTGTGCCGGGATTGCCGGAGGCACGGGGTACGGACGTTTTAATATATGTCATATTTTCAGACTTTTAATTGATTTTACTTTTAGAGGTGATAACAGGGAGGGCGAGAAGGGGTATAATCGCCCTCCCTGTGTCTTGGGAACAGATTAGCCTCGGGCCACTTCGTAGAATTTCTTGTCGTCGCCCATCACCAGCTTGATGAACGTACCGGCCTTCAGGGTAATCGCCTTTGTGAGGACAAAATTACCTCCGTCGGCGATAGTCGAGGCGTAGGTGCTTCCGGCTCCGTGGATTGTGTAGAGCGTGCCGGCAATGCCCTCGGTCAGGTTGGTGATTGCGGTCGCCGCTGTGTTCTCACCGACAACGAAAACGGTAGCGCCCTTCAGGCTGGGGGTTGCCTCGTCTGCGTTGAACTGATAGGATTCAGCGGCGGCGGTTGAGCGCGATACTTCGATAAACTTGCCGTCGGCGCGTTTCATCAGCGTGATAACGTCACCTTTCTTCGGGGTCCATACGGCAGACAGAAGCGAGAATTTCTCGGCTTTCTTGATTGTTACGCCGCTCTCGCCGTCAGCGCCACACTTCAGGGAGATAAGGCGACCCACTTGCGCGTCGGAGATGTCGGTAATCTCGAACTGTTTCGAGTTGGCAACGGTGACGATTGACGAGTGAAGGAGCGCGGAGGGGTTCGCGTCGCGGTCGGCCTCGACAAAGTAAGTATCGGGGCGGTCGTAGTCGTTACACCAGATAAGCTGGCGGCTTCCGTCCATTGCGAGGGGGTCGGTGTATTTGAATCCGACGACTTCGGCCTGGATGCTCTCCTTCCAGTTCGACCACACTTTTACGGTCCAGTCCTGCTGTTCGAGAGTGAAACGGAGCATTTCGCCGGCCACATGATCGAAGGTGCGGAAGTTGCCTTCGATAGTCCAGAAGATACGATGGTGATTGTCGGCGTTGGGAAGCGTTACAATCTTGACGGCGGGGAACTCCTTAACGTAGGTGACTCCGGCTTTGTAGTCGACGTTCTGGCCGTAGTGGGCTTCGTTATACTTGTGGTAAAGAGGAAGCATCCACGACGGGATATAAAGGCAGATTTTACCGGTATCACGGAAAACGGAGGGAATCATGCTTGTGCCCTGATAGAACACTTCGCCGATATTTGCGGCAGTGATTCGGGGGAGGTTGAAGGGCTTAATCTGATAGACGGTTTTGCCGGTTGTGCCTCCGTCGGGGGTGAAGTCGGTATGACCTTCCACGCGCTTGCGGAGGTATTCGTAGATACCGTCGGCGCCCTCCATAGCGCGACCGGGAACATCGGGGTCGGGGTCTTTGCGAACACCATTGATATAACGTTGTTCGCGCTCGTTGTGCAGCTTCTTGGCGGTTTCAACGAGGAGATACTCTATAAACGAGAGTTTGACGGGGTTCGAGCCTTCGCGGTTGAGGTAGCCTATCCACGATTTTTCGAGGTCTTTCAGGCTCTTGAACTTGTGGGCGAACATAACTCCGTACATACGGAGGGTTTCTGTTCCGAACTCATAAGAACCTTTCGTTACTTTGTCGAACTCGCTGTTTGCCGAGTTGTCGGGCTGCGAGAACTCGCCGAGCCAAAGGTTGGTGAGGGTTTCGAGGTCTTGGTGTCCTGATTCGGTCGGGAAAATCTTGGTGATTGTCGGCAGCTCTACGAGGAGCGACTGAAGGCGGTCGCTCCATCGGGTGCGGTAGAACGCTTCGAGGTCGTCCTGAAGGGTCTTGTAATCGACCGAGTTCGGAACGGCGACGGCGAGCATTTTCCCTTCGTTGGCGAGAAGTGCGGCCTTTGCGCGGAGGTTGTAGGGGCGGTTCAGGGCGAAAAACTCACCGGGCAGGCCGCCGAGCTGCTGGGTGTCGTCGAGATTGAAGGCGGTGGCGGGAGCTGCGGAGTGTCCGGCACCCTTGCCGGGATCGGGTTCGGGGAGTTCGGAAAGGGTCTGAATCTTCTCGTTCAGTGCCTTGATTTCCGCCTCCTTCGATTCGATAGCGGTCTTGTGTGCGGCTTTGTCCTTGGCTACCTGTGCCTTCAGGTCGGCAAGTTCGGCGGTTGCCTTCTGGTGCTGTGTCGTAACCTGTCCGAGAACAGTGGCGACCACTGCGGCGCGGGAGTTTTCGTCGGACTTGTTCTCGGCGGAAGGCTGGGGGTTCTGGATATGCGCTTTGAAATCTTTAAGGAACATTTCGGAGAATCCGTATTCCTTCAGTTTTGCGCACTCCTCGTCGGTGAGGTCGTCCTTGCCGTTTACCTTGTTGAAGGCGGTAAGTCCGAGAATACCGAGAATCGCGGGGATAAAATTCGCAAAATTCATCTTTTCGGTTGTTAAAATGTTAATTACTGGTATAATTGGTTTGCCTTCCGGCTCGTTGCCTGTGCGAGGACCCACTTAACCGCGTCGGCCAGTCCGCCGAACTCGTCGATATATCCGGCGGCGACCGCCTCGTCTCCTGTGAACATCTCTCCACGGAATAACGGGAGTTCGGGGTCGTAGTCGATTCCGAGGTTACGCGCCACGGTTTCGGAAAACACTCTATGAACCTTTTCGGCGCGGGCCTTCAATAAAGATTCATCGTTGTTATCGACAAGGGCGCGTGTTTCCTTATTCTTCAGATCGGCGGTGTCGGGATATATTTCCCGGTAGTCTATGCCGTTCTGTCTGAAAAATTCTTTGAAGGAATAATGGGTTATTACAATGCCGACACTTCCTACCTCGCAAAGTGGCGAGGCTATAAATGTGTGGTCGCTTGCCGTGCCTAACCAGAAATGGGCTGAAGCCATGATGCCGGTTACTACGGTCGCGGTCGGCTTGGTGCAGTTCTCAATGGCGGCGGCCGCCATGTCGAGGTGTGACACCATTCCGCCAGGTCCGTCGACTACGAACACTATGCCACAAACATTCGGATTCAGTTCGACGGCCTCCACCTGCTTTATTACCCATTCCGATTCCCACGAATAAAGAACCCCGGTAAGGGTTATCACCGCGATAGAATCAACCGGAAGGGTGATGTCGTCAAGTTCGTACCACTTAGCCATGTAGGGCGTAGCAGTTGCCCTTATGGTGCATTTTTCCTTTGCGAGTTGTGCGGCGGCGGCTGCTATATTACCGTTGATGATAGACGGTATGAGGAGCGACACAGTGTTTTCAAAATCGTGCCGCTGTATAGTCCAGTTATCGGAGAAAAATCGTTGTAGCCTGTTCATGCAGTTAATTTTGGTGCAAATTAACCACATATCGCAGGCACGTGGAAGGACTTTATTCAGCCAGAAAAGCGTCGGGTGCTGTGTCCTCGCCCTGAAGGGTAACGGTAAAAACGCCGCCATCGGTACCATAGTCGAGCGACAGGGGGAAATCAGGAGAACCGACCACCCTCTTTTTTCCGGATTCATCGACATAGGTTGCAATAAGCCTCGAAACCTTATAGCCATCGAGAAGGTCGGCGGTAATATCTGACACGTTGGAACGCTCGAAGGTGATTTTTTTCTTTACCACTCCGGACTCGGATGAGTTCGATAACTTAATCGAGCCTGGAACCGCCTCTGCGTCGTCGGCTTCTCCGAGCGTCATCATAACTACACGCGATTTGATCCGGGCGAATCTTGTCAACCGGGAGATTGGAATGATTTTAAGACTATGGCAAGTTGAAACGGTCGCGCAATCCATATTTAGGTTTATAAATTATTGAAAATCAAATACTCCGCAGTTTTCCGACACTTTTTCTACAAAAATACCCTCAAAAAAGGACAAATCAGTGTATTGGGTCGGGTAAAAAATACCTTACAAAAACGGCTTTATTTTCGGGTGTAGCTCCGCTTCTGCTTCCTTCTTAGTTTATCGCGCCACCTCTGGTAGTTCTTCAACAGAGCGTCCTCCGTAATTGATTCGATGGAATATTTTCGCATGAACATAAAAACCGATTCTTTGAACTGAATCCCGTTAATATGCTTGTTCTCGTCCATGAGGTCGTGCAGCTCTGCCCACATCATAAGGCGCATTTTGTCGGCGAGAATCTTCTTCGCCCTATCTGACAGATAATTGAACGAAACCGGGTCTTTACCTTCTCGACGTTCTGGCAAAACAAATTCAAGATTCCCGGTGTCAACGGGATTTGAGGCAGGGCGTTTCTGGAGAAGGTCGTAAATCAAGATATAAATATCGAGGGCCGATGGAAATCTGACGGCTCCGGCTTCGTGGTCGAAAAATTTGCCCCTGATATATTCGGCCACGTGCGGTTCAACTACTGTTTTAATTGTCATCATGGTGTGGAGATTGATTTTTCAGACTGCAAATTTAAGAATAATTCTCTGTTTTACGGAAAATTGCACCCTATTCAGATAAATTTTACCCGAATAGAGTGCAAAATCATCGGAAATTTTTGTTACCGCGTTATTTGTTTCTAATTGCTTGCAGTTCAAAAAAGTATAGTCGATACAAACCGAAAAAACATTTTGTACCGCTACGCCGGAGTTTGTTACCCTTCCCCCTCTCCGACAGGTGTAACAAACCGAAAAATCTTTGTTACACCGATTGTTACCACTTTTGTTACGCCTTCCCCCTTTTCTTTATTACTTGATTTTTAATTTGTTATCATCTTTGCAAACAGTTCGTTACAAGGTAACAAAAATTTCGTATAAAATTGGGAGGGGGTATGGGGTGAGGCAAGAAGGTCGCAAAGTACGCCGGGGCGAAAAGAAGGAGCCGGGCTGCCTCGCTTTGTCACGAGTTAGCCCGGCTCCCGGCTCGAAATAGAATACCTTATGTCGGTGAGATTGATTCTATCCCGCTTAATTAAAAACAATAGTTCGGTAAAATTTGCATATTCAATTGAATATCAATAAGATGCAGCAACAATTCAATATCAATGCAAACTATTGTGTATCAGTGCGATACAGCTATGCCTGCTCAAAAATTA
>CAJUCQ010000039.1 GCA_910584905.1 uncultured Muribaculaceae bacterium
TGTTAAGACGTTTATAATAGTAGATTCAGTAGCCATGGTCGGTAAGTGTTGGTTCTAATTTATAACACATAACCGGCCATGGCCGGTTTTGATAACATTGCCATAAGTTAATAGCATTGAATCACGTCCCTACTGCGCTTGATGGTGGATACACATAAACAATTGACTATAAACGCAATACAGGTAAAGAGGCTGTGTTTCCGAAAGTAGTCGCACAAAAACAAAACGCACTGAAAACCAATACTTACGGTTTTCAGTGCATTGCAAAACAAGTAGTGAGCCTGAAGGTGCTCCGGCGCGGTGGAGTCATGCTCTGAAGCCTACTCCGGGGCGACGCGGGCCGTTCGGACCGGCTGTGCGGGCGGGAATATCGGCCGGGAGAATCATGGTCAGCGCCTGAGCGTCGGGAGCGGCCATAGCGGCGACGCGCTCGGCCATAGCGGGCAGAATTTCCGTCTCCACGAGGTTGAGGACATGACGTGCGTTTCCGAAAGTTTCGTCTTTCGCCTCAACGTCGGCGCACAGGCGTCCGTACAGCTTTTCACGCGCCTCGGCGGTGAAGGTGTAGGCGTTGTCGGCGCAATAGTTTTCGGCAATCTGCAAGAGTTCATCGGCAGTGTAGTCCTCGAAGCGGTAGCGGTTGCTGTCGGGGAAACGCGAGGCGAGTCCGGGGTTCATCTCGAACATTTTAAGGATGCGGTCCTCATATCCGCCGAGAATAAGCATCCAGTTGCGTCGCCGCGGGTCGGCGAGAGCGGTGAGAAGAGCGTCGACCGCGTCGCGTCCGGGGTCCTTGGGGTCGCTTTCGCGGTAGAGGTTGTAAGCCTCGTCGATGAAAAGGACGCCGCCTTCGGCTTCTTCGAGAGCCTTGAGCATAGCGGCCGATTCGTCGCCGTAGTGACGGCCTACGATCTGCGAACGCTCGCGGACGACTACATGGCCTTTCGAGAGCACTCCGGCCTCCTTCATAAGGCGTCCCATAAGCTCGGCAATCGACGTCTTGCCCGTGCCGGGGGCGCCGAGAAAAAGCGCGTGAAGGGGCGGCATCTTTGAGGATATGCCCTTGTCGGCGCGCTTGCGCTGGAAGGCCATGAGCGACATATAGCGGCGCACTTTGGCTTTTACGTTGCCAAGGCCTACCATCTTGTCAAGCTCTGCCATCGAATCCGAGTCTTCGGCGGAGGGCGAGGACGCGTCTGCGCGACGGGAGTGAGCACGCTCAAGGATTGCAAGGCCTTTGGCGGTCTTGTAGTCGATGAGAGGCTTAAGTTCGTCAGGGAGGAAATCGCCGGGTTCCTCGCGGGCATCAGATGGCAGTTTCTCTGTGACGAAGGCCGCAAGAGCACTGGTCAACAACCAATTCAGAGACACGTAGACCGGGCCGCATGGAGCGTCGGGGCGCGGGTCTGCAGCCTTGAAGCGTATTCTCGCGCAGTCGGCGTCAGTAGGAGTAATGTCCTCCGAGCAGGCCACGACTTCCTCGAAGCGGCCGTCGGCATAGGCAAAGAGCATTGTGCACTCAGGCATAAAGTCGTCGTAAAGCCAGTCGACATCGACGTCGAACACGGCATAACGCGGGCGGTAGGGGCATGTGTCACACTGCTCTTCGCAGGCTTCTTCGTCGTCAAAATCGCACACGTCGTCAAAATCATAGTACGTGCATTCGGAGATTGCAGCGCTCTCCTTGACGGTGCTGCCTCTAAACGACCTCAGAAGGGCGCCGGGCGATTCGCGGCGCATCATTCCGGCGCGCAGTGTCCTGAAAAAGGCATTGTCGTCGTATCCCTTGTCGACGATGTAGAAGTGGCCGACGGTGCATTTTTCGCCGCAGACGACCCTGACGAAGTATCTTTTTCCACTTTTGAGAGCGCCGGCCGGCAGACTGATGAAGGTCTTGATGTGAAAGTCGAATTCGGCATAGGGGGCTGTCAGCTCGATTTTTTTCTCGGCGATGTTATTGAATTCGACGCCGTCGAAGGTGCAAATAAACACGGTGCAGCCCAGGCGCGACGCGCCGATATTCTTGCCCGGGAGAAAGAGCCGTCCGTCGGAAACATATAACTTGAAGTCGACGGCAACGGCATTGTAAGAATCGGAGTAGACGAACGTGCGGGTATGGTGGTTGATTTCCGCCTCGCAAGCCGGTGTTTCGGCAACAATGTACATGGGAGCGCCCTTGACGCTGTCGATGGATACGTAATGTTTGTGTTTGGCAGCCATAAGCAGATCAGGTTTAAAGTGATGAAATAGCAGAATTTGAAACGATTGGAGTGGGTGTGTATTTCTTTCGTATTCGATTTCAACTCAGATGAAAAGGAAAAGAGAAGTCCAGGGGCCGGGGCGGGGAATGACCGACAGGGGTCCGAAATGTCAAAGATCGCTTTTGGTTGGGCGCACTCAGGCGCGGGGGGACGGGACGCACGAGGGCGGACGCGCGCAGACCGGGCACAGGGCGCCCGGACGACGGCATAAGCCGACTTCACACGCCGACAAACGGCGGCAGAAGCTTCACTGCATGCCCGAAGGTGGCGGAGTCGCACCGCTCAGGCCGCAGTCGTTACTGACAAGTAAAGTGTAGGGTGTGGGGGAATCGTTAAGCCAATACCTTCAGCCCTCCCTTACCTGCAGATGAGTGGATGTTCTGAATTTTCTTTGCCAATTGTAAGAGATTAAAAGGGGTGAATGAATTGAGTTATCAGCGCGAGGCTTGTGTTTCAGTATTAAAAAAGCATCTTCCGACAACGCCATTTTAAAAATGGGCCTTCTTCGGAAGATGCTACAAAATTAGCATCGACTTCTCGGTTGACAAAATATTTTTAGTTAAAAATTGTTGTCATTGGATAAAAACAGTATCAACTGCAATTTTAACGTCGTACGGCGTGGCCTGCTGTGCGCGGGAAGGGACCGTGGAGCGCACGAAGTAGAAACTTTGCTGAGAGTCCCACGAGGGGATGCTCAGATTTCGCGTCTCACCTTCAGGGATGTCGCAGGGGACGCTGACGTTGCGGCTGTGTAGCATACGCCCCGAGGCGTCGAGGTATGTGATTGTGACGGCTACACGGCTTATGCGTCCTCCGCCGTCGAGATTGGATGCAAAAAAGGTCTCGCGTCGCGAGCGGAGCGGCTTGTCGTAGCCTGAGATGCGGAATACCTCGGCCGATGGAGCGACTATCGGGCGCATAGCCGGGGCGGAAGTTTCGGCGGCAACGGCCGTGTCAGCGGCGCGGAGATTGCGGCGCGTGGTGCGCTGGCTTGCGGCCGAGAAGGCCACAAGGGCGGCGATAACGAGAGGGAGAGCTTTCATATTGAGCTTTTTAGAGATTGACAGGATTAGCGCCCGGAATAGGCGGATACAGGCGCACGGCGCCGTCGAGGTCGTCGGGGCGCGTGTTTTCCTCGTGGATGGAGATTCGGAAAAAATACGGGAGCCATCGACGGAGGCTTATCCGATGGCGTCGGCGGTAAGGCCTGATGATGAGGCGCGCTCCGTCGGAGGCCAGTTCCATCGTGGCCGTATGCGTCGACAGGGCCGGTGCGAACGAAGATTTGGAGGGGTCGGCAGCCATGCGGCAGTCGTAGACTCCCGGGCGCGCCGCGGCCCTGACCTCGCCGCAAAGAGTGTTTTCGGCCACGCGCCAGTCGGGCGATTCGAGGATGCGCATCTCGAACACCCCGGGGCGTCCCGGGGCGGCGATGATGCTGAATACAGCCCCGCCGCCTGCCGGGCTCATGCTCCACAAGCCTTCGACAGGGTCGAGCCTCAGGGAGTCGAGCCTCGCCGCGGCCGCTTCGAACGGGCTGAGTCCGCGCGCGGCCTGCGGGATGCACAGGGCGATTACCGTGGCGGCAAGCAGGGCGCGGACCGGAGAGTTCATAGTGTAGAGAATTTATAGGAGAAGCCTATCGAAAGGATTTCTTTCAGCTGAAGTTTCTTCCACTTTGTGTCGGCCACGGTCGGAGTCTTGGAGTCGTAGCGGGCGTGGGCGAAAATCTGAGTCGTGAGGAAACGGTTGATTTCAAATACGATGGTATTCTCCCAATCGGCTTGAAAGAGGTCGTAGTCGGTGAAGAGCCATACCCGCGAAGCGAGAGAGATGTTTGATGTAATCTTCCACGAAAGTTTGATTTCGGCGCTCGAACCGAACTTGCTCACCGATTTGCGGCCCTCGCGGATGTCGTAGACAGTCTCGTCCATTTCTTCGTTTATGCACGTGCGGAGGTTGTACGACACGGGGGCTATCGACGCGTCGAATGTAAACTTCTTTTTCGGCGACGCATAGTTGTAGGTCATACCGATACCGGCCGTCAGCTCACCGGGCGAAAGGAGCGAGGAGCGCATCTGGCGACTGTTGGAGTCGTAGGAGTTCAGCAACTGGGTTTTGAACTGTGCCGTGAACGAGTAGTACCAGCGCTTGGCAGCCTTTACACCGAATGTGGTGTTAATCTGCAGGAGGTCGTCGGAGATGTTGTAAGCGTGTATCGAGTCGTCAGGGGCGGAGTTCATGCCGAGCTTGTACTGCGCAGTCGTCTCGAAAAGGAGATTGGGATGGAATTCCTGATTGAGCTTAACGTTGTAGTATATGTTGCCGAGGACGTTAAGGTTGTTGTTGCCGCCCTGATACCAGTTCGGGGAGACGTAAGCCTGCGAGAACTGGAGGCCTACGTTGAACTTCCGAAGCCAGTGGCGACGTTTTGCGGGTCCGGGGTCGATGGTCGTTACGGCCTCGGCCACGGTTGGCATCTCCTGCATCTCGATAGAGAAGTTGGAGGGGTCGATTACGGGTGTGAACTGCGTCGGGGCCTCGGGCAGGAGGGCGAGGTTATAGGGCACGAGCTCGGGGTTTGAGAAGAAGAAATTGCGGCGTATGGCGCGCATGCGGCGGCTTATGCGTTCCTCGTCCTCGAAACGCGCCATCGACGGGTTGTCAGAGCGCAGAGGTTCGGCCAAGGGGTCGGAGAGGTCTTCGAAGGTGAAGTGGTCATAGACAGCCGGGAGGAAGAAATAAGCCGGAAAGGGCTTGTCGGCACCTTCGAGCGAGTATTGCGGCAGAATCGAGTCGGTGGCGAAGCCGAGTGTCTCGCGCAGGGCCATTATCTGCGGGGCGATTGCCGAATCCGGGGCAGGGAGAGTGACGACTGTCTCGGCCTTGGGTTTGAACACACGGGCCGAACCGAAATATGCGGCTTGGGCATAAATATCCCGGGCCGCGAGGGTAAAGATGAGTAGAAAAAGCAGCGATAGAATGTTTTTCTGCATGGGGTCTAAAACGTTATATCCGGCTTTTTGCCGATGTAAAGAGTACATGAGCCGAAGGTCATCGCGCGCGCCGAGCAAGCGGTGAATCCGGCTTGTTCCATCAGGGCGGTCATTGCGTTGCCCTGAGCCACGGCGGCGATGCTTTCGGGGAGATAGGAGTAGGCTCTCGAATCTTTTGAGACAAGCCTTCCGACAAGGGGTATGAGCGTGCGCGTATAAAGGCGGTAGAGCGCGCCTGCGACGAACCCCCGGGGAGTGGAGAGTTCAAGCACCACAAGGATGCCGCCGGGGCGCAATGCGCGGAACATGCTGCGGTATCCGCCGGGGATGTCGGCGAAGTTGCGTATTCCGTAGGCAATTGTCACGACGTCTGCGCTGCCGTCGACGACCGGAAGGGCAAGGCCGTCGCCCTTTTCGAAGCTTATCCTTCCGTCGAGGCCTGCGTCGGCGGCTTTTCGCCTTCCGACGGCAAGCATCCCTTCGGAAAGGTCTATCCCGGTGATGCGCGCCTGCGGGAGGGCGCGGGCCATAGCGATGGCAAGGTCGCCAGTACCGGTGGCCACGTCGACGATATGGCGCGGCGCCGGCACCGTGCGTCCGATAAAACGCACGGCGCGTCGGCGCCACAGCCGGTCGATTCCGAGGGTCATCGCGCGGTTCATGAAGTCGTAGGCCGGGGCGATGGAATCAAACATCTCCTCGACCTGCTCGCCTTTTCCGCGCGCGTCGCCGTAAGGGGTTATTTTCTCAACCTCCATCAAAGGCACAGGGTGTTGAGGCAGTCGATGACGTTTGTCTCGATCCGCTGCACGAGATTATCTTCCGGCGCGGGGACAAACTTGCAGCCGGTCACCTGCTCGTACAGTTCGATGTAGCGCTTGGAGATGCTTTCGCACACTTCGGGCGTCATTTCGGGGACAGTCTCGCCGGGGCGGCCCATGAAGCCGTTCTCGATAAGCCACTGACGCACGAACTCCTTGGAGAGCTGGCGCTGGGGCTCGCCTTTTTCGAAGCGCTCCTGATAGCCGTCGGCGTAGAAATAGCGCGAGGAGTCGGGGGTGTGGATTTCGTCGATAAGGATTACCTTGCCGTCGTATTTTCCGAACTCGTATTTCGTGTCGACGAGGATAAGGCCCTTTTCAGCGGCCATGCGCTGCCCTATTTCGAAGAGACGGCGGGTATATTGCTCCATGACAACGTAATCCTCTTCGCTGACAATGCCTCGTGCAATGATTTCTTCGCGCGAGATGTTCTCGTCGTGGCCTGCGTCGGCTTTTGTTGTGGGGGTGATTATCGGCTCGGAGAAGCGCTCGTTTTCCTTCATGCCGTCGGGGAGACGGACGCCGCAGATTTCGCGGACTCCGGCGGCATAGTCGCGCCATGCGCTGCCGGTGAGATAGCCGCGGATAATCATTTCCACACGGAAGCCTTCGGCGCGGACACCGGCCGTGACCATCGGGTCGGGGACGGCAAGTTTCCAATTGGGGACGGCGTCGGCGGTGGCGTCAAGGAAATAGGCCGCTATCTGATTGAGCACCTGCCCCTTGAAGGGAATACCCTTGGGGAGAATCACGTCGAAGGCCGAGATGCGGTCGGAAGCCACCATGACAAGGAGGGAGTCGTTGATGGTGTAGACGTCGCGGACCTTGCCGTGGTAAACGGCTGTCTGCCCGGGAAAATGAAAATCTGTTTCTGTAAGTGTCATGATTTGTAAGTGTTGGTTTATTGCGAACATTCGTGATGTGTGCGTGTGAGAGGGGGGATATCGGACGGCCTCAGGCTTGGCCGGGGGCCGTGGAGTCCGGGGCGGCGTCGGGGGCGTCGGCCTTCTCGAATCTCTCGTAGGCCTCGACAATGCGCTGCACGAGGTGGTGGCGGACGATGTCCTGTTTGGTGAACTCGATGCGCCCTACGCCTTTTACGTCGCGGAGCACGCGCAGGGCCTGCACGAGTCCGCTCTGCGTCGAGCGCGGGAGGTCGATCTGGCTCGTGTCGCCGGTGACAATCATCTTGGCGTTCTGCCCCAGTCGCGTCAGGAACATCTTGAGCTGATGCGTGGTGGTGTTCTGGGCCTCGTCGAGGACGATGACGGCGTCATTAAGCGTGCGTCCGCGCATAAATGCGAGAGGTGCGATCTGAATCACCTTTGTCTCCATGTACTCCTTGAGTTTCAGGGCCGGAATCATGTCTTCGAGGGCGTCGTAAAGAGGCTGGAGATAGGGGTCGATTTTATCTTTCATGTCGCCGGGAAGGAATCCGAGCTTCTCGCCGGCCTCGACAGCCGGACGCGAGAGGATTATTTTGCGGACCTCGCGGTTTTTAAGGGCGCGCACGGCAAGGGCGATGGCTATATATGTTTTGCCTGTGCCGGCGGGGCCGAGGGCGAACGTGAGGGCATTGTCGCCGAAGGCTTCGACGAGAGCCTCCTGGTTGGCGTTACGGGCCTGTATGGGCTTGCCGTTGATGCCGTAGATAATCACGCCGTCGCGCTTCAGCTCCTGCGGGGCGTCGCCTTTGATGACGGATATGATGGCGTCTTCGGTGAGGGTGTTGTAGCGCTCGGCGTAAGCCACGAGTTCTTTCATCTTCTTTTCGAAGTCGGCCGTTTCGGAGTCCTCGCCTATGACGCGGATTACCGATCCGCGCGCCGAAACACGCAGTTTGGGGAAGAGGTTCTTCACCAGCTGGAGATTGGCGTTGTTGACGCCGTAAAAGGTAAGCGGGTCGACTGTGTCGATTATAACTATCCGTTCTATCATCGAGCAGGAGCGTGGAGGCGTATGTTATTTCATTTTCAGACTTTTGAGCAGGGCCGATGCCTGCGCCGCGGCTTTGTCGCGGAAAATCACCACGGCATAGCGCGAAGCTTTCTTGTCGCCGGCGATGGCAAGGACGGTCAACCCGTCGGCCGAAGCCACCATGTGGACGGGCGCCCCGTCGGCGGCGGTCATCGTCGAGTGGACGCCGTCTTTCATCAGGGCGTTCGCAAGAACAGTCGCTATGGCCGACGGCGTCACGTCGCCCGCGGCTTCCTGAGCGCCAAATGAGATAGCGCCCGAGGCGTCGGCCGGGGCATAGACCTCCATGCCGAGGCGGTCGGAAAGAGCTTTGTTGAAGGAATAGCCTTCGGGGCCTTCCATCGAGGCTACTGACGAGCTGAGGCGGTTGGCGGCAAAGACACCGGAGGCGCTGACTGCGATGGCGGCGAAGATAGCGAATATTTTTTTCATGCTGGCTGATGTTGAAGCGTGTGGGGGAATCCGGTGACAAAGTTACGGTTTTTTCCTCTATTAAATAAACGCGCGAGAGGCTTTTTTGTGCACGCGGCAAAAATATTTACGTGAAGAAACACGGCCGAGAGCATTTTTTTCGTATCGCGCCGCAACAAGCGCGGCCCTTCATGTGTTTCATATAAAACAACGTAAAACATATTTCAAAAATTCTCTACCATGGATTTTCCTACAAACGACAAGCTGGTCATCGTCGGCGCCGCCGGCATGATTGGCTCCAATATGGCCCAGACAGCCATCATGATGCACCTCACGCCCAACATCTGCCTCTACGACCCCTATGCTCCGGGGCTTGAAGGCGTGGCTGAGGAGATGTTCCACTGCGGCTTCGAGGGCCTGAACCTCACATATACCTCGGACATAGCCGAGGCATTCAAGGATGCGAAATACATCGTGTCGTCGGGTGGCGCCGCCCGTAAGGCCGGCATGACCCGCGAAGACCTTCTGAAAGGCAACGCCGGCGTGGCCGAAGAGCTGGGCAAGAACATCCGCAAATACTGCCCCGACGTCAAGCATGTGGTCGTGGTGTTCAACCCGGCGGATATCACAGGTCTCATCACTCTGCTTTACAGCGGCCTGAAACCCTCGCAGGTGTCGACCCTCGCCGCGCTCGACTCCACGCGCCTCAGAAGCGAGCTCGCCAAGTATTTCAACATCAAGGCCGACGAAATCGAAAATTCGCGCACCTACGGCGGCCACGGCGAACAGATGGCCGTCTACGCTTCGACCACGCTCGTCAACGGCAAGCCGCTGACTGAAATCATCGGCACGGAGACCCTCCCCGAAAAGGACTGGGAGGACATCAAGGTGCGCGTGATCCAAGGCGGCAAAAACATCATCGACCTGCGCGGGCGCTCGTCGTTCCAGAGCCCGGCATACCTTTCAATCGAGATGGTCGCCGCAGCTATGGGCGGTGCACCGTTCCGGTGGCCTGTGGGCACCTATGTCAACGACGACCGCTTCAGCCACATCATGATGGCTATGGAGACCGTAGTAACCAAAGACGGCGTCAAATCGAGCGAACCCAAGGGCACGCCCGAAGAGCAGAAAGCCCTCGAAGAAAGCTACAAGCACCTTTGCGCCCTCCGCGACGAAGTGATTGCAATGGGTGTGCTGCCTCCCATCGACAAGTGGCACGAACTCAACCCCAATATTGACTGACACGCGGCGTCCTCCGCGACGCATCCGCTTCCAACGACAGCGCTCCGCCACCGCGGGGCGCTGTTTTTTTATGTTATAAAACATATTTCTTTGTTATATTTGAAAAAATTCCGAATTTTGCAGTCAGATTTATACAATCATATCACACTTACTTCTTATCAACAAACTCTTACCATGAACAAAATCGCAAGATTTGCAGCTGTCTGTGGCCTCGCCGCCGCTTCCGTGACGGCCAATGCCGCAACGTTCGTGGGCGACCGTACGGACTTCCGCGACGAGACAATCTACTTCGCGATGACCACCCGTTTCTACGACGGCGACCCCAAGAACAACGTCCTCTGCTGGGACGGACAGGAAAATCAAATCAAGAACAACGACCCCTGCTGGCGAGGCGACTTCGCCGGTCTCATCGAAAAGCTCGACTACATCAAGGCGCTCGGCTTCACCGCCATCTGGATTACCCCCGTGGTGCAGAACGCCTCGGGCTTCGACTACCACGGCTACCACGCCATGGACTTCTCGAAAGTCGACCTCCGCTACGAAAGCCGCACGGAATGGGGTTCGGCAAAGGACGTCGATTTCCAAGACCTCATTGACGCCGCGCACGCCAAAGGCATGAAAATCATTCTCGACATCGTGCTCCAGCATACGGGCAACTTCGGCGAGAACTTCTTCTGCCACCTCTTCGACCGCGACCAGAACATCCGCAATCAGGCCGACATCACCGCCTGCCTCATCCCCGACGACGAGCGCCTCGGAGGTGCAAGCTACTGGAATCTCCCCAACTCGGGCGAGAAGACCCAATACTCCGAACGCTTCAAATATCTCAAGAACACCGACGGCCAAAACCACGACAACAAGAACTACTGGCACCACGTGTCCAACGCATGGAACTGGGATGACCCCTCCCGCTGGTGGGGCCAGATTGCCGGCGACTGCGTCGACCTCAACACCGAGAACCCCGCCGTTGTCGACTACCTCGTGGAATGCTACGGCAAATTCATCGAAATGGGCGTCGACGGCTTCCGCATCGACACCACGGGCCACATCGCACCCCTGACCTTCAACGCGGCCTTCATCCCCCGTTTCATCGAACTGGGCGAAAAATATAAGGACAAACGCCTCAACGGCGCTCCCTTCTACATGTTCGGCGAATGTTGCGCCCGCTTCGGCGGCGTCATCTACCGCGACCAGCACCTGCTCTCCAGCCACTACTACACATGGAAGTCCGACGCCGCTCTCGTGAACGAGTGGAACACCTTCACAGCCGACTGGTGGGCCAAACAGAACGTCCCCGAAGGCGCCGCTCCCCTCGGCAACATGCTCACCTGCCTCAAAGACCCCGGCACGGTGTATAACTCCAAGAACGTCTTCATGCAGAACGGCGCATGGCACGAGCCCGATTACTCGCAGGCCTCGGGCTTCAACGTAATCGACTTCCCGATGCACTACAACTTCAACTCGGCCGACCAAGCCGTGCGCATCGCCAATGAAGGCGACCACTACTACAACGACGCCTCGTGGAACGTCGTTTACGTCGACTCCCACGACTACTGCCCCGGACCCAACGACGGCGTGCGCTTCAACGGCGGCACCGCCCAATGGGCCGAAAACCTCTCGCTGATGTTCACCTTCCGCGGCATCCCCTGTATCTACTACGGCTCGGAAGTCGAATTCCAGAAAGGCGTAACCATCGACAAGGGTCCCGAACTCGCGCTCAAGAACTCGGGCCGCGCCTACTACGGCGCATACCTCGAAGGCAAGGTCTCGGCCACTGACTTCGGCGCCTACACCGCCAGCGGCAACGTCAGCGAGACCCTCAACGCCGACCTCGCCCAGCACATCCGCCGCCTGAACCTCATCCGCGCCGCCGTGCCCGCCCTCCGCAAGGGCCAGTACACCTTCGACGGCTGCTCGGCCAAGGGCGGCCACGCCTTCAAGCGCGCCTACAAGGACTCTTACGCCCTCGTAGCCCTCAACGGCGGAGCCACGTTCACGGGCGTTCCCGCCGGCACCTACGTCGACATCGTCACAGGCAAGACCTATCAGGGCGGCAGCAGCATCACCGTCGACGCTCCCGCCACGCAGGGCCAGCTCCGCGTGCTCGTAAAAGACTGGAAAGGCGGCATCGTCGGCGAAGACGGCAAGTTTATCTACGCCACCTCGCCCGTTGCCCACGGCGGCAGCCCCACATTCACCGACCCCGGCACCACTGAATACTACACCAACAGCGACGTAACCGCTCCCGCATCGGTAGTGTTCTCACCCGCAGGCGGCTCGTTCAAGACCGAGACCCTCACCGTCACGGCCAAGCTCAGCGACGACGCCGTATCGGGCTGGTATAAAATCGCAGGCCAGTCGCAGGTAAGCCTCACCGCCGGCGCCTCGAAGACCTTCACCATCGGTTCGGGCATGAGCTTCGGCCAAAGCGTCAAAGTTGAATGGGGCGCAAAGGGTCAGGACGGCTCCGAACGCAACGGCTCGGTAAGCTACAAGAAAGTCGACCCCAACGCCACCATCACCGTCTACGTGACGAGCCCCTCGGCTCCCAACCTCTATGCGTGGACCGACTCGCCCAAGACCGAACCCTGCGGCGCATGGCCCGGCAAAAAGCTCACCGACAGCAAGGAAATCGACGGCCGCACGTTCTACTACTACACCTTCGACGACGCCGAGAGCGTGAACATCATCTTCAACGAACCCGGCAAGAGCACTGACATCACCGGCATCACCGAGGACACCTACTTTGAATACGACGGCGTGGCCACGGCCAAGAAAATCGACGTCAACGTGACGGCCGAACCCGCAGTGCGCTTCACGCCCAACGGCGGCAACTTCTTCGACATCATCACCGTGACCGCCCGCGTGACCAATGCCACCTCCGCATGGTACAAAATCGGCAACGGCGCGCAGACCTCCATCTCCGGCAATGAGGCCACCTTCACCATCGGCTCCGGCATGAACATCGGCGACAACGTCACCGTAAGCTGGGGCGCCACCGGCGAAGGCGGCACCAAGACCGGCTCGGTGACCTTCTCGAAGATTGCCAAGCCCGAAGAACCCGTACAGCCCGACGGCATCACCATCTACTACGACAACTCCATCACCAACTGGAGCACCGTCAACGTCCACTTCTGGGGCGGAGAATCAGCCTCAGAGTGGCCCGGCAAAGCCATGAGCAAGATTGCCGACGTCACTCGCGCGGCACTCTACAAGTATGTCGTTCCCAACGGCACGACCGGGCTTGTGTTCAACAACGGCAACGGCAACCAGACCAATGACGTCACCAACGTCCGCCATAACGCCATCTACAAAGGCACCGGCAACGGCGGCTTCGTCGAGGACGGCATACTCACCGGCATCGTCGGCGTAGAAGCCGATGAGGAAGCTCCCGCCGAGTTCTACAACCTCCAAGGCATCCGCGTGGACAACCCCTCGACGGGCATGTATATCATGCGTCAGGGCAAGACCGTCCGCAAGGTCTACATCCGCTAAGCCCGGGGCCAACCCCGCAGCGATACGAAAAACCGCGCTCCCTTCGTCGGGAAGCGCGGTTTTTCGTATCAGTTCATCGACGCATACTGCTTCACGACGGGGCTTTCGACGTCGACGCCGAATTCGGCCGCCTTGGCAAGGATGGCCCGGGCAAGCTCGGGTTTAAGCTCCTCGGGGCAGTAGCGGAAATAAGCCTCGGCCGCGCGCACGTGCGCGGCATCGGGCATCGGATATTCGCGGCGGGCAGGAAGCCCGTAGACGCTGTCGGGAAGCTCGCGTCGCTCCCCGGATGTGATTCTGTCGTTCATAGTTACAGGGGATTTTTTGATTATGCACGGACGCGCGCCGCACAACAAAACGGGGCCTGCGTCCGTTTAGTCTTAACAAGTTCACAGGCCTGCTTGTTTATCAGAGCCGGGCGTTTGCCTGTGTGAAGAAATAATCGTATTTTTGCAAATCAAATCCGATAAGAAATGTACTCCAACAACTCACAGGGTGGGGGCTTCGGCTCGCTTTTCGCCAACATCCCTCCCGTCACCAAAAACCTTCTGCTCATAAACATCGCCGTCTTTGCGGTGATGGCCATAGTGCCGGGGGCCGAAGCCGCTCTCGACCGCTGGTGCGCGCTCTACTACTTTTCGTCGCCGGGCTTCTACCCGTTCCAGATTTTCACGTATATGTTCCTTCACGGGTCGTTCATGCACCTGTTTTTCAACATGTTCGCGCTATGGATGTTCGGCCGCACAATCGAATACACAATGGGGTCGGCACGTTTTCTCTTCTTCTATATCACCTGCGGCATAGGCGCAGGGCTGATTCAGGAAGGTATCTTCGCCATATACGTCCATCGCCTCGTGTCGATACTCTCGCCCGAGGCTTTGCAGGAAGTGATGACTCAGGGCTTCTACCACCTCCGCCACTCGATGAACTACACTGACCCCGATATGGCCATGCTCAACTCGCTGGTCAACTCGCCTATGGTTGGGGCCTCGGGCGCAATCTACGGCGTGCTCCTTGCCTTCGGCTATCTCTTCCCCAACCAGCCCATCTACCTCTACTTCCTGATGCCCATAAAGGCCAAGTGGCTCATCATCGGCTACTTCGTGCTTGAGCTCGTCTACGGCGTCAGCGGCTCAGCCGACGGCGTGGCTCACTTCGCCCACCTCGGAGGCATGATTTTCGGCTTCCTTCTGCTTGTCTACTGGAAACGCAAGGGCGTGTTCCGCAACCACTGGTTTTTCTGAATGCGCGCCGCCACGGAAGTTTCCCGCGCGCCGCTGATGTGGTTGCTGGCGGGGCTTAACACCGCCGTTTTCGCCGCCACGCTCACGGCTTCGGCCTTCGGCACCGACCTTATCGGGCAGCTCTCACTGCAGGCCACCGGAGGCCATGCGCCGCAGGTTGTCAGCTACATGTTCACCCACACGGGGTTGCTCCACTTCGCCGTCAACATGCTCGTGCTCATCGCCTACGGCACCCTCGCCTCCACCCTCGGCCTCGGGCGCGCCATCGCGCCGCTCTACATAGCGGGAGGCCTCGCCGGGGGAGCCGTATTCGTGCTTAGCGCCCCCGAGGGCGCCATTCTCGCCGGGGCCTCGGCCGCGGTGCTCGCCGTCGTTGCGGCCACGACCGTGTGGGGCGGCTCAATCAGAGTGGCAATCCCGTGGGCCGGGCGGCCGCACCTCGCCCTCGTGAGCACGGTCATCGTCGGCGTAGCTCTCGCCTCGGCCGCGGCCTCCGGCGCCGGCGGAGCACTCTACGCCCACCTCGGAGGCCTCGCCGCCGGAGTAGCCGCCGCGGGGCTGTTCATGCGCCGCGGGCGCAAAGCGGTGGGTTCATGGCTCAGCCGCCACCGCCTCTCCGGCGAAATCCGTCGACGCGCTCTCGACAAAGCCGACGTGTCGGGCTACGAATCGCTGACCGACTCCGAAAAAAAACTGCTATGACACAGCCTCGCTCCCCCCGCTCCAAGACCGACGACACGGCGCCGTCGCAGGATATGCCCGTGACAAAAGCGCCTCGAAAAGCGCGCCGGACGCCCGCCGAAAAAACGGCGCCGCCGCCCCAAGCCGCCGCGCCTGCAAAAAAAGCTCCGCGCGCCCTGCGCCTGCTCCGCGGCTTCCTCATGTGTGTCAACGCCCTCGGAGCCGCCGCCCTCATCGGCGGAGCATACAGCGGGTACATTCCTCCTGAAAAGTTCGGAGGCTACTGGGGCTTGCTCGGGACGGCCTTTCCGCTCTTCCTCGCCGCCATGCTCGTGTTGCTGGCCGTCCAGATTTTCGTCTACCGCAAAGGCGCCGTCGCGGTCTTTGCGGCGCTGGCCGTATGCGGCGGTCCGGTCTTCGACTACTGTCCGCTGCACCTTTTCGGACGCGAGGCCACCCCTGGAGCGAAGACACTGAAAGTAATGACCTACAACGTGTACAACTTCACCGATACACATCCTGAAGAAAACGGCGCCTCGCCGCGCAACCGCACGATGAACACGATTATCGAGAGCGGCGCCGACGTGGTGTGCCTTCAGGAGACCGAAATCTTCGGGCCATTCAACGGCAATAAAATCCATGCCGAAGACATGTCGCTCCTCAACAAACTCTACCCCTATATCATCCGCACGGGCTATTACATCACCTTCCTTTCGAAATATCCCGCGGATGCCATCCATCTCGACTACAAGCGCGAAGACCTTGAGGGCGATATCGGCGCCTACCGCGTCCACATCGACGAAGATCGCAGCATCACGGTGTTCAACGTCCATCTCAAGAGCCTCGGACTCACCTACCACGACTACGACATCTACCGCGACTTCACCGGGGGCAAAACCCGCGAGATAAGCGAAATCCGCGAGCTTAAAAGCTCGCTCTTGTCGAAGGTCGCGGCGGCGAACGTCACCCGCGCCCGTCAGGCCGACAAGCTCGGGCGTTATATCGAGCACTACGGCGGACCCGACGTGATTGTCTGCGGCGATTTCAACGACGTGTCCGGCTGCTACACCATCCGCCGTCTCGAAGATTTCGGGCTTCGCGAAGTTTACCCCGACGTGGGTTTCGGCCCAATAATCACCTACAACGCCCGGCGCTTCTACTTCGGCATCGACCACGTGCTCTGGCGCGGGGCGATGCGCCCGCTGAGCCTTGAAAAGGGACGCACCGCCTCGTCCGACCATTTCCCCCTCACGGTCGAATTCGAGCTGACGGAATAATGCGAATCAAAGGCCAAACGCCTGAGCATGAAAATTTTATTTTTTTCACGCCCGCACTTTTGGATATTTCCCCAAAAGTGCGTACTTTTGTGGCTTAAAAGCTATACGCACAAGTTCTAAGCAAAAAAGATCATCATTTATGAAAACAGTAGCACGCCTTTTGGCCGAGAAACTCCTGAAAATAAGTGCAGTCAAACTCCAGCCCGCCAATCCGTTCACATGGGCTTCCGGATGGAACTCCCCCATCTACACCGACAACCGCAAGACCCTCTCGTATCCCGACGTGCGCTCCTTCATCAAGCTGGAGCTTTCGCGCCTTGTGCTTGAAAACTTCCCCGAGGCCGACGCCGTAGCCGGCGTAGCCACCGGAGCCATCGCCCAAGGCGCCCTCGTTGCCGACGAACTTGACCTCCCCTACGTCTACGTCCGCTCGACCCCGAAGGACCACGGCCTTGAAAATCTCATCGAAGGCAACCTCAAGCCGGGCCAGAAGGTGGTAGTAGTCGAAGATCTCGTATCCACCGGCAAGAGCTCGCTCAAGGCCGTCGAGGCCATCCGCGCCGCCGGATGCGAAGTCGTAGGCATGGTCGCCCTCTTCTCCTACGGCTTCCCCGTGGCCGAGGAGAACTTCAAAGAGGCCGGCGTCAAGCTCATCACGCTGAGCAACTACGACACGATGCTTGAAGTAGCCCTCGCCACCGACTATATCACCGAAAACTATATCGCCACACTTCAGGAATGGCGCAAAGACCCGGCCTCTTGGACGGCCTCACGCTAAGCCCTCACAGCAGATATGGCACGTTATTCATCCAAACCCGTGGCCGTCGAGCGCCCGGCTACCGAGATTGCCGGGAAATTCGCTGATTTTTCAGTGCTCGAAGGCGCCCTTGAAGCCATGCCCGAAGCCGAACGCGCCAAAGTGGGCGAAATAAGCTTCGACCGCGACGTCATCACAATCACCACGCCTCAAGTGGGCGCCATCCGCCTGCGCGCCGTCGAGCGCACGCCCGAAGCCGTCGTTCTCGAAGCCGAAGGCGCGCCCGTGGCCATGAAGCTCGAAATCGCATTCAAGCCCCTGGCGGCAACACGCACGGAAGTGACAGGCAGCGTCGACGTCGACATCCCCGTGATGCTCAAACCGCTCGTCGGTCCCGCGATGCAGAAAGCGGCCGATCAGTTCGGCGAAATATTCGCCCGTCTGGTCTGACCGCCGCATACACACCTTTTACACCCACGGGGCGTCCGCAGCACACGCCGCGGACGCCCCGCTGACTCCCCCCCCCCCACATGCCGATGAAAAACCTCTCCCTCCGTCTGCTCGCAGCCATCGCGTGTATTCTCCCCGCAACGACGGCCTGCGACAAACTCGACGACACGCGCGTGCCCAACCTTCCGGTGCACCTCGTATTCAACTCCGTGGCCGACTGGCACACGTGGGGGCTCGGAGGCGCCACGGACCACAAACGCTTCATAATATCCGACACCGAACGCGTCCCCTCGGGCTACCCCTTCACGGCGCTCGATCGCACGGGATTCGGAGGCATTCTCCTCGTCGAGGACGTCAACGGCAACATCATACCCTACGACCTCGCCTGCCCGGTGGAATGCAAGTCGACAGTCCGGGTGCGCATCGATGAAGACACGTTCACGGCCGAGTGCCCGCAATGCCACAGCACCTATGACGTATTCAGCCTCTACGGCCACCCGCTGAGCGGCCCGGCCGCACGCGACGGCTACGGACTCCGCCGCTACCACGCCTCGAGGGGCAATGTTCCTTATATGGTAATAAGCAACTGAAGGCCATGAGACATTACAGCGAACTGTGGCTTCTGCTGGCGATTTCGTTCGTATTCTTCTTCGTGCTTTCGATTTTCGACGGAATAGCCATCAACGACAGTTTCGAGCTCCGCCCGGCGGGGTTCGCCGAGGCCGTATTCCCGAAGCAGCCCGAGGCCGACGCCCCGGCGGCTCCGGCAGTCGAGGCTGTCCGCGCCGCGGCCGGGCCCGCCCCGACCGACACTACCTCGCAGACCATCCTCTTCATCGGCGACTCCATGCTCGACGGGCTTTCGCCCCGCATGGCCGAATACTGCCTGCAGAACGGCCACAGGCTCGTGTCCGTGCGCTGGTACAGCTCCTCGACCCTTAAATGGGGCAAATCGGCGCGCCTGCGCGAGCTTATCGCCGCTTACCGCCCGACCTATATCTTCATCTGCCTCGGCGCCAACGAGCTTTCAATCGCCAAAGTCGAAGAAAAGCGCGGGCCCGACATCGACCGCATACTGCGGGAGGTAGGCGAAACGCCTTACGTGTGGATCGGTCCCCCGAACTGGAAGCCCGACACGGGCATCAACGCGCTTATCGCCCGCAAGACGGCTCCCGGCAGCTTCTTTCTCAGCGACGGCATGAGTTTCGAGAGGCGCAAAGACGGCGCTCACCCGACGAACGAGTCGGCGGCGCAGTGGCTCGACTCGGTGATGCGCTGGATGCCCGCCCACGCCGCACACCCCATACGCATGAGCCGCCCCGACAAGCCTCTCCCTCCCAAAAAGCCATCGCAGATTATCGTCAAACTCATCCAGCCTAACGAAGAATAAGCCTTGCTCGACCGCCTGTTCGTCTACCATCCCGGCGAGCCCATGCTCTTTTCAAGCGGCACATTCTGGGCTCTTTTTCTGCTGTTTCTGCCTGCATACGCGTGGGTTGCCACGCGCCGTAGCCGCACGGTGATGATAGTCTTCGTGCTCATCTTCAGCCTCTTTTTCTACTACAAGAGCAGCGGCGCCTTCGTGGGGCTTCTTGCGGCGACGTCGGTCATCGACTGGAGTCTCGCGCTGGTCATAGCCCGCAGCCGCTCGCGGGCCTTGAGGCGCGTATGCGTCGGCGCGTCGCTGGCATTCTCCCTCGGCGTGCTCGCCTACTTCAAATACGCCAACTTCTTCATGATGAACCTTGCGGCGATTGTCGGAGGCAACTTCCGGCCTCTCGACCTCGTACTGCCCGTGGGAATATCATTCTATACGTTTCAAAGCATCAGCTACGTCATCGACGTCTACAAGGGCGACGTGGCTCCGGCGCGCCGCTGGATTGACTACGCCTTCTTTCTGAGCTTCTTTCCCGCGCTCGTGGCCGGGCCTATCGTCAGGGCCAAAGACTTCCTCGCACAAATCGCCGACCACTGCCCGGCCTCGCGCGACAAACTCTACTACGGGTTCTGGCTGATACTGCTCGGTGTGGTCAAAAAAGCCGTGATAGCCGACTACATAGCCCAATACAACGACCTGATATTCCAGACCCCCACGGGCTACAATGCGTTTGAGACCCTCATGGGCATCATCGGCTACACGATGCAGATATACTGCGACTTCTCCGGCTACTCCGACATGGCCATCGGGCTTGCCCTCATCATGGGCTTCCGGCTGAACGAAAACTTCAATTTCCCCTACAAATCCCGCAACCTCACGGAGTTCTGGCGGCGCTGGCACATCTCGCTGTCGACGTGGCTCCGCGACTACGTATATATCCCCCTCGGCGGCAACCGCAAGGGGCCGCGGCGCACCTACGTCAACAACATGGCCACGATGCTCGTCGGAGGGCTGTGGCACGGCGCGGCTTGGAAATTTGTTTTCTGGGGCGGGATGCACGGCCTCGGCCTCGCCGTCCACAAAGCGGCCACGCCATATCTCGGAGCGTGGTCCGACACGCGCGCCGCCCGCGCGCTGGCATGGCTGATGACGATGAGCTTCGTGGCTTGCCTGTGGGTATTCTTCCGGGCCGACACTTGGCAGGACTCCGTGCTCGTCGTGCGGCAGGTGTTCGTCGGCGGCTGGCCCGGCATCGACGGCCTCCGGGCCTTCGCCTCGGCGCGTATGCTGTGGCTGGTGCTGATGCTCGTCATCATCGGCGCCCACGCCTTGCCCGAAGGCTCCCGGGCCTCGCTCGGCGAGCGCTTCGTCCGCGCCTCCTTCGGCGTGAAACTCCTCATCTTCATCCTCGTCGTTCAGGCCGTAGTGCAGCTTCAGGGCGAAGACGTGGCTCCCTTCATTTACTTTCAATTCTGAACACACATCCCCGACTATGAAATTCATCTCTTGGAACGTCAACGGCCTCCGTGCCATCGTCGGCAAAGGCTTCGCCGATATCTTCAAGGCTCTTGACGCCGATTTCTTCTGCATTCAGGAAACCAAGCTTCAGGAAGGTCAGATTGACCTTTCGTTTCCGGGCTACGACTCATACTTCAGCTATGCCGACCGCAAGGGCTACTCCGGCACGGCCATCTTCACGCGCCACCGCCCGCTGAGCGTGAGCCGCGGCATTGGCGTCGACGTCCACGACCACGAGGGCCGCGTCACCACGCTCGAATACGCCGACTTCTACCTCGTGTGTGTCTACACCCCGAACTCGCAGAACGAGCTCGCACGCCTGCCCTACCGCATGGAATGGGAAGAGGCATTCCTCGCCTACGTGCACCGGCTCGACGCCCTCAAGCCCGTAATCATCTGCGGCGACCTCAACGTGGCCCACACCGAAATCGACCTCGCAAACCCCAAGACCAACCGCCGCAACGCCGGCTTCACCGACGAAGAGCGCTCCTGTCTGAGCCGCCTCCTCGACTCGGGCTTCGCCGACACCTTCAGGCGGCTCAACCCGACGGCTGTCGGCGCCTATTCGTGGTGGAGCTACCGCGGCCGTGCAAGAGAAAAAAACGTGGGGTGGCGCATCGACTACTTCTTAATCTCCGAGCGCCTGATGCCGCGCCTCAAAAGCGCTGAAATCCACGCATCAATCACCGGCAGCGACCACTGCCCCGTAGAAATCACGCTCGAATAACGCCCGAAGCACAAGCCAAAGAATAAGCCGCACACATTATTTTTTTCTTTAATTTTTGCGAAAATGCTTGCATAATTCGCAAAATGGCCGTATATTCGTGAACGGAATACCCACTGCCGGGCATATCCGCATAGCTCCCGCCTATGCTGTACGACGATTTCATCACTTATCTAAAGAGCGAGAAAGGATCTTCGGCGCTAACGGTCAAGGCCTACGCCTACGACCTGCGTAATTTCATCGAATACCTCTCGCGCGTATCGGGCGACCCCGAGCCGGACCTTATGGCCGTGAGCCAAGCGGACATCCGCGCATGGCTCGCCGATCTGGCGGGAGCGGACATGGCCAACACCTCGCTCGCCCGCAAGCTCCAGAGCGTCCGCAGCTTCTACAACTACCTGAGACGCCACCGCGGCTTCGAACGCAACCCTGCGGCGCGCCTGCGCGCCCCCCGGCCGGGCAAACCTCTGCCCTCGTTCGTGCCCGAAAGCCAGTCGCAGGCCATGTTCGATGTGGCCGAAAAAGACCTCGCCGCCCACCATCCGGCAACTCTCGCCGAACGCTTCGCCAAAGAGCGCGACTACCTGATAGTGCTGATGTTGTACACCACGGGGATACGCTCCTCCGAACTCACAGGCCTTCTTGACGCCGACGTCGACCTCCGGCGCGGTGAACTAAAAGTGCTCGGCAAGCGTAATAAAGAACGAATGATACCCTTCGGCCAAGAGCTCTCCGAGGCCATAGCCCGCTACCGCGACGTGCGGCGCGAGATGGCCGACACCTTCGGCATCGCCGCCGAAGGAGGCACGTTCTTCATCCGCCCCGACGGCTCGCCGCTCTACTACGGCATCGTCTACCGCGCGGTGAACACGGCCCTGCGCGAAGCGCGCGTAGCAACGTCGAAGCGCTCGCCGCACGTGCTGCGCCACTCATTCGCCACCGACATGCTCAACAACGGAGCCGACCTTGCCTCCGTGCAGAAGCTCCTCGGCCACGCCTCGCTTGCAACGACACAACGCTATACACATCTATCCACCAAAGAGATAAAAGACAATTACATCCTCGCCCATCCCCTCGCCCGCAAGCCGGGAGAGGCGAGCCCGAATCAAAACTCATAACTAACCCTTTAAACAGCAGACTATGGACGTAAGAATTCAGGCTGTCAACTTCGACATCGCGCAACGACTCACCGAGCACATCAATAAGAAGGCCGAACGCCTCGGCCGCCACTTCCCCGCCATCACCACCGTCGACGTAATCCTCAAGGTTGTAAAACCCGAAACGTCAAACAACAAGGAAGTTGTCGTCACGGCAGTGGCCCCCGGCATCGAAGACACCGTCGGCACCAAGACCGCCGACTCCTTCGAAGAAGCCTACGACAAGGCCCTTGAGGCCATCGACCGCCAGCTCGAGCGCCTGAAGAAGTAAGCACACGCATCTCCTCACAATCTCTCCGCCCGGCGGCGGGGACGCTCCCGGAATCCTCCGAGACGTCTCCGCCGCCGCCTTTTCAGTGAGAATTTGCATTTTCAAGAGCGTTTGCGTACTTTTGTAGCATGAACTACAACGAACGCAACGCGCACGCACGCGACCGACGCGTGCACTTCGACGCCGCGACTCATACATACACCGTCGAGACTGAGGACGGCCGGGCCACCGTGGCCTGCGACTCCGTCACGACAATCATCGACGGCCTCTTCGAACAATTCGACGCCGACTTCTGGGCGCGCCGCAAGGCCACGGCCTTCAAAAGCGCCGAAATGATTAAAGCCGAATGGGCCGAAAACGCACGCCGCGCAAGCGCCCTCGGCACGCAGCTCCACGACCGCGTCGAGCGCCACTATCTCGGCCACGCTCCCGAGACGGAGGCCCTTGCCGACCCGGCCTTCGCCAACTTCATGCGCTTCGCCGAGAAGCGTCCGCTGGTGCCCTACCGCTCAGAATGGCGCATCTTCAGCGAAAAGTTCCGCGTTGCCGGCACTCTTGATTTTCTTGCATGCGACAACGGTCGCTTCGAACTTTGGGACTGGAAACGCTCGTCGAAAGTCGTCAGCCCCTCGGGCGCTCCGCTCCTCGAAGGGTTCCGCGGCAAACGCGCGCTCAAAGGCGTCGTGGCCCATATCCCCGACACCTCCTATTGGCACTACGCCCTCCAGCTCAGCCTCTACCGCTACATCCTCGAGACCGAATACGGCATCAGCGTCGGCGCCGGTCATCTCGGAGTGTTCCACTCGGACTACCCCTGCCCGTGGGTCGTCGACACGCCCTACCTGCGCGACGAGGCCATCGCCATCCTCAACGAGCGCCTATGAGCACCGCGCATCGCACCCTGCCTCACGGATTTGAAGAGCGCCTGCGCGCCGACCTCGGCGAAGACATCGCCGCGCGCCTCGCCGACGCTCTCATGACCTCGGCGCCGGCCACTCCCGCCGTGCGCCTCAACCGCCGTAAAGGCGCCCGCCCGGGCGCAGCCCTCGGCGCTCCCGTCGGCTGGAGCGGAGGCGACGGCTTCTACGTCAGCGGCGAGCGTCCGGTGTTCGCATTCGACCCCGCATGGCACGCCGGACTCTACTACGTGCAGGACGCCTCGTCGATGGCTCTCTCGGCCATTGTCGGCGAAATTGCAAGCCGCTATTACCCCGGCGGAGAGCCGCTTGCATACCTCGATGCCTGCGCCGCACCGGGCGGAAAGACCATCGCGGCCATCGACGCCCTTCCGCCCGGAAGCTTGGTCGCCGCCAATGAGTTCGACCGCCGTCGAGCAGAAATACTCGTGGAAAACCTCATGAAGCACGGATGCCCCGACATGGCCGTGAGCCGCGGCGACACGGCGGCCATGCGACGCCTCCCGGCGATGTTCGACATCATAGCCGTCGACGCCCCCTGTTCCGGCGAAGGCATGATGCGCAAAGAGCCCGAGGCCATTGCGCAATGGAGCCCGCGCCTCATCGACGAATGCGCCGCTCTCCAGCGCGAAATCATAGCCAACGTGTGGCCGGCCCTGCGCCCCGGAGGATTCCTAATCTACAGCACGTGCACGTTCAACCGCGCCGAAAACGAGGCCAATCTCGCGTGGATTGAGCGCGAGTTCGGCGCCTCGCGGATAGAATGCGAAGCGCTCGCAGGAGTCGGAGGCGTTGTCTCGCTCGAAAAGGGCGCATACCGCTTTCTTCCGGGCTTTGTCGACGGCGAAGGCCTATTCGTCGGCGCAGTCCGCAAGGCCTGTGACAGCTCTGACCGCCGCGCCGCCGCGCCGCGCCGCAAAAACAAGGCGAAAGCAAAAATCGACCCTGCCGCCGCCAAGTTCACCGACATGGTGCTCGGAAAGGATTTCCGCCTCATGCCTCAGGCGACTCCCGAGCGCCCCTTGCGCGCCGTCCGCGCCGAGCTGGCCGACGCCTGTGCCCTGCTTGAATCGACGCTCGACCTGCGGACCTGCGGCGTCAAACCGGGCACGCTCAAAGGCAAAGACCTCGCGCCCTCCCACGCCCTCGCCCTGTCGCAAGCCCTTGCCGCCGACGCCTTCCCGCGAGTAGAACTCGAAGACGAAAACGCCGCGAGAGCCTATCTCCGCGGCGAGAGCCTCCCCGCTCTGCCCGAAGGCACACCGCGCGGCTTGGTCATCGTCACGCACGGAGGCGCGCCTCTCGGTTTTGTCAAGAACCTCGGCAACCGCGCCAACAACCTCTTCCCGCAAGGGCTGAGACTCAAGACGCTACCCGCGCCGGGCTACACCGCCCCTCAGCTCGCAACCCTCTGCCCCCCCTCAGATTCCAATCCCACATCCCGATGAAAGATTTCATTGCCGTCCTTCGGCGCTTCGTGCCGCCCTACAAAAAATATCTCGCGCTCAATATCTTCTTCAATATTCTCGCGGCGATACTTACCCTCTTCTCTTTCGCGCTCATAATCCCCATTCTCGAGATGCTCTTCAAAATCCGCGAAGGCGTCTACGAGTTTATACCCGTGGGGACGGCCTCGTTCAAAGACGTGGCCATAAACAACTTCTATTACTATACACAGGAAAGCATCACCACCTACGGGCCGGGCACCACGCTGGCCGCCCTTGCGGCCCTGCTTGTGGTGATGACAGGCCTGAAGACCGGAGCAACCTATCTGAGCTCCTACTTCATCATCCCGCTCCGCGCGGGCATCGTGCGCGACATCCGCAACTATATGTACCGCAAAATCACGGCCTTGCCCATCTCATTCTTCACCGTCGAGCGCAAGGGCGATGTCATGGCCCGCATGAGCGGCGACGTGGCCGAGCTTGAAAACTCCGTGATGGCCTCGCTCGACATGCTCTTCAAAGACCCGGTGATGATAATCGTATTCCTGTCGATGATGCTCATGATTTCATGGCAGCTCACCATCTTCGTGTTTATCCTCCTGCCGCTCGCAGGCTTGGTGATGGGGCGCGTCGGCCGCCGCCTCAAACGCACCTCGCTTGAAAACCAGAACCAGTGGGGCGTGCTGATGAGCAATATCGAGGAAACCCTCGGCGGCCTCCGCATCATCAAGGCCTTCAACGCCGAAGGCAAGGTGCGCGACCGCTTCTTCCGCGACAACGAGCGCTTCTACCGCCTGAGCACGTCGGTGGCGCGCCGGCAGACGCTCGCCCACCCCATGAGCGAATTTCTCGGCACAACGGCCATTGCCATCATCCTATGGTTCGGCGGCAGCCTCATCCTCGGCGGCCACACCAACATGACAGCTCCGAAATTCATCTACTATATGGTGATTTTCTACAGCATCATCAACCCGGCCAAGGATCTTTCGAAGGCCATGTACGCCATTCAGAAAGGACTTGCGTCGATGACACGCATCGACGCCATCCTCAGCGCCGAAAACCCGATTAAAGACCCCGCAACACCCCGCAGCCTGCCTTCGAAGGCCGACATCAGCCTCCGCGATGTCAGCTTCAGCTACGACGGCACCACCGAGGTGCTCCGCCACATCAATCTCGACATCCCCGCAGGGTCTACGGTGGCTCTCGTCGGGCAATCCGGCTCGGGCAAAAGCACACTTGCCGACCTCATCCCCCGCTTCTACGACCCCACGGCCGGGTCTGTGACCATCGGCGACACCGACCTGCGCTCGCTCCGCGTCCACGACCTGCGCTCGCTCATGGGCAATGTAAATCAGGAGGCAATCCTCTTCAACGACACGATATTCAACAATATCGCCTTCGGCGTGGACTCGGCCACGCAGGCCGAGGTCGAGCGCGCCGCCCGCATCGCCAACGCCCACGACTTCATCATGGCCTCCGAGGACGGCTACAACACCGTCATCGGCGACCGCGGCTGCCGCCTCTCCGGAGGCCAGCGCCAACGCCTCTCGATAGCCCGCGCCATCCTCAAAAATCCCCCGGTGCTCATCCTCGACGAAGCCACATCGGCCCTCGACAGCGAGAGCGAGGCTCTCGTTCAGGAAGCTCTTGAACGCCTCATGGCCGACCGCACCACGCTCGTAATAGCCCACCGCCTGTCGACCATCCGCAACGCCGACATGATATGTGTCCTGTCGGAAGGCCGAATTATAGAACAAGGGACGCACGAACAACTCATGCGTCCCGAAGCCAAGGGCCATTACCGCCGCCTCGTAGAGATGCAGTCGGCGAAATGACTTTCAGCGCGTAAACCGCGCCGGAGTGACGAAAAAGAAGCCGCCGGTCACACCCCTCTACGGGGATTGTGCCGGCGACACTTATTTCCCCATATCCTCCATTATTTCCCGGAGAACGGGGGTCATCTTGTCGGCATAGTGTCTGAAGCCGAGGTCCGTGAGATGGATGCCGTCGACGGTGCCGTCGTCCTCGGGGCCGTCAAGGCCTTCGGAATCGACATAATACAGCTTTGCCGACGGATAATCAGCGCGCAGGCGCTCGTAGTTGCGGCGGAAGGCGGCGTTTTTGGCCGGGAGGTAGCGCCCGAAATACGAGTCGTGGCGCGCATAGGGATACATCGGCCCTTCGAGCATGACGACGGCGGCGTCGGGGCGCTCTTCAAGGAATATGCGCACGAAGTCGTAGGTAAGCGTGTCGCACATCATCTCCGTGCAGTTGGGCACGGGGTCGAGGAGAAAAATCTGCGCCGGAATCTTCGTCATCTCGCGTGCCATGCAGGCGTCCATCTTGCCCTCGCCGCTGATGCCTATGTTCACTACCTCGCAGTTAAGCTCCCGGCCTATGATGTTTGTCGGGGCCATCCCCGTGCGCGAGGCGCAGCCTCCCTGAAGGATGCTTGTGCCATAGGCCACGATACGCGCGTCAGGGCGAATCAGTTCCGGGGTGCCGGCGGTGATGACGGCGGCCGAGTCGACTTTTATCTGCATCGAAGTCACGCCGTCGTAGAGTGGCAGGTAGACCATGTATTCGGTCATTTTTGTCGTGTCGAGATTGCTCACGTAGACCGACTCGACGAGTTTCTCGTCCTCGCGGCCCTTGACGATGTAGGGGCGATTGGTGTTGACGTGACGCCACACGCTGTCGCCTTCAAAGGCGTAGAGGTCGGTGCCTTTGGTGCCCGTGTCGGCCATATGAATCATATGGAAGTTCATGAGCAGATTATAGCGCACGCCCACTCGCGACGAGTTGGTGGCGAAGCGCACGCCGATGCCCGACGAGCACTGCGCCCGCTCCCACAAGTCCTTGCGGACGCTGTCCTTGAGCGAGGCCGGGATGCGGGTGTAGGGCCCGAGGGTGTTGTCCCAGCCCTTGTTGATTACTCTCAACTCTTGCGCGTCGACATACTTCCACGCCTTCTCGGGCGCGTCAGAGCCGAACATGGCCGGCATGGCCGCAAGGGCCGAGATAAGAAACATCGCTGTTTTTTTCATAATTTCAGGATATGGTATAGTTTTTCAGCACTGGGGTTTCAGGTGGGGCGTCAGCAGGCGGGCGGCGTGCGCCGACGGCTCAGCGCCGATTTAATGCGCCCGATGCCGGCTTTGCCGAGGATAAGGAGAGCGGTGTACTGCGAAGCCTTGGCGAGACCGTAGAACACCACCCACAGCGCCCCCTTGACTGCAGCCGACAGCGGCAAAAGCATCTGGGCGAACGAAATGACATAGCACGCCACACACACGCCCGCCACGGCTACTCCCGTGGCGAACGACAGCGACCTCAGCCGCTCCGCCGCCGGGGCCGCGAGCCACGCCAAAACACTTCTGATTTTTTTCACATCTCAAAATTACACTTAATCTTCAAGATATGCAAGCGCGGCCTTTTCATTAAATATTGTTAACAAGCACGTTTTGCGACGGATTTTTAGTAAGTTTGTAAAAGCAATTTTCCCCTGACACTAACCCGCATGAAACGCAAACTCAAGATACTACGCAACGACCCTTGGCTCGAGCCATACGCCCCGGCCATCGAAGGACGACACGACGACGTCCGCCGAAAAGAAAAAGAACTTCTCTCCGGTTGCAAAACACTCTCCGACTTCGCCAACGCACACAACTACTTCGGGCTTCACCGCCAAGCCGACGGCTCGTGGGTGTTCCGCGAGTGGGCGCCCAACGCCACGGCCATAACTCTCACGGGCGATTTCTCCGGCTGGGAAAAGCGGCCGGAGTTCGCGCTCAAACGCCTTGACGGCGGCAACGGCGTGTGGGAAGGCACCTTCCCCGCCGACGCCATCAAGAACGGCCAGCTCTACAAGATGCTCGTCGAATGGGACGGCGGCAGCGGCGAGCGCATCCCCGCCTATGCCACGCGCGTGCTTCAAGACCCCGAGACACACATATTCTCGGCCCAAGTCTACTTTCCCGAAAAGCCCTACCGCTGGAAAGAGACCGACTTCCACCCCGACACCGAGCCGCTCCTCATCTACGAATGCCACATCGGCATGGCGCAGGACCGCGAAGGCGTAGGCACCTACGACGAGTTCCGACGCCTTATCCTCCCCCGCATAGCCAAGGACGGCTACAACGCCATCCAGATTATGGCCATTCAGGAACACCCCTACTACGGCTCGTTCGGCTACCACGTGTCGAACTTCTTCGCCGCATCCGGCCGCTTCGGCACCCCCGAAGAGCTAAAAGCCCTTATCGACGAGGCCCACTCGCTGGGCATCGCCGTGATTATGGACATAGTCCACTCCCACGCCGTCAAGAACGAGGCCGAGGGCCTCGGGCGTCTCGACGGAAGCCGCGACCTCTACTTCTACCACGATGCCGCGCGCCGCGAGCATCCCGCATGGGACTCGCTGTGCTTCGACTACGGAAAGAACGAAGTGCTCCACTTCCTGCTCTCCAACTGCAAATACTGGCTTGAGGAATACCGCTTCGACGGCTTCCGCTTCGACGGCGTGACCTCGATGCTCTACTATGACCACGGCCTCGGCAAAGCCTTCGGAGGCTACGCCGACTACTACGACGGCGGGCAGGACACCAACGCTATCACCTACCTGACCCTCGCCAACAAACTTATCCACGAAATAAACCCCTCGGCCATCACCATCGCCGAAGAAATGAGCGGCATGCCCGGGCTGGTCGTGCCCTTCAAGGACGGAGGCATCGGCTTCGACTACCGCATGGCGATGGGCATCCCCGACTACTGGATCAAAACCCTCAAGGAAAAACGCGACGACGACTGGCATCCGACCTCAATATTCTGGGAACTGACCAACCGCCGCGCCGACGAAAAGACTATCTCCTACGTCGAGAGCCACGACCAAGCACTCGTCGGCGACAAGACGGTGATTTTCCGCCTCATCGACAAGGAAATGTACTGGCACATGATGGTAGGCGACCAAAACCCCGCCGTGACCCGCGGCATAGCCCTCCACAAGATGATACGACTCGTCACGCTCGCAACCATCAACGGCGGCTACCTCAACTTCATGGGCAACGAATGGGGCCACCCCGAATGGATTGACTTCCCGCGCGAGGGCAACGGCTGGAGCTACAAATACGCCCGCCGCCAATGGGACCTCGTCGACCGCGAAGACCTCCAGTATCGCTTCCTCAACGCCTTCGACAACGCTATGATCGAGACCGTGGGCAAAGTCTACGGCTTCGAGAAAAAGCCCGTCAGAAAGCTGTGGGAGAAAGACGACGACCAGATTCTCGCCTTCATGCGCGGCGACCTCGTGTTTGTATTCAACTTCAACCCCACGAAAGCCTTCTCGGACTACGGCATCCTTGCCCCGGGCGGAGTCTACTCGGTGGTTTTATCGTCGGACTCGCCGGACTTCGGCGGCTTCGGCAACATCGACGAAAAGGTGGAACACTTCACCATCAAAGACCCCCTCTATTCGCCCCACGGCGTGGAATGGCTCAAACTCTACATGCCTCCGCGCACGGCGATGGTGCTCCGCAAGCACCCCGCCCGACCCGGACGGCCCAAACGCAAAAGCTGACAATCCCGCCTCGCGGCGGCAATGAACGCAACGCCTGCGCGGCCCGCCTTTCCCGGAAATGGCGGGCCGTCGCTGTTAGAGCCGGTTCGACAAAAAGAAGCTTGGCGAAGTCCTTGATGAAGCCGAATGACACGGCGCCCGGGTCAGGGGGGCCGAGGTGCTAAATAACATTAAACACGCGGGGCGATTGGGCGTAATTTCGTAACTTTGCCCCCGTTAATAAAATCCACGATGAAGAAATACAATCTTGTCAACGACCTCCTCGGCTGGGTGTGCTTCGCTGTCGCAGCAGTCACGTATCTGCTGACACTTGAGCCGACAGCCAGCTTCTGGGACTGCCCGGAATTCATCTCCCAAGGCGCCAAACTTGAAGTAGGTCACCCCCCGGGCAACCCCATCTTCATGCTTGCCGCGCGCTTTTTCGTGACCATTTTCGGCAACGACATCTCCAACGCCGCCATCGCCGTGAACACGATGAGCGCCCTGCTCAGCGCCGGGACAATCCTTCTTCTGTTCTGGACCATAACGCACTTCGCCCGCAAGCTCCTCGTGCGCGACGACGCCGACGAAATCCCGCCCCTCCGCATGGCCCTCATCATGGGCGCCGGCCTCTGCGGCGCACTGGCCTACACGTGGAGCGACACCTTCTGGTTCTCGGCCGTCGAGGGCGAGGTATACGCCTTTTCAAGCTTCTGCACGGCCCTTGTGGTATGGCTCATGCTTAAATGGGAAAACCGCGCCGACCGCCCCCACGCCGACCGCTATCTCGTGCTTATCGCCTATGTCATAGGCGTGTCGATAGCAGTCCACCTGCTCAATCTCCTTTGTATCCCCGCCCTCGGGCTTATTTTCTACTACCGCAAATGGCGCAACACGTCGGCCAAATGCTCGCTCGTGGCGCTGGCCGTCTCGGCGGTGATTGTCGGCGCCATCCTCTACGGACTCGTACCGGGATTCGTCAAGGTGGCGCAGTGGTTCGAACTCCTGTGCGTCAACACTTTCGGCATGGCCTACAACTCCGGCGTGCTCGTCTACGCCGTCTTCGTCGTGGCCGCCTTCATCTTTGCCGTATCGGCCCTCGACGCCCAGCGCTCGTCGGCGGCGATAAAATGGTCGTTCTTCCTGAGCATAGTCCTCTCGGGGATGCTCTTCATCGGCCACGGCGCATGGATAGGCATCATCCTCACACTCGCTCTCGGAGCCTATCTTCTCTTTTTCTGCCCCAAAGTGCCGGTGCGCATCTTCAATCTCATCGTCCTCAGCATCTTCGTCATATTCATCGGCTACTCGTCGTACGCGCTTCTTCTGGTGCGCGCCTCGGCCAACACGCCGATGAATCAGAACGCCCCCGACAACGTATTCGCCCTCGCGTCATACCTCAACCGCGAACAGTACGGAGAGCGCCCGCTCTTCAAAGGCACGGCCTTCGCCGAAGAAGTGGAGATGGAAGAATATCCCGAAGGCTCGGGCCAGTACTTCGTGATGGTCGATGACTACGGCCGTCCGCGCACGCGCCCCCTCGACGGCTACCTCCGCAACGAACGAGGCAGCGTGAACTCCACGCCCGTGAAACAATACACCAAAGTCGTGAAAACATCTCCCGACGAACCCGACCGCTACGTGCAGGAAGTCGAGCGCCCGAACTACGAGACCAACCCCGACATGGACATGTATTTCACGCGCATATACAGCATCGACCCTCAGAACGGCTACTCACACGTCAACGGCTACAAGGGCTGGGCCGCCTACACCACTCCTGACATCAACGAGATTCCGTCGTCGAAGCGGGCGCAGTGGGCCGCTCAGGGCTACGCCCCGCTCAACGAGGTGATGCCCTATCTCTCCCACCTCGAAACCATAGTAACCGCCCGAGACGACCTCGGCAATCCCGTCGAACAGACCGTGGCATGGAAGCCCGGCTTCGGCGTAAACCTCCGCTACTTCATAAACTACCAGCTCAACCACATGTACTGGCGCTACTTCATGTGGAATTTCGCCGGACGTCAGAACGACATCCAAGGTAACGGCGAGCCCCATCTCGGCAACTGGATTTCGGGCATCCCCATCATTGACAACCTTCGCCTCGGCGACCAGAGCGAGCTCCCCGACGAATTCGGCAAATGCAACAAGGGCCATAACGTGTTCTACATGCTGCCGCTCATCCTCGGCCTTATCGGCCTGCTGTGGCAGGCGCTCGCCATGCACCGCGGATGCGGAAACCCGCACCGCGGCATCGAACAGTTCTGGGTAGTGTTCTTCCTCTTCTTCATGACGGGCATAGCCATCGTGCTCTATCTCAACCAGACACCCGGCCAGCCCCGCGAGCGCGACTACGCCTTCGCCGGCTCGTTCTACGCCTTCGCCATCTGGATAGGCCTCGGAGTCCCCGCTATCGCCATGCTCATCCGCGACCTCTTCGCCAAAAAGGCCAAGCCCGGCGAAGCCGCGCCCGAAGTATCCCGCACGGTGAAGACCGCCGGCGCCGTCGTAGCAATCGCCATCGGACTCTTCGTGCCCCTGCAGATGGTGTCGCAGACGTGGGACGACCACGACCGCTCGGGCCGCTACACCGCCCGCGACTTCGGCATGAACTACCTTTCGAGCGTCGACCACGGAGGCATAATCTTCACCAACGGCGACAACGACACCTTCCCGCTCTGGTACGCACAGGAAGTCGAAGGCTTCCGCACGGATGTGCGCGTCGTCAACCTGTCGTATCTTACCACCGACTGGTATGCCAACCAGCTGACCATCCCCTCCTACGAAGCCGAAGCCGTGCCAATGACGGCCACACCCGCCGACTACGCCTACGAACGCCTCGGCTGGAGCTTTGTCATCCCACGCAACCCCGCGCCCGCACCCGTCGACTCGGCTCTCCGCGCCCTCTACGCCTCGGACGCCAAGACCTACGGCGCCCCCTTCGTCGAGTCGGGCAACCTCTACATCCCCGTCGACCCCGCCAAAGCAATGCAGCGCTACTCGACCGGCCACGCCGCCCTCGACTCGGCCTTCCTGACGCCCTACCTCGCGCCCATAAGCGTGAACCTCTCGTCGTCGAGCGGCCTCAACCAAAGCAAGACGCTATCGCTCGACATCATCGACAACGCCGTCCGCAACGGCTGGCAACGCCCCGTTTACTTCGCCACGACCGTGCCCACGAGCTACTATATGGGCATGACGCCCTACCTCTCGCCCACGGGACTGGCCTACGAAGTAACACCCTTCGCCAACGCGCCGCTTGACCCCACGGCCGACAAAGCATTCGTCAACATCGTCGGCTCCTTCAAATGGGGCGGACTCGACGCTCCCGACTCCGACAAGCTCTATCTCGACGAGACGGTGCGCCGCATGGTGTCGTCGATGCGCACATCCATCTTCACCACAGCCGAAAGCCTCATCGCCGGCGGCACTGACATCCCGGCCTCCGATGCGGCTAAAGAAGCCGCCGTCAAAGCCGGATTCGACGCTCCGGCTAACCAGCGCGACATGGGCCGCATCCTCCTCGAACTCATGGAAACGAAACTCCCGGCCCGCGCTATGGCCTACGACGGTCTCTCGGCCATATACCTCGCGCAAAGCTACATCGACCTCTACCTCGCCGACGGACGCAAGGCCGACCTCGACCGCGCAACAGCCCTCCTCGACGTCGAAAACCGCCGCAACGCCCAGCTCGTGAAGTACGCCACGACGCTCACTCCCCGCGAGCTTTCGACCCTCGGTCGCGCCGAAACCTACGCGCTCCAGTATCTCAGCGCTTCAATCGGCCTCCGCAACATCGCCGAACTGCTCTCGCACGTTCCGGCCGACGACACCGAGGCCCGCGCCTTCCTCCACAGCCTGTCGCTTGACGACCTCCTCCGCATAGCTCCCGTGGTCTACGCCTCCGGGCTGTCGCTCCAAGAACTGACATCGCAGGCCGACGCATTCTCAGGAAGCGAAAGCGACCTCATCGACCGCTGCATCCAACTCCTCGGTCTCCACGACCGCTACGGCGTGGCGTCTATGGCCACTACCGACTCCGTGCTCGCCGCCGCGCGTCTGACGCCGCAGCAATGGCTCGCCGTGGTCAACAACTGAACGCACGCCCCGCCTCTCCGCAGGCGGGGCCAATCCCCCCTTACGACTACTCATGGACGTAATCGCCCAACCCCCTTTGCTCTACCGTCTTCTCTTCCCCGAGGCCATCTGGCGCATAAAACGCCCCGCCCCGGGGAAGACAGTATATCTGACCTTCGACGACGGCCCCATTCCCGAAGAAACCCCGTGGGTGCTCGACCTCCTTGACCGCTACGGCATCAAGGCCACATTCTTCATGGTCGGCGACAATGTGCGCCGCCACCCCGAACTCCTCGACGAAGTGCGCCGCCGAGGCCACAGCGTGGGCAACCACACGATGCACCACCTGCAAGGAATGAAAACCCTCACCTCGCGCTACCTCGCCGACGTCGAAGAAGCCGACGCGCTTATCAACACCACCCTCTTCAGGCCCCCACACGGCCTCCTGCGATGGAAACAGAGCCACACAATACGCGAGAAATACAACCTCATCATGTATGACCTCGTCACGCGCGACTACTCGAAAAAACTCACCGCCGAACAAGTGTTCGAGAAGGTGAAACGCTACGCCCGCAACGGCTCCATCATCGTCTTCCACGACTCCATAAAAGCCTCTCCCCGCATGCGCGAGGCTCTCCCGAAGGCAATTGAATGGCTCATTGAGCAAGGTTATGACTTCGCGCCCATCCCCGAGTGAGGCTATCCGCGAGGCCTGCCTCGCCGCCGGAGCCTGCGCCGCCGGATTCGCTGCCGTCGAAGACCTCGGCGACGCCTCCGAGGAATACTACGCCGCGTGGCTCAGCGCCCACCGCAATGCCGACATGGCCTATCTCGAAAAGTATCAGCCCCTGCGGCGGAATCCGGCCGGACTCCTCGAAGGGGCGCAGACCGTCGTGTCGGCGGCCTTCAGCTACCGCCGCGCCCCCGGCACGCCGCGACATCCGCTCTTGGCCGACTACGCCCTCGGCCAAGACTACCACGACGTGCTCAGGCGGCGACTCGCCCCCGTGGCCGCGCTCATCGAAGAACTCTTCGAAGGGGCGCAGACGCGGATATGCGTCGACACGGCGCCAATCCACGAGCGGCTGTGGGCCGTGAAGGCCGGACTCGGATTCATCGGCAAAAACGCCATGCTCACCGTAGCGGCCGGAGCAGGCTCGCGCGTGTTCCTTGCCGAAATCATCACCACGGCGCGCATCGCCCCCGACCACCCTGCGCCCGTCACTGCCGCCGAAGCATGCGGCGACTGCGAACGATGCCTGAAAGCATGCCCCTCGGGGGCGCTCGACGGCGGCGCCGGCGTCGACGCGCGGCGATGCCTGTCGTACAACACCATCGAAAACCGTGCCGAAACCCTCCCCCGCGACATCACCCTCCGAGGCCGCAGAATCTACGGTTGCGACATTTGTCAGGACGCATGCCCCTACAACAACGCCGACTACACCGGCCCTTATATCCCCGAATTTGCTCCCCGCGAGGCCCTCTACGCCCTCCGCGGCCCGTCGGACGTGATTGCCCTCGACCACGCCGGTTATCTTGAACTTTTCCGCGGGAGCGCCGTGCGCCGCGCCAAACCGGCCATGCTCCGCCGCAACGCCCGCCGCGCCGAAGGCGAAGATTAGCCCCGCTCGCCACTCACAGGCGAATTACGGCCTATTTTTTGCCGTTCGAAAAAAAATTTGTAAGTTTGCACACTTCACAACACCCAAATTCGATTAACAATGAAAAAATTTCTTTCTGAATTCAAGGAATTCGCCATGCGCGGCAATGTTGTCGACATGGCAGTCGGTGTAATCATTGGCGGCGCCTTCGGCAAAATCGTGACGTCGCTCGTCAACGATATTATCATGCCCGGCATCGGTGTGCTCACCGGCGGCGCCAACTTCAGCGAATTCAAATACGTGATTCAGAAGGGCGTAACCCAAGGCGAAGAAGTCATCACCCCCGAAGTGGCCATCACGTGGGGCTCGTTCGTGCAGACGGTTTTCGATTTTCTGATTATCGCCTTCTGCATCTTCGTGGCCATCAAAGCTATCAACAAACTCAAAAAAGCCCCCGAAGCGGCTCCGGAGCCTGAAGCTCCCGCCGGGCCGACTCAGGAAGAACTCCTCGCCGAAATCCGCGACCTCCTGAAGGCTGAAGCCCGCGATAAGAAGTGAGCGCCGCCACGGTCTATCTCATAGGCCTACCGGCCTGCGGAAAAACCACGCTCGGACAGGCCCTGCCGCGACAAATGGCGAAGGAAGGACTCGTCCCGGCACGCTTCATCGACCTTGACGAAGCCATCGAAAACGACGAATGCGCAAGCGTCGCCGAAATATTCGCCGCAAAAGGCGAAGCTTACTTCCGCCGCGCCGAAAGCGCCATGTTGCGACGCCTTACAGCCGAAGCCGACTCGGCCACGGCCCCGCTGGTCATAGCCTGCGGCGGAGGCACCCCCTGCCACGACGGCAACATCGACTACATGCTCGCCAACGGCCTCGTCGTCGAACTCCGCACCGACCGCGCCACAACCCTGCGGCGTCTGCTCGAAGCCCCGCCCGGACAGCGCCCCCTCGTGGCAAAAGCCCACGGCCGCCCCGAAGCCCTTGACGCCGAGCTTGACGCCCTCGAAGAGCACCGCTCGCCCGTCTACAGCCGCGCTCACGCCGTGTTCGACTCCACAAGGCTTGAGACCGCGCACGAAGTCGAGGCGAGCGCCGCCGAATTCATCGGGCGTTTTCTGAAACAAGCCTGACCCCGCCGCCCTCGCCCTTCTCTAACAACCACACAAACCTTCTTCCACGAAACGATGCCCGCACCGACCCCTCTCGAACAGCTATACATGGCCGCGACAGCCCCCCGCAGCATATCCATAGGACTGCCGGCGTCGACCATCTGCGCCGACCACCGCTTCCCGCTGACACCCGAAGGCGCCGAACGCCTCGTCGAACGCGGCTTCAGCGTGCTCATGGAAGAAGGCGCGGCCCTCCCTATCCATTACGCCGACGAAGCATACGCCCGCCGCGGCGTCCACATCTGCCGACGCGGCGACACCCTGCGGGCCGACGTAGTCGTCAGCCTCGGACATCTCTCCGTCCACGACGCCCGTCAGCTCAAACGCGGTGCGCTCCTGCTGGGCCTGCTCTACGCCGAAGAAAACGATGCGGCCGCCCTGCGCGTGCTCCTCGAACGCTCAGTGATAGCGCTCGCCCTTGAAAACATCCGCGAGTCCTCGGGGCGACGCCCCTTCGCCGATATCATGAAGGAAGTGGCCGGACGCGCGGCCATGTCCCTTGCATCGTCGCTGCTCGCCGACGCCGTTCAGGGCAAAGGCATCCTCCTCGGCGGCATTGCCGGCGTCGTGCCCTGCGAAGTGATGATCATAGGCTCTGACATGGGCGCTGTGGCCGCCGCCCGCACAGCCATAGGGCTCGGCGCCACGGTGCGCATCTTTGACAACGACGTCTACTCCCTGCGCGAGGCCCTGAGGCAACTCGGCCCCGGAGCGATAGGCTCCGCAATACACCCGAAAGTATTTGAAAGCGCACTCCGGAGCGCCGACGTCGTCGTCGCCGCCGATGCCCTCACCCGCGACGGCCGCGTCGACGCCCCGCTGGCCGAAGTGATGAAGCGCGGCGTCATATGCTTTGACCTCACGATGCGGCCCGGCAGCGCCTTCCCCTCGCTCCGCCTCGTGAACCTCAACGAGGCTATGCCCGGCGACAACCCCCTCGGCGGCCCCGCGAGATGCTGTTATATCAACGCCGTAAACGCCGTGCCGCGCACACTTGCGATGGCCCTCAGCAACACTTTCGTAAACATGCTCGACGAAATACTCGTATGCGACGGCGCTCCAAACGCCCTGCGGCTCAACGCATCGCTCCGCAAGGGTGTGTTCACATTTCTGGGCAAATGCGTCAACGCCGAGACCGCCCGCGTGCTGGGCATACGAGCCGTCGACATCGATTTCCTGATACAGTATTCGTGATGACCAATTTTGACAACACACCGGCGCGCTTCCGTAAATATTACGTCGTATGGGCCGGACACTCAACCGGCATTTTCGACTCTTGGGAAGAATGCAAAGCTCAAATCAGCGGCTTCCCCGGAGCAAAATACCGCAGCTTCCCCTCGCAAGAAGAAGCCGTGAAAGCCTACCGAGGTTGTCCGCAAGACCACCTCGGACTCATGCGCGCAATGGCCGAACGCAAGACGACCGAAATCGTCAACTATGAAGCCTTCCCCGAAATCCGCCTGAACGCCATCGCCGTCGACGGCGCATGCGCCAAAAACCCCGGCCCGATGGAATACCGCGGCGTGCTCGTCGGCACCGGCGACGAAATATTCCGCATAGGCCCCCTTGATGGAGGCACAAACAATATCGCCGAATATCTCGCAATCATCCACTGCGCCGCGTGGCTCCACAAAAACCGCGACTTCACGACCCCTATCTACACCGACTCGCGCACGGCTCTCGCTTGGGTGCGCAAGCGCGCAAGCAACACTTCAATCACCCCAACCGCCGAAAACGCCCGCGTCCGCGAAGTCCTTGCACGGGCAAATTCGTGGATTAAGACCAACGATATCATCAACCCCCTGCTCAAATGGGACACCGAGACGTGGGGCGAGATACCCGCAGACTTCGGACGCAAATAACGCGCCCCACAAAAGCCGCCAAAGTGAAATAGGGTTAAAATTTACATAAAATGACGGAAAATTTGAATAAAGTGCTATCTTTGCTAAAAATTACGTCAGACCACGAATTTCAACTAAATCCCCCCCCTGTACTCATCAAATAACTAACTAAAATGAATAGCAAGCTTTGTTATGTTGTGGCTTTGGGCGCGGCCCTCACCATGACCTCCTGCGGCAAGAAACTCGGCCAGTTCTCCGCCGACTATTTCACCGTAAACCCCAATCCCCTCGAAGTCGTGGGCGAAAAAGTGCCCGCCACCGTGAGTGCAAAGATTCCGGCAAAGTTCTTCGTCAAGAACGCCGAAGTGACCGTAACGCCCTACCTCGTGTTCGACGGTCGCGAAGTAGCCTCGATGCCCTACTCGTTCCAAGGCGAGAAGGTGCGCGGCAACGCCCCCGTCATCAACTACGAATACGGCGGCACGGCCACCATCCCCGCGAGCTTCGCCTATGAGCCCGCAATGGCAAAGAGCGAGCTTGAACTTGGCTTCAACGTCAAGCAGGGCAACAAACAGTATGTGCTCCCGCGCGTCAAGGTAGCCACGGGCGTCATCGCCACGGCCGCCCTCGCAAACGCCGAATCAGTGAACCCGGCCCTTGCCGACGACGCTTTCCAGCGCGTAATCAACGAAAAATACGCCGCTGACATCATGTTCCTCATCAATCAGGCCAACATCCGCGCCGGCCAGCTCAAGAGCGACGCTATGGTAGAGCTCCAGCGCGAGATTCTCAACGCCAACGGCGACACCTCGCGCCGCATTCAGGAAATCAACATCTCCTCCTACGCCTCGCCCGACGGCGCTCTCGACTTCAACACACGCCTCGCAGAGAACCGCGAAAAAAACACCAAGTCCTACATGAGCGACCGCCTCAAAAAAGATAAAATCACCGAATTCGGCGAACTCACGGCCCAGTTCACCGCCGAAGACTGGGAAGGCTTCCAGAAGCTCGTTCAGCAGAGCAACATTCAGGACAAAGACCTCATCCTGAGCGTTCTCTCCATGTATAAGGACCCCGACCAGCGCGAACGCGAAATCCGCAACCTTTCGAGCGTGTTCGAACAGCTTGCCGACCAGATTCTGCCGCAGCTCCGCTACTCGCGCGTGACGGCCTCCATCGACGTCATCGGCAAGAGCGACGCCGAAATCAAGGCCCTCTTCGACACCGACCCCTCGAAGCTCAACGTTGAAGAAATCCTCTACGCCGCCACCCTCACCGACGACAACAAGCAGCGCGAAAAAATCTACGCCACGGCCGCTCGTCTCTACCCCAACGACTACCGCACGTTCAACAACCTCGGTCTCGCACAGTATGTCAACGGCGACTACGACGCCGCTGCCGCCAACTTCCGCAAGGCCGCTTCGCTGACCTCCAACGGCGAGCCCCAGATGAACCTCGGTCTCATCGAAATGCTCAACAAGAACTACACCAAGGCCAACCAGCTCTTCGGCTCCGCCGCCGGCGTCGACGAACTCGGCGAAGCCCTCGGCCTCTACTACCTCAAGCAGGGCGACGCCAACGCCGCCGTCCGCGCCTTCGGTGACAGCAAGAGCAACAACGCCGCCGTGGCCCAGATTGTGACCAAAGACTACTCCAAGGCCAAGAGCACCCTCGCAGGCATCAACAAGCCCGACGCCACGACCTACTACCTGATGGCCGTGCTCGGCGCCCGCACCAACAACGAGGCCATGCTCACCAGTAACCTCCGTCAGGCCGTTCGCCTCGACTCAAGCCTCGCCCAAAAGGCTGTCAACGACCTTGAGTTCGCAAACTACAACCTGACCAAAGCCCTCAACTAAGCCACCCGGCCCCCAACGGGCCTCACACCTCCAACGCCGCCGCAACCGCCGCCCCATCCGGGACGGAAGGTTGCGGCGGTCGTTTACGCCCCGCGCGACAATACGCCGCAACTATTTTTGGAAAGTATTTTTTCAACTCAGCCTTTATTTTTCATTGCCATTCGTGTAAATTCGCAAAAATTTACATAAGTTTGCATATGGAAAAACTACGTATATTTTTATTCGGCATATTCGCCTCCGTCCTATCGTGCGCCACGGCGTACGGCGCCCGCGAACGCATGGAAAAGGCGCGAGAGTTTGACCCCTTCGGGCACGCGGGACTGCCCCCTTCGGGCATAATAAGATTGACCCCTTCGGGCAAAATAAAAATGACCCCTGTCGATGATACGGCAGGGGAA
>CAJUCQ010000040.1 GCA_910584905.1 uncultured Muribaculaceae bacterium
AGCCGCTATCTGCCTAAATTGAAAATTGTTTAATTTGGCTTAATATCAGTATATTAGTATATAATTGAATTTAATCCGATTGATAAAAATTTAACGTTTATATTGCTGGTGGCACCACCAAGGCCGTGAAGTTGATGCTTTGCGGCCTTTTTAATTTACTTATTATCAGGCGGTTAGTTGGTGTATTTTTGGGCCGTCATAACGCTGAGTTTGCGGGCCAACACTCGCACTGAGGCTCAGCAAGTTAAAAAAAAGGCCGTTTTCAAAACGGACCAACACTGCTATGCCCAAAGTAACAATTACTCTCAGGAAGGGGCGCCGTCCTGATTCTCCCAGAAGTTTGTGCGCCGTTCTACGGTTAGGCTCTGAAAAAATCCGTATTTCCCTCGGAGTATCCGTCGAACAAAGTAAGTGGGACCCCCGAAAAGAGCGGGTTCTCGGTCGCGGCAAGGCCGTCGATGATACAAATCTTATAATCTCCAATGCTAAGGCCAAAATAACGGAAATACTTGTGCGTGCGCGCCTGCTCAATCAGGAACTAACGCGCGAGGTCTTTATGGCTCAGTATCGTTGTCCCGGATCGGCGGGTTCATTCTTCGGGTATGTCGTTCGGTATGATGAGCGCGTTAAGGATTCTCTACAGTGGGAGACGCGGCGTCATCACGCGGCGGCTATCCGCAAGCTCAAGGAGTACGCCCCGGGCCTCCGGCTTGAAGACGTTACGCACGAGTTTTTGAATAAGTACGCCGTATATCTACGCGATGAGCTGCACAATGTCTCGGGGACAGTCCGCAAGAATTTGAGTGTTATATGCGTCTATATAAAGGCCGCACTTCGTGACGGCCTTTTGCGGTCGGACCCGTTTGCGATGTATAAGCTGCCACGCGCCCAGCCGGTCCGTGTGTTCCTCGTAGAAGATGAGTTGCGGCGTCTGCTCCAGCTTTACACGGAGGAGGTATTGCCGGAGAACGAACAGGATGTGCTCCGATTCTTTCTCTTTATGACTTTTACCGGGATGCACATCAGCGACGCCCGCTCGCTTCAGATAGCTCAAATTTATGACGGAGAAATCCACTATCAGCGCATGAAGACGAGAATTAACGTCAGTGTACCGCTGTCGTCACCGGCGCTCAAGCTCGTGGAGTATTATCGGGCCAAGCGATTTAGAGGGCCTTTGTTTGTGAAGCTGCCGACGGACCAAGCCTTCAACCGCACGATAAAGCGGATTTGCGAGAGGGTGGGTATCACAAAGGCCGTAAGTGCCAAAGCCGCCCGCCACACTTTTGCGACACTGTACTATAAAAAGAACGGCGGCGACCTCGGCACTCTTGCAAAGCTACTCGGGCATAATTCAATAAACAGCACGATGGTCTATGCTCACATAACGAACGACCTCCGGCGCGCCGGTGTGTCGGCTTTTGACGGGATGCTTTAAGAGGTCGGCGGGTCAGGCCGTCGTGTCATTGCTGAGGGCGTCTTCTTCGGCGATTTCTCTTGCGGCTTGCGTTTTGCAATAGGCTCGATATGCGGCGAATGCGGCGTATTCTTCCATGTGGAGGGCAGCGGCATCGCCGTCGGCGGCGTCGAGGGTGAGCGGTGCGGCGCCTGCGGGAGTGCCTATAAGGTTGTGAACGAGGGCGAGTTCGTCGTCGAGGCTGTAGCGCAGGCGTATGCGGCTCACGATTGCTTGGTGGTAGCGTTCCCGGCGTCGGGCGGCGGCTTCGGCGTCGGAGCGTGCGGCGAGCATGGCGCCGTATTCGTCGAGGGTGATTTCTTCGAAGTCGTCGGGGTCAACGTTGCCGCTGTAGCCTTTTCCGTAGGAGTCGTCGCTGATGCGGTGGAGGATTTTGCCCTCGTCGGGTAGGATGGTGTTGGGTTTTACAATCATGTTTCGGTGTATTTTTTGGTGTTGTTCAGGCGTCGGGGTCGGCGCTGATGAATGTTATTTTATTTTCTGCGGCGGTGAGCATCACGGCGTGCCATTCGGCGTTGTTTTCGTCGGCGAGCTTGGCGAATACGTCGGGATGTACGGTGGCTGACGCTGCCGCTTTGTCGGCGCTGACGGCGAGTGTTTTCACCGAGGCGAGGCTCAGCCGCGGCGACCAGCGCAAATCATATACAGCCTGCGGGCGCGTCCCGTAGAGTCCGCCGAAGCGCACTTCTTCGAGGGCGGTGCATCCTCTGAAAGCGGTGGCGTCGGGGAGGGCCGCGCCCAAGTCGCCCGCGTCGCGCAGGGCCGTGCATCCGTCGAAAGTTCCGGCGAAGGTCGAGCCGTTGCCGGCGTACGCTCCGTAGTAGCTTCGGAAGGCCACGACTTCGACGGAGGTGTTGTTGCGGAAAGTGTCTTTGTAGACGGCGCCGAGGCCGAGTACTTTTGTCGGGAAGTATGTGCGCCGGGACACTCCGCGACTCTGGGCGATGCTTTTCCAGCCGAAGCCGTACAGTTCTTTGGGGTCGCAATTGGCCTCAAGGTGCGACACGGTGAGGATGTCGATGGCTTCGTCAGCGGTGATGTCTTTGATGCCGTTAAGCTCGAAGAAGCCCGTATCTTCATTGTATCGCCCGACAGGCTTGTCGCCCCAATGGCTGACGTCGTATTGTCGGCAGACGGCATTCCACGTGTCGATGATAGCCTGCGGCGGTCGAGTCCAAGCGGCGTCGGCCTTTTCGATTTCGGCCTTTTCGGCGGGCGTGACTTCGCGGAAGTTTTCAGGCGGGATGCCGTGCGGGAGAGTCATGCGGGTGGCGAATGTATGGAAATTAGTCGCTTGCGACTGAGTGAGGAAATTACCCCCCCCCCAGCGTATATCGTTGTGAATGAATGTATTGCGTTTTGCTGTAAGTCTGTCATAGCTGTAAAGTGTCAAACTGTTGCGAAAGAGATGTTTTTTGCGGAAGCCGTCTCCGTCAGGGCCATCCATTCGGCGAGTTCTTCGGGCGTGAGCGCGGCGGCGGCCTCGTTGGTTGTGTCGCCCGTGAGCTTTGCGAACGTGTCGGGGTGGACGGTGATTGTAATGAGGTTGGAGCCTGCGCGCCGGGCCGTTATGTATTTCAGCGAGGCGAGATTGAGCTTTCGGCTTGATTTGAAAGAGATGCCGGTACATAAGGCGTTTAGCTCGACGTATTCAAGAGCCGTGCACCCCCCAAACATTTCCACCGTATTTTTCACACTCCCCACATAGAGGTTGTAAACCGTCCGCAACTTGGAGCAGTGCACAAACATTTCCTGACACGACAGCGGATTACACGAGGCAAAGCGCACCGTCTCCAGCGCCCTCCAGTAGAGAAACATCTTATCAAAGCTCCCGGTGCCTTCGCCGCCGTTTTTCTGATAGATAGGAAAGACCGTGCGCAGGCTTGACTCAGACACGCCGAAAAGCTCCCACTTGTTGCGCCCGTGTCCGGGCGTTATGAACCGCGTAAGCGGAGCATAAGCCAGCATTGCTTTGGCCTCGTCGAGTCCGATGTCGGTGATGCCGTTACACTCGAAAAGACGTGTCTGCCGATTATATCCGCCCGCGCGTACAGGCTCGGGGATGGATTGGATATGGCACACACAGTAGGCGTTGAATTGGTCTATCACCCACGCGTTGCGGGCATCGTCGGCGTCCAGCTCATCGACGAGGCGCACAAGCTCAAAGCCCGTGTCCTCCGTGCCGCGCACACGGTAAAGCGCGCCCCCGGCGCGATAAAGGCGGTCAGTCCGCGGGATGGCCGGGCCGTTGCCCGGGAATGTGTGATATTCCTCATTTTCGGGGTAACGCCAAGAGCCTTCCGCGTACTCCAAAAAGCATGAGATTTGCGAGTCCCACACAATCATCCCCACGCTCGGCTCGTCAACTTCCTCGCGGCTCGTGTACACCCCGTCGAATGGATATATTCCCGCCTCGCGTCGGTGCGCGGCCACCCGTGAGGCCATACCGTTGGCGATACCATTCATCGTCGACTCAAGCAAGCGCTGCACGCTTTGGAGGTCATCGGCGTTGACAATTCGGCGCAAAGAAGCATTCTTGACGATATAGAACCCTTGGCCGAGGCGGAATATTCGGTCCGACTTCGCCCCTCCGTCGGGAGTGTTGTAATCGCTTCCGGCCGCAACCCACTCGTCGGTCCGCGTCTTCATCATAAACGTCGCCGGACCGTTTACGAAAACGACCGCCCCCTCGGCATAATCGTCGGCCACGTCATCGAGCGTCGAAGTCGATTCAAAGCCGTGAAAAGGATATATTCCGATGTCCGCGGCTTTGGCCTCAATCCGCAGGCTCAGGGCGTCGCAGTTTGCCTCGCGCCGCTTTTGCTCCGTGCGTATCGCCTCGGCGTTGTCGCCGATAGCCGCGGTGACGTCCCGCCAATCCTCTTCGTCGACTAGGCGCACGAGGTCGAAGCCCGAGTCCTCCGAGCCGCGTATGCGGTAAAGCGCGCCGCCGGCGCGATAAAGGCGGTCAGTCCGCGGGATGGCGCCTTCGTGGCCCTGCAAGCAAAAATCCTCTCCGGCGTCGGTCCACGCGTTCTCGTCGAGATCCGCGCACTCCATGAAGCACGAGCGTGACTTGTCCCAAAGGACCTGCCCCTCATACTCGGCGTCAAGCATATCGACGTCCGCGCAATATCCGTCGAAGGGATATACTCCCGCCTCGCGCCGGTGCGCGGCCACACGGGCCGAAATCGTACGATTGAGCAAGTCGAGAAGATTTTCGTCATCCTTGAGACCTTGTAAAAAGCGTAAGATTTCGTTAAAATTGTCGATAGCGCGCGAGGCGTTCTCGCCCGTGAGCGCGTCGATGGCCGCCGTGTTGGCGTCGGCGGCTTGCCGGACTGCTTTCAGCGATTCGTTAACTTGCGAGAGAGCGTATGTCAGCGTGTCAATTGTTGAGCTGAGAGCCGCGTCTGCAGCCTGTCGTTGCGCCCGTTCAAGGTCGAGTTCCGCCGAGGCGTCAAGCAACTCCCTGTAGTTGTCGCTGAAGTGTTCGAGCACGGCGGCCAGCATCGTATTTGTGACACTCTCCGGCTCTTCGGTACTTTTTATTTTAAGGATAAGGCCGTCAATAAACTCTTGATTAAATTGAGCCATGATAATGTAGTTAATTGAAATGTTTAGAGAAATGTTTTGAGAAAACCCTGCGGCGCTTGAAGTCTGCCCCGTCCTCAGAAATGTCGGGCATAATATTGGCGTCATCGTCGACAAGTCGAAGCGTCAGTGCAACGGATTTCGGGGTCGTCGGCCGCGACGAGAACGAGAAATCCTCAGCCGTCGGGATAACTCGCACCGGCATTTCGGCAAGACCGAGAAGCCACACCTCCTCGCTCGAAAGCATGTCGAGCATGAAAGCGAGTTCGGAAGAAGATTTGAACCCGGAAGAGACGTTAACCGTGCGCGAGGCGGGGATGCGTTCGCGAGCGCAGGCGAAATCGTCGACGATCTTGTCGTAGCTGTCAAACAAAGCCTCCTCCGCCGTTTGCCAATCGGCGAAAATCTCGGGGCTTCCCGTCAGTTCCATCAATTCAAAAACGCCGAGCGAATTACGGAATTTAAGAATCAATCTCTCCGGCGCGGGTTGCGCCCTCTCGATGACGATACGGCAAGCAAATTTTGAATCCCTGTAAATGTCAAAGACCGAGGCGAGGACTCCCATCTCGAAGAAATGTCGGCGCAGGGCGTCGATGTCGAGGGCATAAATTCCGGGAATCAGGCTGTCGACTTTCAGCTCACGGTCGGTAGCGAGTTCCCTGACGGCGAAGCTCGCGGGGCTGTCGGTGATGAAGTAAAGAGGCGCGATTTCCGTTTCTTTCAAAACGAGGCGCCACGTGGCGGCCCTTGTAGAGAAAAAGAAATTACGGTCCGTGGCAAGGAAGCGCTCCTTAAAGACGTCGGAATCATTTCCGTTAAAAATTCTCAGGTTCTGACGAGACACGCCGCCGGGAATAGCAAAAAAGCCTAATTCGTCATCAGCTTCGGCGTCAACGAATGCGTAGACCTCCCGTCGGGTCATCATATCGTAATCCTCGACGCAAACCAGCGAAGGCATACCGTTAACGGACACGCCCTCCGAAATATCCGGAATCGGCGGCGTGAAAGCGTCGACGATTTCGGCGATGTTAATGAAATAGGGGAAAGAGCACCTTCCGGAAAAAACGTTTTTTCCGTCGATTTCGACCCTTAGCGGATATACGCCACCCGGGGCGATTCCACCGGGCAGTTCCGGGCACTCCAATACTGCGGGATTATGAGTAAAAGCCAGCCCGGAAGGTGTGGTCTTCGAAGATTTCGTTTCAAACATATAGTGTCAGTCTACTACTGGTGCGATAAAAATCGCGTTAGTTTAAAAATCATCAAATAAAGAGAGTTCTTTGACATTTTGGTCTGAATTGGTTGATGGGTCTTGTTTGGTTATAAGCTGTCGCAGGTCG